>VGBW01000003.1 GCA_016870365.1 Actinomycetota bacterium | reverse complement strand
GGCAGGTAAATATCAACAGGAATTATGTGATCAACGCCTTGGACGATTGCATAATTATTGAACATGCCACCAGATGAGGCGCAAGCTCCCATCGATAGAACCCACTTGGGAGCGAGCATCTGGTCATAGATCTGTCTAACCACTGGAGCCATCTTGTTTGATACTCGACCGGCCACAATCATTAGATCTGCCTGTCTTGGTGAAGCACGAAAAACTTCCATACCAAAGCGAGAGATGTCATATTTCGAGGCAGAGCCAATGGCCATCATCTCAATGGCGCAGCAGGCAAGACCGAAAGTTGCAGGCCAGAGCGAGTTCTTGCGCATGTATCCGGCAAGCTTTTCCACCGTAGTTAGTAGGAAACCGGAAGGTAGTTTCTCCTCTAGGCCCATCTGATCAATCCCATTCCAATCCGCCACGACGCCAGACGTAGGTATAGGCCACAAATACCGTTGCGATAAAAATAACCATCTCAATCAGACCAAATAGCGCTAGCTGATCGTAGGCAACAGCCCAGGGATAGAGGAAAACAATTTCGATATCAAAGATAATGAAGAGCATTGCTGTTAGAAAGTACTTGACTGGAAAGCGTCCGCCGCCTTGAGCCTGTGGACTTGGTTCAATTCCGCATTCATAAGCATCTAGCTTTGCTCGGTTATATCGCCTCGGTCCTGTCAGAGCTCCGGCTACCACCGAAAAGATTGCGAATCCAAATCCAATCGCTCCGATTACGATGATTGGTAGGTAGGGGTTGCTCACAGAGCCAAATCTTAGGTGAGCCCTAGAAATTCAGAGAAATCTAAGAGCCCTTAAAGGCTGTGTGAACTGCCACAACTCCCCCAGTGAGGTTAATCCATGATGAATTTTCCCACCCTACCGCCTGCATATCGCTAGATAGCTCGCCCTGCTTGGGCCAGGCGCGGATCGACTCTGCAAGATAGGCGTATGCAGCAGGGTTCGATGCCCCTGATCTGGATAATTTCGGTAAAGCTTTCATTAGGTAATTCATATAGAGGATGCGAAATGGTTTGAAGGTAGGAGCTGAGAACTCAACTACCACGATCCTCCCCCCAGGTTTGGTAACCCTTAGGGCCTCGCTCAGAGCTTTCTTATGATCTCTGGTGTTTCTAAGGCCAAATGAAATTGTTGTCAGATCAAAGGTGTTTTCATCAAATGGAAGATTTAGTGCATCGCCTCGAACAAATTTCAAATAGGGTCGAACTCTTCTTCCCTGTTCTAACATTCCTCTTGAAAAATCAAGTGAGGTGACATCAGCTCCGGCCTTGTAGAGCGGTTCACTAGATGACCCAGGGCCAGCTGCTATATCAAGAATCTTCATACCTGGTTTGGGATCAATGATCTTCCGCGCACTTCTTCGCCATCGTCTAGTGGCACCTAAGCTAAGCAAATCGTTAAATAAGTCATAGCGACGAGCTACCCCATCAAACATGGCAGCAACTTCCTCCGGGTCCTTGCTCAAATCTGCTCGACTCACTTACCTATCATCCCTACCGCTAGGCTAACTCCACAAGTTGAATGGAGCCCCGTGTCTATCTCTGCCACCACCGAGTTATTAGGGGAACACCCCGAACTTCTTGATATCGCCATTGCCGATATCAAAGATGATCAGATTAGTTCCTGGATTAGAGGCGGGGATGGGTTAATTGGTTTTGGAGTATATAAATCACATACTGTTAAAGGCTCTAATCGTTTTGAAGATGCTCGCTCTTGGTGGAGAGGTGAGATAAATGGCCTAAATATTGCTAACAACGCCCATGGTTCTGGCAGTGGACCGATTCTCTTCACATCATTCTCATTCGATGAAGCAGAGGATTCCATATTAGTCATCCCTAAGGTTGTAGTAGGTCAATCAAATGGCAGATCTTGGATTACCTGGATTGGGGATACTTCACAACCGAAGCTGGAGAGAAGAGAGGACGGAGCAAGGCCACTAGATATCGCTTGGAGCGGCAGTAATGGAGATATCTGGAGAGAGCGAGTAGCACTTGCTATTGGCAAAATTAGAGATGAGGGATTAGATAAAGTCGTACTTGCCCGTTTTCTTACCGGAAAGAGCCAAGAAAACATAGATACCAGAAGGCTCTTAAGGCTCTTGGCCAAGGAGTTCCCCTCAACTTGGGTTTATTCCAATCATGGCCTAGTTGGAGCAACTCCAGAGCTATTAGTGCGTTTAAGTAAATCGCTAATAACCTCCAGGGTTCTGGCAGGAACGATTAGAAAGACTGGCGATGATGAGCGGGACCTAGCTCTTGCTGGTTCCCTCGCTCGTTCTTCCAAGGATCTGGAGGAGCATGAGTATGCAGTTCAGTCAGTAGCTGATGCGCTAAGCCCGCTATGTCGCTCAACTAATGTTCCTGAGACACCATTTGTTCTTCATCTCTCAAATGTGATGCATCTAGCCACCGATGTCACAGCAGTCTTATCCGATTCAGCAAACCCTGCCGATATTTTTGACCTTGCTTCCAGATTGCACCCATCAGCTGCAGTTTGTGGAACTCCAAGGGATCTAGCAAAGCGCGCTATTGATGAGATTGAGGGCATCTCCCGAGGTCGCTATGCCGGCCCTGTTGGATGGATTGATAGCAAGGGCGATGGTGAATTGGCAATTGCACTGCGTTGTGGGCAGATTTCAAGTGATTCTAAATCAATTCGAATTTATGCCGGTTGTGGAATTGTCGCAGGATCAGATCCCGAGCGTGAATATGCAGAGAGCCAGGCAAAGCTACTGCCCATGCGCTCTGCCCTAGAGAAGCACTAACTGACTATATTTCTTCAGTACCGCCGCAATCGAGTCCGCGTTTGCATCTCTATCAGGCATCTTGGCCACAATCACATGGAGCCCAGCGTAAATCTGTTGTAAGGCAATATGAAGCTCTTTGGCGCTACTGATTTGCTGACAGGATATTCCAAAGCCCGTAACTACGCTTGTTATATCAATTCCATGCGGTGTTCCAAATATCGTTTCAAATCCTTTGCTGCCCCTTTGTCCGAGGGTTGAGAAGATCCCACCACCATCATTATCGACAACGATAATCGTTAGATTGTCTTTTGTTGGACTAGCTAAAGCTGAAACGTCATGGAGAAATGCTAAGTCTCCAATGACTGCATAGCTCCGGCTATGTTGCGATGCAATGCCAAGCGCTGTTGAGATGTTGCCATCAATTCCTGCAAGTCCGCGGTTGGCATAGGTGATGAGCCCGGAGCGTGGAACTGCAAAACTTTCCAAATCTCTCACCGGCCTAGATGATGAAATAAATAGCGCAGTATCGCTCTCGAGCTGCTCGGCAACCATTGCAGCTAGCTCTGCCTCTGACCAATCCGGAAGAACCGAAAGGGAGATGGCTGCGAGTGCTTCATATTTCTTCCATAAATCATGCCAGCTTTGGTCAATCTCCACTGGCTTTTTCAATTGCGGAATCTGGATATAGATTTCATCTGAAGTTCTAGAAGTATCAATCTTTTCTGTACGAGGGTCAATAACAATTGCCCTCTTTGCCCCTTGAACATAAGAGTTTATGTTTCTAGAAAGCGTGGTTCTGCCAATTACAAATACGTGATCTGCTGCTAACTCTCTTCTTGCCCTTTCATCAGACAAAACAATTGACCCATGCGCAATAGCACCTTCAAAGACGAGAGGGTCTTCAGCAATTATTGGGGCTGCCAGATTGCTGGCAAATGATTCAATCTCAGCCACGCTAAATCCAGCTCGATCATGGCCGACTATTACCAGGGATCTCCTTGATTCGATGTTTATGTCTATAGCCTTTGGGTTAGGCCTTTCTAGTTGCCTAATTCTCACCCCAGAGAGCCAATCGGAGTCATTCTCCTCAAGTAGTGGCTCATCAAATTGTAGATTTATATGGACTGGTCCCTGAACACTTAGACACGTTGAGACATCCAAGTTCTCGGTCGTGTCAAAACTTGCTCTGACAAAGCTGCCGAAGATATTGCTCTGATCCGTTGTTTGATTTGAGCCAGTTTTTCGAAGGCGTGCTGGTCTATCTGCCGTTAATAGCAACAAATTGATGTTGCTGTGATGAGCCTCTAGAAGCGCTGGATAGTAGTTAGCTACCGCCGTTCCACTTGTGCATACCACTGGGACATATCTAGAGCTGGCCTTTGAAATTCCAAGAGCAAAGAAGGCTGCGCCTCTCTCATCGAGGCGAACATGAAGCTTTATCAAGCCCTTTTCCGCTGCTTCATAGAGCGCAATGGAAAGTGGTGCATTCCGAGACCCTGAAGAGAGAACAACGTCCTGGATCCCTAATTCAATTAATTGTCGAACTATGCTTCGGGCCAGATTTGTTGAATTACTCATGCTGGGCGCCTCAAATTCCACACTCTGGTGATTCTATTGCGCCACCACTCTAGACGCTCACCCCTCATTTCATATCTTTCGAGCCGATCTAGATCAATCGGATAATTAGTAGCTCTTATCACGCCATCTGAAATTGGAATATCGCTAATGTCTTGAGCAAACAGGGCGCTGGTTCCAAGGCCGCAGGCATAATCCAATTTGGGAAGTCTTGCCGCCAGGGCTAAGCCATAAGAAATACCAACGGCTGACTCAAGGGCACTTGATACTACAACTGGCAATTCATGATGGCTTGCTAAATCCCTTGCTCTATTAATTCCACCAAGAGGTGAAACCTTTAACATCAACACATCAATGGCGCCATCAAGGTCAATAGCAAAGGGATCTTTGGCTTTTCTTAAGATCTCATCTCCAGCTATTTTTACATCAACTAAGAGAAGGCTCTTTAATTCTTTGAGTTCGTCAAGGGTTGCAACTGGTTGCTCTACATATTCTAGAAACTCACCTGTTGCCTCGCCGTAAATAGTCCTGATGTTAAGTGCTGCTTCATTAACGCTCCAGGAGCCATTAACATCAATTCTGATCTTAGCCTTTGGTAGATGACTTCTAACCCTGGCAATCCTTACTAGATCCTCACCAATTGATCCGCCGACTTTTATTTTCACGGTATTAACTCCGCTATACCAAGAGATAATCTCGGCAATCTCTGCCTCATCATTTGATGCTGGGATGGTGGCATTGATTGGGATTGACTCTCGAAGCGCCGCAGATAGTGGTCCATCTGTTGCCTCAATAGCACTTTCTAGCCAAGGCAGTGATTCTTGATCTGAATACTCAATGAAAGGCGCGAACTCTCCCCAGCCATATTCGCCCTTTATTAGCGCAGTTTCGCGAAGATCGAGAGAGCGAAATTTCGTTCGCATGGGAATTGCTACAACTCTAAGTGAGGCTAAGGCCTCCCTGAGCGTTAGTGACATAACTTAAGGACGTTTAGGGAACTTATCAAAGTCAGGTTCACGCTTTTCTTTATAGGCATCCCGACCTTCTTGACCTTCTTGGGTCAAATAGAAGAGCAACGTGGCATCTCCCGCTAATTGTTGAACCCCTGCAAGTCCGTCATCGGCGGCATTAAGGCCGGCCTTTAGTAGGCGAAGTGCCATAGGTGAGTGGCGCAACATCTCTCTTGCCCAAGAGACAGTTTCAGCCTCTAACTCGTTAACTGGGACAACGGTATTAACCAGCCCCATGTCGAGCGCTTCTTTCGCATCGTATTGTCGGCACATAAACCAGATCTCTCGCGCTTTTTTCTGGCCCACATGTCTTGCTAGCAACCCTGCCCCATAGCCACCATCAAAAGATCCGACCATAGGGCCTGTTTGACCAAACTTAGCGTTCTCTGCAGCAATGGTGATGTCACAGACAACATGGAGTACATGGCCACCACCAATTGCCCATCCCGCAACCATTGCTATCACTGGTTTTGGAGTGCGACGAATCTGCACCTGAAGATCCAAAGCATTTAGTCGGCCAATTCCCTTTTTGCCAACTTCATCACTTCCAATATATCCATCATCGCCACGAACTGAGATATCTCCTCCAGAGCAGAAGGCTTCATCTCCTTGGCCGGTTAAGATTATTACGCCGACTTTTTCATCATCTCTTGCAAAGGTGAATGCCCGCTCTAATTCAAATAACGTCTCTGGGCGAAATGCATTACGAACATGGGGGCGATCGATTGTTATCTTCGCCATGCCTTCTGCTGTCTCATAGCGCACATCGCCAAATCCACGCGCCCGTGAACCTAATTCCCACTTTGGAATGGTGCGACTGCCGCCTTGGCGCTTAATCGGCTTGCTCATATGGCATACCCTATGTCGGTTATGGAACTTGCGGTAAAGCGAGAAGTGCAGATCATCGAGCCTGCGTGGTCGATGCCACACTTTCTAGGAAAGCTCTCTCTGGCCCTAAAGGATGAGGGTCCAGCCCTTAGCACCGCGCCACTAGATGTTAGTCAGGTTGACCCTAAGGTGGCTTTAGTCGTTAGAACCTCTGGCTCTACTGGCAATCCCAAGTCAGTGCTACTTACCGCACAATCTCTCATTGCTAGCGCAAGGGCAAGCCATAAGTTTCTAGCTGCAAGAGCGGGGCAGAGATGGTCCCTCTTACTACCTACAGCACATATTGCAGGACTCAATATCTTGGTTAGATCAATAGAGCTCGGCACAGAGCCTGTTGGAGTTGAAAGTAAAGCTGAATTCAGCGCAATCGTTCCAACACAATTACACCGTGCAGTTCATGAAGATAAGCAGCTCTTAGCGCATCTACAAAACTGTCAGGCAGTCCTAGTGGGTGGAGCGCGCCTTGATCCTAATTTGAAGCAAGAGGCCCAAGAACTAGGAATTAACGTCATCACTACCTATGGCATGAGCGAAACATCGGGTGGGGTTATCTACGATGGCCAGGCACTTGATGCAGTTTCGTTTCAGATCATGGAAGGACGGATTGCTCTCAAAGGCCCACAGATTGCTTATGGTTATTTGGAAGGTGGATTCCCGATTGAGAATGGTTGGTTTGTTACAGATGACCTAGGCTCCATCGTAGATGGACGCTTAGTAGTTGAAGCAAGAGCAGATGATCAGATCATTTCTGGTGGTGAAAATATCTCTCTAAGTGCCATCGAGAGTTATCTTCAAGGCGAGTATTCAGGACTTGAGATCGTGGCATTTGCTAAAGCCGATGCCGAATGGGGAGAGAAGTTGTGTATTGCAACCACTAGCAATATCGCACTAGATGAGGTGAGAAGTAAGTTAGCCAATAAATTCGGCTCTCACGCCTCACCAAAGGAGTTAGTAATAGTTTCCAATATCCCATATCTACCAATAGGAAAACCTGATAGAAGAAAGTTATCCAATGACCACAGCTGAGCAGTGGATACAGGGAGCCAGACCAAGAACTTTATATGCTGCAATAGCGCCAGTCATTGTGGGCACCGCTTTTGCCGGATATAACTCATCGCTACTTCACTTTCTCCTAGCCCTTAGCGTTGCCCTCTCTCTTCAAATCGGGGTTAATTACGCAAATGACTATTCAGATGGCATTAGAGGAGCAGATGGTGACCGAGTAGGGCCAATTCGCTTGGTGGGAGCTGGGCTCGCAACTCCTAGCGCTGTGCGAAATGCCGCCTTCTTGTTTCTTGCCCTTGCTACACTTTCTGGAGCAATACTTTCCTATAGAACTTCTTGGATCCTAATCCCGATTGGGCTAATTTCTATAGTTGCTGCCTGGGGCTATACCGCAGGGCCAAAGCCTTATGGATATAGAGGCCTTGGTGAAGTTTCAGTATTTATCTTCTTTGGGCTCGTTGCCACAAATGGAACCTACTTTGTTCATGTTCAATCACTGTCTTCACAAGTTCTGCTAGCCTCATTTGCTCTTGGAGCGCTCTCGTGTGCGATTCTGGTTCTCAATAACTTAAGAGACTTACCAAGGGATTTCCAAGTAGGCAAGAGAACTCTGGCGGTAGTAATTGGCGATGCTTCCAGCCGTGATCTATATAGATGGTTAATCTTCTTTGCCTTAGTGATCTCAGCTGTCTTAAGTCTCTTCTCGCCCTACTACCTTCTTGCCCTGCTAAGCGCTCCGCTTGCAGTCAACTCTGTGCGGGCAGTAAAGGCAGGCGCTAGCGGGGTGGAGTTGATAGATCTCTTGGTTAAGACTGGCCGTATTCAGATCATCTATGCTGCGGCTCTCTCTTTAGCAGCCTTGTTGGTTGCGCGGTAAAATACTTTCGTGCTTCGTTTAGCAGTAATAGCTCTAATTATCACTCTGGCTTTGATGATATTTAGTATCATCGACTGCTCACGCACTGCAGAAAACAATATAAGAAGTCTGCCTAAGTGGGCTTGGTTAGTCATTATCATCTTTGTTCCAGCTATCGGCGCAATTGCTTGGATTATTGCGGGCCGGCCTAAAGGAGATGGTCGTGGCCGCAGAAAGAGAAGAATTGTTCCACCAGATGACAATCCTGACTTTCTTAGAAAGCTATAGGCTCTTAATCATTTTGAAGTAATAGTTCCCTGGCTTGCCTCTACTTTCAACCCGATCGCCGCGCTTAATGAAGCCGACCTTTTCGCAGACCGCAATTGCTCTCCATCACTCCCAATCCTTGAACCGTCCAACCGCGTTTGCTAGCGGCTGAATCCATGTAGTTAAAGATTGCTCGAATAACGCCAGATCCGCGATAGTCTGGGTTGGACCATAGGCCACCTAGCCAACATGTTGCTCCAAAGTCGCCTACTAAGTTTTCTATATTTATCATGGCCACATCTTTGCCATCGATTGTTGCCACAACATATGAGGGTTTGTTAAAGCTCTGCCTCCGCTGATCTTCAGCGAAATTACGCTCTTCATCTGACTCGCCAGCAAGTAGTGCTGGGCTATCTGCAAGGGCTTCCAATCGAAGATCTCCTAATCGAGCCCCTTCATCGGCAGAGAGTTCTGCAACAACTATGTTTGTGGTCACATGAGAATTATGCCGAGTAGGTGATGGGAAGAGAACCCGCAGTCCTGGCTTGGTAAGAGTTAACGCGCTGCCACTACGCCACACTGGCTCGTGGGCGAAACGTGGCTGTAATGAACCTAGAGAAATCTTGATTCTATGTAGTTTGTGGGTTGACGCTTATATTGAAGACTGGAGGTCCTGAGCAGTTACTTAGAACCTCCATCGTCATCGACTCCAAGTGAAGAAACCAAATCTAGGATTACCAGCCCTAATCTTCACTAATGGGAGTATGGCAGGGCTCTTATCAACAATAAACCTGTTTGATACGGTGCGTATATGAGCATTTCTATATTGAAGAATGATGAATTGAGTAGATATGAAATCTATGCTGATGCAGAGCTTGCAGGCTTTGCTGACTTCAGGATTAGGAACCAAGTAATTTCCTATACCCATACTGAGATATATCCTAGATTTGGTGGCAGGGGGTTAGGTGGTCAACTAGTTGAAGAAGCTCTAGATCAAGCAGTTAAGAAAAGCCTTGAAGTGGCACCGTACTGCTCTTTTGTTTCAGCTTATATTCGAAAGAATAGCGAGAAGTATCTTCACCTGGTTCCAGAAGCCAAGCGAGCTAATTTCAATCTATAGGCCACTATATGTATGCCTTCCGCTTCCCCAGACATTTATATAAACATAATTAAATAGATAAGAAGAGCCTGCGATCAGACAGAGCCATGCGGCCTTTCTACCCTTCCAACCTGCGGTGACGCGAGCATGTAGATAAGAGGCAAAAAGAATCCAAGTAATGAATGACCAGGTCTCTTTGGGATCCCATCCCCAGTAACGTCCCCAAGCAGCCTCTGCCCAGATAGCACCTGAGATGACTGCAAATGTCCATAAAGGAAATACAAATGCTACTAAGCGATAGGAGAGCTGATCTAAGCTCTCAAGAGATGGAAGCCTCTTTGCAAACTCACTTCTCTCGCCTTTTCTCTCCATGCGATCAAGCCAGAGATATGCCCCAGCCACAGTGTTTGAAAGTAAGAAGATTCCTCCAGAGAGAATTGCTGATGAGACATGAATTACCAACCAGCTAGATTGCAAAGCTGGAACTAGCGGGGCACTTGGTCTATATAAAAGAGTGATAGCTGTTCCAAGAATCAAGAGAATCAAGATCGAACTAGGAAGGCCCAACCAACCCAAATCAAACTTAATTCCAATAAGCAAGAAAGCCAGAGCAAAGGCCATAGCTCCAGTTATTGAATATTCATACATATTGCCAAGAGGGATTCGCTCCGCTGATATTCCGCGTGCGATTACTGCCAAGGTTAGTGATGCCGTCGCTACCACGAAGAGGATGCTGGCTATCTTTCTAGCCTTTGTAGTGACGGCACGGTCTAGGTATTTACCGCCATCAGCCTTATTTGCGCGCAGGGAGAAGGCGGTTTCGTAGGCGTAGGAAAGAAATGAAAGGGCAAAGAGAGCAAGGGTGATGTAGATCAGGTCATTGGATAAATATGCCCAATCACTTCTACTCACTTCTGATCACCTATTTCTCTTATCATTCTTCCTATCTCATCTTCTAGCCCTGGCAGCTTATTGAGAGCAAGACCTGCGATTTCTATATTGCCTCCGACCTGTCTAACCCAGATTCGTCTCTGACGAATAAAGAGCGAGATAAGAAGCCCTGTGATGGCCAGAATACTTCCAAAGAGGGCGTATTGCTTGCCGGGATCTCTAACCACTTGGAGATTCACCCAAGGGACTACTCCATTGAGTGTGATGGAACCCACCTCAAAGGCATAGCTCTCACCAATGCTTAGAGCCCATAGCCCGATGCGCTCCATTTCTTCGGTATCTATGCGATAAATGGATTGTGGAACGCCCTCATCCATCTTTAAATCCCCCTTCCAAACTGAGACCAAAAGCCTTGGATCGAGGAGTTCTGGAAAAGAAGAAAATCCCCCTCGAACTTCATCTCGTGCTGCAGTTGGGAAGAACGAGCTAACAAAACCAATTTGTGGCTGCATATCGGGAACCTTGATCGCGCCTATTGAGCCCAAGTTTGAATCTTGGGGGAGAAATGGAACCGGGCCCTCGAATTTAACAAGGTTCTGACTGTCTCTAACAGTAACAAGAGGTGAGTATCCATTTGCCTGGAGATAGACCCTTGTTGACCCAAAGGTGAGTGGTTCATTTACCTTGACTATCTGATTGACTTCAGATGAATCCAGAGAGTCCTTAGTAGTGACTCTAAGTTCGTAATCTAACGCTTGACTAGTTTTACGATCATATGAGGCGGAGAAATTATTTACCTTAATCGTAAATGGGGGAAGAGACTCAAGAGAGAAGAATCGCCCAGGTGTGAGGTTGTCATAATTTGTTGGCGTATTAATAAAGCGCTCACCCACATTGACTATTGCCTCACCTCGCATGCCAAATACTGAACTTGCCGCAATTCCTAGTAAAACAACAATCAAAGAAAGATGAAAGAGCAGATTTCCTGTCTCCCTGAGATAACCTTTTTCGGCCGCAATTGAATCGCTAGTTCTTGAGATCCTAAACTTGTCCTTCTTTAGCCACGCTTCAGCGCTCTCCAAGCGGGCTGGGCTTACCTGAAAACCCTCCATAGTGTTTAGCAAGGAAGGAGCGCCAGGCGGTGCTGCAAATATCTCTTTGAAGTAGTGAAGAGAGCGGGGCAATACACAACCAACGAGCGAAACAAATAGAAGGAGATAGACAGCCGAAAACCAGGGAGAGCCGTATACATCAAATAGATAGAGGCGGTCTAGCCACTTGGAGCCGCTTGGGTCATCATCGAAATATTCTCTAACCTTAAGAGGGCTCTGAGTTCTTTGGGGAAATATTGACCCTGGTATTGAGGCAATGCCCAGCAATAACAGCAAGATCAAGGCTGTACGCATGCTGGTTAACTGTCTCCATAGATAGCGAAGTAGTGAGGTGGCTCCAAGCTCTGGGGCGCTCATTAGATCACCGGAATGAAGGAGCTAATAGTGCCGCGCAGTGATGCCATTAGGTCTTCCCAGAGACCAAAAACTTGAAGTAACCCAATAACTATGAGAAAGACTCCACCAATGATTGAAATGATCTCTCCTCTTTGGATCAGATAACGGCGAAAGTTAGCTGAGCGTTCTAGAAAGAGTGCAAAGACAATAAATGGTGCGCCAAGACCTATGCAGTAAAAGAGTGAAAGAATTGCCCCACGCACGGCACTTGCCTCAATTAGAGCTAGGGTTTGTACCGCGCCAAGTGTTGGGCCTATGCAGGGAGTCCAACCAAGGCCAAACATGAATCCCAGTATCGGTGCGCTTATTAGCCCGGCTGAGGCAAGAAAAGGAAATTTATAGGATCTATAGAACTTTTCAGAAAATAGAAAAATAAGTCCAAAGAAGATTGTTAAGACGCCAAGTAGGCGAGCAAGAATCGATGAACTACTTGATATGGCATCACCTAGAGCGCCAAAGGCCACCCCATAGGTCATAAATAGAAATGCAAATCCAAGAACAAATAAGAATGAACCTAGAAGCAAACGCCCTCTAGAGGCAAAGGCACCTGATACATAACCTAGATAACCAGGCAGTAATGGCAAAACACAGGGAGAAGCAAAGGAAATAAGCCCAGCAATCAAGGCGACTAGGCTGGCAGCTAAGAGGCTGCCATCAAATATTTGGTTAACTAGAAAATCACTCATCGCTTTTTACTCTCTCAATTAGCTCCTTGAGGGAGGAATAAGTGACCTCGCCACTAATTCTTGCCGCGAGCCTAGATTTACCATCAATTATTAAGGTAGTTGGAATGGCATTTGGGATTAACTGGCCATGAAACTCTAGCAAAATGGCATCATCAGTTAATGAAGGATAGGTAATACCAAAACGCTCAACAAATGACTGCGCCGCAACGCGAGTGTCCCTGGTGAGAACTCCTAGGAATTGGACTTCTGGATAGGAAAGGGAGAGTTCTTGCAGCGCTGCCGCCTCTGCTCGACAGGGGGAGCACCAAGAAGCCCAGACATTTAGGATCAATAACTTTCCCGGCTCTGCTTCAAAGTTTCCACCACTTAAAGTCGGGCCAGAAATCTCCGGCGCTTCCCTTCTCTGATCTGGTGCGATGTAAGTTGCTACGCCATTACCTGAGATAAAGGCTTGTTCGTCTCCGCTAGTAATTCCATTACTTGAACATGAAATTAGCAATGGCAAAATCAACAGAATTATAGATTTCTTCATTATTCACTATCTGGAAGTAAATGGGCGACAGGCTCACTATAGGTAAGGCCAAGAACCTTTCCGTTCTGATCAAAATGAATACTTGTTACCGAGGCTAGCGTGCATTGACGCTTTCTTGGATCATGGGGGAATGATTTGCCTTCGATTGATAAGCGCATAATCCATATGGGTAGTTGATGGGAAACTACTAGCGCATCTCTTCCATCTGCTGCCAGGCGCGCATCGTCAACAGCCTTACTCATTCGAGATACTTGCTCTTTATATGGCTCGCCCCAGGAAGGACGCCAAGGGTTCCAAAGATGGCGCCAAGTAGCTGGGTGCTTTATCGCTTCTGAGACATCAAAGGGTTTCCCTTCAAAGAGATTCTCAGCCTCAATTAGATTCTCATCCGTTCTGATCTCTAAGCCATGTAGTGATGCAATGGGTTCAGCAGTTTGATGCGCTCGCTGCAGCGGGGATGCATGAATTGCGCCCAGTGAAAGCTCTCTACTCCACTGGGCTACAGCTTTGGCCATTTCGTGGCCTCGCTCTGAGAGTCTCCAGCCAGGCTGGCGGCCATAGATAATATTTCTTGGGTTCTCCACTTGGCCATGGCGCAGAAGATGAACACTCTGTGAGATTGCTGACTCATCGCTCATGCGGGTAAGCATAAAGGCAGAAGTAATACCGCGCTTTTCGCTACTCTGACTGCATGCCACGGATAGCTTTCTTTGATGTAGATAACACAATTACCCGAGGATCGACCCTCTATTTCCTTGGTAAGGGTATGTATAACCGTGGCTTTTTCACCAAGCGAGATATCGGAGCTTGGGTCCTTGCCAATATTCGCTTCCGAATGACTGGGACTGAAAAGTCAGATGTGATCAATCGCTTTCAAAAGGCTGCCACCGATTTCATTGGCGGCCATGATGTCAGAGAGGTTCGAGCCATCGGAGAGCAGATTTATAATGAGTTTGTCTCACCTTCAATTTGGCAAGGGGCAATTGAGTTAGCAAAGGAACATCTAAGCGCAGGAGATGAAGTCTGGTTAGTAACAGCCTCTCCTGAGGATTTTGCAAATCTGATTGCAGAGCGTCTAGGTTTTACTGGAGCGATTGGAACTAAGGCTGAAGTCAAAGAGGGGAAGTACACTGGCAGTCTAAATGGAAAACTTCTTCATGGCAGAGAAAAAGCCATAGCAATCGCTGAGTTAACAAAAATACAAGGAATAGATCTTAAAGATTGTTTTGCATACTCCGATTCACATAATGACCTGCCGCTTCTTAGCGCAGTTGGCCATCCAAGAGCCATCAATCCTGATGCCAAACTTCGCTTTATTGCATTTGCACAGAGCTGGCCGGTACATGATTTTAGACGGCTGCGCTGGCTAAATCGTTTTATAGGTCCTTTTATCTCTCGCCTTGCTGGCCTCTGGGTTTTTTGCACCTCAGGAATCAGGCGCTCTTCTAGATAATCTTTCAAGCAGGCGGGGGCTTAGTTTCTCAGGTAGTGTAGGCCAGTTATGTCGCTAACTGGTGTAGTAAATAGCTCATCGGGCCTTAGCCCAACCTTTGCCGCTGAACTTAGGCAACGAAGTGATGAGGATCTAGAGAAGCTCTTCGAGCTGCGCCCGGATTTAATAACTCCGATTCCTGCCGATATCAGCGCACTTGCCGCTCGTGCTAGCTCTGCTCCCAGCCTGCTTCGAGCTCTTGAAACCTTGAATCAATGGCAGTTCCAAGTCCTTGAAGTCTGTGCAGTCCTTAGAGATCCTTTCACAATAAGGCAAGTAGTAGCTCTTAGCGATAGAGCAAGCCAAGAGGTTATTCTTCATTTGAGATCACTTGCTCTTATCTATTCAGATGGTGCCAGTCTTAGATTGCCAAGAGCTGTCAGAGATCTGCTGGGAAATGAACCCGTAGGCCTTGGGCCAGAATCGCCGACAGAGATTGATTTGAAGTTAATTGATAAAGCCCCTGCAGGTGCTAAAGCGGTCTTGGAGAAACTGACTTGGGGACCGCCTCGGGGGCAAGTGGGGGATATCAGAAAGAAAGGCACGCCAATAAATTGGCTCCTTGACAATAACTTTCTGATTCCCATGGATACCTCAACAGTTGCTCTGCCTCGAGAGGTTGGAATCTACCTACGAGGAAATAAAGTCCATTCAGAGTTGGTGCCTATCGAACCAAGAGTAACTGGAGTCACTACCAAAGATTCAGATACACAACGGGCTGCCCTCGCCTCCATTTCAAATACCCTACGTTGGGTTGCTGAACTTCTCAATTTTTGGTCGGAGGAATCACCAAGTGCTCGTCAATCAGGTGGCCTTGGAGTGCGTGATCTCAAGAAAGCTGCAGATCACTTAGGAGTTGAGGAGAGCTGCGCTGCATTTGTTTCAGAGCTCTCTTATCTATCTGGCTTACTGGGTCTAGAAGCAGATGGACAAATCATCCCCACCACGCTCTTTGATCTCTGGCAAAACAAGGAGCCAGAGGCTCAGTGGAGCGAGCTCGTGAGTCTCTGGAGAGCAACTTCAAGAGTTGCAGGACTAGTTGGACGAAGTGAATCTCGAAATCTGACTGCCTTGAGTAGTGAGCTTGATAGGAGTAATGCCAGCTTGATTAGAAATCTGACCCTAGATTTGTTGCTTGCAAACCCTGGAATTTCCGCCAGCTTGGAGAGTGTGAAGGCGGCTGTTTTATGGCGTTATCCGCATAGAAGAGGTCCTCTAATAACCGCACAGCTAGTTGAATGGACCCTTCGAGAGGCTGAATGGTTAGGAATTACCGGAGGCGGAGCGCTATCGCCATACGGTAGGAGTTTTTTGGAGGATGAGGAAAGCTTAGGAATCAATGGTGCTCTGCCTAAACCTGTTGAGCATATTATGGTTCAGGCAGATAACACAGCAATTGCTCCTGGTCCTTTGACCATTGAAGTTGCTCGCATGCTCTCAACTTTTGCAGACATTGAAAGTCGTGGGGGAGCAACTGTCTATCGCTTTAGCGAGAGTTCGATCCGGCGCGGGCTTGATCATGGGCATTCAGGTGAGGAGATAAGGGCTTTCCTAAATAGAGTCTCAAAGAGTGTAATCCCACAACCTCTGGAGTATCTGATCAGTGATGTAGCAAAGAAACATGGAAGACTTAGGGTTGGTTATGCCAATACTTATCTACGCTGCGAAGACCAGGGTTTGATTGCTGCACTGACCGCAGATAAGAAGTTATCTCACCTATCGTTCCGACAAATTGCTCCGGAGATATTGATATGCGATAGCGATAGCGGGGAATTAATGGAGGAACTAAGAGGTGCGGGTTATTTTCCTGCTGGAGAAAATGCCAAGGGGGGCGTGATAAATATGCCGGTTGCTAATCGCTCTACGTCAAGAGCTAAGCCACCACGAGTAATTGGAGAGTTAAGCAAGCCCTCATCTGCAATATTGAGTGTTGCCATTAGAACCTTAAGAACTGGCGAACGAGCAGCTGAGAAGCGCCCTGCGGGTCAGATGCCAAGAAGCACCGCTAATGAAACCATGGATTTACTCAATGAATATCTAGGAAAGGGTGTTTCATTACGAATTGGCTATGCCGATACCAACGGTGGGGTCTCACTTCGGATCATTGACCCTCTTTCGATATCTCTTGGAACTTTGGTGGCTAGAGATCATGCAACCAACGCCATGACCCCTTTCAAAATATCCCGAATTACGGGGGTCACCACAGCGTGAGTAGCGATTACGGCAGACTTCACCTATGAGAGACCAGATGCTAAAAGACCTACAAGCACTAGTTGAATGCGAAAGCCCAAGTAGTGATCTTGCTGCCTGTGCCAAAGTTTTAGAGGTTGCAAATCAAATTACCTCAAGGCTAATTGGCAACAGTGCAGAGATAATCCAAGAAGCAGGAAGACCGGTCTATTGGCTTGGCAGTAAAGACCCAGAGGTAGTTTTGCTCACTCATCTAGATACGGTTTGGCCAATTGGTTCATTTATCCCATTATGGAGAGTTGAAGGTGATCTGGCATCTGGTCCGGGAATCTTTGATATGAAATCTGGATTTATTCAAGCCCTCTATGCCATGCGTGACCTCGATCTAGGCCGCGTTGCACTCATTGCGACAACGGATGAAGAGACCGGCTCTGAGACCTCTCGCAAACTTATTGAAGAGGTAAGCAAGAAGGCTAAAGCGGTATTAGTGATGGAAGCATCCCTTGATGGAAAGCTAAAGATTAGTCGCAAGGGCACCTCTATGTACAAAATAACTATCCATGGCAGAGCTGCTCATGCTGGCCTTGAACCAGAGAAGGGCGTTAATGCAACTGTTGAGATCTCTAGAATTGTGAGCAGACTAATTGCTCTAGAGAACAAGAATCTAGGAACTAGCGTTGTCCCAACTGTCATGGCTTCAGGAAGCACCACCAATACTGTTCCTGCTCTAGCAAGCCTTGACGTCGACTCTAGATCTTTTACCTTAGCTGAAATGAAACGAGTAGAAGAAGCAATTAGAAGCCTAAAGCCTGAACATCAAGATGCCAGAATTGAAATTAGCGGAGGAATCAATCGCCCTCCATTAGAAATTTCTGCAACAAAAGATCTTTACGAGCTTGCTGAGAAAGTAGCTTTGAAGCTAGCAATGGCGCCCCTGGGCTCAGCCAGCGTTGGTGGGGCAAGCGATGGCAATCTCGCAGCCATCCACACCAAAGTTCTTGATGGACTGGGAGCGCTTGGCGGCGGAGCGCATGCCAATGATGAACATATACTGGTCTCTCATCTTGAGCCACGCTCAAATCTCATTGCCGCACTTGCAAGAGAAATCCTTCTATGACTCAAGGCCCCTTGATTGTTCAGAGCGACAAGACGCTCCTTTTAGATATAGACCATCCATTATCTGCCGAATGTCGCCAAGCGATAGCTCCCTTTGCAGAGCTTGAGAAATCCCCCGAGCACATCCACACCTATCGCCTGACCTCACTCGGTCTATGGAATGCAAGGGCATCTGGACACGATGCTGAACAAATCATTGACACCCTGCTTAAATACTCAAGATACGCAATTGCGCATGCCTTACTGCTTGATATTGCAGAAGTCATGGGGCGATACGGCCGGCTAAGAATTGAGTCTCATCCTGTCCATGGTCTAGTTCTAATCTCAACTGATGTTGCAGTACTGACTGAAGTCATGCGAGCAAAGAAAGTGGCGCCACTTCTTGGATCAAAAGTCGATGATGAGACAGTAACCGTCCATCCCAGCCAGCGAGGACACCTAAAGCAAGCTTTGCTTCGCTTAGGTTGGCCAGCTGAGGATTTTGCAGGTTATGTTGATGGGCAGGCCCACGCAATTTCACTCAATGAAGACGGTTGGAAACTACGCGAGTATCAAAGACTTGCTGCCGAAGGATTCTGGCATGGAGGCTCTGGTGTAGTTGTCCTCCCTTGTGGCGCCGGGAAAACTCTCGTGGGAGTAGCTGCGATGGCTCATGCCCAAGCCACAACCTTAATTCTGGTAACCAATACTGTTGCGGCTAGGCAGTGGCGTTATGAACTAATAAAGCGCACTTCACTAAATGAAGATGAGATTGGCGAATACTCTGGAGCAAAGAAGGAGATTCGCCCTGTAACTATTGCCACCTACCAAGTAATGACCACGAGAAAAAAGGGTGTTTATGCTCATTTGGACCTCTTTGATTCCCATGACTGGGGATTGATCATTTATGACGAGGTCCACCTTCTTCCTGCTCCCATATTTAGATTCACCGCAGATATCCAATCCCGTCGTCGATTAGGACTTACTGCCACGCTAGTGCGCGAAGATGGAATGGAGGGTGAGGTCTTCTCACTGATTGGGCCAAAGAGATTTGATATTCCTTGGAAAGAGATTGAAGCACAGGGCTATATAGCACCGGCAGATTGTGTAGAGGTGAGAGTTACTCTAACCGATCATGAGCGACTAACCTATGCCACAGCTGAGCAGGAAGATAAGTATCGTACCTGTTCAACAACGGCAACTAAGAAAAATGTAGTCTTAGCTCTAGCCAAACAGCATGAAGATGATCAGGTTTTGATCATCGGTCAATACATCTCACAAATCGATGAAATCGCGGCAGAACTTGCTGTGCCGATAATTAAAGGTGATACTCCAGTAAGAGAGCGCGAGGAGTTGTATGCCAAATTTCGAATCGGTGAGATCAAGTGCTTGGTGGTATCAAAGGTCGCCAACTTCTCCATCGATTTGCCTGAAGCCTCAATTGCCATACAAGTCTCAGGCACTTTTGGCTCCCGACAAGAGGAGGCCCAGCGTTTAGGCAGGATACTAAGACCAAAATCTGACGGTGGTGGAGCGCGTTTCTACTCGTTAGTAGCCCGGGACACTATTGACCAGGATTTCGCGCAAAATAGACAGAGGTTCCTAACCGAGCAAGGGTATTCCTACAGAATCATTGATGCTGACGAAGTATTGCCTCGCTGAATCGCTTCTTATCAACTCTAAAATAATCATGCTTTGTGCCATTAATCATGGTGACGGGCACTTCTTCGCCATATAGTCCTTCTAGCTCTTTATCGCCATCGACATAAATTATCTCTAATCTAAAGTCTAAATCTTGGAGTACTTGCCTAACTACACCTTCAGCTTCTTGGCAGAAATGACAATTCTGCCTGGAATAGATTTGAACTAGTGGCTCTTTATTTGAATTGAGTGGAATAACCATAGAGGCAAGATTACCTCTACGCTTTGCACCTGCGTCAGGTCCCCCTAACTTCACTCGTGAATGAGTGGAGTTTTCAAGCCCAGAAAACCCAAATGAGATTTTCAGGTGCGACCTGATTTGGCTAACTCCCTATTGGAACTGCACATTTGGAGAAGGCTGCAAGGGCATTGGTAAAGACCTAGCAGAGTACGGTTGGCACAGCGAAAGTGCTTCCTATCATGACAAGGCAGATGAGGCGCGTGTTGCCTCTGCCACTAAGCGTCTTCCTAAAAATCTATGGCAAAATGTTGATGTAGCAAGAAAGAACGGCAAGTCAATATCACAGAGCTAAGCTTAGACAAGGACCGAGAGAACAAGAAGAGTCAATAAGACCTGTATCTTCTTTAATGAATCTGATTTCAGTCAAGAATCCTTTGGTTGTGCTCTTCAGCATCTTACAAACATTGAAGGTAAGCACTTTGTTGCGACGAAGCCAGACAGTTGCTGGCAGTTACGACTTCGCGGATCTTGGGCGAGTAGAAATATTGGCGATAAAGAATTATGGAGTGATTGTTATTGGTGAACATGCGCGTGAAGCTTGGGACGAAGGAGGGGCTGATACGAATTGGTGCTGCTCCTCAAATGGCGAGGCAAGAAATGGTGCCGGGCCAGTTCATGCTTCCCATAAAACAGAATTGACAAAGCTATTGAGTAAGCCATCTTATGAAAAACTAGCTGAGTTATGCCAAGTTAGAATTCAAGAGCAAAAAAGTAGAAAAGTAAAACACCTACCTCTCTACATGATTCATCCGACTACTCAAGAGGCAAGGAAGTAATCCGCTATCTTCTCTTCTTTGATGTAGGCGGCAGAATACGATCAAGAAGTTCTTGAGCAACCAGGGTTACATCTGCCTTGCTCCTAGATAGATTTGCTTCAAAACCCTTCAGAATCTCGGTGATTGTTGGTTCGCTAAGCGATCCGACAAGGGGTCCGTATCTATCTTCAAAGAGGCTATGGAGTATTCGACTCATAACCCTTGCTAACTCAGTTCTTGCTTCATCTATTGTGACCTCGACTCTCTGCCCAGTATCGATCCCAAGGGAAGGACGCTCTCTTGCTGCACGAAGATAGGCATCCTTAAGGATTACTGAGTCCATGACCCCCCATCCTTCCAGACCACTAGCATTTGCGCTTATGAAGCAAAGGGCCTTGATGATTGGCGCCCTTGTAGTGACTTTCTCACTTTCTCTCTCTCTTCTAACTCCAGTTTCAGCCCCAGCGCTCGGTTTTAAGACCATCCCTGCAACTAAGTGGGGCCACTTATTTGGCTCAGGGGAAAATACAAACCTAAATTCTTCGCCGAGGGCACAAAGGGCTGAAGTTGGTCCACCTCGCTCGAAATGGAACATTAAATACGTAGGAGTGCCAGAGGATGCAAGGGTGGCGTTCAAATATGCGGTCGATATCTGGGCCTCTTATTTTGAGGCAACGGTCCCTATTGAACTTGAAGCACATTGGGGGCCTTCAAATACAAATGGAGTCTTGGGATCGGCTCGTCCGGGTGATTACTTCAATGCCTTTGATGGAGCACCTGATATCGATCTCTGGTATCCATCGATATTGGCAGATCGCTTAGCCAAGAAAGATCTGGCTCCAGGAAAGCCAGATATCGTTCTGCGCTTTAATTCAAATGCGCCATGGCATATAGCAACTGATGGCAATCCTGGAAGATCTAGTTATGACTTATCTAGCACTGTTTTGCATGAGATAGGCCATGGCATTGGGTTTCTCTCAAATGCCGAATATGACAAGTTCTTCGGCACCGGTTATTTGATACAACCCTCTCCTTATGATGCATACGTTCAACTACCTGACGGTCGTCTATTTACTGACTTCTGTGCTCGCTCAGTTGAGTTAGGTAAAGCTATGACCTCCCCGCTCTATTGGAGTGGGCCCTTGGCTACTGCTGCAAATAATGGCGTGAAACCTAAGTTGTATACACCCAGGCCCTACGAAGATGGCTCTTCAATCACCCATCTTGATGAAGCAACATTTGCAACCTCTGGTGCAAATTCCATAATGACGCCGGTTCTTGACTCTGGAGAAGTCTTTAGAACCCCAGGAAGTATCGCACTAGCCATGATCGAAGACATGTTGCTCAAGCCTCCAAAGAATAAACCCCAAGGCCTTCCTGCAAAACCAATTGATGTTAGGGCCTTGGTCGGCGATAGATATGCCTTGCTGACTTTTGACTCGCCTAGTTGTCGCCGAGTTGACCGGGTCACTGGATATAGCGTCACTATTAGCCCTGGTGGCCAAGAGCGAACATTTACCTCAAGCCCTGCCAAAATAAGTGGTCTAACCAATGGAAGTAGCTACTCATTTACCATTAAAGCTGTGAACGATCGTGGGCAATCTGATGCGGTTACTAGTAATGAGGTAATCCCTCAGGCCACATCAAAAGTGAAGATAATTGATAAGAAGGCAGATGTTAAATACCTTGCATCTGGATCATTTAAGAAGAGTCAAGTAATTGCATACTCTGACGCCATTTCTGGGAATCTAAAACTTGCAACCTTGATGGGCAATGCTTGGAAAACTTCAATTATCGATGGAAATTCAACTGCAGGTAACAGGTCAGATAGGAATCTAGCGGGGCCGGTCTCACTCTGTGTCGTAGAGACAAAAACTAGTGAAAAGCTCCATATTTTCTACACCGATACTGAAAATAAGGATCTGCGCCATGCCTCCTATGATGGAAAGAAATGGCGATATGAGACCCTTGATGGTGATGGCGAAGATATCCAAAATTATCAAGAGAGCGCTAGGCGAAAAACTGCAAGTGATGTAAGTGTTTCCAATGCTTGCGCAGTTACTCCTGCTGGGCTTCAAGTTTTCTATAGAGATGAATCTCAAGGAATAATCCTCGGTGCAGCTCTTACTAAAACTGGGTGGATCTATGAAATTGTCGATGGGGATCGACAGAGTGATGGCAGAACCACAGGAGACGTTGGGTTTTCTCTCAGTGCGATAGCAAGCGGTAAGAGTGTTTACGTTCTCTATGACTCAGTCCTTACGCTCTCATCAAGCAATGTTGCTACCCAAGGAGAAGTTAGGTTAGCCAAGCGCAATTCCATCTATCCTGAAGATTGGAGATATAGCACTCTTGATGGCCCTGATAATGGTGTTGCTATGGCCGGTTATGATGTTTCGATAAGTAATTCTGGAAATAGAATTGCCGCCGCTTGGCTGGCTGCAAGTGGCCTTCGTCTACCTAGCGCTGATGAAGTTCGCTACCTAATAATTGATGAGGAAGACTATCCCAGTCGGTTATCTCCTGAAAAACATGGAACACCTAGTTATCCACTCCTAATAGATAGCAAAGGATTAGTCTTTGGTTGCCAAGATCGCCTATGTTCGGTTGGTTCTTATAGCTCAACGCCTAGGTTAAACAATGGCGCCACCCTCAATAATGTCAAGGATGGCGCCATTGTCACAATTAATAAGGTCCGCTACGCGGTTACCTCGATCTCCAAGAAGTTAGTTCTGGTAAGATTGTGATCTTACTTCTTGTTTCTGCGCTGAATACGAGTCTTCTTAAGAAGTTTCTTATGCTTCTTCTTAGCCATGCGCTTGCGGCGCTTTTTGACTACTGAACCCATGCTCTCAACTCCTTTTCGGTGTTGTCTAAGGATATCTGAAAGTTCATGAGAGTTCTTGAGATCTATTGCGAGCAGCAAGCATTGCTCTCTTCACTACCCCAACAAGATCCTCTCTTTCAAATACTTCAAGAGCGGCAAAGGTTGTCCCGTTTGGACTAGTTACATTCTCGCGTAGAACTTTGGGTGAGGCCCCCTCTTGCTTTAACATCTCGGCAGCTCCCGAAATAGTTTGTATCACTAAAGTTCTAGCATCACTCGTTGTTAGCCCTAGGTCTTCAGCCGCCGAAATCATGGCTTCAACAAACCTGAAGAAATAAGCTGGCCCTGATCCGCTAGTGGCAGTTACTGCATCTTGTAATTTCTCCTCCACGCAAATAGTTTTTCCAGAGGCCTTAAGGAATTCTTCGATTGCCTTAATATCACCTTCTGAAGCAGAGTTTCCTTTTGAGATGGCCAAGGCTCCCACTCCAACAGACACCGGGGTATTAGGCATTACTCTAAGGACTGGCACAGAATTCAAGAGGAAACTCTGAATGTGTGAAGTCTTCTTACCTGCAATAAATGAAACCAATCTCTGATTTGTCGAGACTTTAGAACCTATTAACTTCATTAGCGCATCTAGATCTTGAGGCTTTACTACCAGGAAAATGTTCTCCGCCTTTAAAGATATCTCCTCTGGCAAACCTACATCGCAGCCATATTTAACTGCTAACTCAGTTGTTCTCTCTAGTCTCTTATCTGAAATTACAACCCTTTTATTTACAACGCCTGCTTTAAGAATTGTTGCCAGCAAAGCTTCGCCCATGACACCAGAGCCAATAATTCCAATCGAATAAGCATAGGTTTCTGCCATAAGGCAAGGTTAGCGAATATCTCAATTAGTTGAGCCGCCCGCGGGAATCGAACCCGCGACCTTCGCTTTACGAGAGCGACGCTCTACCGACTGAGCTAGGGCGGCGATGCTTTGAATCTTTGAATTATTAGAATTAATCCAAGCGTACAACGCCGCTAGGCGTTGCTAGGTGAACTGCCACAAGCCCAGTCGCGCCATCATTTGATGTAGGGTCGACCCAACCGATCTCCACGCCATCAAAGGCCTTTGAGAGATCAGAGCCAAGCCACTCTTCAATTGTCTTCTCATCACCTGAGATTTCAATCTTTACAATTTCAGCAACCGCTTTGCCATCATTTGATGGATGGTCTTTTGACATCCATTGGATGAAGAAAGGGAGTTGGGAATCGCTTAAGGTTCCAAGAACTCCAAGCTGTTTCCACTTCAACTCACTTCCATCAGGGCGCTTTCTTGAACCATCCACTGCTTGACGACCAAGCCGGCTTTCAATTGGTGAGAGATCATCGGTTGAGACCACCCAAGTAAGCCATCCACCACCCTCATTAGCGCGTTGCGAAACAACGCGACCAAATGCTGAGGTATCAGCTGCAGGATGATCAAGCGGGCAGACAACTTCAAGATAGTGACCGTTCTTAAGGGCAAGTGTGAAGTTACGAGTCCCAAATCTTGGGTGGATCCCGCCATCGGTAAAGGCTGAGCCGATTCGAGATCCAATCCTTTGAACTACATCTACTAGTTGATCGTGAGTTGCTACATAGGAGATATGGTCTAGGCGCATGTGCCGATAATGCCGAAAGCTACTTCAAAGCGCAAAACAGAGCCTCAAGGGTTGAAAGGGGGGCCGAGTTACGCCCTAGGTTCATACGAGCCTCAAGTAGCGCTTCAATGCGCTCAATACTGCGTTTTGGCGAGGATGTCTTGGCAAATTCATTGACCTCAGTTCTTAGATCTATATTGAGAATCTCTTCGCCTCCGCTTTGAATGACCAGAACATCTCGATAAAAGGTGGCAATATCTAGAAGAGCACTATCTATGTTGTCGCGTACCGAGCGAGTTGTGCTAGATCTCTGTCCCCTCTCGAGATCTTTAATGGCTCTTGCGCCACCTGAGATTAGTGAGCGCCCAGTCCCTTGATAGGCATCCTGTAGTTGTTTCATCTGCTGGCTATCTCTTTCTGAGTTTTCACTCTCAGCCTGGTTTTGAGCAATATCTAATATCTTTGAAGCTGCTTTAAAACAAGAGTCGATATCCGTGAGCGAAAAGGCAAGTGATAGCACTTCCTCTCTCCTGGATCGAGCTTCTTGGTTTGTTGCAATAAATCTAGCTCTACCAATATGGCCCTGAGATACTCGAGCAGCGAATGCTGCAGCCTTCGAATCTATGCTGGTATTTGAAAGTAGAAACTCTTCAATACTTGCTGTCGAGGGAGTCCGTAATTGTAGGTGCCTGCATCTGGAGCGTATAGTTACTGAAACATCACCAAGGGTTGGAGCGCATAACAACCAGAGCGTGTGCGTCTCTGGTTCTTCAATAGTTCTTAAGAGAGCATTAGCCGCACTCTCAGTCAATCTATCGGCATCTTCGATAATGACAATTCGCCAACCGCCGACAGATGGCGACCAAGCAGACCTTGCTATGAGTTCTCTGACTTCTTCTGCTTTAATCGATAAGCCAGTGGGGTTAAATCTCTCAACATCTATATGTGTCCCAGAGAGAACAGTCTGGCAATCTCGACACTTTCCACAGCCACTTTCACTGCAGAGCAGAGAAGCAGCAAAGGCTACGGCGGCATTTGATCGACCAGACCCAGCGGGGCCGACAAGAAGCCAGGAATTGGCCATCTTTTGGCTACTACTTCCACCCTTGGCAGAACTGATTGCAGACTTTAGTCTTTCAACCACTTCACTTTGGCCAACCAGCGAGTCAAAGACGCTCATCATTTCTTCCTTGATATGTCAGTAATTCGAGCAGTGATCTCTTGATGAATTTCAATAATCGGCCTTCTGGCATCAATCACCAAGTAACGCTCGGGATCGACTGCAGCTAGTTGGAGAAACTCCTGTCGCACTCTGTCGTGAAATTCGACTGACTCGCTCTCTAGCCTATCGGCGCTCTTGATCCTTGAAAGGCCAACGTCGGCAGGTTGATCCAGAATGATTGTCAGTGTAGGGAAAAGAGATTCGGTTGCCCAACGGTTAATGCGAGCAACTTCATTGGGCGACAAGATACGACCGGCTCCCTGGTAGGCAATGGATGAGTCAAAATATCGGTCGGTAATGACAACATCGCCGCGCTTTAAGGCTGGGCGAATAAGTGAGTAGACATGGTGAGCTCTATCTGCAGCATAGAGAAGAGCTTCAGATCTTGGAGAAATGTCACCAGTGGCATTATCAAGAAGGATTTGTCTTAGACTCTTACCGAGCTCAGTTCCACCGGGCTCCCTGCTTACAACTACAGATTTGCCTTCGTTCTCAAACCACTCTTTCAATAATCTTGCCTGAGTTGATTTTCCAGAACCCTCACCTCCTTCAAAAGAGATGAATAGCCCTTCGACTCTTGGAGAAGTAATCCCACCAAGCTCCCCTCTTAAGGCGTTTACCACATCGCTCCATAATGAAACTCCTGTACGATCTTTCATGTGTTGATAAGAGAGGATTCCAACCGCCGTTGCAACAATTCCTCCACCAAGCATGGTGAATGCAGCTCCGTTATAGGTGAGTTGCACTTCGCCAAGAATAAAGACATGCTCGCCGATCGCAGCTGCAATTATCGGTGAAATTGCCAGAACCCCAACTAGGGAGATCCGGACCAAGGATTGGGTAAAAGCAAATGCTCGGCCTCGTAGCTCGTCAGAAACCTCCGCTCCAAGCATCGTAAACCCGGTAACCCATGAGACTCCTGAAAATGAGCCAAGCAAGACCACAACGAAGACTGCCAGAACTAGGTTTTGTAGCAGCGAGAGCACAATCAATAAGAATCCAGCAACGCTTAGCGATGCTCCAAATAGACGGCGTCTTGAAAATTGTGAAAATACCTTAGGACCAAATGCAATTCCGATAGCAAGGCCGGTAAAGACGGCGCTAAATAAAATTCCATATGCAGCATCACCGCCTGCCAGATCGCCTACAAATGTTCTGGCAAGGCCAATCACCGCACCTGCGGCAATAAATGCTCCTAGTAGGCCAAATGTTAAGCCTCTGATTACTTTAGATGAGGATAGAAATTTCCCCCCATCTAAGAAAAATGCAACTATTGAACTGGAGACCTCACCTGTCTTTAAATGCTCTTTGGGAATATCCATCTGACTTATTGTAAAAGCGCTAAAAAGAAAAGATAGAGCATTTACGAATAAGGCTAGGTCAACAGCTGAGTTTGAACCAAGATCAAAAGCTGCGCTGATTCCCGTAATAAAAATTGTTAGGAGCGTGAATGTAAGGGCTGCAAATGGAGCGCTCCCATAGGATGCAAGGAGTGTCATTTGATTGGCGCTCTCAAGTTTATTCCTTGGGACTAGATTTGGCATGGTGGCATCTTTTGCAGGGCTCCAGAAGAGAGTAATGCACTCAATTAGAACAGTTGCGGTATAGAGCCAGAGATAATTTCCTACAATAGGTATGGTGATAAACAAAATAGCACGTAAAATATCTCCTATAACCATTACTTTCTTACGATCAAACTTGTCAGCAATCACTCCTGCAAGAGGCCCGAGAATTACCGATGGCAAGAGTCGAGCGATGAAAACACCTGCAATAGCAATATTTGCAGTTGCGTAATCTCCACCAGCCAATTGTTGAGCCAGCGCAGTTGTAGCAAGAAGTCCTAGCCAATCACCAAAGGATGAAAAAGCCATGGCATTCCAGAGTTTGCGAAAGACGGGTATGGCCATAACGTTATTTCGCATACCTGCTGCTGGTGATAGCGGGCCTGGATTTGAGTTACCCATAGATGCAAGCCTATTACTTATCTTTTTTTGACTTACCGCTGGCTGACTTCTTCGCTTTTGGCTTGGAGCCAACCCCCTTGATGGTTCTTTTGGTAAGTGTAGGCGCGCTCTTTTTCGCACGTTTAGGCTTCTTACTCACTCCGCCATTTTCGATCTCCCAGGCGCGCCGTCCTGCCAGAAGTTCTAAAGCTCGCTCTATCGTCATAGCTTCAACTGTGTCTCCACGGCGCAGCGTGGCATTTGTTTCTCCATCAGTAACATACATTCCAAAGCGACCATCTTTAATGATAACTGCCTTCTTTGTCTCTGGATCTACGCCCACTTCTCTCAGTGGTGGTTTGGCAACACCACGTCGCTTCATCTTTGGCTGTTTATAAATGGCTTCAGCCTGATCTAGATTAATTGAAAATATCTCTTCGTCAGAAGTCAAGGCTCTTGAATCTCTTCCACGCTTCAAATAAGGACCATAGCGGCCATTTTGAACTGTGATCTCCTCACCGCTCTGGCTATCGAATCCAAGGCTTCTAGGCAGCGAAAGAAGTTTTAGGGCTTCATCAATAGTGATGGTATCTAGACTCATTGTCGAGAGAAGTGATGCCGTCTTCGGCGTTGGTGCAGCTTTGGTTTCTCTAGGCTTCTTCCCATCTTCGCTCGTGCCTTCAGGAAATACCTCTGTTACGTAAGGCCCGAAGCGTCCAGACTTGGCAATCACTCGAAGTCCGGTGCTTGGATCAATTCCGAGTTCTCGCTCACCTGATGGAGCTGCTAGAAGTTCGATAGCTCTTTGAAGTGTTAATTCATCGGGAGCAAGGCCTTCTGGAATATTGGCAAACTTTCGATCATCACCAGCACCTTCCTGAAGGTATGCTCCATATCGACCAACTCGTATCTCAATGTTTTCACCCATCTTCATAGTATTAATCTGTTGCGCATCAATTGCGCCAAGGTCTGCCGCAAGATCTAGCAGGCCAGGCTGACCATCATGGCCAAAGAAGAATTTAGTCAACCAGTTAAGTCTTTCCTCCTCACCATTTGCAATTCTGTCTAAGTCTTCCTCCATCGAAGCGGTGAATTCATAATCAACTAACTTGGCAAAGTGCTGCTCAAGCAGGCCAGTTACTGAGAAAGCCAAAAAGGTCGGCACCAAAGCTCTTCCCCTCCTCACCACATACCCACGATCTTGGATGGTTTGAGTAATGGAGGCAAAGGTCGAAGGGCGTCCTATGCCTAACTCCTCTAATTTCCTAACCAAGGTTGGCTCGGTATATCGAGCAGGTGGCTTGGTTTCATGGCCCTCACATAGGTATTCCGTGGCAACGATATCTTGCCCTACCTTCATAGGTGGAAGGCGCTTATCACTCTCTTCATCACTTTTCTCATCGCCAACATCCTCATAGGCTGCCAGAAACCCTGGAAACATTATGACGCTTCCATTTGCTCTAAATACACAAGGCTTCCCTTCAGAGGTCAGTACATCAAAATCCACTCTTGCCTGTAACTTCTTGGCATCAGCCATCTGTGAGGCCACAGTGCGCTTCCAAATTAAGTCATAGAGAGAAAGTTGATCGCGAGTTAATTCAGGAGCAAGCTCGCCTGGAGTCTTAAAAGAATCTCCGGCAGGATGAATTGCTTCATGAGCCTCTTGAGCGTTCTTGGTCTTGCCTTCATAGAATCTAGGACTCTCTGGAACATGATCCTTGCCATAAAGAGCTTGAGCAGAGTCTCTAGCTGCGTTAATAGCGCTCTGCGAGAGATTGACTGAGTCAGTTCGCATATAAGTGATGTATCCACCTTCATAAAGGCTCTGGGCAATGCGCATAGTTAACTGCGCACCCCATCCAAGGCGAAAGCCGGCATCCTGCTGCATTGTTGAAGTAGTAAAGGGTGGTTTTGGTCTTTCTGTTCTTGGTGAGTCTTCAATTGATTTAACTGTTAATTTCTTACCTGTGAGCGAGTTTCTCAGCCTCTCAGCTGAGCTTTGATCAAGCAAGATCATATTCGATGCACTTTTCTCTTTTAAGGCTCCTCTTGAATCAAAATCATTGGTTGTGGCAAGGCGCTTATCTTCAAAAGAGATTAGTCTGGCAGTGAAATTTTGCTCAGTCTGGGCAGTTAGATCCCACCAAGCTGAGGCGATAAAAGCTATTCTTTCGCGCTCTTTTTCCACAATCAACTTAGTAGCTACCGATTGAACTCGTCCCGCAGAAATTCTTGGCATCACCTTCTTCCAAAGCACTGGAGAGAGGCGATACCCGAAGAGGCGATCTAAAACTCGCCTGGTCTCTTGAGCGTCAACTAAACGCTGATCGATATCCCTAGTTTCATTCACTGCTTTAAGAATTGACTCCTTAGTAATTTCATTAAAGACCATCCGTCTTACCGGAATTTTTGGTTTCAATACTTCGATTAGGTGCCAGGCGATTGCTTCACCCTCGCGGTCTTCATCGGTGGCAAGGATTAACTCTTCTGACTCTTTTAAGAGATCCTTTAGCTCTGCGACTTTTCCTCTCTTATCTGGGTTAATTACATAGAGAGGGGCAAAACCATTTTCAATATCAATGCCTTCGCGTGACCAGGCAAACCTCTTTACTTCCTTAGGGATGTCAGCAGCGCGCTGCGGCAAATCTCTGATATGGCCGATGGAGGCCTCAACGATGTATTCGTCGCCGAGATACCCGCCTATCTTTCTTGCCTTTGCTGGTGATTCAACAACCACTAGCTTCTTTAGATTCTTGGCCAAATGATTTAGCCAATCATCGTTGAGGAGCGACGGCTACGAACTAGAGCCGCAATAATTATCGCTGCAGCAATCGCTGCAATAATCCGGCTGATTCTCTCATTGCCATCAAGTGCGAAGATCACAATTGCTGGAGTTACAAGAAGACCAACTAAGTTCATCACTTTGATGAGAGGATTAATTGCAGGCCCTGCGGTATCTTTGAAAGGATCTCCAACAGTATCGCCGATGACTGTTGCAGCGTGAGCATCAGATCCTTTGCCGCCATAGTTTCCATCTTCGACCATCTTCTTAGCGTTATCCCAAGCGCCACCGGAGTTAGCTAGAAATACCGCCATCAAGGTTCCGGTGCCAATTGCGCCCGCCAAATAGGCGCCAAGTGCTCCAACTCCTAGACCAAAGCCAACAGCGATTGGAGCAAAGACCGCAAGGAGGCCCGGGGTTGCAAGTTCACGAAGTGAATCACGGGTACAGATATCAACGACACGGCCATACTCTGGTTTCTCTCCTCCGCTCATGATTCCCGGGTGGAGTTTGAATTGATTCCTTACCTCCATCACCACCGCACCTGCTGCTCGTGAGACCGCATTGATGGCAAGACCTGAGAAGAGAAACACCACGGATGCGCCAATGATTAACCCGACTAAGTTTCTAGGATCTGCAACATCAAGTACTCCTTGGAATTGGGATGCTTGATCTGCAACTACCTTGCCAGCATCAAGAACCGAGGTCTTGATCGCATCAGTAAATGCACCAAAGAGCGCAGTTGCGGCAAGAACGGCGGTGGCAATTGCAATTCCTTTAGTGATTGCCTTGGTGCTATTGCCAACAGCGTCAAGGGAAGTGAGGATCTTTGCGCCCTCACCTTTAACATCTCCTGACATCTCAGCGATGCCTTGAGCATTATCAGAAATCGGACCGAATGTATCCATCGCCACAATGACTCCAACGGTGGTTAGGAGACCACAGCCAGCAAGGGCCACGGCAAATAATGAAAGTACAATTACTCCACCACCTAACAGATATGCTCCAAATACGCCAGCAGCAACTAGCAACGCTGAAAAGACCGCTGATTCAAAACCAACTGATACTCCAGCAAGAATTACTGTTGCTGCTCCAGTCTTTGAAGAAGCCGCTACGTCGTTAACTGGACGCTTACCCACTTCAGTAAAGAAGCCAGTTAGCATCTGGATTGCGGTGGCTAAGACAATTCCAATAACAACTGCGCCAAATGCAAAGGTTCTAGGGTTTATCGAAGCCTCAGATTGGAATGCGGCATCAAGGCCAGTAAGGGCTGCAAATGTGCTTGGTAGATAGGTATAAGTAGCAAAGCCAACTAGGGTTGCTGAAATAAGTGCAGATAGATAGAAAGAGCGACTAATTGCGCTCATTGCGCTCTTATCTGAACTACGTAGGCGAGTTAGGAAGATTCCTAGGATCGCAGTCAGGATACCGATCGCAGGAACGATTAGCGGATAGACCAGACCCATGTCTCCGAAGCCAGCCTTACCAAGAATCAAAGCTGCAACTAGCGTCACAGCATATGACTCAAAGAGATCAGCAGCCATACCGGCGCAATCACCTACGTTATCTCCCACGTTATCGGCGATAGTTGCGGCATTTCTTGGATCATCTTCAGGGATATTTCTTTCAACTTTACCAACTAGATCTGCCCCAACATCAGCAGCCTTGGTAAAGATTCCACCACCAACGCGCATGAACATCGCAAGCATCGCTGCGCCAAACCCAAATCCCTCTAGCACCGCTGGGGCATCTGCTTGATAGAGAACCACCACAAGCGATGCGCCGAAAAGTCCTAGACCAACGGTGAGCATTCCAACAACTCCCCCGGTTCTAAAAGCAATCTGCACTGCATTTACTGCAGAGCCTTGACGAGCAGCTTCTGCAACTCTGGTATTTGCTCTCACTGCAAGCCACATTCCCTGATATCCCACAGTGGCTGAGAATGCTGCGCCGATTATGAAGAATATCGATCTACCAATCTTTACATCCATATCTCCTGGCAGAGCGAAGAGAAGCACAAAGACGATAACTACAAAGTAGGAGAGGGTCTTAAATTGACGGGCTAGATATGCCGCAGCTCCTTCTTGCACCGCTGCTGCGATCTCTTGCATCTTTGGCGTTCCGCTAGATGCTGCTAGGACCTGTGAGCGAAGCGCCCAGGCGATAGCTAAGGCCACTAGAGAAACTGATAGAACTAGATAGACGAGTTCGAGATTGCTACCCGTGACCTGCACGAGTGAGTTGGTCGCTGAAAGGGCTCTCATTTTTCTCCGTTGGGTTGCTCAGGTCAGCGCCCCCTGCCTCGGCGCTGTGCACAATGGGGCGCAGTTTAGGCACAAAACCCCTTGCCAAACCTAATTTGAGCGTGGGTGGGGCCAGAAAAGGAGAAGCTCAAAACCAGCCTTTAGGGTGAGGCTGTGAATCCCTTAGATGCCAAGGATATAGTCGCCACTTTGGGAACCCTTGGGGTCTTGGCAACTCTATTTATTGAAACAGGGCTTCTTGTTGGCTTGTTCCTTCCTGGAGATTCTCTGCTATTTGTGGCAGGTATTGCAGCATCCGGAACAGCAAAGGAGATATTTGGTAATCAGCTCAGTTACACGCAGTTGATGATCTGGGCGCCGATTGCTGCAACGGCCGGTTCTCAGTGTGGCCATTGGTTAGGGGCCAAGTATGGAAGGCCCTTCTTTGATCGCCCTAATACCAGATTCTTTAATCAAGAACGAGTGGCTCAGACTGAACGTTGGTTGATGAAGTATGGCTTAGGGAAAGCTTTGATTCTTTCTCGTTTTATTCCACTTGTGAGGACGATAATTAATCCACTCTGTGGAATTATTGGAGTTTCGGCAAGAAAATTCTTTATCTGGAACATTATTGGTAGCTATATCTGGACTGTTAGCCTAATCAGCACCGGGTATCTGCTCGGTGAGCAACTAGAGGGATTTGTTGATAAGTATCTGCTTCCAATAGTTGCATTAATCATTGCCCTAAGTCTTGCTCCAATTACAATTGAATACTTAAGAGATAGAAAGAGGAGAAGTACTACAGGCCAAGATCACTAAGTTGATAGGCCGCTAGATATTTAAGACCTGCTGACTCAACTCTCTCTCTAGCTCCACGCTCAACGATTACTGCCACGCTAACAACGATTGCTCCAGCTTCTCGGAGCGCTTCTACTGCTGTTACTACTGACCCTCCAGTTGTCGAGGTGTCTTCAACCGCTAGGACTCTTCTGCCCTTGACCTCTGGGCCCTCAATACGCCTTTGTAGGCCATGAGCTTTTTCGGCTTTTCTAACCACAAAAGCATCTATTTTTCGCCCCTTTTGAGCAGCCACATGCATCATCGCTGTAGCCACAGGATCTGCGCCCAGGGTTAATCCACCAACTGCGTCAAAATCTAAATCTTTGGTTAGTTCCAGCATTACCTCACCAACTAGTGGCGCACCAGCAGAATCTAATGTCACACGACGAAGATCAACGTAACAATCAGCTTCTATGCCCGAGGAGAGAAAAACTTTCCCATGGACTACAGCCTTACTTAGTATCTCTGATCTAAGTTCTTCCCACGCGCTCACAAGTCAAACCTAAAGACTCTTGCGCGAATTGTAAATAATCAACTCTGTTCGGCGTCTAGCAACTAGAGCTTTCTCTGGATTTGACTCTAACAGCGCATCTACTTCGATTCTAAGTTTGGCGACCTCTATCGCCATATTTGACATCGCAGATTCAAGTTCAATTATTCGTTTGATTCCAGCTAAGTTAATTCCCTCACTAACCATTCGTGAAACGTTCCTTAGAAGTGCAATATCACGAAGTGAATAACGCCGACCTCTGCCTTGGGCTCTAGATGGAGAGACTAAGCCCATTCGATCGTATTGGCGAAGGGTCTGCGGGTGGAGACCAGATAACTGAGCAGCTACTGAAATCACATAGAGCGCTAGTTCTTCATCGCCCCTCTCTGAATTCATACTCTGGCTCTTTGCATGAACTCAGACCTTAAATTCTCATTCCTTGTCGCTTGAGCGAACTCCTCGAGCGCTCTCTTAGCCTTGCCATCGATTCTCTGTGGTACTTGAACATCAATGGTGACTAAGAGATCACCGACATTTACTCCCTTCCTCACTCCACGGCCCTTTACTCGCAAGACTTTTCCATTCGGTGTACCAGGTGAAATTCTTACCTTTACGTCATCGCCGTTGATCGTAGGAAGTGAAATATCAGCGCCTAGGGCCGCTTCTGTGAAAGAAACCGGGAGAGTTAAGAGGAGATTATCTCCCTTTCGTGAGAATACTGGATGGGCAATTACGTTAACCAAGACATATAGATCTCCAGGCCCAGCTTCACCTGGCGCACCTCTTCCCTTGATTCGAACCTTCGACCCATCAGAGACGCCTGCTGGTATTCGAATGGTGATTGACCCAGCGCCCACATTTGCTGAAGAGAGTTTTAGATCCATTTCTTTACCAAATAAAGCATCGCGAAAAGAGATAGCGATTTCAGTTTCGATATCTTGGCCCTTGCGTGGGCCGCGTCTGCCGGTAAAGATTTGAGAGAAAATGTCTCCGCCTCCACCAAATAGGTCACTAAAGTCACCAGAGAATTGCTTGCCCTGGCTATATGCTCCGGATTGAAAAGCTTGTCGAGCTTGATCGTATTCGGCACGCTTCTTATCATCACTTAAGATCTCATAGGCCTCTGATACTTCTTTGAAGCGATCCTCTAACTTCTTATCTCCTCTAGTCTTATCAGGATGGAGTTCGCGGGCTAGGGAGCGATAGGTCTTTTTGATTGTGGCAGCATTAGCCTTCTTATCAACACCAAGAATGGCGTAATAATCTTTCTCGTATAGATCTTTAGTTGCCATAGTTATTGTGGGTCGGCCACCACTACTCGAGCAGGTCTTAAGATTCGCTCTTTGTATTTATACCCTGGCTGCAAGATCTTTGTCACAGTTGTTTCTTTAACGTCACTTGAGGTTTCATGAAGTAGCGCCTCATGGATATTGGGGTTGAAAAGATCTGGGGCTTGTCCGTATCTCTCTAAACCAAGTCTGGTGGTGGTCGCTATGATTTGCTCAGCAACCGCTCTAAACCCCCCACTTAGCTCACCGTGAGACTCAGCTCGATCTAGATCATCAAGAATGGCTAAGAACTCAAATAGGACGCTTGAAGCAACTACTTCACTGGCTAGCGCCCTATCGCGCTCAATCCTTTTGCGGTAGTTAGCGAACTCAGCCTGCAACCTCTGAAGATCTTGCGTTAAGGCAGTAACTGGGTCGATTACCTCAGTTACCGCCTCATCTGCTACTGCTTCAGTGTTTATCTCCTCGCTCATTACTTGCTTTCATCAATGATCTCAGCATCTTCTACGCCATCATCACCTTTTGGCGCTTCAGTCTTTGCGGCATTGGCTGCGTAGAGGACTGCTCCTAATTGCTGGCTAACCTCAGATAGCTTTGTGGTTGCGCTCTTGATGCTTGCATAATCTGCGCCTTCAAGAAGTTTCTTTAGCTCTGCCATCGCACTCTCAACTTCGGTTTTCTTGGTAGCAGCTTCACCTTCATTGAGTCTCTCAGAGTTATCTTTTAGGAACTTCTCAGTCTGATAGACCAGAGAATCACCAGTGTTGCGAGTCTCTGCCTCATCACGGCGCTGCTTATCTTCATCAGCGTGTGATTCAGCATCGCGCATCATCCGCTCAATCTCTTCTTTGGGAAGAGCAGAGCCACCCGAGATAGTCATGCTCTGGGCCTTTCCGGTTCCAAGATCCTTGGCGGAGACATGAACAATTCCGTTGGCATCGATATCAAAGGTCACCTCGATCTGAGGAATCCCACGTGGCGCTGGAGCAATTCCGGTTAGTTCGAACATCCCTAAGCGCTTGTTGTAAGCAGCCATCTCACGCTCGCCTTGGAAGACTTGAATCTGTACTGCTGGCTGATTGTCATCAGCGGTAGTAAAGATCTCAGAGCGCTTAGTTGGAATCGTGGTGTTACGTTCAATCAACTTGGTCATGATCCCACCCTTGGTTTCGATGCCAAGGGAGAGCGGGGTTACATCAAGAAGAAGGACATCCTTAACTTCTCCCTTGATAACACCGGCTTGAAGGCTGGCACCAACGGCGACGACCTCATCAGGGTTTACGCCTTTATTTGGCTCTTTCCCGTCGGTTAGCTCTTTAACTAGATCAACTACAGCTGGCATACGAGTCGAGCCACCGACTAGAACTACATGATGAATATTGGCGATTGGAACGCCCGCGTCTTTTAGAACTAATTGGAACGGGCGACGGCAACGATCAAGAAGATCTGCGGTCATTGCTTGGAATTGAGCTCTAGTAATTGTTTCATCTAGAAACAAGGGATTCTTCTCAGCGTCTACTGTGATGTATGGAAGGTTGATTGAAGTCTGCTGTGAAGATGAAAGTTCAATCTTGGCCTTCTCGGCAGCCTCTCTCACACGCTGCATCGCCATCTTATCTTTTGCTAGATCGACGCCATTCTTGGCGGCAAAGGTCTTGACTAAGAAATCAACTAGTGCTTGATCCCAGTCATCTCCACCAAGGTGGTTATCGCCATTAGTTGCCTTGACTTCTACTACCCCGTCGCCGATTTCAAGAAGTGAGACATCGAATGTTCCACCACCTAGGTCAAAGACTAAAATTGTCTGCTCTTTGTCACCTTTATCTAAACCATAGGCAAGAGCTGCGGAGGTTGGCTCGTTGATGATACGAAGGACATTAAGTCCTGCAATCTCGCCAGCTTCTTTAGTTGCCTGGCGTTGAGCATCACTAAAATATGCTGGGACCGTAATAACCGCATCAGTTACGGTATCACCCAGATAAGCTTCGGCATCTCGCTTTAATTTCTGCAAGATACGAGCGGAGATTTCTTGGGCCGTGTATTTCTTGCCATCAATGCTGGTATTCCAGTTTGTTCCCATATGGCGCTTGACTGAGCGGATGGTGCGATCAACGTTGGTGACTGCTTGACGCTTGGCGACCTCTCCGACCAACACTTCGCCATTTTTTGCAAAAGCCACGATTGAAGGGGTGGTTCTTGCTCCTTCAGCGTTTGCAATAACGGTGGGTTCGCCACCTTCAAGTACGGATACGCAGCTATTGGTCGTACCCAGATCGATTCCGACTGCTCTTGCCATCTCTTTCTACTCCTTCAAATATCTATTGGATTTCAAGGGGGTAACCCTCCAACATTGAGCCCCCTATGGTCAAAAGATTGAGTCAAGGCGGCTCAATATTGCTCTAGCCAGAACCCATATAGACCCCTTTCTATTCCCGTACATAAGTGTGGGCCTAAATTCGCCCCTTTAACCCAGCTACTTCTCAGGAAGTTCTAAAGTAAGCCTTAGAGGATGGGCGCCGAGGTGATTAGAGATGAATTCAACAGTTCTAGCCAAGAAAGAGCCTTCTATGTCCGCCGGTAATGAAGCTAAGGCCCAAAAGGTCCTAGTCGTTGATGATGAAAAGAGCATCAGTGAGCTCATAACTACCAGCCTGCGCTTTGTAGGTTTTGAAGTTCGTATTGCCGCAAGCGGTGCTGAAGCTTTGCGAGTTGCTAAGGAGTTTAAGCCCCACGCACTCATCCTTGATGTGATGCTTCCAGATCTAGATGGTTTTGAGGTATGTAAGAAACTGCGCGCAGAAGGACAAGATGTAGGTGTCCTATTCTTAACTGCTAAGGACACAACGGAAGACAAAATCAAAGGATTGACTCTTGGTGGCGATGACTATGTCACAAAGCCATTTAGCCTTGAGGAGCTCGTGGCCCGCCTGCGTGCTCTTTTGCGCAGAACCGGAGTTATTGAAACATCAATTAATGCCGGGCTTATTTCCTTTGCCGATCTAGAATTAAATGAGGCAACCCATGAAGTTCGTCGCGCTGGCAACCTGATTGACCTCTCTCCAACAGAGTTTATCCTTCTTAGATACTTGATGATTAATGCCGACCGCGTGGTTTCAAAGTCCCAGATTCTTGATCATGTCTGGCAGTATGACTTCCGTGGCGATGCAGGAATTGTGGAGACCTATATCTCTTATCTTCGTAAGAAAATCGACCAGATTGAGCCACCCCTTATCCACACCGTTCGTGGAGTTGGCTATCGCTTGAGGTTGCCGGCAACGAATTAATGAAACAACCATTTCGCAGATACAAATCAACGCCTGGTCAATGGAGTTTGCGGAATAGGTTGGTCATCGGCGTTGTGGCTCTTGGGGCATTTGCCATTACTGTCTCAGATTTCGCAGCACAAGTTGCCTTTAGAACTTTCTTGATTGCACAAGTAGATGCCCAGCTAGAAAGCGTTGCTGGGGGCTCAGTTTTAAGGCTAGATCGTGCAGGTATTGCCACAGAACCAAAGGAGAAATCCTCGAGTGAGCCCCTTTTCCAACCCTTTGAACCACTGCGTGATGTGCCATCAGAAGTAAGCGTCACACTCCTTGATGCCTCCGGCAACATCTTAGGAACAGTAGGTGATATTCAAAGTCCCCAGAGAATCCAAGCTTTAGTATCTGGGATGACGCCAGATGAGGTAATCCAATATGACGATCATCCTTTTACTTTAGATGCTGGCGGTAGGGGTAATGATTATCGAGTTCTAGCGCGCTTGCTTCCCTCAAATCTCGGAAGTGTTATCTGTGCAATCTCTCTAAACGGTGTTGAGAAAGCGATTAATCAATTACGTTTTCTCTTTCTGGCTGTGGGGTTTATTGTGCTAATCTTCTTAGTCCTAATCGCCCGACGAATAATTGATATCTCGCTTCGTCCATTGACCTCAGTTGAGGAAACTGCTGAAGCTTTTGCTAAAGGTGACTTCTCAGCCCGTCTTGACGAATCTCGAATAGATACTGAAGTTGGTCGATTAACATCAGCGCTTAACCAGATGCTTGCTCGCGTTGAAGAAGCATTTGCTGCCAAGGTGGCAAGCGAAGATAAGTTGCGTCGCTTTGTTGCTGATGCCTCTCACGAACTGCGAACTCCATTGACTGCCATGAGAGGATTTGCTGAGCTTTACCGTCAAGGAGCTATTAAGGGTGAAGAGGAAGCCGGTGAACTAATTCGCCGAATCGAGGATGAATCAGTGAGAATGTCATCCTTAGTTGAGGACCTACTCCTCCTTGCTCGCCTTGACCAATCACCCGAAATTTTGATGGAGCCAGTTGACATCAATAGATTGATTATTGAGGCGGCGGAATCAGCAAGAGCGGCAGGGCCTAACCATGAGATTCTTGTAGAGCTTGAAAATGAAGATCTATTTGTGCTGGGAGATTCGCTTCGAATCCATCAAGTCATAGCTAATCTTCTTGCAAATGCCCGGATTCATACCCCGCCTGGTAGCAAAATAGATGTGAGCGCGAGTCAAGATAATTCAGGGACCCATATCTCTGTTAGAGATAATGGCCCCGGGCTTTCGATTCAATCTCAGGAGAAAATTTTTGAGCGCTTCTATCGAGCAGATCCTTCACGAGTGCGAAATGGGGTTGAGGGGACAGGGCTTGGTTTGTCAATCGTTGATGCGGTGATGAAAGCCCATGGTGGCTCTGTTAAGGTCGATTCAGAGTTAGGTAAGGGCGCACGTTTCACCCTGACTTTCCCAATAAAGGATTTATAGGGCTGTGACTAATAGGATTTACTAATGCGCAGTTCGCTTGAGATTCTTGAATCTCTAGAAAATGAGTCCATTGAGATAATTAGAGAGACCGCAGCTAGTTTTAGGAATCCAGTATTCTTGTATTCCGTTGGTAAAGACTCATCAGTCGTTCTTCACTTAATTAGAAAGGCATTCTTTCCCGCTGGGGTTCCCCTCCCAATGCTGCATGTTGATACTACCTGGAAATTTCGCGAGATGATCGAATTTAGAGATCAGATGGCTGACAAGTATCAAATAGAGTTAATAACCCATACCAATCAAGACGGGATCCGTGATGGTGTAACTCCCTTCTCAACCACTGCATCTGAATACACCAGGGTTATGAAAACAGTAGCGCTGCGTCAAGCTTTAGATTCCTATGGTTTCGATGCTGCCATTGGTGGCTCACGCCGCGATGAAGAAAAAAGTAGAGCGAAGGAAAGATTATTCAGCGTTCGCGAAGCTGGCCATCGCTGGGATCCCAGAGCACAGAGGCCGGAGTTGTGGAGAACCTATAACCCAAGAATTAGGCCCGATCAGAGCATGCGCATCTTCCCCATTTCAGATTGGACCGAACTTGACATCTGGAGCTATATCCAACTTCATAAAATCCCCGTAAATCCGCTGTATTTCGCTAAAGAACGCCCAGTGGTTATGCGCGGCGAGCAATTAATCATGGTCGATGATGATCGATATCCCTTAGCTAAGAATGAAGAACCGAAGATTAGAAAGATTCGCTTTAGGACTCTGGGCTGCTACCCACTTACCGCTGGGGTCGAATCAGATGCAGTCACGCTAGAGGAGGTAGTTGCTGAAGTTATGGCTGTGAAATTAAGCGAGAGAGCCACTCGGTTGATTGATGGCGATAAAGAGGATTCCATGGAGAAGAAAAAGAAGGAGGGTTACTTCTAATGTCCTCCTCTATTTCTTCAAAACCCGTAGTCCGCCTTCTTGCCTGTGGCAGCGTCGATGATGGAAAGAGCACCTTAATTGGTCGACTATTGGTTGAAACAGATTCTATTCCCCATGACTCTGTCTCATCTGCTAGAAGTACAAGAAGAACAGGATCAATCATACCTGCAGGTGAAATTGACTTTAGTCTATTAACAGATGGCCTTGAGGCTGAACGTGAGCAAGGAATCACAATTGATGTGGCATACCGCTCTATGTCACTTCTTGATGGACGTCGATTAATAATTGCCGATGCTCCAGGCCATGAGCAATACACCAGAAACATGGCCGTTGCTGCATCTAGGGCTGACATTGCGCTGGTACTTGTAGATGCAACAAGGGGTGTTAGGCCACAAACTCTCCGACATCTAACTATTTGTGCCCTCATGGGTGTTGAAAGAGTAATAGTTGTCATTAACAAATTGGATGCTGGTAATTTTGATAGAAAGATTTACGATGCCTTAGTTCTAGAGTTAACGCCTACTATTAGACGCTTAGCTATTGAGGATGCTTGTTTCATTCCAGTTAGCGCACTTGAGGGCGATAATGTGGTATATCAGACTGCAAGAACCAGTTGGTATGAAAGTGGATCACTCTTGGATGAGATCCAAAATTGGCGCGAAAAGCCCTCAAAAAATGAGCATAAGCGGATGGGGGTGCAGTTAATCTCACGATCTGAAAATTTCCGTGGACTTGCAGGAACTGTTAGCCAAGGAGAATTTAGAGTAGGAGATGAGGTAATAATTCTTCCAAGCGCTAAGAAAGCCCAGATCTCAAGACTTGCCACCTTCGATGGCGATATCCAAAGCGCTCCAAGCGGTAAGGCGGTAACTATGGTCTTAGCCCCTGAGGTTGATGCAACTCGGGGCGACTTCATTGAGGGAGCGGATAATTTCACCACCCCTGCAGATCGCTTCAGCGCAAACTTAGTCTGGTTGGGTGAGGAAGAGTTGATTCACTCTCGCTCTTATTACCTAATAAATGGCTCCTCTATGGTTCCGGCAACAATTACAACTATCCGTCACCGAATCGACATCAATAACGGCGAGCATGTTTCTGCTAGAACTCTCGCTATCAATGAGATTGGCTTAGTTGAAATCGCTACCGATTCTCCAATTGCGCTCACTAGATACTCTGCAAATCGCCTATCAGGTAATTTTGTTATCGTTGATCGAGTAACCCTCAACACTGTAGGCGCTGGAATGGTGGTTCATGCCCTGCGCAGAGCATCAAATATCGCTAAATATGATTATGAAGTTGATAAGCCCGCGCGCTCTAAGCAGAAGGGCCAGAGAGCTAGATTGATTTGGATGACTGGGCTATCAGGCTCCGGAAAATCAACTATCGCTGATGCTCTCGAAAAACAATTGCTTATTTCGGGGATTCATAGCTATGTTCTAGATGGCGATAATCTCCGTCTTGGGCTAAATAAGGATCTTGGTTTCACAAAGGAAGATCGAGCAGAGAATGTCCGCCGTGTTGCAGAAGTTGGCAAGTTAATGGTCGATGCCGGCCTTGTGGTGATTGTGGCCCTAGTTAGTCCATTTAAAGTAGATAGGGATTGCGCTAGAGAGATCTTTGATCCTGGTGAATTTGTCGAAGTCTGGGTGAAGACTCCTGCTGAAATATGCGCTCAGAGAGACCCAAAGGGGTTATATAAGAAGGCTAGGGAAGGCAACCTGCCTAATCTAACTGGAGTGGGCCAAGATTATCAGGCGCCAACATCAGCAGAAATGATCCTTGATGGCACGGCAGATATCGCCTCTAATGTGGAAAAACTACTAAAGGAAGTTCTGTGAACTGGCTCTTTTTTGCACTCGCTGGATCTATCGCACAGTTAATTGATGGGGCACTTGGTATGGGCTTTGGCCTTACCAGCTCAACCCTTCTTTTAACTCTTGGCACATCAGCAGCTGTGGCATCAGCAGCAGTCCATGCGGCAGAGATTGGAACTACTCTGGCATCAGGTGTTTCACATTGGCACCGTGAGAACGTTGATTTTCAAATATTACAGCGCTTAGCAATTCCTGGAGGAATTGGGGCATTTGCTGGAGCTACTTTCCTATCCTCTATCGATCTAAGCGGAGGAAAGATATTTATCTCAACAATTCTTCTACTTCTTGGATTTGTTCTTCTATACCGAAACATTTTTCAAACAAGCATTAAGCCAAACATAGCAGAGATCAATAACCCTAGATATCTAAAATTCCTCGGAGCAAGCGGTGGTTTTGTTGATGCCTCAGGTGGTGGCGGCTGGGGGCCAATCGTTACCCCAACGCTCCTTGCAACCACTGAGCATGAACCAAGAAAAATAATCGGAACTGTAAGCGCCGCTGAATTCATTGTGGCGCTTTGTGCCAGCATTGGTTTTCTTGTAAATATCTCTCGTCTTGACATCGATTGGTCGGCAGTTGGAGGCCTCGCCTTAGGCGGAGTTCTAATGGCTCCTATCGCCGCTAAGTTGGTTTCCGTGGTTCCAAGAAGGCCTCTTGCAATAGCTGTGGCCACTGCAATTATCGTTATTAATGGAGTTCGCTTAGTTACTTCCTAGGGGATTGGCTTCCATCCTTCGCAGGGTTTCAATGCGCTCCTGAATTGGAGGGTGTGTGGCAAAGAGCTTAGAGGCGGCTGAGGCATCAAGTGGGGATTCAATGTAGATATGAGCTACAGCGCTAGATCGTGCCTCAACTACCGTGTTATCACGAGCCAATACCTCAAGTGCTGATCTAAGACCGGCAGGGTTCCTGGTGAATGAAACAGCTGTGGCATCAGCAAGTGATTCTCTGCGCCGAGAGATGGCTGCCTTCAATAGAGTCGCCGCAATTGGAGCAAGGATCAAAGGAATGATGGCTAGAAATATCGGCATCTGGTTTTGATGACTTCTGCTTCGCCCTCCGCCGAACCAGAGCATTCGCATCAAGATATCGGAAATTAGCGCCACCACCCCAGCAGTAGTTGCAGCAACTGCTGAAACTAGAGTATCTCGATTAGCAACATGGGCCATCTCATGGGCAGTCACCCCTTGCAATTCATCTCGATCCATCGATCCTAGAAGCCCTGTTGTAAAAGCAATGAGTGCATGCTCGGGGTTTCTTCCTGTTGCAAATGCATTGGGAGCTGGGTCATTGACTATTGCCACCTTAGGCATAGGAAGGCCAGAAGCAATAACTACCTCACTAACTACATTGAATAGATTTGGGTTGTCTTCATATCTAATAACTTTCGCTCTGGTCATTCTTAAGACTAATTTATCTGAAGCATAATAAGATCCCCAGACTGAGACCAAAGTTATCAAGACCGCAAGAGGTATTACCCCGGCCCCAGATCCTCCAAAGGCAGAGATTGCCAGATAAGAGATACTCCAGACCAAAACTGCCATAAAGAAAAGCAGGAAGAAGGTCTTTCGCTTATTGACTGATTCAAGTGCTCGAAAATCTGCCATTTACCTAAAACTTGACGTTTGGAGCGTTGCGCACTGCTGAATCATCAACTTCATAGAACTCCCGCTCGCCTACCTTGGCAAGGCCTACAAATAACGATGAAGGAATAGTCTTAACTGCAGTATTGAGGCTTCTGACCGTGTCGTTATAGAACTGGCGAGCAAATGAGACTTTATTCTCTGTAGTTGCTAACTCTTCTTGTAGTTGTAGAAAGTTGGTAGAGGACTTCAAATCTGGATATGCCTCGGCAACGGCTAATAATCCTCGCAGGGCGTTGGTTAGAGCCCCATCTGCTGCGGCAATTGCTGGAAGGGTAGAGGCAGTAGTTGATGCCGCTCGTGCCTGAACTACTCGCTCAAATACTTCACGCTCTTGGGTGGCATATCCCCTTACAGCCTCTACTAGATTAGGGATTAGATCAGCTCTCCGCTTTAACTGCACCTCGATTTGAGAGAATCCCTCATCGACTTGGATATTAAGACGGATCAATTTGTTGTATTGAATGATGGCAAAGACAGCAAGAAACAAGATGAGCGCAAGCGCGATGATGGATATATCCACGGCTCTAATCTACTTAATTTTCTAGAGCCTTGCTTGCATAGCTACTTGATCTCAGACTTATGGAAGTTGAGCCAAGACTTGCTGGGAGTCGGTCCACGCTGGCCTTGATACCTAGAGCCATAGACAGCAGAACCATAGGGATACTCGGCGGCAGATGAGAGTTTGATGAGACATAACTGGCCGATTTTCATCCCGGGATACAACTTAACTGGAAGATTTGCCACATTAGAAAGCTCAAGTGTGATGTGGCCAGTGAATCCAGGATCAATAAAGCCAGCTGTTGAGTGGGTGAGTAAACCTAAGCGTCCTAAAGATGACTTGCCTTCAAGTCTTCCTGCGATGTCATTGGGGAGAGTGATTACTTCATATGTTGAGGCTAAGACAAATTCTCCTGGATGGAGGATAAAGAAGTCATCAGGGGCAACGGCAACCTCGCGGGTGAGCTCTGATTGCTCAAGGGATGGGTCGATAACCTCATACCTATGGTTCTCAAATACCCTGAAGAATCGATCAAGGCGAACATCAACGCTTGATGGTTGGATCATCTTGGCCTCAAAGGGCTCAACCGTGACCCGGCCCGCCTTAATCTCAGATGCAATATCGCGATCACTTAGTAGCATGGGCTCAATGCTATTGCCGCGGGCGTAGTGAAATGGCATCACGCCAGCTTCCCAAGCTGGCAGCGCGGGTTCGATTCCCGTCGCCCGCTCGTCGGATTGCGTAAGTTACTCACCAGTAGCATCATTAGGCCATGGGCCATTACATAGCCAATCTGCGAGACATTGAGTTCTGCCTCTTTGACCTTCTAGATCGTGAATCAATTCTTGGCCAAGGCCTCTACTCAGATCTTGATCGGCCAACCGTTATGGGAATGCTCGAGGAAGTTAGGCGCCTCTGTGAAGTTGATTTAGCTGAATCATTTATTGAAGGCGACCGCAAGGGAACAGAGTTTGATAAAGCAACAGGTGATGTGAAACTTCCTGAAAGTTTTAAAAAATCTTATCGCGCCTATGTTGATGGTGGTTGGGGATTAATCGATGTGCCAACAGAATTAGGTGGGACTCAAATTCCTCCATCAATTCGTTGGGCCATTGCTGAGATGGTTCTAGGGTCAAATCCTGCAGTTCACCTTTATGCATCTGGCTTCGCTTTCGCGCATGTTGCCCATGTATTAGGTGACCAGCGCCAGAAGAAACTTGCCAAACACATGGTCGAAAAAGAATGGGGCGCAACCATGATGCTCACAGAACCTGATGCTGGCTCTGATGTTGGAGCAGGAAGATCAAAGGCGGTTAGACAAGCAGATGGCACTTGGCATATAACGGGCACAAAAAGATTTATCACCTCAGGTGATGCTGATATTTTTGACAATATCATCCACTTTGTCCTTGCACGCCCAGAGGGCGCTGGCCCTGGGACAAAGGGTCTATCACTCTTCTTAATTCCAAAATTCATCTTTGATTTCGAGACTGGAGCACTGGGTAAGCGCAACGGTGTTTATGTCACAAATGTGGAACACAAGATGGGGCTTAATGTTTCATCAACCTGTGAGATGAACCTAGGTGAGAGGGAGCCAGCAGTGGGATATCTGCTTGGCGAAGTTCATGATGGGATCGCTCAGATGTTTAAGATCATTGAGTTTGCTCGCATGATGGTGGGGACCAAGGCGATTTCAACTCTTTCTGCTGGTTATCAGCAGGCCTTGGCCTATGCCAAGACTAGAGTCCAGGGTGGAGATATGAAAGATATGGCTAACAAAGCTAGCCCCCGAGTCACTGTCATCCATCACCCTGATGTTAGAAGATCCCTTATGACCCAGAAGGCCTATGCCGAGGGAATGCGCGCGCTACTTCTCTATACCGCAACTATTCAGGATGAAGTTCTGCTTGCTAAGGCAAATGGGAAATCAGAGGATGAAATCAAGGACCTAGAGCAATTAAATGATCTCCTGCTTCCAATTGTCAAGGGCTATGGATCTGAGAGAGCTTGGTCGCTACTTGGGACAGAATCTCTGCAAACATTTGGTGGTTCCGGCTTTACCCAAGATTGGCCGCTAGAACAATATGTCAGAGATGCCAAGATTGATACTCTCTATGAAGGAACGACGGCAATTCAAGGTTTGGACTTCTTCTTCCGCAAAATCATTAGAGACAACGGACGAGCGTTGACGAGACTTGCTAAAGAGATTGATAAGGTTGCTGCAAGTGGTGGCAGTAATGCTGAGCAGAAGGCCTCGCTTGGAAAAGCGTTAGAAGATATGCAAGCAATTACTGGCCGGCTTGTTTCACATGCAATGGCTAGCCAGGAAAAACCTGATGAGATCTATAAGTGCGGACTTAATACCTCGCGGCTACTGATGGCCGTCGGGGATGTAATTATTTCTTGGCTCTTGCTTCGCCAGGCGGATATTGCAGCATCAAAGATCTCATCTGCTAGCGGTAAAGAGAAGGATTTCTATGAAGGAAAGATCGCAGCCTCTAGATACTTCATCCATAACTTCTTGCCGATTATTGGCGCAACAAGAGCTATCGTTGAGCGTGAAGATGGCGAGATCATGACAATTTCAGAAGGAGCCTTTTAGGCCTGTAAAGTACTCGAGTGCTAGCAAAGCTTCGCGGTGAGATATATCTGTTCTCTGGGGCTCTTTTATTCGCCTTCAATGGAATCATCTCAAAGATAGTTTTAGTAGATGGGCTCTCAGCCTGGCGCTTAACCCAGATTAGAACTGGAGGAGCCTTTGTAATCCTCTTTGCTATCTTTTTCACCTTTAGAAGAGCCGAGCTCAAGAGCACAAGAGCTGAACTTCCCTGGCTAATTGCCTTTGGGGCTGTGGGAGTTGCCCTAGTACAAGCCTTCTATTTCGTCGCTATTGAAAGACTCTATGTTGGCGTTGCGCTTCTAATTGAATTTACTGCCCCTATTTGGATTCTCTTATTCCTACGTTTCATCTTGAAGAAGCATGTGCCAAATTCTCTCTGGTATGCAATCTTGCTTAGTTTTACCGGGCTCCTGCTTATTACCCAGATCTGGTCTGGGCTTTCGCTAGATGAAATCGGATTGATCGCTGCTCTACTTGATGCCTTAGCGCTTGCTGGCTATTTCCTTATTGGAGACCGTCTAGGGAAAACTAAAACTAGCGCAGCTATTTCAATCTGGGGCTTTGGTGTGGCAAGCGCCCTACTCCTCTGTGCCCTTCCTGCTTGGCAATTTCCAGTAGAGGTATTTGGCAAAGATATGCAGCTCCTTGGCCGTTTTAGCCAATACGTTCTTCCCGGCTGGGTATTGATTTTATGGATAGTAGTTATGGGGACTATTGCGCCATATCTCCTGATGGTTAGCGGTCTCAAGATTCTTTCAGCATCAACGGCAAGTATCTTTGGAATGATTGAGCCTGTGTTGGCGGGAATGTTCGCTTGGTGGTGGCTAAGTGAGAGCTTAAGCGGCATTCAATTGATCGGCTGCGTGGTGGTACTAATCGGAATATTTATCGCAGATAGAGCCCGGGTAAAGGCAGACGTTCATTGAGTGGTGAATTTGATGTGGTATTTGCTGCAAATCGCGAGTATGCGAAGGGCTATGAATCAAGCGTTTTGACGGGGCGAGCAGCCCGGGGCCTTGCCATTGTTACCTGCATGGATTCAAGAATTGATCCTTTGAGAATTGTTGGGATGAGGGTCGGCGATGCAAAAATCTTGCGTAATGCAGGCGCCCGAGTAACCGATGACACGCTTCGCGCCCTGCTTCTTGCCACATATCTTCTTGAAGTAAAGAGAGTTCTAGTGATGCCTCATACCGATTGCCGAATGGCAGGTGGAACCGAGGAGCAGATTCACCAAGCAATCTTTGATGCCTCTGGTATCGATACTCGATCTACCGAAATCAGGATTGCGACAGACCAAATAGCAGCGCTTAGAGACGATGTGGCAAGCATTAAGAGCTATTCGCTACTTCCAGAAGATTTGGAAGTTGTGGGAGCAATTCTTGATGTCAAAAGTGGAGAGTTAAGAAGAATTATCTAGTTATCTTTGACAAATTTTTCAGGAACCGCATATTTCGGCGCAATATCGCCAAACTTGGCAAAGTGAAGTAGTGAGGCCACAGTAATTGTCCTAGTTGGTCCATTTCGGTGCTTTGCCACAATTAGATCAGCTTCGCCGGAGCGATTCTGAGAATCATAGAGATCATCACGATGAAGCAAGATAACTACATCAGCATCCTGCTCGATAGAACCTGATTCACGAAGATCCGAAAGGAGCGGCTTCTTATCAGAGCGTTGCTCTGGAGAGCGGTTCAGCTGAGAGATAGCAACGACTGGAACATTGAGTTCTTTCGCAAGTAGCTTCAATTGACGAGAGAACTCAGAGACTTCTTGTTGGCGATTCTCCACTCGCTTTCCTGAAGTCATCAACTGGAGGTAATCAATGACAACAAGCTTTAAATCATGACGCTGCTTAAGTCTTCGAGCCTTTGCTCTAATTTCCATCATTGAAAGATTAGGTGAATCGTCGATAAATAGCGGTGCTTCATTGATTTCACCCATTCTTCTAGCCAGGCGAGACCACTCCTCGTCACTTAAGGCCCCTGAGCGAATATTGTTGAGAGCAACTCGGGCTTCAGCCGAGAGCATGCGCATGGTAATTTCAGAACGGCTCATTTCTAGAGAGAAGATAACCGAGCAACCACCATTTGTGATCGAAGTATGCCTTGCAATATCAAGACCAAGAGTTGATTTACCAACAGCAGGGCGGGCTGCAATAACAATCATGTTGCCGGGATGAAAACCATTGGTTAGGGCATCTAGATCTTTGAATCCAGTTTTGATCCCCTCTGCAAGCTCGCCTGATTGCAGCTTCTCAATCTGATCAAGCGCTGCGGGAATTAGGGAGCTTAACTGCACAAAGTCTTCACCAGCGCGCCTCTCAGTTACTTGATAAACCTCTTGCTCGGCGATATCAACGATCGAGTCGACATCACCTTCTGCGGCATAACCTAATTGGACAATCTTCGTTCCTGCTTCAACAAGTCTCCTAGCTATTGCTCGCTCTCTAACAATCTTTGCATAATAACCAGCGTTGGCAGCGGTTGGAACTGCGGAGATAAGAGTGTGGAGATATGGTGCTCCCCCAGCCCTTGTGATCTCACCACGTTTAGTTAATTCAGCGGCGACCGTCACCGCATCTGCTGGTTCTCCTCTGCCATATAAATCAATAACGACTTTAAAGATCAATTCATGTGCTGGTCTATAAAAATCACGATGCTTCATCACTTCAACAACTTCGCCGATGGCATCTTTTGACAAAAGCATCCCACCAAGAACAGATTGCTCAGCGACTAGATCTTGCGGAGGGGTGCGATCGAATTCAGGTGCATTTAATCTATGTTCATCAAAATTTGGGACCTCGGCCAGGCTCATGTGCGTATCTTCTTACCCAGCACTGACAGCCCCTAATTCCTTGGTTTTTGCTGTTTATTGGCCTGTGGGTAAGGACTTTGAGCCTGTGGGTAAGTGGCCGCAAACCTGTGCGGAGCTTGCGGAGAGATTGTGGGTAACTTATCAGTTCTCAACATATACGCAGGTGAAAGCGTTATTAGCCTGTGGGTAAAGATTTATTTCTAATTCTCAATAGTTGAGATTCCTGCCTGAAAGTATCGAGATGAATAGATGACGGCTCGCCCTCAGCGAGCCGTCTTTTGCGAGAGTCAATTACTCAACAACATTGATGGTGATATTTGCTGCCACTCCAGCCATTAGAGAAACCCTGGCTGAATGCTTCCCAAGGTTCTTCACGTGCTTAACTAGTTTGATCTTATGGCGATCGATATCAAGCCCAGTTGCGCTCTTGATAATAAGCGCAATGTCTTTCTCTGTGACCGAACCAAAGAGACGGCCAGTTGCTCCGACCTTAGCTTTGATTTCAAGGTTCGCCTCTTCAAGCTGTGCTTTGATTTCATTGGCATGGTCTCTATCGCGAATCTCACGGTTCTGGCGGGCTTTGCGAATTCCTTCAACCTGGCTCTCGCCACCTTTCGACCAAGCAATGGCTGATCCTCTAGGAAGGAGAAAGTTCCTGGCATAACCATCTTTAACATTGACAACATCGCCTGGATTACCAAGGCCAGCGACTTGGCGGGTAAGGATTAGTTTCATTTCTTTCAACTCTCCTTATCGCGCTGTCGAGGTGTAGGGAAGTAGGGCTACTTCACGGCTGTTTTTGACCGCATCAGAGATCTGGCGTTGGTGTTGAGTGCAAGCACCAGTGATTCGTCTAGCACGGATCTTCCCACGATCGGTGATGTATTTACGCAAGGTGGCTACATCTTTATAGTCGATATAGTTGACCTTATCTCTGCAGAAGCTGCAGGGCTTCTTCTTAAACTTCTTATTTAGCGCTGGCGAGACCTTTGGCTTCTGCTTCAGCGTCCGGTTGGAACGTGCTCCCATTGTGGTGCTCCTTCTTCTAGGGCCCGCCTGATTAAGGGCGGAATGGTTGGTTTATGCTAAAAAGGTGGCTGTTCATCAGCGGTGGTGGATGTCCATCCTCCGCCACTAACACTGGCAGGTGATGACCAAGGATCATCGCTTGATCCAGTTGGTGCGCTAAAGCCGGTGTTATTACCGCCTTGGCGAGTGGTTTTTGTGACCTTAGCGGTGGCGCTACGAAGAGATGGACCGACTTCATCGACCTCAACTTCATAGACCGTGCGCTTTTCGCCCTCTTTAGTTTCATAGGAACGCTGCTTCAAGCGACCAGAGACAATTACGCGCATACCGCGAGTAAGTGACTCGGCAACATTTTCTGCTGCTTGACGCCAGATCTGACAGTTAAGAAAGAGGGTATCCCCGTCTTTCCATTCATTTGTCTGGCGGTCCATATAACGTGGTGTTGATGCCACGGTGAACTTTGCAACTGCAGCACCTGATGGCGTGAAGCGCAGTTCTGGATCGCTAGTTAGATTACCGACGAGTGTGATTTGTGTATCTCCGGCTGCCATTTCTTATCCTCTATCTACCTTATGTGGTCTCTACTTATCTGCGGATTTACTCTGGACGGACAACTTTTGTACGAAGCACTGCTTCATTCAGGTTGAGTTGACGATCCAGCTCTTTTATTGCTGCTGGCTCACAATGCATATCAACAACGGCATAGATTCCCTCGCTCTTTTTTGCGATTTCAAATGCCATTCTTCTCTTGCCCCAGATATCAAGTTTGTCTACGCGACCACCTGATTTCTTTATGATCTTAAGATACGTCTCAAGGCTTGGTGCCACTGTGCGCTCTTCTAGATCGGGATCTAGGATCACCATTAATTCATAGTGACGCATGCGTTGAACCCACCTCCTTCGGACTCATTCGGTCACGGTCTCTCCGCGACAGGAGGGTTACTTACATTCCTTATCCTCGTTCTTTTAAGCCGCGTAAAGAAGGCCTTGAAAGAGGAGAAGGAGGGCGAGCCTAGCCGTAGGTACTGTCAGGGAGAAATTCCAAGGGGTTTTTCTGTGCATTACCCAGGTTTGGGCAGCGATCTGCCAGAGCGACCCTGATTAGAGCCGCTGCGAAATAGGCGAGTCCTGCAATACGGATCAGGATAGCAAGGGCGTAGAGATCTTCGCTAAGGCCAAACTTAGCCCCGTTGTAGGAAGCTAAGTACTGCCAGATAGCAAAGTGATAGATCCCCTCTGTCCCCTGCCAAACCCAGAACGCTAGACGCTGGCTATCTCTACTTAAGGCAAGAACAGCTAAAGGGGTTAGCCAGAGAATGTACTGCGGGGAGTAGACCTTACTAATGGTCACAAAAGCTGCCAGAGTTAGAAAGGCAACAGTGCTTAGATTCGCAATATCACTCCTAGAGGGCGCAGTTGCAAAGAAGAAGATAGCAATGGCGCCAAGGACAATTAGAAAGACAATAGTAGTCAAGTTATTAATATTGCCGCCATGAAAACCAAGTAGATTTACTGCATACCAAATAGAGCCAAGATCGATGTCGCGTTCTAGATTAAATTTAAAGAAGCGAACCCAACCGGTAAAACTACCCAGGGCTACGGGAAGATTGATTGCTAACCAAGCAAGAAATGTAATTGCCAGATACCTAAGCAGCGCTAGCCGTTTTCCCTGACTCCATAGAAGCAGCGCAATAGCAAAGAGGATAATTCCCGGGTAGAACTTGGTTGAAATCGCCACTCCTAAGAAAAGTGACGATAGATCGGGTTTGCTTTCATAGAAATAGATAGCAATAAGTGCAAATAGCACCGCCCAGATATCCCAATTGATAAGTAGTGAACCAAATACCGCCGGGGCTATTGGGAAAAGCGGCGTGTATTTGGGAGCTAGACGCCAGAGTATAAAGACCGAGGAAAAGAGCAAGAGCACAATCAATAAGGCATTGAGATCAAAATATGCCCGATATCCGTTGGGATCATCAATCAGTAGACCGGCTAAATAAGTGATCACCCCAGTAAGCACTGGATACTCCATTGAATTATCTGCTGATTGATAGGGCCATCTGTCGGTATTTATCTCCCTTGCCCCATAAAGAGCTGAAATATCGGAGTAGCACATATGGATATAGACATCAGGGCTTGCCCAATTAGTGCTGCGACAATGATTGAATTTGGCGAAAGAAAGCAGCGCCGCAATCAGGGTTACCATCAGAGCAATCAGCAGGCTCTTGTTTTTTGACACTTTATGGATTGCGCTCTGGCGTTGGGATAGGGATAGGAACTAGGTACTTCTTCAAAGCCTTAACGCAGAACTCCTTTAGATCTTTCATGGCTCCTTCAAGATCTGCGCTTAGACACCAATTGGCAGCATCTGATGGAGCGATCGTGGCAACAGGATCTGGAATAGGAAATGGATCGACTCCACCGATGAGTGTAGGAGCGGAGAAATCCAATTTTGGCTGACCCTTTAGCGCCACCTTCATATAGGCGTTCCAAATTCGAGCAGGAAAACTTCCACCTGTCACAGAATTTAAGCCACCAATGCCATTCAAAGATTCGGTGGCATCATCTCTAAAGAAAGCGATCGAGGTGGCAAGCTGTGGGGTATATCCAGTAAACCAAGCAGAGGCATTAGATTGCGAGGTTCCGGTCTTCCCAGCAGCTGGCCTTCTAAATCCCTTAAGGGCTGAGGAGGCGGTACCTGCTCTAACTACTTCGCCGAGTGCATAATTCAAATCTGCCATAACGCTCTCATCAAATACCTGCTCAGTTTCAATACGAGCTTCATACAGAATGCCTTTGTTTGAACCTAATACCTCTTTGACTAGAAACGGTTTTGATTTGATGCCATTTGCAGCAAAGGTGGCAAAGGAGTTAGCAACATCAATAACCTTAGGGCTGGCAACTCCCAGTACTACTGAAGGCGTTGGTACCATGACGACGCCCTCTGGAATGCCTGCTCGCCTTGCAGCATCAATTACTTTATCAACGCCAACTTTTATGCCTAGTGGGACATAGACGGTATTAACCGAAACTGCGCTGGCCCTAAGTAGTGAGACATCGCCAAAGGACTTATCGCCATAATTTGAAACCTCATAGGGGCGGCCTAAGAAGTCATCATAGATCTTTGGTCCATCACCATTCCAAACACTTGCCAGGGACACCCCTTGTTCTAGGGCAGCAACAAGTGCAAAAGGTTTAAATGTCGATCCTGCTTGGGTAATTCCCTGGGTGGCATCATTTAGCTGTCGCTCTAGATAATCTTTTCCGCCAAACATCGCCACGATCTCGCCAGTTCCAGGTCTTATGGAAACTAGGCCGATATGCAGATCGTCTGGGGCATTTTTTGGAGCTTTCTCGAAGACTGCAGATTCGGCGGCAGTTTGTGCATTTCTCTCTAGAGTTGTTCGAACTACTAATCCGCCAATCATTAGCTCTTCTTCGCTAAAGCCAAGAGAGTTGAGTTCTTTTTTGACCGCTTCGATTAAGTGGCCTTTATTGCCGGCCAATTGCCCAGTACTAAGGCGTGGACGGATCTCAGGGACTTTCTTTAAATACTTATCAGCTGTTTCCCGCTCGAGCCAACCTTCGCCCACCATATTGTTTAGAACATATTTATATCGAGCCTCAAGGCGCTCCTTATTGCCTTCTCTATATTCCGGATCGTAATAACCAGGGGAGCGCAAAATCGCTGCTAGAACTGCGGTTTGCGCGATAGTTAATTGGTCTGCGCTCTTGCCGAAATAGACCTTTGCGCCAGTTTCTACCCCATATGCCCCGCGGCCGAAATAGATAGTATTTAGGTAGTTTTCAAAGATTTGGTCCTTTGACAATTGATTCTCAAGCTTTATCGCAACAATTAATTCCACAATCTTTCTTTGAATCGTTCTATCAGGGGCGAGAAAAGCGGTCTTGGCATATTGCTGAGTAATTGTTGAGCCACCTTGCAGACCTCTACCGAGTGCGGTATTTATCGCCCCTCTTAGTATGGCTAGAGGATTGAAAGCGCCCTGAGAATAAAAGCCTTTATCTTCTGCCGCCAATACTGCGCGCCTTAGATCTTGTGGAACGCCAGCTAGAGGGATGATGGTGCGATTTTGCGCGCCAATTCTTCCTATTTCATCGCCATCAGCATATTGAATTATTGTTGCTTGAGAATTTACGTAATCGTTTGGGTCTGGAATGTCAGTCGTAAAGTAAGCGATGGTAAAGGCAGTAGCTCCGATGAGAAATAAGAAACCTGAGATTCGAACTCCCAGCTTAACCCAAGACTTTTTCAACCATTCCATGTCCTTAGCCTAACCAAGTGAAAGCTACTAGAGAGTCCTTGCCTTTCGTGGTGGTTTACGCTCTTCTCCATCACCTAAGAGAAATGAGGCCGTTAGGTGATTCCAACCGCAGTCTAAACAGACTTCCACAACATAGACACGGAATTCTCCAAATTCACTCTGCATTTCATCTAATTCTGAATCGTTCTTAATACGCCCTGAGTATTGACCGAGTTGATTACCGAAGGTGTATTGCAGTTCGTGGACCTTATCTTTGCGACACATTGGGCAATCTCTCTGGGTTAGAAGGCCATGATGTTTAGCGGCCATCCTCAAATATGGATGGGCATCACAGGCATCAGAGGTGGCGTTAAGACCACGGTAGGTGGCAGCAATTGTCGCCCGTTTTCTTAGGGTGAAATCAACATAGGCTCGCTTAGACCACACCGGAGAAGGATAAAGCTAAAAACCTAACTACGCTTGAGATGTGAGTCTCTGGAAGGCTATCCGAAAAACGGCTGTGGCAAGGCTTCTCACCCTTCGTTGGATGGGGCAATTCACAGATGGAGTATTCCAATCAGCCCTAGCATCGTTTGTATTATTCTCACCCGAGCGCCAACCTGATGCAAAGTCCGCAGCAGCTGCCTTTGCTGTCGTACTCCTTCCTTACTCGCTCATTGGTCCTTTTGTTGGGACAATTCTAGATCGCCTATCAAGACAGCGCGTTATCTTCTTTGCCAATTTGTTTAGGGCTTTGACATTAATTTTCATTGCGGGACTGGTTAGAAATGGTGCAACTGGGATTGAGCTAACAATATTTGTCCTTCTGGCATTTGGAGTTAACCGATTAATCCTTGCCGGTCTCTCGGCAGGACTTCCATTGCTTCTAGACCTTAATGGAGTCGAGGGAAGAAACACTTTGGTTTCAGTTAATGCCACCGCTGTTACCGGCGGGACTGTCTTTGTAGTGATTGGCGGAGGGGTGGGAATTGGACTTCGTGGACTATTAGAGGGTGAGCTAGATGCTAATCAGGCAGATGCCAGCTTAATTATCTTCGCCTCCCTCTGTTTTCTTGCTGCAGCTCTTCTATCGCTTCGTCTAAGAAAAACGCAGTTAGGCCCCTTGCCTCATGAGGTGAGAAGGCAGAGTGCTGCTGCGGCCTATAAGGAGATGGTTGAGGGATATAGATTCCTACGAAAGGTTCGTGATTGCTTCTCAGGAATTGCCGCCACTGCTGTACAGCGTGGTGGTTTAACAGCGCTGACCTTGATGGCGCTCTTGTTGAACCGAAACACTTTCAATGACCCAACAGATCCTGATGCAGGACTTGCTGGCTTTGCTTTTGCAATTACTGTGGCAGGCATTGGAATCACAATAGGCGCGATTGTTGCTCCATTCGGGGTTAGGAAGTATGGAAGGCATGCCTGGATTAGGTACTCACTCTTTGCAAGTGGGTTGCTTCCAATCGCTCTGGCGTTTAACCAAGGAGAGTTCTTTCTAGTTGTCACAGGCTTCTTTGCCGGCATGTCAGGTCAAAGTGTTAAAGTTACAAACGACGCGCTAGTTCAATCTAGAATTGTTGATACCTACCGTGGCCGAGTCTTCGCAGTTTATGATGTAGTGGTCAATGGCGGAATTGTCTCTGGTGCAATAGTGGCAGCCCTCATACTTCCCCCTTCCGGAGAATCTGCCATATTGCCCATGCTAATTGCCCTTACTTACTTTGTAGTTGCCACTTTACTCTTGAGAAAATCGCGCTTTAATTCTGATTTCTAGACTTCCACCAATTCATTAGCTCTTCTTTGGCTCTTTCTTTGCCAAGTGGACCGTGCTCTAGGCGCAGCTCCAAGAGATGTTCGTAGGCTCTGCCAACAGTTGGACCTGCACCAATATCTAGCAGTTTCATAATCTCATTGCCATCTATATCGGGCCTGATTTTCATTAACTCCTCTCGCTCCATCAAGGCAGCGATGCGCTCCTCTAGATGATCGTAGTGGCGCGCTAGGTTCTCGGCTTTCCTTTTATTTCTAGTCGTGCAGTCAGCTCTAGTTAAAACATGAAGGTGAGTTAGAAGTTCGCCTGCATCTCTGACATATCGTCGCACCGCAGAATCGCTCCAAGCCCCATCTCCATAGCCGTGAAAACGCAGGTGCAGAAAGGTCAATTCGGCAACGGCGGCAACTACATCCCTATCAAAACGGAGCTTCTTTAAGCGCTCTCTAACCATGCGAGCCCCAACTGCTTCATGGTGATGAAATGTGACTCCACCTCCTTCGACAAGGGCCTTTGTTTTAGGTTTTCCAATGTCATGTAGAAGGGCAGCGAGCCTGACTATTAGATTTGGTCCACCTAAACGCTCCTCAAGTACCATTGTTTGTTCTAGAACAGTAAGGGTATGTTCATAAACATCCTTGTGATGGTGGTGTTCATCAACCTCTAGCCTTAATCTTGAAATCTCGGGAATGAACTTATCGCAGAGCCCGCTTTCAACAAGGATATTGATTCCAAGACGTGGGTCGTTAGACATCACAATCTTCATAAACTCATCTCTAATCCGCTCGGCCGAAACTATCTCTAAGCGATCTCTCATCTCACTCATGGCCTTCATCGCCGCAGGGTCAATATCGAAACCTAATTGCGAGGCCAAGCGCGCGGCCCGAAGCATTCTTAAGGGGTCATCAGAGAATGAGATCTCAGGAGTTGTCGGGGTTCGAAGTACTTTCCTCAATAAGTCAGTTACTCCGCCATAAGGATCAATGAACTCTGGGGCATCTGTGGTTAATTCAATAGCCATGGAATTAACAGTGAAATCTCGCCGGCGCAAATCATCTTCGATCTTCTGGCCAAATTGAACTTCAGGCTTTCTAGTACCTTGCTCGTAGTGATCAACTCTGTAGGTGGTAACTTCGAAAGTGATGTCTTTACGCCTTGCTCCAATGGTTCCAAACTTGAGTCCAACGTCCCAAGTATCATCGGCGAATTTTGCTAATATCTTCTTGCCTTCTTCAGGTTTTGCATTAGTTGTGAAATCTAGATCATTTCCAAGGCGATTAAGCAGCACATCTCGGACCGTGCCGCCAACTAGCGCTAGGTGAAAACCGGCAGCCTTAAAAGCCCCAGCTAATTCAAAGGCCGCCGGGGCGCGCTCTTTGAGCGTTGCCATTGCGATCTGGCTCGCTGCTGTAAGTGGAGTTTCCATTGTGTCTAAGGTTACCGATGCGGGCTTGCCTTCCCATCTTGGCTATGGCGGGTAGTCTTGAGCCATGACCCCGGCACCTAGTGCGGGCGGCGAAGAAGTTAAGAAGAAACGAAAGCGGAAACGCTCTCCCTCTAAATCTTCAAGACGCTCACACCCTAATAATCCTGATAACAAAAGCCCTAATCGGGGCATGAATCAGCGAGCCAGGCGCGCCCCTTATGCAAAACGTGTTGATGAGGTCAGCGCTGGTGGGCTAGTGATCGACGAAAGTAGAACTCAAGGCCTATTAATTGGTCGCTTGGATGCGAAAGACCCAAATCGTGAACGACTCCTCTGGTCACTTCCTAAGGGCCACATAGAAGAAGGAGAAAGTGCTCAGGCGGCAGCTCTTCGCGAAATTCGCGAAGAGACAGGGATTGAAAGTGAGATTGACAAGTCACTTGGCGTGATTGATTTCTGGTTTATGGCTGGGGGAAAGAGAATTCACAAGACAGTTCATCACTTCTTATTTAAGGAAGTAGGGGGCAAGATTGCCCCACAGGTAAGCGAGGTAGATGATGTTCGTTGGTTTCCTTTAGATGAAATCGTCACTAAGTTGGCCTATCCCGATGAGAAGAAATTGATCTCTCGCTCTAAGGATCTGCTCTCTTGAAGCGTATCCTGCTTGCCTTATTGATGATCTTCCTTCCAATGGCGCCTGCTCATAGCTCAACTCTGGTCACATTGAGTGCACCAACAAACAAACTCGCCGATGGACGCTTTATTAATAATGAGCTTGCAATCTCTATTTCGCCTGGCGGTGATTTAGGAAAGGCCCTGGAGATAAAGCCTTCTAGCAATCGAACCTGGTTGATTGACCCAGGCTTAATTGAAGAGATAGTTGAGTTAACAGACGGCTATGTATATTTAGATCAGGAGGGAGATGATGTTGAGGTTGCCCCTTTCGAACTAGCAAACACTTGGCTAGAAAAACTCAAATCTTTGATCGGAAACAATCGAGTGGTTGCTCTGACTTATGGCGCCCCTTCTCAATCATTTCTAGATCGCGCCGCCCCTGGTGAGCTTTCGATATATAACGCTCTTTCAAAGCTTCGTCTAGAGGCCCTGATAAATAGAGAGGTTTCCGCGCCAGGAAAGTCAGAGGTTAAAGGTGAGCCTGTATTGATTGCTAGAAACTCCTACGCCAGCCTTCGTAAATCAATCAAGATTACCAATTCTCTAATCACGTCAGAGGAGGTTGAAGATTTAAGGTTGGGCCTTGCAAAGACCTTAAACCCAGCGCTATCTAAAGAAAATGCATTTCTGATTTCCAAGAGTTACAGCGTAGCTATAAAAGACGCAAACAATAAACTACGCATCTCGCCTGGTAACTACACTATTACTGCTAAGAATTATGATCTCCCAGTCACTGTTATTAATGATTTCACAGAACAAGTCACGCTAGATTTAGTTGTCACTACAACTAATAGTCGTGTGCTGGCTGAACAAGTCCCAAGAATTACCATTGATGGACAATCACAGATTCAAATAATGGTGCCGCTTGAGGTAATTGCATCCGGTGATACCGCACTTCGCCTCCAACTACTTACCCTTAAAGGGGATCCGATTGGTCTTCAGAAGAGAATCCCGCTTCGACTCGCGGTTATTCCCCCCATTACTACCTGGCTGACCACTGGGATGGCGATAATTCTTTTACTGGCGGCAATTGTGCAGAGTGTAAGAAGAGTTAAGAGCAGGAGAGGTAAATGAGTGAAGATGCCAATTTAATTAGATCTTCCTCGCTTATGGGCCTTGGAACCATAGTCTCTAGGGCTACTGGGTTAATTAGAAACCTTCTTCTTGTTGCAGCTCTTGGCACTGGTCTCCTCGGTGATGCCTTCAATGTTGCAAATACCACGCCAAATATCATCTATAACCTTCTTATAGGCGGAGCTCTCTCTGCAGTATTTGTTCCTCTAATAGTTCAATCATTTAGGCAGGAGGATGGTGGCAGCGCCCATATAAGTCGCCTAATTTCACTAATTGCATCATCGCTTTTATTTATAACGATTGCAGCGATGCTACTGGCCCCACTATTAATCTCTCTATACGCGCCGACTTTTTCAGGACGTTCTAGGGATGTCACATTAGCCTTCGCTCTTTACTGTTTGCCCCAGATTCTCTTCTACGGCCTCTATGGAATCTTGGGCCAGGTTGCCAATGCTAAAGAGCAATTTGGGCCAATGATGTGGGCTCCAATAGCAAATAATTTGTTGGTTATTGCCCTCTTTTCCTATTTCATATCAGTGACAGATGAGATCTCACTTGAAACTATAAGCGGATCGCAAATGGCTCTACTCGGGTTAGGAAGCACTCTAGGGATTGTTTTGCAAGCTCTTATTCTCTTTCCCACTTTAAGGAAGTCTGGGTTGAAATTGACTTTTCGTAGCGATTGGCGAGGAGTTGGTCTTGATAAAGCTATGAGGCTTGCTAGTTGGGCCTTTATGTTTGTCTTAATATCACAAATTGGTTTCCTTATCACTGTAAATCTTGCCACCAGGGCTGCTGTCTTAGCGCAAGATGCAGGCATCCCGTATGGGGTGGGCTACACCCCATATGCCAATGCCTACTTAGTGATGTTGCTGCCACATTCGATCGTCACCATTTCTATTGTCACAGCCTTACTTCCTGGGCTATCCAAGTTAGCATTCGATAGGAAGTTGTCTGAAGTTAGAGACCAAATAAGTAAGGCTCTTCGCCTTACCGCCATATCGACTATCCCTGCAGCGCTCTTTTTCTTCTTCTTTGCCGAAGAGATAGCTACTGCAATATTCTTTGGCATCTCCGAGCAAGCCGCGGCATACGTTGGACGAGTACTTGCTGCCATGTCTTTGGGATTAGTTCCGCTTTCAATCAATCTAGTCTTGATTAGAGGTTTAAATGCTTTTGAAAATACTAAATATCAGGTAATCTCTAATTTGGTTATCAATCTAGTTGCTCTAGCCATAAGTGCTTGGGCTTTCTTTAATCTAGCTGTAGCTGATATCACTGTTGGGCTCGGGGCAGCTCTTGCAATCAGCTATTGGGTAGGGATCATTTGCACTTACTTCTTGCTGCGTAGATATTCTGGGCCGCTTAAAATCGCTTCTCTGCTCCTGTTTCATAGCAAGATTGCCTTTATTGCGCTGCTTTCTTGCGGCCCTATCTCCTACGCTTCATCAAGACTTGATTGGCAGGGGAATCTTTTCTCATTACTTATTGTTCTCTCCAGCACCTTCGCGCTCTTTCTCGCGCTGGGGCGAGTGATGAGGGTCTCTGAGGTAAGTGCGGTATTAAGAGTTCTATTGCGAAGGTAGGGTGCGCAGGTGAGCGTTGATTACAAGAAAGTGCATGAGTTAGTAATTGTAGGTTCAGGCCCTGCTGGCTATACCGCAGGGGTTTATGCCGCCCGTGCCCAATTGAACCCAATCCTCTATGAAGGATCAGTAACTGCAGGTGGGGCTCTAATGACCACCACAGAGGTAGAAAATTTTCCTGGATTTAGGGATGGAATCATGGGGCCTGATCTTATGGATCAAATGAGAAAGCAAGCTTCTCGCTTTGGAGCTCAATTGGTTACCGATGACATCACAGAGATGAAATTGGGCTCAGATGTAAAAGTATTAACCGATGGCTCCGGGAATGTTATTAAGTCTCGCGCGGTGATTCTTGCCATGGGTTCTGCCTATAAGGAAATTGGCCTGGAGAATGAAAAGCGCCTATCGGGCCGTGGTGTTTCTTGGTGTGCCACCTGCGATGGTTTCTTCTTTAAAGAACAAGTCATTGCAGTTGTTGGTGGTGGAGATTCAGCGATGGAGGAAGCTATTTTCTTGACTAAGTTTGCTAAGAAAGTAGTTTTGATTCATCGCAGAGATCAGCTTCGCGCATCCAAAATCATGGCAGAGCGTGCCAAGGCAAATCCTAAAATAGAATTCTTATTCAACACCGAAGTCATAGATGTATTAGGTGAAGACAAAGTTACTGGCCTTAAGTTGAGAAATACCGTGACAGGTGAGGAAAGCGTTGGAGACTTCACTGGATTATTCGTAGCCGTCGGACATCTTCCAAGAAGCGAGTTAGTGCTTGGCCAGGTAAAGACAAATCAAGAGGGCTATGTTTTGGTTGAGTCTGGATCTACTAGAACCAACTTATCCGGGGTCTTCGCCTCAGGCGATCTAGTTGATTTCACCTATCGCCAAGCGGTAACTGCGGCGGGCTCTGGCTGTCAGGCTGCTTTAGATGCTGAACGATTCCTGGTGGGGCATTAGCGAGAAACGAAATACTTTTGATAAAGCGATAAAGTTCTCAAATCACCGCCATATAGAGAGAGGCTAGAGAAGATGGCAACAGAGAAGGTAACTGCAGAAAATTTTGATGCAATGGTCCTAAAGAGTACAACCCCAGTATTAGTTGATTTCTGGGCTGAGTGGTGTGGGCCATGTAGAGCGGTTGGACCAATCCTTGAGGAAATCTCCAATGAATACGGTGGCAAAATCAAGATTGTTAAGCTCAACACTGATGAAGAGGGGTCAATTGCTATGAAATATGGCATCAACTCCATCCCAACAATGAACGTATTTGTTGGCGGCCAAGTTGTTAAGAGCATTGTTGGAGCTCGTCCCAAGCCAATGATTCTCAAAGAGCTCTCCCAGTACATCAACTAAAGAGCGATGATTAAGCCCGGCGATCACGGTGATGTTGTAACTGATGTTACAAACACCCTCCATCGCCTTGGTTTCATCGCCAAAGCCACTGATTCCTTCTCTGATGAAGTGGGCCAGGCGGTTCGCGCTTTTCAACAAGAGCGTGGCTTAACCGTTACTGGTCTCATTGATGAAACTACATGGCTTGCTATTAACGAGGCGCGCTGGAAGCTCGGTGACCGCTCACTTAGATTATCCTCCCCTCTCATGCGTGGCGATGATGTGGCAGCTCTGCAGAGCCGTTTAGTTGAGATGGGATTTAATCCAGGCAGAGTTGACGGAATATATGGAAGCCAGAGTGAAGTTGCAGTTAAAGAATTCCAAAAATCAGTTGGTGTAAAGATTGATGGAATCTGTGGGGCCGCAACGGTGATTGCGCTTATGCGCCTGTCGCGCACAGTTACCGGTGGAGCGCCGACTATCCTTCGTGATCAATTAAGTAGGGAAAAGCGTGGCCCAGCCCTTGCCGATAAAGTGGTTGTTTTAGACCCCAGCTCAAGAGCTGACATTGCAGAATTGACCTTTGATCTAGCCCATAGGATTGAAGGAAGACTTATTGCCCTTGGGGTCTCTGTATTCCTAACAAGAGGCTCGCGCACATCACCAACTGAGAATGAGAGGATATCTTTTGCAAACAACACTGCAGCTGATCTTTTGATCTCACTTAGCGTTGATCGCCATACCAACGATGCGGCAAACGGCCTTGCGACCTATTTCTATGGCAGTGAGGCCCATGGAATTCATTCAATCGTTGGAGAGAAATTCGCAACTATTGTGCAGCGTGAATTGATCGCAAGAACTGATTTATTGAACAATAGAACTCATGCTAAGACATGGGATCTGCTCCGCTTAACAAAGGCTCCCGCGGTGTTGCTAGAGATTGGCTATATTTCAAGTCCAAAGGATTCTGCGCGGTTAGCAGACCCAAATTTTCGAGATGTTATCGCCGAAGGTTTGGTGGTTGCTATCCAAAGAATGTATCTATCTGCCGAGAAAGATGCAAAAACTGGGACCTTGCGTCTAGAAGATCTACGTAAGGCCATAATAAGAGAGTAAATCCGCGCCAAGTAAGCTGATGGTTATGGCAGACTTCGCCAATGAATTCCTCCTCTGATGATCTAGAGCGTTACCAAACGCACGAACCGGAGAACCTGCAAGAGCGTTATGCCCATCGGGCCGCGCATATGAAGCCTAGCGAAATCAGAGCTTTATTTGCTGTGGCCTCACGCCCTGAAATTGTTTCACTGGCTGGAGGAATGCCAAACCTAAGTGCTATCCCAATGGAGATGATGGCCGGAATTGTTGAAAGGTTAGTTAGAGAACATGGCCAAGAAGCTCTCCAATATGGCAGTGGGCAGGGACACCCACTTCTTCGCGAGCAGATCTGTGATGTGATGGCACTTGAGGGGATTAAAGCCAACCTCAATGATGTGTTAATTACTACCGGATCGCAGCAAGCCTTGGATCTAATCTCAAGAATCTTCATTGATCCAGGTGACGTGGTCTTAGTTGAAGCACCCTCATATGTGGGGGCTCTTGGCACCTTTGCGCAATATGAGGCGGGTGTGGTTCATGTGGAGATGGATCAAAATGGACTAATCCCAGATGCCCTGCGCCAAGCGATTAAGTCCCTGCGCTATCAGGGCAGAAAGATTAAGTTCCTATATCTAATTCCTAATTATCAGAACCCCGCTGGAGTATTACTGCCTGCAGATCGCAGAGCTGAGATACTTGATATCTGCCGATCTGAAAAGGTTTTCATTGTTGAAGATAACCCCTACGGTCTTTTGGGTTTTAATCGTCCCTCGCCAAATGCCATGCGGGCTGAAGATTCAGAAAATGTGATCTATCTTGGCACTTTTTCAAAGACGATAGTCCCTGGGTTTAGGATTGGTTGGACGCTAGTTCCCCAATCTTTGAAAGAAAAACTGGTTATCGCATCAGAGTCTTCGATTCTCTGCCCATCAAACTTCTCTCAAATGGCGATTGCCGGCTATCTAGCCAACCAACCTTGGCGCGAGCAGATCGCCTCTTTTTGCAGCCTTTATAAAGTTAGGCGAGATGCCATGCTTTCAGCACTAGATGCCCACTTTCCTAGAGCTGCTACTTGGACAAGACCGGAAGGTGGTTTCTATATCTGGGTCACCCTGCCACCTGAGATAGATACCAAAGCTATGGTGCCAAGGGCTATCGCTGCCAAAGTTGCCTATGTCCCAGGGACCGCCTTCTATGCTGATGGATTTGGTAGTTGGTCGCTGCGTCTTTCTTACTGCTACCCAACCCCTGAGCGAATTACCCAAGGGGTCATGGCTCTAAGTAAAGTAGTGGAACAAGAGATGTCAAGCCGTGGAATAACAGGCTAGCTGATAACCCCAACAATTCTCTGTAAGTCCTGACCGTCTGCATACTCGATCAGAATCTTGCCGCCATCCTTACCCACAGCAATCCTAACTCTGGTATCTAGAGCGCTTTCCAGCCTCTCAATTAGTTCAGCATACTTTCCATCACTTGTTTTGGATCTACTCTTCTTCGACTTCTTCTGCTCCGGGTTGCTTAGAGAGATTAGCTCCTCAATTGCCCTGACGCTCAAACCCTCGCTAACAATCTTGTTTGCCAATCGCTCCATTTCCTCCGATGAGTTAAGACCAAGAAGCGCCCTGGCATGTCCTGCGCTTATAGTTCCCGCTGCTAATCTTCTTTGTACTGACGGTGGCAGGTTCAACAACCTTAAGGTGTTGGTAATTACCGGACGCGATTTCCCGAGCCGCTCTGCTAGTTCATCATGAGTAAAACCAAAGTCACTCAACATCTGGTTGTAGGCAGCGGCTTCCTCTAGTGAATTAAGGTTACTGCGATGAATGTTCTCTACTAGGGCTTCACGCAATAACTCGTTATCGCTTGTTTGACGGACAATCACCGGAATGTCCACTAAACCTGCAAGCTTAGCTGCTCGATAACGCCGCTCTCCCACTATCAATTCATATTGATTTTCGCTAATCTCCCGTACAACCGGTGGTTGAAGGATGCCAATCTCTTTAATCGATGCAGCGAGTTCCCCAAGGGAAGCGTTGTCAAAGACAGTTCTTGGCTGTCTGGGATTTGGTTTGATCCAAGCCAGTGGGATCTCACTTCGTTGTCCGATAACTTCGTTACTCCCAATACGATTGATTGGAGTTGGGATGAGTGAATCAAGATTTCTTCCGAGGCCTCTTCTTTTTTTACTCATTAACCAACACTTTTCTTGCTGTCTAAATTGAATGAGGGAGCACCTCGTCTTGCAATCTCTCTGGCAACAAGTCCATATGCTTCAGCACCTATTGAGGCTGGATCGTAGGTCATCACCGTTTGACCATAAGAGGGAGCTTCTGAAATACGAACAGCTCTAGGAATGGGAATGTCTATTAACTCAGCGCTGTAATGTTTTCTCACCTCTGCTGCCACATCATTAGCTAACCTGGTTCTGCCATCAAACATCGTCAATAAGATTGTGGTTAGTTTGATGTTGGGATTTAGATGCTCTTGAATCAATGAAACGGTGTGAAGTAGAAGTGTTAGGCCCTCTAGAGAATAGTATTCACATTGAATTGGTATCAATAATTCTTGGCCTGCAACCAGTGCATTGATTGTCAATAGACCCAAACTTGGTGGGCAATCAATAATTACATAATCAAATCTCTGGCCTTTATCGGCAGCATCGGATAGATAGTTGTTTAGAGATTTCCTTAGTCTCATCTCTCTTGCAACCATTGGCACTAACTCAACTTCGGCATTTGCTAGCGACTGTGTGGCAGGAATTACTTCAAGGTTTGGATAGCCTGGGATTTTTAGGGCTGCAGAGCGCATAGGTAAATCCTTGATAATCACTTCATACATCCCATCTACTTCATCGCGTGAAATCCCAAATGCCGTACTGGCATTTCCTTGTGGATCTAGGTCGATGACTAGGGTCTTTAGCCCCCCCATAGCCAGAGCTGCCGCTACATTGACCGCTGAGGTGGTCTTACCGACCCCGCCTTTCTGGTTGGTAACAGTAAGGACCCGAGTGGCTATGGGTTTAGCCATAGGCTCTCGGAAGCGCTTGGTTCCGATCACCTGCCTTGGGGCCATTGTTTCACGTGAATCACTCACGCCACCTAGTTAACCAGCCCTCACCGCCTCAATGATGCGCCCGGTCGGCAAGTCATCAAGATTTATCTCATGAAGCCGGTGGGATTTGAATCTCTTAAGCTCGGAAGCGAGCATCTCCCGGGCTACCGACTCCCCTTTTAGGGCAAGAAGTGACCCCCCGGGGGCTATGAGATGCCATGTGCTCTCAATCAGGCGAGGAAGGGGGGCAACCGCTCTTGCTAGAACGTAGTTATAGCTGCCTTTTACCGATTCGGCCCTTGCCCTAATTACCTCGACATTTTCCAGTTCTAGCTCCTCAATCGCCTCATATAAGAAATCCACTCGCCTCTGAAGGGGTTCAATTAAGCTCATTCTTAGCTCGGGACGAGCCAGGGCCACAACGATTCCAGGAAGGCCAGCGCCAGAACCTACATCTGCCACTTTACTCTTGCTCATTGGTAGCAGGGTGGTGACCGGGAGGCAGTTTTCAATATGGCGCTGCCAGATCTTCTCCCCTTCGCCTGGGCCGATCAGCCCCCGTTCCATAGCGGTAGTTGCTAGGAGTCTTTCGAAAGCTAAGGCTTTTTCGGCCTTCTCAGGGAAATACCGTCTAGCCCGAGTTTCACGTGAATCAATCAGGCTGGCATCACCACAACGCAGCGATCTGGGTCCTCCCCTTCAGATTCGCTACTTAGGCCAGTCTTCTGAATGGTGTCATGGATGACTTTGCGCTCAAAAGCATTCATTGGGGAGAGCTTTATTGGCTTGCCCTTAGATTTGACCTCATCTGCTATCTCTTCAGCCAACTTTGTCAGGGCGCTTCTCTTATCAGCCCGATACCCCTCGATATCCAACATCAAGCGCGAGCGCTCACCGGTTGTGGTTTGAACCGCAAGGCGGGTTAGCTCCTGAATAGCCTCAAGAACTTCCCCGTTCTTACCCACAAGATGAGCAAGGTCGCCACCTTCAATAACCAGCGCTGCACGCTCATTTTCGACACCGATTTCAATATCGCCATCGAGATCTGCGATATCAAGTAAACCCTCCAGATAATCAGCGGCGATATCGCCCTCTTCTTCAAGGCGCTGAACTGCGGTTTTCTCTTCACTCATCCTCTCTCCTCCATGTTCTGCCCGATCTAAAGGCTTTTAATGCTATTTGCGGCGTTTCTTCTTTTTCTTCCTTGGTTGCTCCCTCTGCCCTGTTGGCTTTGGTTCCTCGGTGGCTACAGGTCCTCCACCGTTATTTTCAGCCTCTGGATCTTGCCCCAACTTTCTAGCTCTTCTTGCTTGGAGCTCCTCCCAGGCCGGTGAACCTGGCGTGGGATTTCTCTTAATTACATAGAACTGCTGGCCCCAGGTCCAGAAGTTGGTTGTAGACCAATAGATCAAAACCCCTATTGGAAAATTAACCCCGGAAACAGCAAAAATGACCGGGAATAAATAAAGCATTATCTTCTGCTGTTGCAACATCATGTTGTTTGAGGAATCAAGTTTTGGCATTCCCTTAACCATCAACTGGCGCTGAGTGGTAAATGTGGTTAATGACATTAAGAATATTAGAAACACCGTGACAATTTTCACCGTCCCATTAGACGTCCCAAGAAATGTCTGCGAGATTGGAGCCCCAAAAAATTCAGCTTTTGCCATTTGGGCTGCAACCTCATTAGTGAGCAGTCCGCGAGCCTGTGGAGGGTTCTTGCCGATTCCGTTAAGTACGGTAAATAGCGCGAAGAAGATCGGAGCTTGGGCCAGGATCGGAAAACATGGAGCCATCGGATTGGTTTTACGGATCTTATAGAGCTTCATCAGTTCTTCTGATTGCTTCTGCCGATCATCCTTATATTTCTGTTGAATCTTCTTCATCTCGGGGGCTAAGGCTGTTAGAGCTCTCTGCGATTTGATTTGCTTCACAAAGAGTGGAATCAGAATAATTCGAATTAATACCACAAGGCCCATGATGGAAAGGGTCCATGTGATCCCACTTGCCCCGCCAAATACTGGTGAAAGCGCGCTATGTATTGCCACCATAACACCTGAAACAACCCAATATAGAGGGTCCAATATTCCACCCATCTAGCGCACCACGCTTTCTATTTCCTTGTTTGATAGCATAAAGGGCCCTATTTTCAACGTTTTTGGAGGGTAGTCCACGCCTCCATGGCTCAATGGATTACACCTAATGATTCTCCAAGCACCTAAGGCCAGACCAAAAAAATGAAAATGTTCTATTGACTCATAGGTGTATTGAGAACAGGAAGGATGATATTTACATCTCGGAGTAAGTCCTGGTGCGATGAATCTTTGCCAAACCTTAATTAAGAGCAAGAAGGGAAGCATTGCAGCGTTCAGCATATTTCTTATCATCGCTGCGCCTTTTCCTTTAGGGCGGCAAATAACCTTGGAATTTCATTATGCACATTCTGCTCAGCTTTGGTTGCTCTAATTACCACCATTGATTGAGTAGGAAGAATGTGAAGGCTGCTCCTTGAGGCGTGTCTTAACTGCCTAGTGACTCGATGTCGGATTACTGAGCCACCGATTGTCTTGGAAACAACAAAGCCAACTTTTGGGGATGAGAGTTCTGGTTCCGTACTTAAATAGCCAACAAGGCTCTTTGTTGTTGATCTAATGGGTGATCGAGTAACCCGCGCGAAATCCTCGCGGGATGTTAAGCGATTTATGGCTGCTAGCACGCCGGATATCACAACTTAGGCTGATATACGAGCACGGCCCTTAGCGCGACGGGCAGAGAGAACTGCGCGTCCACCACGAGTTGCCATACGAGAACGAAAACCATGCTTCTTGGCGCGCCGACGATTGTTCGGCTGGAAAGTCCGCTTCATCTTTTCTCTCACTCCTCTAAACACGGCTCTTATAGGAGCAGTTGGGATAAGTCAGGTCTTGCGGTAATCACTTAGCTGCGATTGGGGGCCACAAGAGCAGGGGGCAACGGTATCTCTTGACCTGGTGATTTGGAAAACCATGGATGTCTGGGTATGGCAGGAGATTGGGGCAAAAGAGTGCAGGCCAACAGGGCTAAAGCCCTAAATCAGCCCAATCGCCCCGTAATCCGCGTGGATTTACGATTTTGCAGCCCGCCCCACGGCGACGGGAATCGGCGGGCCCCCAACCGAACCTCACTTCGGCAACAGCGGCAGCACCAAGTCAGATACGCGATCTAAGACGCATGCAATCGGCGCCTAAGCGAAGGCATCGCTTCTTGCGGATAGCGAGCCGAAGCTTTGTGTCAATGAGAATACTATTTTGCGTAAATGAGTCCGCCGGAAACCCTCCCGAACAGACGGGAACTGGCTCTCGCCAGAGCACCTGGATATATCTTGGAAGCATTGGGGGCCTTTGAGAGGATTTTGTGGATAACCACTTGCTTTTATTCGGTAAAGGGCATATTTTCCGCCTCTATCCACAGGGTAGAAGGTTTCTAAGCTCTTTTCCCCCGAGATTAAGCCTAAAGTCGAAGTATAGACCACAGCCTGTGGATAACTTTGTTGATATTGATTGAGATGAGGGGTCATGTCTATCGCTGAACCAGGCTCTCTTGAAGCCAAAGATGTTGAGGAAGAACTACTAGAGCTCTGGAAGGGAATTGTTGACTTGATTGCTAAAGAGTCCCCGCAGAACCGCGCCTTTCTCACCCTGACCAAACCGCTGGGATTGCTAAAGAGTGAAGGGGGATCAAACCTTCTCCTTGCTGCTCCTAGCGTCTTTGCTAAAGATGTCTTAGAGAGCCGGTTAAAGACTCTATTGAACGATGCCTTAACCGCCAAGTTGGGCGAGAAGATCAATATTGCTGTCACTGTAAATGAATCTTTAGATACGGCTGTTTCAAAGCCTGAAGATCTCGACGGTGAAACTGAATCTCTAAGGGTTGGAACTGGCCGCCAGGAAATTCGACTAAAAGACCCAGAGCAGACACAGTTAAACCCTCGATACATTTTCGAAACTTTTGTTATTGGCGCATCAAACCGTTTTGCTCACGCAGCTGCCGTTGCTGTAGCTGAAGCGCCGGCAAAGGCTTATAACCCGCTTTTTATCTATGGAGAATCCGGCCTTGGGAAGACCCATTTATTGCATGCAATCGGGGCTTATGCCAAAGAGTTGTATGGTGGGGTTAGGGTTCGCTATGTTTCATCTGAGGAGTTTACAAACGACTTTATTAACTCGATTCGTGATGACAAATCTTCCAATTTCCAACGCCGTTATCGCGATCTTGATGTTATCCTTGTTGATGATATTCAATTCTTAGAAAACAAGGAGAGAACCCAGGAGGAGTTCTTCCATACTTTTAATACTTTGTACAACGCTAACAAGCAGATTGTTATCTCAAGTGACCGTCCGCCAAAACAATTGACCACTTTGGAAGGTCGTCTGCGCTCTCGTTTTGAGTGGGGGCTAATTACTGATATCCAACCACCAGAACTAGAGACACGAATTGCTATCTTAAGAAGGAAAGCAGTACAAGATAAACTAAATGCACCTGATGATGTTTTGGAATATATTGCTTCGAAAATCTCCACAAACATCCGCGAGCTTGAGGGTGCTTTGATTCGCGTTACTGCTTTTGCTTCATTAAACCGTCAATCAGTTGATATGACTTTGGCAGAGGTGGTTCTTAAGGATTTGATTCCTGATGATTCCTCACCTGAAATCACCCCTAATTTGATCATGGCCCAAACTGCCGCTTACTTCAGTCTGACCTTGGATGACCTATGCGGCACCTCTCGCTCAAGGGTTTTGGTTAACGCTCGCCAGATCGCTATGTACCTCTGCCGTGAGATGACTGAGCTATCCCTTCCTAAGATTGGTCAGACCTTTGGCGGCCGTGATCACACCACTGTGATGCATGCCGAGCGTAAGATTCGCCAGTTGATGTCTGAGCGGCGGTCGGTCTTTAACCAGGTGTCGGAGCTGACAAACCGGATAAAACTACAGGCCAAGGCCTAATCTCTGAGTTATCAAAGGTTGGGGATAACTTGTGGATATTTGTGGATAACTTGTTGGCAAAGGTGGGGTTTAAGTGACCCCCTCTTTCCTTAAGAGGCAGATTTAGGACTTACGCACATTTTTTGCACAGAAAAGAGGTAGTTAGGTGAAGAGTAAAACAGCTTTGAACTGGACTTTTCTTTCTTTCCCACAATTAAACCGTTTGGTTACTACTACTAACTTGATGGATAAGAAAACTCACCAAAGAGAACTGTTTTATATGGATACTTTCAAAACAATCCAACTATCTAAAACAAAAATAAAAGAGTTAGGCTGAAGATCATGAAGTTTACAGTAGATAGCGCAGTTTTAGCCGATAGCGTTAATTGGGTCTCTAGAAGCCTGTCAACTAGGCCAATTATGACGGCGCTTCTTGGGATTCTAATCGAGGCTGGAAGCGATATCACCTTAAACGCCTCAGACCTAGAAACTTCAGCCAAATCCTCGTTTATAGCTGAGATAAAAGAAAAAGGAAGGGCGTTGGTTCCCGGAAGGCTGCTAGCAGAGATATCAAAAACACTACCGAACAAACCGGTCTCGTTTAATCTAGAGGGTAGCCGGGTCTTAGTGACAGTTGGATCTGCAAAATACACCCTACCCACACTTCCAATAAATGAATATCCAAACCTACCAGTAATGCCAGATACTTCAGGAAGTATCGCTAGCGATCTGTTTGCAACAGCAGTTAATCAAGTAGCAGTTGCTGCAGGGCGCGACGACTCACTGCCAACCTTGACCGGAATCCATATTGATATCAACAAAGAAGTCATAACTTTTGCTGCAACTGATCGATATCGCTTAGCGGTTAGAGAAATAAACTGGACTCCGAATAACCCAGAGGAGGCCACCACAGCGCTCCTTAGAGCTAGAACACTCGCAGACGCAGCCAAAATAATTTCGTCTAGTAGGAACATTTCATTCTCAGTAGCCCCAAACCCATCTAATGAGCGGTTAATAGGCTTTACAACTGAGCAAAAATCAATGACTTCTCGACAACTAGATGGCACCTTCCCTCCTTACCGCCACCTACTACCTAGTGAAAGTATCGCAACTGCAGTGATCGAGGTTGCCACACTATTAGATTCAGTGCGCCGGGTGGCTTTAGTGACCGATAAAACAGTGCCGCTACGTCTAAAGTTTTCAGGTAACTCACTCCATCTAGAGGCAGGGGCCGGAGATGAGGCGACCGCAACTGAGGAGTTACAAATCTCCTATGCTGGTGAGGTAATAAGTATCGCGTTTAACCCGACATTTCTAACAGATGGGTTAAGCGCCCTTGGAACAACCTATGTAAATATTGCTTTTACTGGATCTAATAAACCAGCGATTCTATCCGGGAAGAACAAAATAGATGGCGAAATAGATAGCTCATATCGTTACCTCTTAATGCCTATGCGTTACGCCTCTTAATAAACAATACTTAAAGATGTTTATTTCACACCTTTCTCTAAAAGACTTTCGCTCTTATGAAAACTTAGAGCTGTTCCTGAAGAAAGGTAAAAACATTTTTATCGGCGAAAACGGGGACGGGAAAACTAATATCATCGAAGCTTTGATGTATTTGACACTTCTCTCTTCACACCGTATATCAACTGATCAACCACTCATCAAATTAGGTTGTGAGCGAGCTTATATCCGTACCAAGATCGAATCTGATGATAGAGCGACGTTTGTGGATCTGGAGATAAATACTGGAAAAGCCAATCGAGTTAAGATTAACCAGAATCCTATTAGCAACCAGAAAGAGCTACTTGGTTTAGTAAAAAGCGTTTGTTTCGCCCCTGAGGATCTAGACCTAGTTCGGGGAGACCCAAGCGCGCGTAGATCTTTTCTAGATCAACTACTGATTCAACAAAGCCCACGCCTAGCTGGGGTAATTAGTGATTATGAAAGAGCTATGAAACAGCGTAATTCACTACTTAGAAGCCAGGCCCCTGAGTCATTACTGCGTTCATGGAGCGAACACCTTGCTAATTTCGGCGGGGAGCTAATGGCGGCGCGAATAAGACTAATTAACGAGATAGGGCCTTTGTTCCAAAGTGCCTATAGGAGCCTCTCTGAAAAGAAAATAGCTAAATTAGGTTATAAATCAAGTATTCCAAACCCATCCGTTGACAAAGACGGAAATATCGACGCGATATTGAAAGCTATGAAGGAAGTTAGGATACAAGAGATAGAGCGCGGAATATCTTTAGTGGGCCCTCATCGCGATGACCTTCTTCTAACCTTAGGAGGTCACCCAATAAAAGGCTATGCCAGTCACGGAGAATCTTGGTCAATTGCACTTTCACTTAAGTTGGCAAGCTATCAACTTTTTATTGACGAAGGCGCAAGACCCATATTAATACTGGACGATGTTTTCTCCGAGCTTGATGAAGGGAGACGGCAGAATTTACTAGAGATTGCAAATAGCGCAGAACAGACATTTATTACAGTTGCCGTAGAAGGCAATCTCCCAAAAGCAATTCAAGGAGCTAGATTTAGAGTTGAACTAGGAAAGGTTGTGGCTTTATGAAGCGAGATATCGCTAGAGAGCTATACCGTTCATATAGAATTGGTTTCAAGAAGAGTAAGGAAGGAGGTTACCAAGAGCGCAGCGCCTCTGGCGAGCCAGAAATAATCTCAAATTTAATAAGGGAGCTAGTGGAAACTAAGCAGTGGCGGCAAGGCATTGCTGAAGGAAACCTATTTAGTCTTTGGGCGCAAATCGTTGGTGTTGAAGTTGCAGAACATGCCACACCAATCACACTCTTTGAAGGAAAATTGACGATTCAGGCCTCATCAACTGCTTGGAGCACTCAACTACGTCTAATTCAAAACGAGTTGCTAAAGTCAATTCGTAAAGGCGCCCCAGAAGCCTTGGTTGATGAACTGGCGATCATGGGCCCTCACGCCCCTTCATGGAAGCGTGGTCTAAGAACGATCCGCGGGGCTAAGGGGACCAGGGATACTTTTGGGTGATATTCAAGTCTCAACATACCGCTAAAAACACGCTTAATCGACCAATAGCGCCCTTTTTCGGCTATCTCTAACTTGATTTGCCACTAGGATTTACTGGTGCCTAGCCCAAAAACGGGGCGAGAATTACCTCTGGCAGGTTCAACCTATAGATAGATGAGGGGCTTATTGTGGCTGAGAAGAGGGTCGGGCGGGCTTATGACGCTAGCGCAATCACCGTTCTAGAGGGCCTCGATGCTGTACGAAAGCGCCCTGGAATGTATATCGGCTCAACTGGTGAGCGTGGACTTCATCATCTAGTTTATGAAGTCGTTGATAACTCAGTAGATGAGGCTTTAGCTGGTCATTGCACCCGTATCAGCGTTACCTTGCGAAAAGATGGCGGAGTTAGGGTTAGCGATAATGGTCGTGGAATTCCGGTAGATATCCACCCAGTAGAAAAAAAGCCAGCCCTAGAAGTTGTTATGACCATGCTCCATGCTGGAGGAAAATTCGGCGATGGCGGTTACACAGTCTCTGGCGGTTTACATGGCGTTGGGGTATCAGTAGTTAATGCTTTAAGCAGGCATCTAAGCGTAGTAGTTCAAAGGGATGGATTTTTCTGGGAGCAGAGTTACAAACTAGGGGCACCTAACTCCCCTATCGAAAAAGGCGTTGCTACAAAAGAAACCGGGACAGAAGTCACCTTCTGGCCTTCTGAGGAGATATTTGAAACTACTGATTTCTCTTTTGAAATATTGTCAACCAGGTTTAGAGAGATGGCTTTCTTAAATAAAGGATTAACAATCTCCCTTCGTGATGAACGAGCAGGGCATGTTGACGAAAAAGGCGAAGCTTTAGAAGTTAAATATTGCTACGCTGGAGGAATCGTAGATTTTGTAAGACACTTGAATACCACAAAAGGCGTTTCTCATAAGTCAATTATCGCTTTTGAAACTCAAGATCCAAAACAGAAGATGTCGCTAGAGGTGGCGATGCAGTGGAATACCAGTTTTTCAGAGTCGGTATATACCTTTGCTAATACCATCAACACCCAAGAGGGCGGTACCCACGAAGAAGGTTTCAGAACCTCGCTTACCTCACTTGTCAATAAGTTTGCTGAAGAGTGGGGCTATATTAGAAGAAAAGAAGATCGATTAACCGGAGATGATGTCCGCGAGGGGTTAACTGCAATTATTTCCATCAAAGTAAATGAGCCACAATTTGAGGGTCAAACCAAGACAAAGCTTGGAAATACCGAGGCAAAGTCCTTTACCCAAAAAGCTCTAAATGATGCTGTTGGCGCTTGGTTCGAGAAGAATCCGTCCGAAGGCAAAGAGATTGTTAGAAAAGCTATAGATGCTGCTACTGCTCGCATTGCAGCGAGGAAAGCCAGGGATCTCTCTCGCAGCAGAAAGGGCCTTCTTGAAGGTCGCGGCATGCCTGGAAAGTTGGCTGATTGCCAATGGACCGAGCCAGAAAAATGCGAGCTCTACATAGTAGAGGGAGACTCCGCCGGAGGTTCTACAAAAGGGGGAAGAGATTCTCGTTATCAAGCAGTGCTTCCTATTAGAGGGAAAATACTGAATGTCGAAAAAGCCCGAATCGATCGAGTTCTACAAAATAACGAAGTCCAAGCTTTAATTACCGCACTTGGCACAGGGATTCATGACGAATTCGATATCGCCAAACTTAGATATCACAAAATAATTCTCATGGCAGACGCAGATGTTGATGGTCAACATATTAGAACCTTGCTATTAACCCTTCTATTTAGGTTCATGCGCCCACTAATTGAAAGGGGCTTTGTTTATTTAGCTCAACCACCGCTATATAAAATCAAGTGGGGTGGGAAGGAACCAGTACAATATGCCTTCTCGGATAAAGAGCGAGATGGCCTAATACAACTAGGCCTAGAGGCATCGAAACGCCTACCAAAAGAAGATGGGATTCAGCGCTTCAAAGGCCTTGGCGAGATGCCGGCTAAAGAACTTTGGGATACCACAATGGACCCAACCCACCGCATACTTATGCAAGTCACCTTAGATGATGCAGCTGCAGCCGATGATCTCTTCTCGGTTCTTATGGGCGAAGATGTTGAGCAGAGGAGACAATTTATTCAACGAAACGCTAAAGATGTAAGGTTCTTGGATATCTAATGGAGAATCTTGATGACAATAAAGTAGATCGCATTGAAGCTGTCGATCTTCAAGTTGAGATGGCTCGTTCATATCTTGATTATGCAATGTCAGTTATCGTGGGACGAGCACTACCTGATATTAGAGATGGGTTAAAGCCAGTACATCGAAGAGTCTTATATGCGATGTATGACGCGGGGTATCGCCCAGATAAGGGGTACTACAAATCATCACGCATCGTCGGTGACGTTATGGGTAATTACCACCCACATGGCGATGGCGCTATCTACGACACCTTGGTTCGCCTAGCTCAACATTGGTCACTTAGATACCCCCTAGTTGATGGCAATGGGAACTTTGGCTCTCCTGGTAACGATCCAGCAGCTGCAATGCGTTATACCGAGGCACGTATGGCTCCGCTTGCCATGGAAATCATGCGAGATATCGATGAAGAGACTGTAGATTTCCTTCCCAATTACGATGGTCGAAGCCAAGAGCCCTTAGTACTTCCTTCAAGATTTCCAAACCTATTGGTTAATGGATCTGCTGGTATTGCCGTCGGGATGGCGACAAATATTCCACCACACAATCTGCGCGAGATTGCCGCAGCCGTTCAATGGGCTCTCGATAATCCGGATGCATCAAATGAAGAGACACTAAACGCCTTGCTTGGAATCGTTAAAGGCCCTGATTTTCCAACTAAGGGAATTATCGTCGGGCGCCAAGGGGTAGAAGAGGCTTATCGCACCGGGCGCGGATCAATCCAGATGCGCGCAGTTGTTGAAGTTGAAGAGATCAACAAACGCACATGCCTAGTTGTTACCGAGCTTCCTTATCAAGTAAATCCTGACAACCTAGCTTTGAAAATTGCCGAGTTGGTAAAAGATGGGAAAATCAAAGGGATCGCTGATGTTCGAGATGAGGGTAACGAAAGGCTTGGTCAACGCCTAGTCATCGTCTTGAGAAATGACGCAACTCCAAAAATTGTCTTAAATAACCTCTATAAACAGACTCAACTACAAGAGTCTTTCGGAGCAAACATGTTGGCCCTAGTTGATAATGTTCCAAGGACTTTAAGACTTGATGAATTTGTTAGACATTACATCACCCACCAAGTGGAAGTTATTATCAATCGCACGAGATTTAGATTAAGTGAGAAGGAAAAACGTGCTCACATTTTAGGCGGTTACTTAAGTGCCCTCGATGCCCTAGATGCAGTAATCGCATTGATCAGAGCTAGCGCAACCTCAGACCAAGCGCGTGAAGGCCTAATGAAACTTCTCGAAGTTGATGAACTTCAAGCAAATGCGATATTGGACATGCAGTTGCGCCGCCTTGCAGCACTTGAACGTCAAAGAATTATTGATGAACATGAAACTTTAATGGTTGAAATGAGGGAATTGAAAGTAATCCTTAAAGATCCTGCTGCTCAAAGGTCAATAATCAAAGAAGAACTCAAAGAGATCGCAGATAAGTATGGAGACGACAGGCGGACCCAAATTGCGGCTGGGGGTACCGACTTATCAATAGAGGACCTTATCCCAAACCAAGATGTAGTGGTCACCATTACTAGAGGCGGATACGCCAAGCGAACTAAGGCCGACCTATATAGATCCCAAAGACGTGGCGGGAAAGGTGTTAAGGGAGCGGCACTTAAACAAGATGACATTGTTGAACATTTCTTTACCGCTTCAACTCATGATTGGCTTCTATTTCTAACCAATCAAGGCAGGGTGTATCGAACAAGAGTCCATGAACTACCAGATGCCGGCCGCGATGCTAGAGGTCAACACGTTGCCAACTTGTTGGCATTTAAACCAAATGAGGTGATCGCATCTGTTATTGCAATTAATGATTACTCGTCACTTCCTTATTTGGTGATTGCTACAAAAGGTGGAATTGTTAAAAAGAGTCCTCTTAGTGATTACGACTCTCCGCGAACCGGCGGTTTAATCGCTATCTCGTTAAAAGAGGGAGATGAAGTAGTGGCAGCATCTGCAATAACTGCGAGCGATGAGCTATTACTAATTTCAAAGAAGGGAATGTCGCTGCGCTTTACAGCTGATGATGAATCATTGCGTCCTATGGGCCGATCCACAACCGGAGTTATTGGCATGAAATTTAGAAGTGGTGATGAGTTATTGAATATGGCAACGGTTAGAAGCGGTGATGATAAGAGTTTTGTTATGACAGCAACCGATGGTGGCTTTGCCAAGAGGACAGATCTTGGTGAGTATCGCTTGCAGTCCCGTGGTGGAATTGGAGTAAAGGCTGCCAAGGTCGATGAAGGCGCACGCGGCGGTTTAGTCGGAGCTCTTATTGTGAACGAAAGCAATGAGATATTGGTGATTACCTCAGGAGGAGTTGTTATGCGCACTCCAGTTAGAGAAGTTCGACAGACTGGACGCGATACCCTGGGAGTTCGTCTAGTGATTCTTGAGCAAGACACCTATGTAGTCTCATTGGCTAAAGCCAATGATGAGGATTAGAAGATCAAAGAACAAGCGGTAGAAAAAGTGCTATTTTTGCGCCCGCCCGCAGGTCAGGTAGCCTTGCGCTTTCCATTTTGCGGGCCTATAGCTCAGCCTGGTTAGAGCGCTTCCCTGATAAGGAAGAGGTCAGTGGTTCAAGTCCACTTAGGCCCACCATATCAACGCTCTTTTCCGCTGCGATATGGGGACTTAGCTCAATTGGTAGAGCACCTGCTTTGCAAGCAGGGGGTTAGGGGTTCGATTCCCCTAGTCTCCACATGGTTGATGATTCAATGCCGCCAATTACTCAAGCGACCCTACACACCTCAATGGGCGATATTGTTATTGAGTTACTTCCAAATCACGCACCAAAGACGGTTGCAAACTTTGTTGAGCTAGCTGCTGGAATGCGCGAATGGGTCAATCCTAACACTGGCGAGAAAACCAACCGACCACTCTATGACGGAACAGTATTTCACCGGGTGATAAAAGGCTTCATGATTCAAGGTGGAGATCCACTCGGAACTGGGATTGGGGGACCCGGGTATCGCTTTGCTGATGAGTTTCATCCAGAGCTATCTTTTGATAGACCATATTTGCTAGCGATGGCTAATGCCGGTCCTGGAACAAATGGTTCACAATTCTTTATTACCGTTGCTCCAACTACTTGGCTAAACCGCAAACATAGTATTTTCGGCCAAGTTAGAAGTGAGGCTAGTCAGAAGATAGTTCAAGCAATCTCAGAGGTTAAAGTTGGCGGAGCAGATCGCCCAATTCAAGCGGTAAAGATAACTTCAGTATCGCTGGCATGAAATTAATGCGCCGCACAATTACTGGCTCATTACTCCTAATAATTGCTACCTCTTATCTTTTACAGATAGCCACTGTTGGGTATGAAGATAGATTTCTACTTAATCGCTTCTATATAGAAAATGGGGAGTATCACCGCCTATTTACTGTTGCCCTAGTGCACGGTGGGCTATGGCATCTAGCCTTCAATCTAATCGCACTCTACGCCTTAGGAACACCTCTAGAGAATTACTTTGGTAGGACCAAGTATCTATTGATTCTAACCGTTTCCCTATTCTGTGGATCAACACTTTCGGTATTACTCAATCCCTCCTATGTTTATTCAATAGGAGCTTCTGGAATGATCTTCGGGCTCTTCGGAGCGCTGGCCTTAGTTGGCGAAAAAGCAGGTGTCCAATGGCGCTCAATATTGATAATTATTGGCCTTAATTTTGTCTTCGGTTTTGCTTTAGGTGGAGTTGATTGGCGCGGGCATTTAGGCGGGCTAATCGGCGGGGCTTTGATGGCTCTCGTTCTTAACCGAGCGAAGTAATACTTGAGCAACGTCAATAACCTTAGTATCTGAACCCTTTGCAACTACCCCATCACTAACCATGACTCTACAGAATGGACAGGCCACAGCCACTTCTTTAGTCCCGGCATTGATAGCTTCTTCAACACGATTCATGTTGATGCGCGTGCCTAATTTCTCCTCCATCCACATTCTTCCCCCGCCAGCGCCACAGCAGAATGATCTTTCTCGATTTCTTGGCAATTCAATCAAACCGACACCAGTTGATTCCAAGAGCTCTCTTGGTGCTTCATAAACTTGGTTATGCCTGCCTAAGTAACAAGGATCGTGATAAGTAAGTGAGTTACTTTTTTGGGCTACCGGCGTTAATCTCCCTGCTTTAACTAAGGTATTTAGTAGCTGGGTATGGTGCAACATCTCTAATTCAAAACCTTGTTGCCTATAGTCTCGACCAATTGTTGTGAAGCAATGTGGGCAGGTAACGACAACCTTCTTCTTACCTTTGTAATTGGCGTAAACCTCATTAAAAGTCTCTATGTTTTCCCTGGAGAGAATCTGATAGAGGAATTCATTCCCAGCCCTACGCGCAGGATCTCCGGTGCAGGTCTCCCTACTCCCAAGGACAGCAAACCTAACCCCTGAGATATGAAGCAGCTCAGCTACTGCTTTAGTGGTCTTTTTTGCTCGCTCTTCAAACGCGCCAGCGCACCCAACCCAGAAGAGATATTCCACCTCATCAGGAAGGATGCCGGTAATTACCTCAACGGGGAAATCGCACTCTGTGATCCAAGCATTTCTATCAGCTCTATTCGCTCCCCAAGGATTGCCGGCTTTTTCAAGATTTCTAAATGTTCCACCAAGTTCTGCTGGAAACTCAGATTCAACCAATACTTGAAAGCGGCGCATGTTGACTATGTGATCAATGTGTTCGATATCAACCGGGCACTCATTCACGCATGCCCCGCAGGTGGTGCAGGACCACAGAACGTCTGGGGAAATTGTTTCACCAACAACATTTCCTTCTTTAGCAATGTTTGCAAGGGCATGATCTCGAAGAGCCATAATCAATAGTTTTGGTGACAGCGGTTTATCGGTATGCCAAGCCGGGCATTGTGATTGGCATCTGCCGCACTCAGTGCAGCTTGCCATATCCAACAAACCCTTCCAGGAGATGGAGGCAGCATCACTAATTCCAAAGAGGTCATCATCTCCAGGGTTTTCAAAGTCAATTACTTTTCCTTTTGAGAGCATCTCAGGGAGAGCGCCCAGGGCGGGTTTTGCTGAGACTTCGCGCTTAAAGAAAATATTGAATGGCGCTAAGAATCGATGCCAAGCAACACCCATAGTCAAATTCGCAGCGATAACGATGAACCAGAGCATCGAAACAATGATCTTTAAGGACGCAACAATCACTATCCAATTCTCAATACTTTCCTTGTCAAGATCTGCAAAGGCATTAACTGCTGGCTTTGCAAGCGCAAAATCCCAAGGATTGCCGCTATATCCAATTAAGGCGCCCTCAAGCCCGCGAAGTGTTATTACACAGAAAACAATTGCAAGAATTGTGCCTTCAACATAATAAGCTTTCCAAGAACCAGAGGCGTAGAAACGGGAAGCGCGACCTTTGTTGGTGAAGCGAGTCACTTGACGAATCGCGATTAATACAACAATAGAAATTCCGGTAAGCCAAGCAAATCCTTCAGTGAATAAGTTATAGAAAATCCAGCGTCCAATTAATGGAAGAGCAAATTCAGGGTCGATTACCTGTCCATAGGCAGTTAACAGAGTCCCGAGAAGTGCAAAAAAACCCAGCATCACAAACCAATGCGCAACTCCAGATGCGGTGAACTTCAACATCTTGGCATGGGTTAAAACCTCTTTAGCCATGAGTGCAAATCGTTGAGCTTTTTGATTACCTCTTGTTGGATCTGGCTGACCAGCCTTGATGCGGTGGTATAGCTCTAGTGAGCGAATAGTTATAGCCACGAGCGCAATTACTGTGATCAGGTAGGCGCTAAGGCAAGAAACGGTTCGCATCATGCGCCTTAGGGTAGGTGGGCAGGGGCCAATCCGCAGGTAAGGTCCCTATACACGGGGGTGGATAACCTGTGGAGAATTACATTTGTGTAATTAAAGGAGGTATTAGCGCCAGCGAGTAGCTAGTGAGAATCCCACTCCAATGAAGGCAAAGCCCACAACCATGTTCCAAGCCCCGATATTAGGTATTGGGTATCGGGTCTGGGAGACATAGAAAACTACTATCCAGAATAGACCTATTAGGAACGTGCCAATCATTATTGGGGCGAGCCAGCTAGGGCTCTCCATTTCAACAGGGTCTCGCTCAGCGATAAGCATCTCTGGGCGGTTATCTTTCTTCTTCTTACGCACTCTGGATTTAGGCATAAGGGGCAGGATACAGGAGAGGATAAGGCCATGGGGACGAGGATCTTGGTAGTTGACAACTATGACTCCTTTGTCTTTAACCTCGTTCAATACCTCCAGCATCTAGGTGCGCAGTGCACGGTGGTAAGAAATGATGAAGTTGGCGCAGAGATCGCCGAGCGATATGACGGGGTCTTAATCTCCCCAGGGCCAGGAGCGCCAGAAGAAGCGGGGGTCTCAATTGAGATGATCAAACACGCAGCTCAGATCGAGAAACCACTTCTTGGCGTTTGTTTGGGGCATCAAGGTATTGGTGTGGCTTATGGGGCGACAGTAAATCGCGCTCCAGAACTTCTTCATGGAAAGACATCAGTAATAACTCATAACAACTCTGGGGTACTTAAAGATATTCCAAATAGCTTCACTGCAACTCGCTATCACTCACTTGCAATCAGTGAAGAGAGCTTGCCTGATGAAATCGAAATAACTGCGCGAAGCGAGAGCGGTTTAGTAATGGCTATTCGACATAAGTCACTTCCGATTCATGGAGTGCAGTTTCATCCAGAATCAGTTCTAACCGAACATGGCTATCAAATGTTAGGTAATTGGTTGGTCGAATGTGGAGATATTGGTGCTAGAGCGAGATCTGAAGGACTTTCTCCGATAGTCGCGCGCTAGCCTTGAGTTTTATTGATAGTTATTGTCACTGAGGAGCCGATCAATTTTACTTCTCCGGCACTTGGCGCCTGTGCTAAAACGCTACCAATCACTTGATTAGCATCATATGCCTCAACGATCTTTACCAAGAAGCCAGCTTGAATAAGAATTGTTCTAGCCTCAATTTCATTAAGTCCGACTAGGGATGGCACCGAGATATTTCCGCTAGCAATCTCTAGAACCACTCCGGTTCCGGCCTCGACAGTGCTTCCTGGCTCAGGGGTTACTTTTAGAACAATCCCCGGCTCTTGCTCTGAGTCGATAGCGATGGTCCTACCAACTCTTAAGCCTGCAGCAGCAAGGGCAGCTCTAACTTCCTCTAATGGTTTGCCTAGTAAGCCGGTTGGCACAATCGCATCCCCTGGCCCATCAGAGATCGTTAAAGTCACAGCTGACCCATCTGAAACTAGAGTGGTGGCAAGAGGCAATTGTCCTGAAATGCGATCTCTTGGAATTCTGGGATCTGGCGCTCTTTGAATAGTGATTGTTAACCCTGATAACTCTTGGCGCGCTTGCGCCTCTGTCAAGCCAACAACATTCGGTAGAACCCTAGTAACTGCGCTCTGATTTGGGGTAAAGATGAAATAACTAACACCGCCAACAAGAAGCACTAGGGCTATAGATAGCGCGGCGATCCGGCTACGCGCCCTCTCTTTTCTTACTTGCTTTGGGATCTGTGTAGTAATTTCTTCACCCTTAATCAACTTCTTCAAATCCTTAAGCATCGCGTTAGCACTCTGATATCGCTCATCAGCGTCTTTAGCAAGGGCAATGCTAAAGAAAGCATCTAAGACAGGATTAAGACCCTTTTGAATTTCAGTAATTGGTGTAAGCGGCGCCGAGACATGTTGATAGGCAATAGCAACTGGGGTCTCACCAGTAAAGGGAGGTCTTCCAGCTAATAGCTCATAGAGTAGGCAACCAACAGAGTAGAGGTCACTTCTAGCATCTGCTTGAGCCCCAGTTGCTTGCTCCGGTGAGAGATATTGTGCAGTTCCAAAGATGTTCCAAGCGCTAGTCATGGTAGCTCCGGCATCAGTAAGAGCCCTTGCAATGCCAAAATCCATCACCTTCACATCACCGCTATCAGTAATCATGATGTTCCCTGGCTTTATATCGCGATGAATGATTCCATTCTTGTGCGAGTATTGCAGCGCAACTAAGATTCCCTCAACTAGTTCAACAGCGCGATTCAACCCAAGATCCTCACCTTCATTGACAATCTGGCGCAGCGTCTTGCCCTCTACATACTCCATAACTATGTATGGCATAGCCCCGCTAGGGCTATCTTGCTTACCCGAGTCATAGACAGAGACGATTCCTGGGTGATTTAGAGCGGCAACAGATAGCGCCTCTTTGTTAAATCTTGTGACAAATGAAGGATCTCTGGCCAAATCACTTCTTAATATCTTGATAGCAACTTGGCGATTAAGTCTTTTGTCTTGCGCTAAGTAAACATCAGCCATTCCACCGGTGCCAATCATCGCCCCTAGTTCATAGCGACCCCCTAGTATCTTTTTCATGAGGCCGCTCCAAAGCCTTGAGTTCTAACGTTTGCCTTACCTTCGCCAACCTCTGCTGCTATCACCGTGACGTTATCTGGGGCTCCAGCTTTATAGGTGAGCTCAATTAGAGAATTTACAGCACTTGCTAAGTCTTGCTGGAGCGTTTTGGCAATTTTGGCCTCATCAAGAACTGCAGTTAACCCGTCAGTACAAAGCAGGTATCTATCACCCTTTAATACTGGATAAGCAAGAAGAACGGGAGAGAGATTCTCCTTACCCATAAGCCCTTGAGTTAGAAAAGATCTTTGCGGATGATCAGCAATCTCATCAGGGCTAAGCCTTCCTTGGTCTACTAGCTCCTGAACCACGGTGTGGTCATGGCTTAACTGCTCTATTTTCTTGCCGCGTAGGCGATAAGCCCGCGAATCTCCTAAGTGGAGCAAAAGTAAGTGGCTATCAAAGAGCGCTAGGGATGTAAGCGTGGTTCCCATGCCAATTAGCTCAGGGCGCGCGGCTCCAATTTCAGCAATGGCCGCATCCATACTCTCAACCGATGAACGCAAAAGATCTTCTCTGGATTCATTGTCTAACTCTGGGCTTTCAAGAGTTGGCAGGAGTCGGATTAACTTTTCAATTACAGTTCTTGATGCGATCTCTCCGCCAACATATCCACCCATGCCATCTGCTACTGCAAGAAGTGAGGCAGAGACCAGAGCTGAATCTTCATTGCCTTGGCGTCGCAGGCCAACTTCAGATCGCCAGGCGATATCAGAGAAGTTCAGTTTTGCCGCCATAATAATGCGAAGCCTAACGCGCAAATCGCTATTGATAAAAGAGTATGCGGGCAAGATGGCCCTACGAGTATCCTTACGCAGTGACAAGATACGCATATTTAGGGCCAACTGGAACTTTCACAGAAGAGGCGCTACGCACTATCGCACAAGCAAGCGATGAGTTGCACCCTTATGCCAATGTCACCGCCGCCCTAAATGCTGTTAGAAATTCTCAAGCAGATCGCGCCCTGGTCCCTATTGAAAATTCGGTAGAGGGAGTTGTCGCCAGGACTCTCGATGAGTTGGCGATAGGCGAGCCTCTGGTTATCTATAAAGAAATCACTCTTCCGGTTTCATTCTCACTTCTTGTGGTTAAAGGGAAAGAGAGTTCCCCCATTCATAAAATCGCCACCCATCCCCATGCCGAGGCGCAGTGCCGCAATTTCATCGCTGACAATTATCCAGATTCCGAGATTGTTCCCGCCTCATCAACAGCGGCTGCAGCGGCAGATTTAGCAAATAGCGGTTTTGATGCTGCAATCGCAAGCCCTGCGGCGGCAAAAGAGTATGGACTTAGCGCTGTTGCCAACGATATTGGTGATAACAATGGAGCAGTTACCCGTTTTGTGTTGGTAGGAAAACCCGGTTTAGTCCCCGCTCTATCCGGCCATGATCGAACATCGCTTGTGGCATTTATTGGAGCAGATCACGCTGGAGCACTTCTTGAGGTTCTAACCGAGTTCTCAATGCGAGGGGTTAATCTCACCTTCATTCAATCTCGCCCAACAGGCAAAGAGCTGGGCAGCTATCACTTCATTATTGATGTGGAAGGCCATATAAATGAAGAGCGCGTAGGCGATGCGCTAACCGGGCTTAGAAGAATATGTGAAGACCTACGATATCTAGGTTCCTACCCAAGAGCAGATAAAGTTACTCCTACCACCACTGCAACTACTGCCGATAACTCTTTCAAGCGGGCAAATGCTTGGCTAGCGGCAGTGCGCGCCGGAGAGAAGATATAGATGATTGATATAAAGGTATTGCGTGAGAATCCGCAGTTAGTTAAGGAATCTCAAGTCGCCCGCGGAGAGGATCCAGCGCTTGTTGAGCGGGTAATTGCCGCAGATGAACTTCGCCGAAGTGCGATTGTGGAATTTGAATCACTCAGGGCTGAGCAGAACGCGCTTTCAAGGAGTGTGGGAGCGTCAGAAGGTGAGGAAAAGGCAGCTCTCTTAGAGAAAGCCAGGGTCTTATCAGATGCCGTAAAGGCTGCTGATATTAAGAAGAGTGCGACCGAGGCAGAGTTCAAAAGGATTGCGATGTCACTATCAAACATTGTTGACAAAGCAGCACCTGTTGGCGGGGAGGAAGACTTCAAGGTATTGGAAGAAGTTGGTAGGCCAAGGGATTTTGATTTCACGCCAAAGGATCATGTTGAGCTGGGTAAAGCATTGGGAGCGATTGATGTGGAGCGAGCCGCCAAAGTTTCTGGGACTCGCTTCTACTATCTGACTGGAGTCGGGGCACTTTTGGAGCTAGCTCTAGTTAATTACGCCATGACTAGCGCGAGTAAAGCAGGCTTCATCCCAGTGATTCCTCCAGTTCTAGTGAAACCTGCAGCGATGGAGGGCACGGGCTTTCTTGGCCAGGCTGCCGAAAACGTATTTCATCTAAAGGATGAGGACTTCTATTTGGTTGGAACCAGCGAAGTTGCTCTAGCAGCTTTCCATATGGATGAGATATTAGATGCCAAGTCACTTCCAATTCGTTATGCCGGATACTCCCCATGTTTTCGCAAAGAGGCAGGGTCTTACGGGAAAGACACTAGGGGGATTATTCGTGTTCATCAATTTGATAAAGTCGAAATGTTCTCATTCTGCGCCATGCAGGATGCAGCAGCAGAACATGAGAGACTATTGAATTGGGAGAAGGATTTCCTAAATGCCATGGAGATCCCCTACCGAGTCATTGACGTCGCAACTAGGGATCTTGGCTCTAGCGCTAATCGCAAATTCGATTGTGAAGCATGGATTCCTACCCAGAGCGCTTATAGAGAAGTAACTAGCACCTCTAATTGCAGTGACTTCCAAGCAAGAAGGCTCAATATCCGCACCAAGGGAGAGTCGGCAACCACGCCAGTAGCAACTCTCAATGGAACATTGGTTGCCATCTCAAGAATGATCGTTGCAATACTGGAGAACCACCAACAAAGCGATGGTTCGGTAGTACTCCCCAAGGCTCTTCAAGGCCTTCTTGGTATGGAACGTTTGACGCCGGTGGCTAATTGAGCGCACTTACTCGCCGCCCTAAATTGATTGCAACAGATCTTGATGGCACCATAGTTGCTCATTACGGAATGATTTCGGAGCGCACCAAGGCCGCCCTTAATGCAGCCCATCAATTAGGTATCGAGATCTTTTATGCCACAGGACGGCCGCCGAGATGGATGCCAGAGATTGCCAAAGCTCTTACTTTTGGCCATAGCATTTGTGCTAATGGCGCGCTGCTCTATGACATACATAATGAGCGAGTATTGGAGGAGTGGGCGATGCCTGTGCAAAATCAGATAGAGACAGTAAATCGCCTGCGTCGCAAAATCCCTGAGATCTCATTTGCCGTTGAATGGCATGACTATTTCCTCCGTGAGAAGAAATATCTGCCTCGCTGGGATGTTGGTCAGGACAATGTTGGAGTTGATGACATCAGAGAGATTATCGATAGCCCTGCAATAAAAATAATGGCCCGATGCTCAGACCAAGCGCTCACCTCAGATCAGATGTTGAGAATTGCTAAAATAGAACTAGAGGGGATTGCCACAGTTACTCATTCAAACCCTCATGATTCGCTTCTTGAGATTAACGCCCATGGAATTTCAAAGGGAGAAACACTTGCAAGGATCGCTGCCAGATATGGCATAAGCGCAGATGAAACTGTGGCATTTGGCGACAATCCTAATGACTTTACTATGCTGGCCTGGGCTTCACGTTCTTGGGCTATGGCAGACGGGCATCCTGATGCTATTAATCATGCGAAGTTTGTCGCAGAGCCTCATGAAGAAGATGGCGTAGCAAAGGAGATAGAGAAACTTTTGGAGCTGCCAGAATGATCAATATTCCCATCTGGCTAGATTTATCGACGGTATTCATAGGCGCTCTTCAAGGAGCGCTCTTTGCTATTTTCTATAAGCGCTTTGATCTAGTTGGAGTGATTTCGGTTGCAATACTAACTGGGCTTGGTGGTGGTATTTTGCGAGACCTATTACTTGCAGTCGGCAGACCTGCGGCGATGCAAGATAGATATATTCTCACCGCTGTTGCCTCTTGTCTGGTAGCAATTCTTATCGGGCGTTGGTATAAGAAGGCAAGTGGCGCTGTAGTTTTCCTAGATTCCGCGGCAATGTCACTATTTGCAATTGCTGGGACCTACAAGGCAATTGTTCATGGAACTTCAGAGTTGGTTGCAATCTTGCTTGGAGTATTAACTGCTGTTGGTGGTGGGGTTCTACGTGATGTGGTTTGCAGAATAACTCCACAGATATTTACCGGTGGCCCACTCTATGCGACAGCATCTGGGGTTGGAGCTGCGCTATTTGTATTACTTGAGAAGAGCGCACTTGATTTGAATATCGCTCTCGGAGTTTCAGCAGTATCCATTGTGGCAATTCAGATGGCATCACTGCGCTTTCGAATTCATCTAAAACCCGTTCTGGATTCTTTGGATTTTGAAGACCCCTCCAGGTAAAGGTAAGTTTCCCCACGGAGGGCTCGCATAGTGGCCTAGTGCACCGGTCTTGAAAACCGGCAAGGGAAACCTTCGTGGGTTCAAATCCCACGCCCTCCGCCAGCTCCTTGGCCCAGTCCTTAACTTCTTGTGGGCGAATTCATAAGGCTTTCTCTGGCGGGATCTAGCTATCACTAGGAAAATAAGGAGGTATTCCCCTACCAGTTTTGCAAGGAGGTATCGAGTGGCGATAGGCGTTTTTTCTGCAACTCGGGCCACAATAGAGCAACGGACTCTTAGAACTGATCGTTGGTGGCTGCAACCCTTAATTACTGTCGCTGTTTTGGTTCTATTTATTATCTATGCAACATTTCGTGCTTTGGAAAATGAGTATTACTTTGCAGGGCCATTACTATCACCCTTCTACTCCCCATGTCTTTCAACGATATGCATTGAGGGGGCAGCTCATTTCGGGGCACCTATCGGTTCAGTAACAATATTTGGATTACTGATTTCGCCAGCGCTATTCATTTTGCTTTTTCCACTGGGTTTTCGCTTAACTTGCTATTACTACCGCAAGGCTTATTACCGTTCATTCTGGATGTCACCACCGGCATGCGCAGTTGCTGAGCCTCACTCTAAATACACTGGCGAAACCAGAGCTCCGCTTATCTTGCAGAATGGGCACCGATGGTTCTTTTATGCCGGTCTAGTCCTTAATGTGATTCTGACCTATGACGCCATTATTGCCTTTAAGAACCCAGAGGGCGAATGGGGGCATATGAGCGTTGGCACATTAGTTCTATGGCTAAATGCCACCATGCTCTGGCTATATTCGGCATCGTGCCATACCTGTCGGCACACCATTGGTGGCAGGCTACGTAATTTCTCCAAACATCCCATTCGATACAAAATGTGGAGTTGGGTCTCAGTACTAAATCACCGCCATCCAACGTTTGCTTGGATCTCGCTATTTGTCGTGGCCTTTACCGACTTTTATGTCCGCCTGGTGGCCTCTGGCTCCATAAACAATTTATACTTCTTCTAGGCCGGCGATGAATAACGATATTAAATTCAGTCGCTATAACTTTGATGTAGTTGTTATTGGCGCAGGAGGGGCAGGGCTTCGCGCTGCAGTTGAAGCGCGCCAAGCAGGCCTTCGTGTAGCAATCATCTGTAAATCACTATTTGGCAAGGCCCACACCGTTATGGCTGAGGGTGGGGCTGCTGCTGCCATGGGCAATGTCAACGATAACGATGGCTGGGAAGTTCACTTTAGAGACACCATGCGTGGTGGAAAGTTCCTAAATAACTGGAGAATGGCCGAGCTGCACGCCAAAGAATCCCCAGATCGCATTTGGGAGCTAGAGACTTGGGGCGCCCTCTTTGATAGGACAAAAGACGGGCGTATTTCGCAGAGGAATTTTGGTGGGCATGAATATCCCCGCCTAGCCCACGTTGGTGATAGAACTGGTCTTGAGTTGATTAGAACTATGCAACAAAAGATTGTTGCTATGCAACAAGCCGATGCTAAAGAACATGGTGATGCTGAGAAATATCTAAAGGTTTTTGCAGAGCTCACCGTTACTGAGATATTAAAAGATGGGGAGAAAGTCTCTGGTTGCTATGGATATTGGAGAGAGAGTGGAGATGAAGTTCTATTTGAAGCACCTGCTGTAGTTCTAGCAACAGGCGGCATCGGTAAGTCATTTAAGATCACTTCCAATTCCTGGGAAGGAACTGGCGATGGTCACGCTCTAGCGCTAAGGGCAGGATCTGCTCTAGTTGATATGGAGTTTGTGCAATTTCATCCGACCGGCATGGTCTGGCCGCCATCTGTTAGAGGAATCTTAGTCACCGAATCTGTCCGTGGCGATGGCGGGGTTCTTACCAATAGCGAAGGCAAGCGTTTCATGTTCAATTACATTCCTGAGGTATTTAAGGATAAGTATGCAGAGAATGAAGCAGAGGCCGATCGTTGGTATGAAGACCAGAACAACAATCGTCGCCCACCAGAGTTATTGCCTCGAGATGAGGTAGCCCGCGCCATTAACTCTGAAGTCAAAGCAGGACGTGGTTCACCACGCGGTGGGGTTTATCTTGATGTCTCAAAGCGCCTACCCGCTGATGAGATCAAACGCCGCTTGCCTTCGATGTGGCATCAATTTAAGGAGCTAGCTGATGTTGACATTACCGAGCAACCAATGGAAGTTGGCCCAACCTGTCACTATGTAATGGGTGGAGTGAAGGTAGACCCTGATACTGCTGCGGCTTATGAAGTTCCAGGGTTATTTGCCGCAGGTGAAGTAGCAGGTGGGATGCATGGCTCCAATCGTCTTGGCGGTAATTCACTTTCAGATCTTTTGGTCTTTGGAAGACGTGCTGGGGTAGGAGCTGCGGAGTATGTAAGGAAGCATTCAAGTATCAGGCCATCTGTAAGCGATAAAGAAATTGCAAGAGCACACAATCACTTGAATGAACCTTTCACTCGCAATGGTAGTGAGAACCCTTATGCCCTCCATGACGAACTTCAGAATGTGACTCAGGATCTAGTGGGGATCATTCGAAACGAAAGAGAGCTATCTACTGCTTTAGTAAGACTAGATTCAATTCGCAATAGAGCTGCCCAAGTCAAGGCATCTGGTGGCAGGGCATTTAATCCAGGTTTTCACCTAGCTTTGGACTTAGAAAATATGTTATTGGTCTCGGAATCGATTGCCCGCTCAGCCCTTGCTCGAAAAGAATCTAGAGGTGGTCATACCCGCGATGATTTCCCTAAGATGGATCCTAATTGGCGCCACACCAATCATCTAAGTAAGTGGAGCGGTAGTCAGATAGAAGTTGAGGCTGACAAATCAGAGATGCTTCCGAGTGAGTTGATTGAAGTATTTGAGATGGATGAGCTAAAGAAGTATTACACTGAAGCAGAACTTGCGAAGGATGGCAATTAATGTCTCGCAAAGTGAACTTACGTATCTGGCGCGGCGATGCCAAAGAGGGCAAGCTAGAAGACGTCAGCGTTGAGGCCAATGAAGGCGAAGTGGTTCTGGATGTGATCCATCGCGTGCAGGGCACTCAGATGCCAGATCTAGCGGTTAGATGGAACTGTAAGGCTGGAAAATGCGGTTCCTGCTCTGTGGAAATTAACGGCAAGCCTCGTCTTGCCTGCATGACACGTATGAATACTTTTGCAGATGATGAGACGATAACTGTCACTCCACTGCGGGCATTTCCGGTGATTCGAGACTTAGTCGCTGATGTCTCCTTTAATTACAGAAAGGCTATGGAAGTTCCCTCTTTTGCTCCCCCTGAGGATTTGAAGCCTGGGGAATACCGCATGGCTCAAGTCGATGTCGAAAGAAGCCAAGAGTTTCGCAAATGCATTGAATGCTTCCTCTGCCAGGACACCTGCCATGTCATTCGCGATCATGAAGAAAACAAGAGGTCTTTTGCTGGCCCTCGCTTCTTTATCCGTATCGCAGAGCTAGATATGCATCCGCTAGATCGATTACGTAATCGCAAACAGAAGGCCCAAGAAGAGCACGGCCTTGGGATGTGCAACATCACTAAGTGCTGCACTGAAGTCTGCCCAGAACATATCCAGATCACTGATAACGCCATTATTCCAATGAAAGAGCGAGTAGTTGATGTAAAATACGATCCTATTCAGTGGCTTGGCTCAAGGATTAGAAAGCGGGAAGGGATAAGTTAATGAGCATAGTTAAGCGCTGGGCAATTTTGGCGCTTGCCTTCTGGCTAACAACTTTCATAGTTTCAGGTATACAGATCCGAGATGGTGCATGGAACTACTTCTGGGTGGCAGCTTTATTCGGAGTCATCAACACTTTTCTTGGAGGGGCCTTAAAGCTATTTACCCTACCTGCTGTCATACTGACTTTCGGGCTATTTATCTTTGTGATTAATGCTGCGATGTTGACCTTAGTTGATCGCTGGAGTGATGTACTGACGATAGACAGATTCACCTCGGCCCTAATAGGTGCTCTGATTATCAGTCTAATTTCAGGTCTTACCAACAAATTAGTCAATAAAGCCTAACCAAAGCCAAGTTGAGACGCTTATTGGCAGTTGCCATCGGGGGAACTCTCGGTTCACTGCTTCGCTATCTTACTGTCTCAGAAGGCGATGAAAAAGCTTTGTTCTTAGTCAATATGTTTGGCGTGGCAGTAGCAGGCTTTATTGCACTTCGTCTAACAACATCAGAGCTAATTCGCCTAACTTTAATCCCGGGTTTTGCTGCGGGTCTAACCACCTTTTCATCAGTTGCGGTTATCCACGTGCAAGAAAATACAGTAAGAGATGTAGCGTATTTCTTCAGTAGCGTCTTGGTGAGCCTGATGATTCTCTTTGCCATAAAGCCAAAGGTGAAATCATGAGGCTGAGCTACTTTCTATTTGGAGCGTTCATTGGAGCTCCAGTCAGGTATGTGATTGTGGAGTATCTAAGAAGCTATCTCAAGTTTCCTCTAGGGATATTGTTAGTAAACGTGTCAGGCTCTTTTCTTCTTGGATTAATCCTTGAGTCAGAGACCAACACCGCCTTTGCCTTGATGGGCTTCTCAGGAGCGCTTACTACCTGGTCAGCCTTTGCTATGGATCTATTTGAAGAGGCAAGAAGGCGTGAGCAGTTGGTCCTTCTATTAAATCTCTTTGGGAACTACACCTTAGCTCTACTTGCTGCAGGTCTAGGCATCCAGATTGCGCAACAATATTGATATGAAGAAGGGTGCGACACTTCTAATTTCTGCCATATTACTAACATCTTGTGGTGGCCGAGAAGAAATAGCTGCTCCAAAACTTCCCTCGGTTCCTAGTAATTGCGCAGAGACTAAAGTCTTAGAATCTGTCTTGCCAAGAATTGTTGGGGCTAAATACATTGAGACCGAATGGGAGCCAGCAGAGGGAACGGAGTTATATGCCGCCTATAACGCCGGGGGGATTGCTTGCACTTATGGACTGCAAGAAGCTGAGGCAGGGGCGACGATTCTATGGGCACCAGATAATAAGACTCTCTTCACCGAGCTATCTCAAGGCTGGAATAGTGCTGGGCAGAAAGAAATCGATTTACCTGAGATAGGGGAGGAAGCGGCCTATTACCTAAGCGAAGGTGCTCAAGGTCAAGGCGAGTATCACATCCGGTCGGTCAATTTATTGATCAATGGCTCATGGATTCAGGTTGGAGCGACCTTCTTTGATTCACTAGAGGATGCAATCCCAGTCATAAAAGCGGCTATCGACTCGCTTCGAACACCAGAGCAGGCAAATAGCGAGAAGATCACTGGTTGTTATATGGCAGAGCTACCTGAAGATCTCTATGTATTTAATGTTCATTATCATGATAACAACACTATCTCGGCTGACTTTTATTCGAAGAATGTCAATGGCGAACCATCAAAAGGTCTATTTCTTGGCAGCTACACCAATGGCGTAGCCCGTGGTTTTTATAGCCTGCCATCAGAAAATGGAACAAAAGAGCGGGAACTCTTCTTAAGAGGCGATAAGAGTGGTTTTGTAACTGCTATCGCTAAGCTAGAAGAAGTTGGCAATGTTGAAAGATACGTCAGACCTTTGGGGATAACCTGGAATCAGGAATATAGATTTATCCCAGCGCGAGATTGCGAACCTCTACTTAGAGGTTAATTCTGCCATCCACGCCTCGATCTCGTCAGGGTGAGTTGGCATAGCGCTACTTAGATTCTCGCAACCATCTTTAGTGACCAAAACGTCATCTTCGATTCTCACTCCAATTCCTTGGTATTCTGCGGGGAATAAAGTGTCATCAGGTTGGATATATAGGCCTGGCTCAACAGTTAGGATCATCCCTTCTTTCAAGACACCTTCAGTATGAGCTTCTTTTCGAGCCTTTGCGCAATCATGAACATCCATGCCCAACATATGCCCCGTTCCATGCACAGTCCAGCGACGGTGTAGCCCCACATCAGGCTTTAGAGATTCCTCAGCTGAAATTGGCAGCACTCCCATTTCCTCAAGGCCTCTGGCGAGAACTCCGCTCGCCGCTATGTGAAAGTCACGAAACTTCGCCCCGGGTTTTACTGCCTTCATCCCAGCTTTCTGTGCTTCATAAACCAACATATAGATCCTGCGTTGTGCTGGGCTAAACCTGCCGTTTATAGGGAAAGTTCTAGTGATATCAGCCGTGAATAGAGAATCCCTTTCAACGCCAGCATCAATTAGAAGCAGCTCCCCATCTCGCAGTTGCCCATCATTTCGAATCCAATGCAGGATGCAAGCGTGAGAGCCTGCCGCCACGATGCTGTCATAGCCCAGATCATTTCCTTCAAATCTGGCTCTAGTGAAAAAGGCGCCCTCAATCAATCTCTCTCCACGCTTCTTGCCAATCGCGCTAGGAATTGCCCTAATCATATCTTCGAAACCACGATGGGTTGAATCAATCGCCTTGCGCATTTCGGCTATTTCATATTCATCCTTAACTAATCGCGCCTCAGAAACCCATGAAGAGAGTTCTGCATCGCCGCCATTTTCTTTGACTCTGGAATCAATATAACTATCCTCGTCACGGATAATGAGAGTTTCCTTTTCAATCGACAGAAAGTCATCTAGTGAATCGATATGGCGCACGGTAATGCCATAGGCAAACCCATTTTCCTCTAAAGTCATTCTTCTACCAATCCAGAATTCTCCATGCCTTGGGTTTCTATAGAACTCATCATTCTTTTCTCTGTCAGATCTAGGATGAATAAATAACAGACTCTCATGGCTGGAGCCATTAGGTTCTAGAGCCAGGATTGAATCAGGGACCGCATCACTTCCACCAATTCCGGTGAGCCAAGAAAAAGCGGTGTGAGGTCTGAAGCGATAGTCGGTATCGTTGCTACGGACCTTAAATGTTCCAGCAGGAATAACTAGCCTCTTTCCTGGGAACGCTTTCGATAAGAGATCTCTGCGTTTGGCAGCAAAACCTGCAGCGCTAATCCGTTTTAGGTCTTTTAGAGGCGAGGCAGCCCAACCTTGCTCCATGAACTTCATCAATGGCTCAGGAGTTGGAATATCGTGAGGGCGTGAGGGAAGCTTTCTTCTCGCCTCTTTATCGAATGTGCTCATAAAGCAAGAGCGTACAGGCTGAATTCCAAGCTTTCATTAGGAGTGGGTAAACTTGTCTGAAACTGGAGACGTGGCATAGCCCTATCTCCTATGGAAATCCCTACTATCGAACCGATCGGTACTCGCCTAAGCGGCTCTCCTTCCGAAGGACGACTTGGAAGAGTTGAAGCCTTCGCGCCCGGAAGCCGGCCGCGCTGGCGAGCAAGTAGTACTCCCACATCCGCCGAAACCTCCGGTCATAATGAGGAATCTCTTCCCAACGAGCGGAGATATTGGATTTCCATGCCATCAATGTCGGGTCGTAATTCGGGCCGAAATTGTGAACGTCCTCGATGATCAACTCTTTCTCGACGGCGCGTGATATCTGTCCTAACGAGGGCAGGACGCCTCCGGGGAATATGTACTTGTCAAAGAAGGGGTCTGTAACATTCTTTGAGAAGGTAGAACCAATCGTGTGATGCAGCATCACTCCATCTGATGTCAGCAAGTCGCTGCACTTGATGAAGAAAGCCTTGAGGTTCTTCGGCCCGACATGTTCCATCATGCCCACCGACACCACTCGGTCGAATCTACCCGTTATCTCTCGATAGTCCTTCTGTTGGAAATCTATGCCGAGGCCGGCAGAGAGTTCTCGGGCAAGTAGGTTCTGTTGATCTGCCGGGGAGATCCCAACTCCATGAACTCCATAATTTCGCACTGCATGGCGTAAGAAACCACCCCAACCACTACCGATATCCAAAACTTTCATGCCAGGTTCGAGCTTCAATTTCCTGCAGATGAGATCCAATTTATTCGTTTGTGCTTCATCAAGAGTTCGAGCGTTCTGCCAATAAGCGCAGCTGTAGACCATCTCCCTGCCAAGCATCCGCTGATAAAGGTCATTTCCGATGTTGTAATGAAACTTGGCATTGCGCGCTGCTTGCCCAAAACGTTGTCGATTAACTAGCGTGGAGCGCAATAAGGAGAGCACGAGTGCAGGATTTGGCTTGAGCACAGTTTTGAGGTCGACAGCCAATAATCTGGTGAGCATCTCATCTATGGCCGCGCATTCCCACCAACCATCCATGTAAGCCTCACCCAGGCCAAGTTGCTTCTGGCTCATCACTCGTTGCCAGAGCCGCTCATCCTTAACATGCAGACTCCACGGTTCATCGGCGTTTAACCGAACACCAGCTACCTCTAGGAGCTCGTGGATTGCTCGCTTTGCTTGGTTCATATCTACTCCAGCGCGTCCAGGACCAGCGAGAAGACTACGCCCGTCAGCCGCAGGTGAAAAGGGTTATCTGGTGCTAGACCCTGCCGTTACTAGGCTCTATATATCGCATCGGACTTCTCGGATCTTGCAGCGGCAAACCGAGAGTTTGCCGCAAACTCCGTCCCAGTGGGTCTTAAGTGGCAGGGCGGTACGGGGGTTTTGGCAATCGTTACATGTATGGATTCACAGATCGCAGCGCTTGCGATTACTGGTATGAAGCCAGGGGATGTGAAGATTCTTCTTCATTTCAATATTCTCGTTTGACTTATCGAAGGTCGTGCGCCGAGGGTACTGCCACCGCCAAGCTGTTGGCGAGATAGAAGCTGGTTCAGCAGTCAAAACCTTCCGTCACCATTCCACTGGTTCTTCATGGATCTTCTGGGGCATATGACTCAGAGACCCAAGCGGTAATGAGGGCGGGAATGAAGAAGATGAATATCGCAACGCACCTTAATCATCCATTTACTGATGCAGTTAGGGAGAGTCTTGCCACTGACGTAAAGACGGCTGACCCACGAAAATACTTCACAAACGCCCGAGAAGTTGTTGCTACTGAGACTACGCCTCTTATCAAGGTGCTCGCGCTCGACTAAGGGCGGGGTAAACTTCCTCGGTAATTGGAGACGTCGCATAGCCCGGTCTAGTGCGCCTCACTGCTAACGAGGTGAGGGGTAAAACCCTTCAGGAGTTCGAATCTCCTCGTCTCCGCCATATTTAAGCGTGAGACATCTGTTTCTTTTGAGATTTAGAAGTGTTTGTATTCAGGCCAAACTTTTAAGCCCACTTTTAGCCCACCAAAATTCAACAAAACTATTTGGAATCTACTCAGGCCACCAGTTCAGATTTTCTCGTTCAGCTAAATTGGATAGCCAGAACGAAAACTCATTTATTTGCTTCGTTGACTCGACAGGTCTTATTGAGAGATTTCCTCGGTTAGGAAGAAATTGAAAGCTAAAGGTGTTTGGAACTGACAGGTGGTTCGGCTTTTCGAATTCTGGCTTCAAGTGAACTAAAGGGATTTCTTGTACAGAATCTTCGCGCAGAAGCCAAATTTCCTTCTCAGATAAGGCGCACATGGCCAAGATTGAAACTTCAGGAAATAATCCAAAGTTTGCTTCAATTGCTGCGGTGAACGCGGCAAAAAGGTCAACACGCTTTTTGGCATGCTTTTTGATTAATTTGTATAGAGTTTTCTCTAAGCCTGGCTCAATTGGCATAAAGGATAATTTCCTCAAAAAATTGGTTGATAGTAACTAAAGTACTCAAAATGAAAGCTCAAGCAATTCCTTGAGGTCACTTTCGCCCCTTTGGCTCAACAAGAGCAGGCCATGGGATGTGCTGATAGCCAGTTTCCCATCTATAGGCGAAGTCAATTTCGTAAGTATCGTTACTAAAGTTTCATCGTGAAAGTCACTCCATACAGAAATCTGTTGCAAAGAACCCTTTGATTCAATCCAATGAATTGCAACGAGTCGTTCTTTTGTAGGTATCTCAGATACCCATTCGTCTTCTCCTATTTGAAGCAGGCCAAATGACCAAACACCTAATTCATGAGACTTCAGACCAAGAGACTCTGTGCTTTGGATGAGTTTTGCAAGCTCTTCGCTCACATTTAGCTTTTGCTTGGTAAATTTTGAGTTTAATTCCTCTATTTGCATCCAGTGTTCTGTGGCTGACTTCAGAAGACTTGCTGGGACTTTGCCAGAACATGCACTTCTTCCTAAGAAAAGTAAGAAACGTTGTGCATCTTGTGAAAGGCCCCAAACTATGTACGATTCGTGTTTCGCTTCTTCATCATTCCAAGCAGAATTAACTTCGAGGTATTTTGAACACGATGCAGGAAAGTCCAATGAAGATGCCGTTGCGATTGGTCTGCAAAGATCTGCGCGCATCATCACGGCTGCTGCCGTATTACTTGCAGTGGTCTTTGCGTCATTTGTACTCAGTGGTGTCACATCTATTAAGTCGATGGGCTTTGGAGTTGCTCTTGCCGTGATGCTTGATGCAACTATCGTGCGCGGTCTCTTGGTTCCAGCGTTGATGCGACTCTTCGGAGAGCGCAACTGGTGGGCGCCTAAGAGCTTGCAGCGATTTACCATTAAGCATTAAATCCGTAGAATTCGCGCATGGATCTCATCGCCTCTTTGCAATGTGCTGATCAACCTGGCATCGTTCACGCGATGACCAGCGCTGTTCTGGCGGCTGAAGGCAATATCATCGAGAACCAACAATTTACCGACCATGCCACAAATACATTTGTCATGCCCACTCGCTTTGAGTCCGCGCATTCTCTTGATAGGGCTGTGGCAACTTTGCAGTCGGGGTTGGCACAGTTCAACCCATCACTTCATATTCGCCCAACACAAGAGAAGCCGCGTGCACTTGTTCTCGTCACCAAAGAGAGCCACTGCCTGCGCGATCTTCTCTATCTTCTAGAACTCAATGAGATGCCAATCGAAATTCCTCTCGTAATTTCCAATCGCGAAGATCTCAAGAATTTAGTTGAGTCTCACGGAATTCCATTTTTGTATCTGCCCATTGACGCCACCAATAAGCTCGCTCAAGAAGCAGTGATGCTCAAGAAGATCGAAGAACTCCAAATCGATTTCGTTGTGCTTGCCCGCTATATGCAGATTCTGTCATCCGGTTTCTGCGCTGCACTTCCCGGCAAGATCATCAACATTCATCACTCGTTCTTACCTGGATTTAAAGGTGCAAAGCCCTATCACCAAGCACATGATCGTGGCGTAAAAATAATTGGCGCTACGGCGCACTTTGTCACAGCTGATCTCGATGAAGGGCCAATCATCGAGCAAGATGTCGCGCACGTTGGCCATACAGCTACACCGGAACAGTTGATCTCCATCGGTCGTGATATCGAACGTCGCGTGCTATCTCGCGCAGTTCAACTATTCGCCGAAGACCGAATCTTTATCGTCGGCCACCGCACAGTTGTCTTCTCTTAAGAATGAGAGCTAAAGAAGCAATGAGTACGCGTAAGTTCGTTTCTTCAACTGCTCTCATTCTCTTTATGACAGCATTTGCTGTAATGCCCTCCGCTGCCGGCGTTCAAATCCGAGTATTTGCCGCTTCGAGTCTCTCAGAGGCATATACCGCATTAGGAAAGAGTTACGAAACTAAACACCCTGGGGTAAAGATTGTTTACTCATTCTTGGGATCGCCGACTCTTGCTACACAAATTAAATCTGGTGCACCGGCGGATATATTCGTATCGGCCTCACCTGAAGATATGAAAGGTATCGCTGCTGGCAGAAATTATGTGACTAACCAGATTGTGCTTGGGGTTCCGATTCATTCAAAAATTAAGACGTTCCTGGATCTCAACCGATCCGTATCGTGGATCCAATGTGCCCATGAAGTGCCTTGCGGAATTGCAACAGATGCTGCACTCGTTGGTGAAGGAGTTACTAGCAAGCCAGTCTCTCTCGAACTTCGTGTTTCTAGTGCAGTACAGAAGGTGAAATCACATGAGGTAGATGCTGCATTTATCTATAAAACCGATGTACGAGCAAATCCCACACAGTTGAGAGCCATAAATCCAAGAGATAAATCGGCAGCAACTACACAGTATCAAATAGCCCAATTGAACAAGAATCGTTACGTCACACAATACTTTCACTACTTAACTTCACGCTCCACACTTGCATTGCTTCATGCAAAGGGATTTGGATGACCATAAAATTTAGCGGTCTCACTAAAACTCTTGCAGCTATTGCTGGATTTATTGTTATAGCACCTATGCTCGCGCTTTTAATGAAGGTCTCTTGGCTAAATTACTTTAGCAACTTGGGAGATCTCCGAGCTGTATGGCTTTCGATGTGGACTTCATTTCTTGCTGTGGTTATTGCGCTTGCACTTGGAACTCCGCTTGCATGGGTGCTAGCAAAGAGTAAAAGTAGATTTTTACATATCATCAGACCTTTGATTCTGGCTCCTATTGTTCTTCCCCCGACCGTTGCAGGAATGGCGCTCATCGCACTCTTAGGAAGGAACGGGCTGTTGGGCCATTTTATTTATAAGAGTACTTCTTTCTCAATACCCTTCACCCCGCTTGCAGTAATTATTGCTCTTATCTTTGTTGGACTTCCATTTGTAGTATTGATCTGCGAATCCAATTTTAGGCAACTTCCCAAAGACGTAGAGGATGCGGCGCTTATTGACCGCGCCATGCCAACCCACTTATTTCGTCTTATCGCATTGCCGCAATCCCGGAGCGCAATAGCAACCGCTGGAATTCTTGCATGGGCGAGAGCAATAGGTGAATTTGGTGCAACGCTGATGTTTGCTGGTTCTCTTCCAGGCTCTACCCAGACATGGACCATGCTCATCTATCAAGAGCTGGATATAGATCAAAGTGCAGCCTATTCGCTATCTGCTTTGATGTTAGTTCTCTCAATATTTGTAGTCTTTATTGCACGTAAACCTTTACGGAATTCTCTGAGATGACATCAATTATTCTTACTGGTGGGACGAGCAGACGTTTCGGGAGCGATAAATCAGCGGCGATGATAGGGAATATTACATTGCTGGAATTTCTTATCGCCAATCTTCGCGATACAGATCTCATCATTGTGGGACCTGAGACTGGAATGAAAGCGCGTTATGTGCGTGAGAAACCAATACATTCTGGACCGGTCGCAGGAATACATGCAGCAATTGATTTTGTTGACAATGATTACGTATCAATCTTTGCGACAGATATGCCATTTTCCCCAATCCTCTTGCCACAACTGAGGAATGAGTTAAAGGATGATGCTGCACTTCCTGTTGATAGGGAAGGATTTATACAACCATTAGCGGGCTACTATCGAACAAAAGCGTTAATCTCAGCGCTCAGCCAATTTGATACGCATGACAATCGATCTATGAAAAGTTTAATTGCACATCTGGTAATAAACCCAGTTGAGATAATAAATCAGGAATACCTGCTCGATATCGATACCCCTCAAGAGCTGGAAGTGGCTCAGTTACTACGTTATAGAATTCCTTTATGACCTTTCATGAGATCTCTTGGGATCTGGCTAGGAAAATAGCCTCAGAAATTTCAACACCACTAAACAGTGAATTTTTGCCTCTCAATAGGGCGACGAATCGTGTCTCGGCATCTAACCTCACTGCACTCGTCCAGTTACCCACCTATGAGACAAGTGCAATGGATGGCTATGTTGTTTCTGGAAATGGACCTTGGCGCTTGGTGGGTGAAATCAAAGCCGGAGAGCCGCGATTAGAACCATTAAAATCTGGAGAAGCAGTTGGTATTGCGACAGGTGCGGTAATCCCTGTTGGTGCATTTGGAGTTATCCGTTGGGAAAATGCGAAGATTCATGATGAGATTTTGATGGGTGAAACGACTCTCGGCAAAGATATCCGTCCGGCAGGAGCTGAAGCGCTCAAGGGCGATCTGCTCGTAACCGCTGGCACGTACTTGAATCCTGGAATGATTGGACTTCTGGCTGCTGCCGGACATGACAATGTTTCAGTAATTCGAAGACCGAAGATTGCAATGGTGCTCCTCGGTGATGAAATTCAACATGAAGGCATTCCTGCAAACGGATTGGTCCGAGATTCGCTAGGACCTCAGATTCCGGGTTGGCTTGAAAGAATGGGATGTGAAGTTATTTCCCAGAACTTTGCCGCTGACAATTTAGTGGGAACAATCAAAGTTATTCAGAGCGCAACGGAGAGTGCTGACTTAATAATTACCACCGGCGGAACTGCAGCTGGTCCTCGAGATTTTCTTCATGCTGCAATCGAAAATCTCAACGGTTCAATCATTATCGATGAGGTTGCAGTTCGGCCAGGTCATCCACAGCTTCTTGCAACCATCCTTGGGAAACCGCTTGTGGGGCTGCCGGGTAATCCTCTCTCCGCCGTCGTAAGTTTGATGACACTAGCGCTACCCATCGTTGAATCAATGCTTGGAAGACCACTGTTGGAATTGCCGGTAATCCAGAGCCATAGCGACTTTCAAGCACAACCTGGATTCACTCGCCTCCTCCCGGGAACCCTCGAATCTGGTCTATTTACACCCGGCGAATTTCTAGGAAGTGCCATGTTGCGAAGTCTCGCAAGCGCTTCTGGATTCGCTATCTGCACAGATCCCCCGACCTCACTCCGTTGGCTAGAATTACCGGTATGAAGTTCACTCACCTGAATGAGGGTGGAAATGCCCACATGGTTGATACATCAAACCGTGATGTAACCCTACGAACCGCACGAACTTCGGCAAAGGTACTCATCTCCCCCCTCGTCATCGAAGAAATTAGGAATCAGGCCACTCCCAAAGGCGATGTAATCGCAACTTCGCGAATTGCTGGAATTATGGCTGCTAAGAAAACTAGTGAACTCATTCCTCTCTGCCATCCAATTCAAATCAATAAGGTCGAAATTGATTTTGAAATTCGCAATGATGTCGTTGTGATTGAAGCCCAAGTAACTACTGTTGACCGAACAGGTGTGGAAATGGAGGCACTCACAGCAGTAGCGGTTGCGGGATTGACTCTCATAGACATGATTAAATCTTTGGACCCCCGTGCATCTATCACTGAGATCCAGCTGGTATCGAAGAGTGGTGGCAAAAATGGGGATTGGACCCGATGAGCAAGATAAGGACCGCTTTTGTAATAACTACTAGCGATCGAGCATCAGCTGGCGAGTACCAAGATTTAAGCGGAGAAATTATAAGTAATGGACTCACCGAATTTGGATATCAAGTACTTAACCATCTCGTTATCCCTGATGATTTTCAAGAGATTACATCCGCTTTAACCCTGGGTATCAATCAACATGTGGATTTGATTGTGACAACAGGTGGTACCGGAATTTCTCCCAGAGATGTAACTCCCGATGCAACGGCTGCACTGATAGAAAAATCGATGCCTGGAATACCAGAAGCGCTGAGAGCGCATTCGAGAGAGAAAGTTCCAACAGCGGACTTGAGCCGTGGCGTTGCCGGTATCAATGGAAAATCACTCATCATCAATCTCCCGGGATCACCGAATGCGGCAAGGGATGGACTTCTCATTATTGAAAGGCTCGCCCCACATATTCACGACCAACTTTCTGGCCATGATCACAGCTAAAATTACAGAGCAAGTCATAGATACCAATGCCCTGACCCTTACAGTTCAGGACTTAGCTTCTGGCGCTGTTGTGACTTTCGATGGGCGTGTACGTAATCATGACAAGGAGAAGAAAGTCGAGAAGCTCCAGTATGAAATTCACCCAAGCGCCCCGCAGGTTCTTAAGAAATTAATCCACGAAATTGCCGCGAAGTACGAGGTTATCAATACTGTTGCTGTCCATCGTTTTGGGTATATTCCAATCGGAGAGAGCGCCTTCTTTGTAGCAGTTTCAGCCGCGCACCGAGACCCAGCGCTTCGATGTTGCGAAGAAATTGTTGAGCGCGTAAAGGCTGAGCTTCCAATTTGGAAGTACCAGGAATTTAGCGATGGAAACTCTGAATGGGTGAATTCAGCATGACACTGATAGATACATTTGGCCGGGTTCATCGAGATCTCCGAGTTTCGCTTACAGACCGCTGTTCGCTTCGCTGTACTTACTGCATGCCATCTGATTTTAAATCTTGGATGCCTACGGAAGAACTTTTAAGCGCTGATGAAATGATCAGAGTCATTGAAGTAGGTGTAAATCTCGGAATTGAGGAAGTTCGTCTTACTGGGGGTGAACCTCTTTTACGGCCAGATATTGTCGAAATTATTGAAAGGATAAAGAATCTCAATCCCTCCCCTGAAATTTCACTTACAACTAATGGCGTCGGTCTTTCTAAATATGCCGTCGCACTCGCTAGCGCCGGCCTCACTCGTATAAATATAAGTTTGGATACTTTGGACTGGACTCGGTTTCGTAAGTTAACTTTCCGAGACAGATTTGAAGATGTCATCGAAGGCATTGCTTCTGCACAACAAGCTGGGCTAAATCCCATAAAAATAAATACGGTTTTAATGCGTGGGATAAATGATGATGAGTCTGTGGCGCTTGTTGAATGGGCCATGAATAAGAATCTACAATTGCGGTTTATAGAACAGATGCCACTCGATGCAGGCAATACCTGGCAGCAATCAGAGATGATTACAGCCGATCAAATTATGAAGGATCTATCTCAGAGCTTCGAGTTAACCCCCGTTGGAACTCGTGGTTCTGCCCCTGCTGAAGAGTTCCTTATTAATGGTGGGCCACACACCGTCGGCATCATTGCAAGTGTGAGTAAACCTTTCTGTGGCTCATGTGATCGACTTCGCTTAACCTCAGTTGGACAGTTGCGATCGTGTCTATTCGCAACCGAAGAGACTGATCTACGAAAGGTTCTTCGTGACACGAAGCTATCCGAGCTCGATCGCACGAGTAAATTACAAGCTGCTTTTCAAGATTCGGTGAGAGGCAAATTAAAAGGGCACTCTATTAACCAGATTGATTTCAAAAAACCAGATCGGCCAATGTCCGCAATAGGTGGCTAACCGCCAGCGAATTGCGGCAAAACATCAATCTGATCCCCTGGGTGCAATAAAACTTTTCTCTCTGTTTGTGCAACGCTATTGACGAGAAATGAACAGGTAGGTAGAAGTTTTGCAATTGCTTCATTTTTGGATGAAATAAGTTCAATCAATTCCCCAAGATTCGCAGCGTCATACTGAGCATAGGACGCACCAAAAGCGTGCCGGGCTGCCGCATAGAGAGCTACTTCTTGCATGTCATGACAATACCTCACCAGACATCGATATTTCATTTCATGGCAGTTGCAACGTAGACTGCCTAACGTGTTGCGCGTATTGATAGTCGATGATCATGAACTCGTCAGACGTGGCCTGCGCGATCTCCTGGAATCGGACGAAAGCATTGAAGTTGTTGCCGAGCAAGGAAATGTTTTTGATGGTTTTAACGCAGTTAAAGAATATAAACCTGACCTAGTGATTCTGGATGTGAGGTTGCCTGATGGGAATGGCATAGAACTTTGCCGCGAAATTCAATCTCAAATTACTGGTGTCAAAGTAATCATGTTGACTGCTTATGCAGATGATGAAGCTTTACTTGGGGCGATTTTGGCAGGTGCAAGTGGCTATCTTCTTAAAGATATAAAAGGCGAAATGTTTTTAAGATCTATCCATAAGGTAGCAGCTGGGGAGAATATCTTCGATCAAAATGCTGCCGAACGCGTCAGAGAGAGACTGAGGGCTGCAGGCTCGCCAGCTGCTGAAATTGCAGATTTGAGCGATCAAGAACGAAGAATTCTTACGCTTATTGGAGACGGATTAACGAATAAACAAATCGCTGAAAGTATGTTTATCGCAGAAAAAACTGTTAAGAATTATGTCAGCTCATTGCTGGCAAAGTTAGGGTTAGAGCGACGGACGCAAGCGGCATCTCTAGTAACGCGAGTGGGTATGCGCCCTGATTCACAAAGGAATCTTCCAAATGGTTTGCAGACCAGGTTCTAGATTATTAACAACGAATTTTCCTCCGTATTTGGTTGCCCTGTAGCTACAATTTTCTAATCCACTGCCGAATCTAAATTCTCGTGTACTCATCCCTGAATTAGTAACAGAAATTTCTAATTCACTTCCGTCTACGACAAGACTGTACTTAACACCCTCACCCTTCCCATGTTTGCCGCAGTTGTTCAATAGTTCTGTCGTCACCGATAAAATATCATCAAACTTATCTCGATTTACCATTGTGTCTATCGGACCACCTACTTGAAAATCAATAACCATCTCCCAAGCTAATCTTGCTCTTTCAATCTCCCGCAAGATTTGTTGTCGTAGAGAGCCTTGCGGTCCTTTTAGCGAATTCACAGTAGTGCGGATCTCCCCTACCGTCTCATCTAAATCAACTATTGCTTGCTTGAGTGCTTCAATTACATCAGTCACGATAGCCTTTCTGAGCGCTCCCTCAAGCGTTATCCCGGTGGCAAAAATTCGTTGGAGAACTCGATCGTGTAAGTCTCTTGCAATGCGTAAACGCTCTTCGTTAATTTGAAGTCTATTTGCTAAATCATTGTTCAAAGAATTATCTAATGAGAGAGTTGCAGCTTGAGCGATTATCTCAATAAACATTCTCTCATTTTCATTGAAACCATCTAAATTTGTTTCAATCACTACCGCGTAATTGTCAGAGGTAAATTCGACTTTCTTATTAGGAACCAATCGCCGAGCTGCTGCTTGAGTTTTCAGCAAAATGCGATGAAGAGTATTTTCCCCTGCTATTTCAACAATCTCTCGCAATAATGATGCTTCCACATTTCCTAGCCTACTTGTGTTGGCTCCCAGCCGCGCCTAGCTTTCTTGGTGGTGCGTTTTCTATATACAAGGTATGGCCTAGAGAGATACCCGACAGGGGCGGAGAATATGTGAACTAAACGTGTGATAGGTATGATTGCAATGAGTGCCATAGCGACAAGTGCATGTAATTGAAAGGTAAGAGGAGCATCTTTCATTAATTCTGCCTTCGGGTTAAAAGTAGCGATAGATCTAAACCATACCGAAACAGTTTCGCGGTAGTTATATCCATCGGGATACTTTCCAGGCAAATCAAGTAGATTGATACCAATGGTGTTATAGACGCCTAGTAATACTAAAGATCCTAAAACTAAGTACATCAATTTATCCATCTTGGTTGTTACTTGGAAAACTCGCAAAACGGTTCTACGTCGGTAAATTAAGATGGTCATTCCAAACACCACCATAACTCCTGCAATTGTTCCAAGGGCAACAGCTACTAAATGATATAGATGTTCGCTGATTCCTAGCGATTCGGTGAAGGAGGCAGGAATCATTAATCCCATCACATGCCCTCCGAGCGCCATTAATAAGCCAATATGAAAAAGGGGAGAACCGATTCGTAGTAAGCGAGATTCATAAATTTGTGATGATCTCGAGGTCCAACCATATCTATCGAATTTGTAGCGCCAGAACATCCCCACGATGAAAATCATTGTGACGATATATGGTCCGGAGTTCCAGAAAACATTTAGCATTTCGCACCTACCGTTATTGCTGAGTTATCTTCAGTTCCGTATGGCGAGAGTCCAACCATCTCCATCGGTGGACCTGTCTCAATCAATTTCAATGTAACTGGGTTCTCATCGCCTGGTATGCGGAGAAGAATTTCATTTACCAGCAGAGCATATGGTGAGCCCATATCTCTAAGCGCAATGGCTAAAAGTGAAACACCGGCCTTATGTTGTTGCAGTAAGGAGAAACCAAGTGGGGAGTCAGTTACTGAGATGAACTCCAATAAAGTAGGTAAATAATCATCCAACTCCTCATTTGTACTTCGCCAACCTTCTGCGGCAAAAGTTTCCTTGAAGTTGAGTAAAGCCATTCCTCTGCGGCGCGTGTCACCATTCAAGTAGTATGAGAGATACAGACATGCTCGACGTTTACGGTCAAATAGACTGACGTAGTCCATTTGTAAGTCCAAAAGGGATCGACTTCCAAAGTATGAGAGTAATTGCCATAAAACCTCTTTAGTTTCATCACTAAATTGACTCAATTCATTTTCAATATCTTCAAATGATTTCAGCCAAGAGCGCTCTGGATATCGCAGGGCAATAGCTCCGGCTGCAAATAATCTCCTAGTTTCTAAATCAAGCATTACTCACCACCTTCTAGAGTTTCGTCAAAGGATTCTGCAGAAGCACGCTTCTTAGTTAGGTGGAAAGTCTCAAGCGCTATTGGAACGGGCTTTCGCTCTGCATTAGGGCCACCAGGAATTTCAGTGAAATCCACTGAGCACCCGGCTGCCATCGCTTCTTCCAACTTATCGGCGGTTTCCTGATGTGCAGCAGGAATTACATATCTATCTACATATTTAGCGATTGCTAAAAGTTTGTACATGTCATAGATATTTTCGCCAGTCATTCCTACTGAGTTTGGAATGTCTTCGTTAAAGTCATTCCCCAGATTGAAATCTCTCATGTAAGAACGCATTGCTGCGAGCTTCTTTAGCACTTTATTAATGACAGATACGTCTCCTGCGGTCATGAGGTTAGCTAAATATTGTGCCGGGATTCGCAACGTATCAATTGCTGCAAAGAGATTCTTTGCGTCTTCGGCGTCATTTCCAGTGTTTTTTAGTGCATCTACAACCGGAGATAATGGCGGTATGTACCAAACCATTGGCATTGTTCGATATTCAGGGTGTAATGGAAGCGCAACTTTGTATTCCTTGGCCAATTTATATACCGGTGATTTCTTGGCTGCTTCAAGCCAATCCTCAGGAATCCCATCGCGTCTTGCTTGTGCAAAAACCGCAGGGTCATTTGGGTCAAGGAGAATATCTAATTGGGCGGCATACAGATCTTGTTCATTTTCAGTTGAGGCGGCTTCCAGAACCCGGTCGGCATCGTATAAAAAGAGTCCGATATAGCGAAGTCTGCCTACGCAAGTTTCTGCGCAAACTGTGGGCTGACCGACCTCTAATCTAGGAAAACAGAGCGTGCATTTTTCAGCCTTTCCACTCCGATGGTTGAAATAGACCTTCTTATAGGGACAACCGGTAACACACATTCTCCAACCACGACATTTGTCACCATCTACAAGCACGATTCCATCTTCACTTCGCTTATACATTGCCCCGGAAGGACAAGAGCCGACGCACGATGGATTTAAACAATGTTCACAGATACGTGGGAGATAGAACATAAATGATTTTTCAAACTCAAACTTAACAGAATCTTCGATTCCTTTGAGCATTGGATCTTTATGCCCAGTTTCATAAGTTCCACCTAGATCATCATCCCAGTTAGCGCTCCAGGAAATTTTTATATCTTTACCAGTAATTAGAGATTTAGGGCGAGCTACCGGAGTTGTGTCTGTGGTTGGAGAACTTATGAGATTGTCATAATCGTAAGTCCAAGGTTCGTAGTAATCATCTAGACCTGGTAATTTCGGATTACTGAATATTTTGGTTAAACGGCTTATACGCCCACCAGATTTTAATTTAATCTTTCCATTCCTTTTGCGGACCCAACCACCTTGCCATTGTTCTTGGTTCTCATATTGCCTTGGATATCCCACTCCCGGTCGAGTTTCAACATTGTTGAACCAAACATATTCAACGCCCTGACGATTGGTCCAGGTCTGTTTGCAAGTGACTGAGCAGGTATGGCAACCAATGCACTTATCAAGGTTCATCACCATTCCGATTTGAGCCATGACTCTCATTAGTATGCGACCTCCTGTGATCGACGACGAATAACTGTTACTTCATCCCGCTGGTTCCCAGTAGGTCCGTAGTAGTTAAAACCATAGGAGAGCTGTGCGTAGCCTCCAATTAAGTGCGAAGGTTTCAAGAGAAGGCGAGTTAAAGAGTTGTGAATTCCTCCGCGCTTGCCAGTCGCTTCAACTCTAGGGACATCGATAGTCCGATCTTTGGCGTGGTACATATATACCAAACCTTCCGGCATTCGATGTGAAACCACTGCTCTTGCAACGATTACGCCATTACGGTTCACGGCTTCAATCCAATCGTTATCTTTGACATCAATCTTGGCTGCGTCTTCAACGCTCATCCAAAGATCTGGTCCGCCTCGAGATAATGCCAACATGAAGAAGTTATCTTGATATTCAGAGTGGATTGACCACTTGGAATGTGGGGTCAGGTATCGAACTGCTATTCCAACTTCATCTTGCGCACCGATGCTTGGGTAATTCGCAAGTGTGGTCAGATTCAATGGAGGTCGAAAAATGGGCATTTGTTCTCCCAATTCCGACATCCACTGATGATCTAGGTAGAAGTGTTGTCGCCCAGTCAATGTATGCCATGGCTTCAATCGCTCAACGTTAATCGTAAATGGAGAGTATCTACGACCCCCGTGTTCACTGCCGGACCATTCCCAAGAAGTAATAACGCCTTGTGGACGTGATTGCGTATCTGCAAAAGTTATTTGTTTACCTTCATTATCCTCTGCAAGATCACTCAACTTTTGTCCGGTACGTTTTTCAAGCTCCTTGAAACCGGCTACAGCAACTTTTCCATTGGAAACTCCAGAAAGTGCAAGGATTGCCTCGCAAGCTTGCTCCGCAGTTTGAAGAAGTGGCCGGCCGGCACTTATGCCATCTTGATAAACTCCATTCACTTTCTTTAGATATTCAACTGCTTGACTTTGTTTTAAGGTGATGCCTTTAACAACAGTTCCAAGGTTCTCTACATTTGGTCCAAGAGCTTGCATCTTTTGAGCTATGGCACTGTAGTCCCGTTCCACAACGACTAGATTTGGCATTGTTTTTCCTGGAATAGGTTCGCATTCTCCGAGCTTCCAATCTTTGACAATTCCAAAAGGTTGAGCAGTTTCTGTTGGAGTATCGTGTTGAAGAGGCAAGGCAACAATGTCCGTTTGAGTACCTAGATGTTTTTCAGCCATATGGCTAAATACTTGAGCTAACCTTTGGAAGGCATCGTAATCAGAGCGTGTTTGCCAAGGTGGGTTAATTGCCGCGTTAAATGCGTGAATGAAAGGATGCATGTCAGTTGATGAGAGATCGAATTTTTCGTACCAGGTAGCGGCAGGAAGAAGCACATCTGAAAATAAACCGGTGCTAGTCATTCGAAAATCCAGTGAAACTAGGAGATCTAATTTTCCATTTGGAGCATCGTCGCGCCAAATCACTTCCTTTGGTCGTTTGTCTGGAGAAGTCATTGCTCCACTATGTGCACCATCTGCTCCAAGTAAATGGTGCAAGAAATATTCATTTCCTTTACCTGAGGATCCAAGAAGATTAGCTCGCCAAACAGTTAAAACTCGTGGGAAATTAACGGGGTTATCTGGATCTGAAACCGCAAAATCAAGCTCACCAGATTTGAGTGAATCCACAACGTGTTCTTTCGGATCCTTGCCAAGTAATTTTGCGTCTTCAGCAAGTATTAATGGATTCTGGTTAAACGTTGGATAAGCAGGCGTCCAGCCCATTCGAACGGCTTTAACTAAAGTATCTGCCATTGCTGTTTTTCCAATGAGACCTCTAGAAAGTGGTGAAGTTATGCCTTCAGCACCCCATGAGTCATAGCGCCATTGATCTGTCGCTAGATACCAAAATGAAGTTCCTGCCATTTGCCTCGGGGGTCGTGACCAATCCGCGCCAAATGCTAGTTGCGCCCAACCTGTGAATGGTCTGGCCTTCTCTTGACCAACGTAGTGCGCCCAACCACCACCATTTTTTCCTTGGCAACCTGTTAGTAATACTAAAGAGATTATTGCGCGGTAGATAGTGTCTGAGTGATACCAGTGGTTAGTTCCTGCACCTAGAGTGATCATTGAACGTCCACCCGAGTCCTTAGCATTCTGCGCAAATTCTCGTGCGATTCTGATTACTGTTGCAGCGCTTACTGAAGTAATCTCTTCTTGCCAGGCTGGGGTGTAGGGAGAATTTACATCCTCATAATCTGTGGGCCAGACGCCCGGCAATCCACCACGAGCCACTCCATACTGAGCAAGAATCAAGTCAAAAACTGTTGTAACAAGAAATTTTCCAATTTTCCTCGTTGGGACCCCTCGACTAATAATTTCGCCGTCTTCATCAAATCGAGGAAGCGCAATCTCGGTAAATTGACCTTCGTCGTAGAAAGTGATTCGAGGGTCTTTGCCTTCTAGATCTAGGTTCCACTTTCCCATACCAGCCTCTGTATGGCGATCACCGATAGTCCCGTTAGGAACAAATATTTCATCACTTTCCTGTTCCAATAAAACTGGCTTCCATTCACCGGATTCTGTCTCAAGCCCCAAATCACTAGCAGTGATGAATCTATCGGGAGTTAATTTTCCATTTATTTCAGTTAGAGAAACTAGGAATGGTAAATCCGTATATTTCTTAACGTAATCCAGAAATTCTGGGGTTTCTCGATCTACATAAAATTCCTTGAGAATGACGTGGCCCATTGCCATCGCTAGAGCGCCATCGGTGCCTGGTTGAGCAGGCATCCATTCATCTGCAAATTTTGTGTTATCTGCATAATCTGGACTTACGCTTACAACTTTCTGACCCTTATATCTCGCTTCGGTCAAAAAGTGAGCATCTGGAGTTCTGGTAGTTGGGATGTTTGAACCCCACATAATCAAATAACTTGCATTCCACCAATCTGCGGATTCCGGCACATCTGTTTGATCCCCCCAAATTTGTGGAGAGGCAATTGGTAAATCGCAGTACCAGTCATAAAAACTCAACATAGTCCCACCTATTAATGAGGTGTAACGCGCACCAGCTGCATGAGAAGCCATGGACATGGCAGGAATTGGAGAAAATCCCGCTACACGATCAGGTCCATATTTCTTAATTGTATAAACTTGAGCTGCGGCAACTAGTTCCAGAGCTTCATCCCAAGTAGCCCGTACCAACCCACCTTTGCCCCTAAGAGATTTGTATTTTTGACTTATTTCTTCATTTTCAACAATGCTTGCCCAAGCATCAACTGGGTCACCACCGACCGAAACTTTTGCTTTTCTATACGCGTCAAGTAGAAAACCACGAATGTATGGATATCGAATACGTGTGGGTGAGTAGGTGTACCACGAGAACGCGGCACCGCGAGGACAACCACGTGGCTCGTATTCGGGAGAATCAGCTCCAACTGAAGGATAATCAGTTTGCTGCGTTTCCCATGTGATAACTCCATCTTTTACATAAACTTTCCACGAACAGGAACCCGTGCAGTTAACTCCATGGGTAGAACGCACAATTTTGTCATGAGACCAGCGCTCTCTATAAAAATTATCGCTCTCTCTTCCGCCTTCATAGAAGACTGCGCGGTTGTCCTCAGAGGTTTCCGATCTCGTCAACAAAGATCTTGAAGAAATCAAAAAATCTATGAATGGATCATCAATATTGCGCTTACTTCTCATGAGTGCTACCCCTCATTCGTCCCTGCATCTATCATCCACTATCGCGCAAAAAAGTAAATAGGGTCTTTAGCCCCTATTTAATTTGACCGTTTATAGAACAAACTCCAACATAATTAATTAATAAAAATTATCATCGGTTGGAGAGAGCATGAGTGAACGAAAGAACAGGCTTTCAGTTCTCACACTAAGTTCAATTGCGTTTACTCTTATGTTTGCGGTTTGGTTGCAGTTTGGAATTCTTGCAATTCCCATTCAAAAAGAATTTGGACTAAGTGATACGCAGTTTTATTGGCTCACAGCTTTACCAGTTTTAAATGGCGCAATTTGGCGACTCTTTACTGGTATTTGGGCAGATAAATATGGCGGACGGAAAGTTATGGTTTCTCTGCTATTGCTCTCAGCAATTCCAACTGCGCTACTAACTCGAACTCATAACGTGACAACACTTTTCATACTGGCTTTTCTAATAGGAATCGCGGGCAACTCCTTTAGTGCTGGGATATCCTGGAATAGCGCTTGGTTTCCAAGAGAGCAGCAAGGTTTTGCATTGGGAGTTTATGGGGCTGGGAATGTAGGAGCTTCAGTCACAAAATTGATAGGGCCAGCAATAATTACATCAACTGCCGGCGCAAGTTATTTGGGTGGATTAGCCCTCGGGGGTTGGCGTCTAGTGCCTGCAATTTACACAGTATTAATTTTAATCATGGTTATCTCGCTCTTACTATTCACACCGAAGGTAGATCGGAAGCCAGGTTCAAGTATTCCGCTAGCAAAACAATTAGAACCATTGAAAGAAGTGAGGGTTTGGAGATTTTCTCTCTATTACACGGTTGTTTTTGGAGCATATGTGGCTTTGGCTTCGATGCTTCCAAAATACTATGAAGAACAATTTGGTGTTCAGCTTTGGGAAGCAGCTCTGCTGACTGCTTTGTTTATCTTTCCAGCCTCACTTCTTCGACCTTTAGGCGGATTACTATCAGATCGCTTTGGAGCCAGAAGAATTATGTATTGGACTCTCGGCATGATGTTGATAGCTAGCGGAATATTAATGATGCCGCAAGGATTCATTACTATTCAAGTATCTAAGGAGAAAGCTTTAGATGGAACTTTAGAAATTTTGCCTTGGCATGTGAACCTATTCTTCTTTGTTCTGTTGACCATTGCCTTGGGTTCTGCGATGGGAATCGGTAAAGCCGCGGTTTACAAACATATTCCAGAATATTTTCCTAATCGAGTGGGTGCTGTCGGTGGGGTGGTCGGTGCGGTGGGTGCTTTAGGCGGGTTCTTCTTATTACCCACCTTTGGGTATATGCAAGCTCTCACCGGAATAAAATCTTCACCTTTTGCAGCTCTCTTTATGCTTACGTTGATTTGTTTAGTATGGATGCATTCGGTTGTTATGCGCATTCTTCAAAAGAATTCACCAAATCTTCTGCACATTTTCGAGCGAAAGGGCTAGGAACAAGACATGAGAGAAAAGCCATCAAATGTTAAGAGTGCGTGGCTTGAAGGTTGGTCACCTGAAGAGGGTAAGTGGGATCCTAAGTTAGCCCATAAGACAGGAATGATTACAACGTTCAATTTAGGTCTTGCATTTGCAACATGGTTCTTAGCTAGCGCACTGGCTCCTAAGCTACAAGGACTAGGATTTACTTTAAGTAAGAGTGAATTATATTGGATAACTGCAGTTCCTGGTTTAGCTGGAGGATTACTCCGAATTATTTGGATGTTTCTCCCTCCCATAGTGGGAACTAGAAAACTAGTGACATTCACTTCGTTACTTCTACTCATACCTCTAATTGGTTGGGGTATGGCAGTTCAGAACCCACATACTAGTTATAAACATTTTTTGGTACTCGCCTTTCTATCAGGAATCGGCGGTGGAGCTTTTTCAGGATTCATGCCAAGCACGTCTTACTTTTTTCCAAAACGGTTACAAGGTACTACTTTAGGTTTACAGGCTGGTCTTGGTAATTTTGGTGTAAGTTTTGTGCAATTTTTAACTCCTTGGATTGTTGGTTTTTCGCTTGTTGGTTTCATGGGTCCTGCGAGAAAATTCACTAATCCAACAAATGGTGTAGTAGTCGACGCTTGGTATCAGAATGCAGCATATGTCTATGTGCCTTTTGTAATCATTGGTTCGATTTTGGCTTGGTTAATTTTGAAGAGTGTTCCCGTTACAGCCAACTTCAGAAAGCAAATCGACATATTTGGAAACATCGATACTCTTTGGATGACACTCCTTTATATAATGACATTCGGAATCTTTTCTGGATTGTCAGCCCAATTTGGACTCCTAATTAAAAACATATTCGGCGCTGCAAATTCCAACATCGTAGGAGTCGTCAATGGTGCCAATCGCTTGCTTATTGAGGGGTACATGATTCCTGACGTTGCGAAGTATGCCTTCCTCGGACCATTGATTGGAGCGGGGGCTCGAATTGTTTTCGCCCCATTGACGGATAAATTTGGTGGTGCGCCTTGGACTCTTGTCTCAGCTGCGGGTCTATTTGGATCGATTGTCTTTACGATGCAACACGTGAACCCTACGTATTCAAAAGGAGCAGATTATCTCCAAAGTGAATTCCACCTATTCCTATATGGAATGTTGTTAATTTTCTTCTTTGCCGGAATCGGGAATGCTTCAACCTTTAAACAAATGCCGATGATCTTTGAACCTCGCCAGGCAGGTGGGGTTATTGGATGGGTATCAGCGATTGCCGCTTTCGGGCCATTTCTATTTGGTATCGGGCTTGTAGCGTTCTCGCCACAAATATTCTTGAGTGGGCTTGCTGGTTATGTGGTTCTCTGTTTCCTAATCACATGGTTTAGGTATGCAAAACCTAATGCCGCTAAGAAATCGTAGGTTTGGGATCACCAGTTATTGCTCGATGGGATCCATCGCAATATGGGTAGTCCTTTGACAACTTACATCCACAGAATTTAACGTTATCAGTGGTTTTAATTATCTTTCCTTCTTCATCGACGATATCAACTGTTCCGACGATTTTTACAGAACCAGTTTTCATATTAAATCTAACTCGCGGGTTTGGTTTTTCAGACATGAAACTGATAGTACGCGGGTTGGCATTGAATGGATAGTTTGTCGCAAGAGTCACTTCTATTCGAATCAGGTTTCACGTCACCTTGCAATTCCAAATAGTCTTGATGGAGATGCGCACAGAGCTTTTAGGCTAGTCATAGATCAGTATCTCTCGCATCGAAGAGTTCTAGATCAGGCACAGCAGGTACGTTCTTGAGCCCGATTACTCGTTTCCGAACTAGCGCGCGGTAAGTCCGTTGAGATTGTTCAGGGAATTGGATATCTCTTCGCAGTCAGAACTCAATCAGAGTGGCTTGGATGGCCACAAGATTTAGAAGAAGAACTGCTTCGATGGGTACTAGATAATCAGATGGCGACACGATCTGGAGATTAAGAGTTAATTGCTATCCGAGAGTGGGAATCCGGATATGCCACGCCACATCAAATTCTCGACAAGTTCAACGGCCTGCTGGCGAGTTAACTTTCCATCTCGCTATAGCCAATGTCGGGCGGTTACTTGTGTGTAACCAATTAATCCGACTCCGAGGAGCATCGAGACATCTTTAGGAAGTCCAGTGTCATTTGAGATAATGGCACTCACTGCAGCTGCACAGTCGTACGTCATTCGATTTAGACGTTCTCGAACCTGAGGTTCAACGCTCATATCGCTTTCAAAGAGCAAGCGGAAAGCTTCACCCTCATTTTCGATAAATTCAAAGTACGCAACCACAGTAGCGTGGACGCGCTTTGAGTTATCTGGAGTTGAAGAGATTGCCTTTTGAATCTCATAAACAAGAGAATCAATATGTAAATCAAGTACTGCAAGATACAAATCTAATTTAGAGGGAAAGTGTTGGTAGAGCACTGGCTTGCTGACATTTGCACGATCTGCAATCTCATCCATTGCCGCTGAGTGGTAACCCGCAGCTGTAAAAACTTCGAGAGCTGCCGTAAGCAAAATTGCACGGCGCTCGTCGCGAGGCAAACGCGCCTTATCGCCTTTTGAGTTTAAATCCGCAGTAGTCATTGCGCATAACGTAGAGGCAAGGACGGTAATTGTGAAAGAGATCTGCAGATGAGAATGATTTGCAGCAAAAAAGTTATGTAATTGGCACTCAGCCTGCGGCTACGGCAGAATAACAACTATGAAAAATGAGCGCGACCCAGTCCCTGCATTAGTTTCGCCAGGACCTGCATTAACAGTTGATGAAGTTCGCCGCTATAGCCGACATCTCATAATTCCAGATGTCGCCATGACAGGTCAGCAACGCTTAATGAATGCGAAAGTTCTATGTGTTGGTGCGGGCGGACTTGGGTCTCCAGCGCTTATGTATCTTGCGGCAGCGGGAATTGGCACGCTCGGAATTGTCGAATTCGACATCGTTGATGAATCGAATTTACAACGCCAAATTATTCACGGTCAGTCGGATATTGGAAAAAGCAAGGCGCAGTCAGCAAAAGAGAAGATTTCTGAGATCAATCCATATGTGAAAGTCATTACCCATGAAGTTCTCTTAGATATCACAAATGTAAAAGAGATTTTTTCGCAATACGACATTATCGTTGACGGCACAGATAATTTTGCAACACGGTATCTAGTAAACGATGCCTGCGTATTGCTTAAGAAGCCATATGTCTGGGGTTCGATCTATCGCTTTGATGGCCAGGCTAGTGTTTTCTGGGCAGAGTACGGACCTTGCTATCGCTGCCTATATCCAGAACCACCACCTCCAGGAATGGTTCCAAGCTGCGCCGAAGGTGGCGTACTCGGAGTTCTCTGCGCAACTATTGGTTCAATCCAGACAACCGAGGCGATAAAAGTCATTACCGGAGTTGGCGAACCGTTAATTGGTTCGCTCATGATTTATGACGCACTTGATATGACCTTTAGAAAAATCAAAGTTCGCAAAGATCCAAATTGCCCGCTCTGTAGCGAGAATCCAACTCAAACTGAGCTTCTCCCAGATTACGAAGCCTTCTGTGGCGTTCTTTCTGATGCGGCTGAAGTTGCAGTGAAAGACTCAACTATTTCTGTCGCAGATTTAAAATCAAAGATTGATAACCAGGAAGAGTTCTATCTGATTGATGTTCGCGAACCTAGCGAATTTGAAATCGTTCGCATCCCAGGCTCACATCTAATGCCAAAGCAAGGCTTCCTGGATGGAACTGTATTAGCAAATCTTCCACAAGATAAGCCGATCATTTTGCATTGCAAGAGCGGAGTTCGCTCAGCCGAATGTCTAGCGATACTTAAAGGTGCCGGTTTTGCCGATGCCTCACACGTCTCTGGCGGAGTAATTGCTTGGGCAAAGCAGATCGATACTTCGCTACCGGTTTACTAATGAAGAGTTCAGAATAAGGGGAAATTAGGGGTAACCATGAGCACTTATTAACCTGTAAACTACGCTTGTAACAAGGAGACGTCGCATAGCCCGGTCGAGTGCGCCTCACTGCTAATGAGGTTTTCCCGAAAGGGAATCGGAGGTTCAAATCCTCTCGTCTCCGCCAATAAATACTCGTGATTTGATTTCACCCATACGATATGGAATGTGTAGGTAACTTGGCGCATCCCAGATTACTAAATCGGCAGTAGATCCAACGATTAGATGGCCAATATCGTCTCGTTGTAAAGCCATCGCGCCACCTTTCGTGGCGGCATAGAGCGCCTCCTTTGGGTTCATATGCATCTCACGTATTGCTAGCGCCATGACTAATGGCATTGAAGTCAAGAAAGATGATCCTGGATTGCAATCGCTGGCAAGTGCAACAGTTACGCCAAATTGGAGGAATCGCCTTGCGTCTGGATATGGCGATCGAGTGAAGAATTCAGCGCCAGGCAATAGTGTTGCAACCACCTTCTTCGCAGCTAGCGCCTCTAATGCTTTGTCCGAGACATGAGTGCAGTGATCCACTGAGGCTAGTCCTAATTCTGCGGCTAAGTCAGCGCCACCAGTATCACCGAGTTGATTTCCGTGGATACGCCCCTTTAGGCCTTTGGCAATACCAGCTTGAAGAACCTCTCGAGCTTCATCGACAGTAAATGCGCCTTTGTCACAGAAGACATCGATCCATCTTGAATGTGGCGCACACGCATCGAGCATTTTGCCTTTAACCAATTCGATGTATTCATTTCTGTTGTCTGCCGATTCCTTTGGGACAAGATGGGCGCCTAGGAATGTGGTTTCATCGGTAAATTCTCGGGCAATGCGAAGGACCCGTGCTTCTGTTTCAACATTTAGGCCGTAGCCGCTCTTGATTTCTAAAGTTGTGGTGCCAGCGCTGCTGGCTTGTTCCACTAATTGTTTTGCGTTAGCTCTCAATTCATCATCGCTAGAATTTCGTACCGCAGCAACGGTCGTGTTGATTCCCCCTGAAGCATAGCTGCCACCCGACATCCGAGCTTCATAATCTTTTGAGCGATCTCCCGCAAAGATCAAGTGGGTGTGAGAATCTACAAAGCCTGGAGTGACGCAACCGCCATCAGCGTCGATCTTGGCGTCAGCGCTGGGTGCAGATCTTGCACTCCCTGCCCAGATAACTTTGCCATTTTCAATGACGAGCGCAGCATCATTAACGATTCCAAGATCTTTATCTGAATTAGTTACTAGCTCCCCAATATTGGAGATAAGAGTTGCGGTCATAATTCCTGCATCGGAATTCGAACATGGCGCTCACTTGCAACCTGTTCGGCACGCTCATATCCAGCATCGACGTGGCGGATAACTCCCATGCCTGGGTCATTTGCTAATACTCGACGTAATTTCTCGCCAGCTAATTTAGTGCCGTCCGCAACCGAAACTTGACCAGCATGAATGGATCTGCCAATTCCGACTCCACCACCGTGGTGGATGGAGACCCAGGATGCTCCAGACGCAGTATTAACTAACGCATTTAATAGGGGCCAATCTGCAATTGCATCTGAACCATCTAACATCGCTTCAGTCTCGCGATATGGCGAAGCTACCGAACCGCAATCAAGATGGTCACGACCAATAACGATTGGTGCGCTTACTCCACCCTTGGCGACCATTTCATTGAATCTCTCACCAGCTAGATGTCGCTCGCCATAGCCCAGCCAGCAAATTCGTGCTGGGAGTCCCTGGAAGGCAACCCTTTCACTTGCCTTTCGAATCCAGCGATGCAGCGGATCGTTATCTGGGAAGAGTTCTAAGACTGCCTTATCGGTTGCGGCGATATCTCTCGGATCTCCGCTTAACGCTACCCATCTAAATGGACCTTTCCCTTCACAGAAAAGCGGACGAATATAAGCCGGAACGAAACCTGGAAAATCGAAGGCGCGCTCATATCCAGCAAGCATTGCCTCACCTCGGATGGAATTACCATAATCAAATACAACTGCGCCAACGTCCATAAAACCGACCATTGCTGCGACATGTTTTGCCATCGATTCTCGGGAACGCTTTGTGAAAGTTTCTGGATCGCGCTTTGCTAAAACACTCCACTCCTCAACACTCACCCCTTCTGGCAGATAAGAAAGTGGATCGTGCGCGGATGTTTGATCGGTAACGACATCGATAGGTACGCCGCGCTTCAAGAAATCTGTAAAGAGGGTTGCGGCATTTCCCAATAGGCCGACGCTGTAGCCACGTTGCTCCGTTTTCGCTTTTGTGGCTAGCCGAATCGCTTCTTCAACATTATCAGTCCAAGTATCTAGGTAGCGATGATCTACTCGGCGTTGTAGCTTGGTGGGATCAACATCGATACAGATTGCAGCGCCATCATTCATCGTAATCGCTAGTGGTTGCGCACCACCCATTCCACCAACTCCCGCTGTTAACGTAAGCGTGCCGGCAAGAGTCCCAGAAAAACTCTGGTTAGCGACTGCGGCGAAGGTTTCGTAGGTACCCTGCAAAATCCCTTGAGTCCCGATGTAAATCCAAGAACCAGCAGTCATCTGGCCGTACATCGTCAGCCCGAGCGATTCTAGGCGGCGAAACTCGGGCCAATTTGCCCAATCGCCAACTAGATTCGAGTTAGCTAGCAAGACTCGTGGTGCCCATTCGTGGGTTTGGAACACACCGACTGGCCGACCAGATTGCACCAACATCGTTTCGTCATTTTTTAGCGTAGTTAAAGTACGAACTAGCGCATCAAAAGATTTCCAATCCCGAGCGGCTTTACCAGTCCCACCATAAACCACGAGATCTTCGGGGCGTTCGGCAACTTCCGGATCTAAGTTGTTTTGTAACATCCGAAGTGCGGCTTCTTGTTGCCAACCCCGCGCGGATAGCTCAGTGCCGCGTGCGGCGCGAATTGTCCGAGTCACCGTCACGACAATTTACCTGCAACTTTCTCTACCGATTCAAGAATCTTCCCACTCCTTACTAGCTCCACGCAATCTTCAATTTCTGGCGTCAACCAACGGTCTGGACCGACACCTGCAACCTTGGTACGTACTGTTGTTATTGCAGCGCCAGTTGCCGGACCGGTTGATAGTGGCTTACGCATCTCAGCAGCGCGAGCTGCCGCCATAATCTCGATAGCGATTACGCGATGGAAAGCGTCAATGGCGCGACGCAGTTTGCGAGCTGCATGCCAACCCATAGAGACATGATCTTCTTGCATCGCTGAAGTTGGAATCGAATCAACAGATGCAGGAATGGCCAATCTCCTCATCTCGCTAACTAATCCAGCTTGGGTGTATTGCGCAATCATCATGCCACTATCAACCCCCGGATCTTCTGCCAGAAAAGCATTTAATCCAGCTGAGCGATGTTCATCTAGAAGGCTATCGGTCCGCCGTTCTGACATCGAGGCAGCATCTGCGATTGAAATTGCGAGAAAATCTAGGACGTGTGCAACCGGTGCCCCATGAAAATTGCCGTTACTTCTTATTTCGCCATTTTCTAGAACTATCGGATTATCAATTATGGAAGTTAACTCGCGCTCGGCAATCGCGCGAGCATGTGCCAAAGTATCGCGAGCTGCTCCCGCAACTTGCGGTGCGCATCTCATCGAATAGGCATCTTGTACGCGATGATCATCAACCGCATGGGATTTGACCATTGGAGACTCTTTAAGGAGTAAAGCAACATTCCTTGCTGAATCTTGTTGACCTAATTGGGGGCGAATCGAATGAAGTTCCTCCTGGAACACTCGATCCGTGCCGAGTGACGCTTCAACGCTCATCGCAACTGAGATATCTAGTATCTTTAGGGACTTTTCGATATCAAAAATAGCCATCACTAATTGACCTAACATTCCATCGGTTCCGTTAATTAGCGCTAGGCCTTCCTTAGTGCTCAACTCGATGTGCTTGATACCAGCTTTTCCCAGCGCTGACTTTGTTTGAACAATCGCGCCAGTTTGATTGAAGACTTCACCTTCACCCATCGCTACTAGTGCGCATACAGAAAGTGGCGCAAGATCTCCAGAGCAGCCAAGCGAGCCATATTCGCGCACTACCGGTGTTAGCCCAGCATTAAGTATTGCTGCATAAACCTTCGCGGTTTGAGCTTGTACTCCAGAAAAACCTCGACATATTGTGGCGAGGCGAAGCGCCATCATCGCGCGTACGACTTCAATTTCGACTGGTGTGCCAGAGCCAGCAGCATGAGATCGAATCAATGATTTTTGCAACTGCGCACGCATATCAGCATCGATGTATTTACGAGCAAGAGCTCCAAATCCAGTCGAGACCCCGTAAACGGGTTCTTTGGATGCATCTAACTGATCAATAATCTTGCGGGCACGTTCGATCGCAGAAATTGCAGAATCACCGATTCTTATGGTTGCACCTTCTCGAGCTATAGCAATCACATCACTTGCTCGAAGACCTGAATTTCCAAGCAGAATTTCTGCCGGCATTACCCACCCCGCTAAGATTGACCTTGCGCGCAAGACTATCAGCGGCAATACCGTAAGGAGCACCAGCGAAAATGGTCTTATCTCACGACCCGAATTGGCTCCGCGCTGGAAATTGGTTCCAGGAAGTCGATTACGCAGATCTTGCAATTGTTGGGGTTGGAGCATCAAAGACCTCTTTAACGCCAAATCGCGTCCACAAGACTCCAGCTGCAATTAGAGAAGCGCTTCTTAAGTACAGTACATATAGCGCATCTACAGATACCGATCTTTCCGTTGCAATCAGCGCTGGTGACTTAGGTGATGTTAAGAATCCGGATAACCAAGATTCTGCAATCAAACAACTATCTAATCTCTATCAACGCGCCGAAACAGTAATTCTGCTTGGCGGCGATAACTCGATTACTTATAGTGGGCTCGCTGCGCTCTTCGATAGTTATGAACCGGCAAAGACTGGATTGATAACATTAGATGCCCATCATGATCTTCGCGATGGTTACTCAAATGGTTCACCCATCAGACAGTTGCTGGATCAGGGTTTACCTGGAAAAAATATCGTCCAAATAGGTATCAACGACTTCGCTAACTCTAAGTTCTATGCGGATCGGGCCAAGAAAGCCGGCATAAAGGTCATTCATAGAAATGAATTCAATAAATCTCGCCCAGAACAAATCGCTAAACGAGCGCTTTCCGCTCTCAACAAATGCGCCATCATCTACATAGACATAGATATGGATGTCTGCGACCGTTCCGTTGTCCCAGCCGCCCCAGCAGCAATGCCGGGCGGTATCTCAGCTGACCAGATTCGAAAACTCATTTCTACTTTGGCTCGAGATCGTCGCACCAAACTCTTCGACATAACTGAATTAGATGCCACTATTGATTCCTCAGATCAGCGAAGTACGCGTCTTGCAGCTCTACTAATTCTGGAAATTGCTGCCGCTAAAGCTGGAAGGTTATGAGGACTCATTCGATAGCGATTATTGGTGCTGGCCCTGCAGGGTATTTCGCAGCTCAAGCGCTTCAAACCCTCCAGACCGAGCAACTCAAATTCAAAATCGACATGATCGAAAGACTTCCTACCCCTTGGGGCTTGGTTCGAAGCGGTGTTGCCCCAGATCATCCGAAAATAAAGAGCGTTTCCAAAGTATTTGAAAAGATTGCGACCACCGAAGGCTTTAGATTATTTGGCAATGTTGAGTTAGGCAAAGACATTTCTCTATCAGAACTTGAAGAGATTTACGATGCTGTCGTCATCGCAACTGGTTCTAGTGTTGGCAGGAAGCTTGGAATTCCAGGGGAGGATTTAGCCAACTCGATCTCTGCTGCTCAATTTGTTCCTTGGTATAACGCCCACCCTGATTTCAAAGATTTAGAAGTCGACTTAAGTGGTCGGGTAGCGGTGGTGATTGGCGCGGGCAACGTTGCTATCGATGTGGCGAGGATGCTAGCTCTTGATCCAAAAGAATTAGACCCAACCGATACCGCCCAATACGCCCTAGAGCAATTGCACAAATCAGCGATCAGGCAAGTTCACTTATTTGGTAGGCGCGGTGCTGAACATGCGGCTTTTACCTCCCCAGAACTTAGAGAGCTTCCAAAGCTTGAATTCACCGATGTCTTTTTTGATGAAGGAGAAATCAGCGCAGCGCAACAAAGGGCTAGTAGCACAGGTGAACTGCCTAGAGATTTGAAGACAAACCTCGAGGCCATGGCAGCAATATCTAAGGCTGACAAGAAGGGCGTAGATCGCAGACTATCTCTGCACTTCCTCTCCACTCCCTTAGAGATAAGAGGCCAGGGCAGGGTTGAAGAAATAGTATTCGGTATAAATGAAGTTAAAGGTGGGAAAGTGGTTGCGACTGGGAAGACCAAATCAATCAAGTGCGATCTAGTAATCAGCGCGATTAGCTATCAATGCTTAGAACTACCAGGGCTTGTCTATGAAAGTGGGAAGGTGAAGAATACCGATGGTCGTATCGATCAGAGCAATAGCTACGTAGTCGGCTGGGCTAAACGAGGTCCAACTGGAGTTATCGGAACAAACAAGAGTGATTCATCAGAGGTTATTAAGTTACTCATATCTAATTTGAAGTCGCCGAAAAAAGGTCTAGATCTTCGTAAGATTCTAAATTCGAGAAAGATCACCTTCGTTTCACAGAAGGGCTGGGAGCAGATAAATAACGCTGAAGTGGCAGCAGGCGAAGTTCTAGGAAAACCTCGTGTGAAAATTACTGACAAGCAAGAAATGCTAGGCTTCGCAGGCTAATTGCGCCCGTAGCTCAACGGATAGAGCATCTGACTACGGATCAGAAGGTTAGGGGTTCGAATCCCTTCGGGCGCGCCAATAAGATTGCCAAGTGAATAAATTAATTCAAGTTCGAAGGTTAGATACCTTCCAGGATCAAAATAATGCCCGTATGGTTTTTGACCAAACTTGGGCTCTGGACGCTGGGACAGAGATTACACCCAACCTTTTGCAAGCAATGATTCATAGTGGTTCATACTTATCCGGAGCATTTATTGAAAATAAATTGGTTGGTGCAGCTTTTGCATTTCCGGCTACCAATCAAGGGCTACATCTTCACTCTCATATGACAGCGGTCTTAGATGAGTATCGAGATAAAGGTGTTGGCTATGCATTGAAAGTCGATCAATGGAATTGGGCTAAGCAAAATAATTACTCTCACCTGTCCTGGACCTTTGACCCATTGGTAAGAAGAAATGCCAAGTTAAATATTGTTAAATTAGGAGTTGAAATCTTGGGTTACTATCCGAATTTCTATGGTGAAATGTCAGATGCGCTGAATGCTGGAGATGAATCAGATCGATTAATGGTTTCTTGGAAAACCAGTCTAGATGCGCCAAAAGCCAGAGATTTGATCGCTAATCCAAAGCCTAATGATATTTTGATTGCGATTCCAGAGGATATTGTTGCGATTCGCAGTAAGAATCAACGTGAAAGTATGAGGTGGCGCAGGCAGGTTCGTGAGCAGTTCATGGCAGCATTTGAGAAAGATGGCAAGGTAATTGGTTTTTCAACAAATAATGAATATGTTGTGCGGATATGAGATTAAGAGAGATTGAACTAAGAGTCATACAACTACCTCTAGTGAGGCCATTTAGAACCTCATTTGGGAGTCAAACCTCTCGTCAAGTCTTAATGGTAAAGGTGGTAAATGAGAATGGCACAACTGGTTGGGCCGAGTGCGTGGCGATGTCTGAGCCCCTTTACTCACCAGAGTACACCTACGCATGTATTGATCTTATTAAGAGATTCTTAATTCCAGCCTTGAAAAAAGCCGGGGATTTCAAAGCAGAAGAGGTTGCCACAATATTAAGACCCTTCTTAGGTGGGCAGATGGCAAAAGCATCTCTTGAAACCGCCATTCTAGATGCGCAATTAAGGGATGAAAAAAGATCACTTACTGCCTATCTTGGTGGTACTAAAAGTAGAGTTGAATGTGGGGTCTCGGTTGGGATAGCAAATAGCCTTGATGCTCTAGTTGAAGAGGTTGAATCCTATGTGGATGCCGGTTATAGAAGAATTAAGTTAAAGATTGAACCAGGTTGGGATACCCAGGCGGTTAAAACTATTAGAGATATCTACCCAGAGATCCCACTGCAAGTAGATGCAAATCAAGCTTATTCAAGAGATGATGGTAAGCACCTAGCCCTTCTTGACGAGTTTAATTTATTACTAATTGAGCAACCACTTGACGAACATGACATATTGGGGCACGCACTCCTTGCTAAAGAGGTAAAGACGCCAATCTGTCTTGATGAATCAATTATCTCCTTGCAATCTGCGCAGGATGCGCTAGCACTTAAAGCTACAACTGTTATCAACATCAAACCAGGCAGAGTTGGTGGGTATTTAGAGTCGGTAAAGATTCATGATTTGTGTGTCAAAAATAATATTCCAGTTTGGTGTGGCGGAATGTTAGAGACTGGTATTGGTAGAGCTGCTAATCTAGCTCTGGCTGCCCTTCCTGGATTTACCTTACCTGGTGACACATCAGCCTCTGCCCGATACTTTAAGCAAGATATAACAACACCATTTGTTATGGATGATGGGTATTTAGCTGTACCAACCGGGGATGGAATTGGCAAAACCCCCGATATGGAATTTCTTGATTCAATCACTACATCAAGTGAGATAATAAAGTAAGTTGGATACCAGGCAGGTTTTATCCCAACCATATGTAAAAAGGTTGTTTGCTGCTCGTTTTATCTCAAATCTTGGCAATGGCATGGGGCCGATCGCCTTGGCTTTTGGCATATTGGGGCTTCCAAATGGCTCTGCTAATTTACTCGGTTTAGTGCTTGGCACCACCACAGTGTTTTTTCTATTGATGGCACCTTTTGGCGGTGTTATTGCTGATAAGTATGGTCGGGCCAGAATGGTGGGGATAACCGACTTTCTAGCCGGCTTAGTATTACTGGTGCAGGCTTGGTCTTTTGCAACTGGGGATGTACCGGTGACGTTGCTGTTAATTGTTAATGGCTTATACGGTGTTTTTTGGGGGATATTTTGGCCGGCATTTTCTGGGATTATTCCAGCGGTGGTGCCAAGCGAGGGATTACAAAAAGGAAATGCTCTCAATCAACTACTGACAAATAGTGGCTTCATAATTGGCGCAGCTTGTGCAGGGATTTTGATTGATCAATATGGGGCAGCGGTTACCTTAGCAATTGATGCAGCCTCATTCATGATCTCAGGGGTAATGATCTATAGCTTTAGGCATTTAACACCTAGAGCATTACACAGTGAAAGCACAGTACTTGCTGATCTTCGCCATGGATGGCAGGTCTTCGTCTCCTTTAGATGGATTGTGGTCTCAGTCTTGTCTTGGTCGTTCTTAGTTATGTGCTGGGCAGCAGCAGAAAATGTCTTAGGGCCATTAATAGCTTTAGAGCACTTTAACGGGGCAAAGTCTTGGTCATTGGTAATAACCTCAGAATCAGTTGGATTAATAGTTGGCTCGGTCATTGCTCTAAGGATTAAGCTGAGGTATCCACTGCGCTTTTTACAACTTGCCTCCTTTACCCTCACCTTCTATATCTTCACTATGGCAAAGCCACAATCACTTATTGTGATTGCATCTGCTGCATTCTTGTTTGGCATAACACTTGATCTGTGGGGAACATTTTGGAATACCGCTATGCAAAAAAAGGTGCCACAGGAGGCACTCTCTCGAGTGGCATCATTTGATGCCATGGGTTCAATGATGTTTAGGCCAATTGGCTTAGCCATTGCTGCCCCATTATCTGGGCTGTTTGGAATTGAAAACTTTCTGTATATTTTGGTTGGGGTCACTGTGGTTGCCATCACCCTCCCTTTCTTGAATGAACAGGTGAGGATTATGAGTTTTGAAGATATAGGCAACGATCAGAAATCTTTGAAGTAATTTACAGGATTTACTCCTATTATCTGCAGGTATTTATCTTGGGGGGGTTATCAATAACGGATTTAGCAAGATATTAATTGGCCTAAGAGCGGTCTACTGCCTGCCAGAACCCCTTAACGTAAGTAGAGACCCATCCCAACTATCAGTAAGGCTTGGAGCCTTCTGATGCCGAATCAGTATGTCCCTGATGAAAGGGGCGATTGTGATTATTGATGACTGGGCTAAAACTCTTTGCCCGATAAAGGTTCTGTTATGACACAGGCCATGAGTTCCTCATTAAAGGTATTTATCGCGGCAAGTTCCTGCTGAGAATGATGATGCCTTTCTATGCTTTCAATTACATTGATTAGAAAGCGCATTACCTTAAATATCCTTTCAGATCCACAATATGTAACAAGCTCAATGTATAGCAAGGCCCAGGCCTACCCCGTATTTAAATCGCTCTGTCCTATGCTTTAGCCATGAATTCGAAGGAACGGACAATCTTTGATCTTGCGATGGTAGTTATTTTTATTGCCTCGACTTGGGCCTCTATTGAACTGCAGTGGGGTGTTGGAGTAGGGATTTGGGTCGGGGGAATTCTTTCTGCGGCGCTTCTACTTGTTTATGACTTGATTTCTAATTGGCCGGATAACTAGAGATATTAGCCTTTGAAGACCCAAATAACTGCAATTATCAAAAGTGCTACGGAAGAGAGTCTCTTCCAAGACCTTTTGTTCTTGTGAATCTCTTCATCGCTTAGACGCTTCTTCTCTCTAAGGTCATCTTTCCAATCCTCGTCGTTATACATAGTTCGGGAGAATACAAGAAACTTGACCCTACTATCTAGTAGGGGTAATGAATAAAAGCTTTCCTCCATCAGTTGTTGCCACCATTTCACCAGTTGGCAGGAGATCAAGGTCTCTGATTCGCTCATTAACTGAATAGCTACGAACTTGACCCACGATATTTGGGCTTTGCAATTTGATAAAGATCAAAGACTTTGCTGCCAAAGTCCCCATCACTATCTGAGTGGATAAGTCGCCCCAAATACTATTCTTAGGCAGTTGAACTAGCTCTGTGGGAGCCACAGACGGGCTCCATTGATATAGCGGTTCTTGATAACCAACATGAGTTCCGGTTTTTGAGGGAATAACATAGTCACCAGAGGTATAGGGCTTTCCATAGGTGACAAAGGGCCATCCATAATCCTTATTTGCTTCAATAAGATTCAATTCATCACCACCGCGCGGTCCATGCTCTGAAACATAAAGATTCTTTCCTATCGTAAGAATTCCTTGCGGATTTCTATGCCCAGTCGAAATCTGAGTAATCTCACGCTTTGTTATCTTAAATACCCCACCCAAGTAGCCTCGGGCTGGAACTTGATTAATGCGACGAAAACCTAGATCACCTGTAGTCAGATAAGCGCTCTCGGAATCTATGATCTCGATTCTGCCGGCAGCATGTTGGACAGCCCCAATCGGGACACAAGGTTTTCCTTTAAACCAGCTCTCCCGTTTTACAACCGTCTTCTTCTCTAGATCAGCGTTATAACGATAGGCCACTAACCTGACACATTTCCTTACTTTGCTCAATTGCGGATAGGAGATTAGAAGGTCAAGGCTCTTTGAGCCTTGTTTCAATACTGCGATATCCGTGGGGCCAAAGCGAGAATCTCTAATTCGTTCAGATTGATTGGAAATCTCTCCAATCAAGAATAATTTTGAATCTTGGTAATGGTAGAGAAGGTTTCCACCATTACCGCCGCCTAAAAGTAACGATCCATCCTTCAATACTCCAAGGGCCGCACCTCTTGAAGACTCAACTAGAGTTTCATCGATATCCTTACTTTGAATCGATAATTCCAACTCTTCACCAAGTGCTACAGGCATAGCTAAAGCCTGCGAGAAAAGCAGCATAGAAACTAGAACTGAGCACAAGCGTGCGGATATCACGAGATAACTTTATACTCATACCATGGAGTCGGATAATCGAATTTCTGCCTGGGTATTGCTTGTTGCTGGAGTTAGTGGTTTCTTAGCCTCATTTATTCTAACAATCGATGAGTTCAAAGTCCTAAAAGACTCTGAGTTCACCCCTTCATGCAACATTAATGCCAGCGTCAATTGTAAGAGCGTTATGCTCTCCGACCAAGCAGAGGTCTTTGGCTTTTCAAATTCACTAATTGGTATTGCGACTTTTGCGATTATGATTGCAATTTCTGTCGCTCTATTTATGAAAGTAAGCTTTCCAAAACTCTTCTGGCAACTCCTAGTTTCTGGGACAGCGTTAGCAGTTGTCTTCTGCCACTGGCTAGCCTTCCAAACCATATTTGAAATCGGTGCTCTCTGCCCATATTGCATGGTTTCTTGGGTGGCAACGCTATTGGTCTTATCCGTTGGCCTTCGTGAGTTATTGGAGATAAAGAAAGAATCAGTAAAAGATGAGGGCGGGAGCGAGGCAGTTGAGACTATTGCTAGATGGATGTTGCCCATTCACATCCTCTGGGCGACAATCCTTGTGGGCGCAGCATTTCTTGGCCTCTAGCTAATTTGAGGAGTTGAATTGTCCTCAAGCAAGAAGATACTGATAAGCGGCTTTGAGCCATTTGGTGGAGCTAACTCAAACTCCTCACAGCTTGTAGTAGACGCCATTGCCAAAGAAGATCTATTCGGGGTAGAGCTATTTACAGTAATACTTCCAGTGGAGTTTGATAAGGCAGCAAAAGTTTTGCTCTCTAAAGTCAAAGAAGCCAATCCAGAGATAATTATCTGTTTTGGGCAAGCCGAGGGAAGGAAGTCGATAACCCCAGAGAAGATTGCGATAAATCTGGATTCGACTCGAATTACCGACAATGCCGGGGACTCAAGGGTAGATAAGATAATTATTGAAGGTGGGGCTGATGGTTATTTCAGTACTCTACCTATAGAAAGAATGGTTGAGGCAGTAAGAGCATCTGGGCTAGAGAGCGAGATTTCCTTATCGGCCGGAGCGTTTCTTTGTAATCACATTTTCTACCATCTCCAACATCAACTCATTGGGCAGGGGAAAGAATCAGGCTTTGTCCACCTCCCTTTAGTTAATGAACAGTCATCCCAATTTCCAAATCAACCTAGCTGGGCTTTAGCAGATCTGACCCAAGGCGTTAGAGCATTGATTCTCAGCGTTCTCTGATGGGCAATCTATGCCTAAGGCCACACCTTGCGAGAAAACTCATAGAATAATTACCTAATGAGTCAGCCTCGTTTGTTCATTCATGCTGGATTCCATAAGTCTGGGACTAGCGCTCTACAGGAGTCATTTGATTCGCAACACGATGAATTAAGGCAAAGCGGGATCATCTATCCGAATATAGGAAGAAAAGCACATCACCGCATCGCCTGGGCGCTCTCTGGAGGAACTTGGGGGTGGGATAAGAAAGGGGGTGAGAAGACTTCACGAAAGGAGTGGACTCGCCTAGCAAAGGCAATCAATTCAAATAAAGCAGAGAACATCTTGCTTAGCAGCGAGTTCTTCTCCGAACTAGATAGAGAACAGATCCTCACTATTTTTGACGTAATTAAAGGAAGAAAGATTGAGGCCCTCTTTACTTTGAGGCCTTTAGTCAAGCTACTCGGCTCCTCTTATCAACAATATTTGAAATATGGGATAACCGCAGACTATGTAACCTGGCTTCACTCGGTTCTTGATAAACCAGGTGAATCAAAGATCAACCCAACATTCTGGAATAGACACTTTTCTGGAAAGGTCGTTGCCAAGTGGGTAGAAGTCTTGGGAGCTGGCAATGTGACGGTACTTATTGTTGATGAATCAAAGCCAGAGTTCCTCTATGACTCGGTTAATCAATACTTAGGGCTACCCCAAGGTTTCATAAGACCTCAAGAATCAGGTAGTAATCGCTCATTAAATCTTGAGGAAATAGCCTTACTTCTGGAGTTAAATAGAGAATTTCCTAAAGATAGAAATTGGAATGAGTATGAAGTATTCATAAGAAACGGGTATATAGGGCATCTAACAGACAATGTTAAGGCTCCAAGTGATTCTAGAAAGTTGCTAACCCCGAAATGGGCAATAGATAAGGGGAATGAGATTGGCTCCCAAAACAAGAGGGAACTCATAGCTACCGGGGCAATCATCATTGGCGATATCGAGAGCCTAGGATCGGCATCAGTGCCAGAGGGAGAGCCTGTTTATCCCACCGAGATCTCGATAAGCCATATTGCTCAAGGGATGCTTGGTTTTGACAAGAATCTGGTCAAGAGGCTGCCATTAAGTTGGATTAGGAAAAACCTAATTAAGCGCTACAGGAGAAAATTGGGTACGCAAGCTCTGCGAATCCGTAAGCAGATTTAAGCTAGTCCCTCATTTGCTCTCTTTAGATCAGCCTGAAAATCAACTTCGATGGCGAACAGATCAGAAATATCGACTGGCTCCAGTTTCATGCCAGCTTTTTCTATAGCCAATTCAAGGCCGCGTTCAAAGTAGTCATTATCTGCGCACTCTTCTAGGTAGGTTATTGCCGCAGTTTTGTCATACTTACTAATGAAATTAATCCCCACCGCCTCACCTAAAGCATTCTTAACTTGTTTTGACAAGGAATTAATATTTCCATCGGCATCTACTGTGTACTTGATTTCTTCCTCGGACGTTGCTGAGGTATTTACACAAATAAAGGACTTTTCCTCACGCATGAGAGATTGCACACGATCTAGCACTCTTGAATCAAATACCACATCACCGTTTAACCATAGAACTCCGCTTTCATGTGATGCGCGAAGAGCCTTAAGAAGACTCTTTGAGGTGTTCGTCTGGTCATAAACCTCGTTATAGATGAAGCAAGCATTCGGATGAGCCTCCATGATCATCTCCATCTTGAACCCGACCACGATTGTCACGCGAGCTTCATTCCTAAAGACCTTCTCAACATTATCCAATTGTTGCTGTATGATCGAACGGCCATCTGCAAGTGGAGTGAGTGGTTTTGGCCAAGGTTTTCCAAGACGGGTGCCTATTCCAGCAGCAAGAATCACAACTTGGAGGGCCATAGATTTATACTACTCTAAATGAGCGTCGCACTTGATTCTTTGTCTGTCACCGCAAGGACCTCTCTTTCAGAAATACTTGATATCTTTCAAAACTCAACAAGAGATCTTCTATTGTTCGATGAGCGGACGGTAATCACGGATCCACATCTAGAGTTACTTACAGATTACCCGCGAAGTAGTTCTGCAGCGCTTGTTGCGATTGTCAAGAATGGAAACACCTTAGTTCGTCAAAGTCGCATCGCAAGTGCAAGTTCAGCCTCACATAAAGTGACTATTGGAAATCGGGACTTTGTTGGCGGACTTCGACTTTCCCAGAAACAGAGAGAAACAATCATCCCGGCCCTTGAGAACGCAATCGCTTTTAGAGCAAAAGGAAATGCGCTAGATCTTCTATTAGTTGCGCTAGTTCGCGGAACAATCAAAGTAGATGCTGTAGATGTATTAAGTGCACCATGGTCACGAAGCGATGATCCGCGTGAGCGTGAGCGAGTTAAGAGCGAGATAAATGGGCTAAATATCGCAACCCTGCGATTAAAGATTGCGAATCGAGCCAATGATGGTTTCTTCTCAGTCTTCTTTCTCCGCAAATTCTCCAAGATTCTGACTTGGGCGGCTGTAAAGGTCGGTGCAACTCCGAACCAAGTCACGCTTCTCTCTTTTGCAATTGGTCTCTATTCTGCATATTCATTCTCACGCGGCACATTCTTATCGGTACTTCTCGGAGCCTTCTTGTTGCAATTAAGCATCATCGTTGATTGTGTGGATGGCGAGTTAGCGCGATATACCCGGAAGTTCTCCAAGCTGGGTGCTTGGTTAGATGCGGTAACTGATCGAGTTAAGGAGTATCTTGTCTTCTTAGGTCTTGCTTATGGCGCATCGCTCGAAGGTAGAGACTTATGGATTCCCGCGATGGCGATGATGGCTATCCAGGCCTGTAGGCATCTATCGGATTACAACTTTGCCCAGAGCATGAAGGTTCGAACAGAAGAGAAGTTCGCGACTCCAGTTGATTTCATGGCCGAATTCGATGGGATCATCCCAACTGAGCGTGGCCCAAGGGGAAGGCTCCGTTATTGGTTAGGAAAGATAATCCAATTCCCTATCGGTGAGCGTTGGCTAGTGATTAGCGCGAGCGCAGTTGTTGGTGGCGCTGCTCTCACATTTACCATTATGCCGACACTTGCTTTCATATCGGCTGTTGTGGTTTTCCGAGGAAGAGCAATTCGCACCAAGGAGATGGAGAGGAACCCTCTTAATAGCTCCTTGATTGTGAATCAATCAGATTTGTTAGGAATCAAGGCGAGCTTCACAAGGAGAATTAGCTGGATTGAACCATCCATACTCCGCTTAATCGAAGCGCTTATTCTTATCGCCATCTTCGTCCACCAAGATGTATTAGGAGTCCCAAGCTTTATCATTCTTTTTAGCATCATCTTCCATCACTATGACAATCTCTATCGCGCCCTTCAGGACGAGAAGAAACCAACTTGGTTGAACGCGTTGGGTTTCTATCTTGGTGGGCGAATCTTGCTTATTGGTGCTGCTCTCTTAACGGGCGTGGATATCACCCTCATTGCCTGGTACTTTGCGGTCATCTTCCTCGCGCTCTCATCTTTTCAATGGGTTATCGGACATAAGCAGAATAGAATTAGCGAGTGAGTCAGCGCCCCGCAAAGCCGGCTATCGCTGAGTTGCGCGCGGTCTGTCAGCCTCCCTCAGTCACCGGTCGCTCCAGTGCCGAGCATTGGGTAGCAGATCTATATCTTCGAAAACTCTCGCCATATCTAACACGCCTGTTGCTAAAGACGCCGATAACAGCAAATGGCGTTACTTACTTAATGATTGCTACCGGAGTCTCTATGAGCGCTGCCCTTCAAATCCCCGGATTTCTCGGGCTTTTCCTGGCTTTTCTTCTATCGCAACTACAGATGCTCTGGGATTGTTGCGATGGCGAGATAGCTCGTTGGCAAGACACCCAATCACCTAAGGGCGTCTTCCTAGACCGCGTCGGGCATTACTTAACCGAGAGCTTGATCCCAATCGCTCTTGCCTGGCGGATTGGAGAAGGCGATCATGAATTGCTCTTCCTAGGCGCTCTAATCTCAGTACTAATTCTTCTCAATAAGGGATTCAACGACGCGGTGCATGTAGCCCGGTCATATGCGAGCCTTCCAAAGCTTGCAGATAGCAAAATGGTAGGCGAACCAAAGTCACTAGTCATCCGAGTCGCGCGTGCTCCATTTCGAATCTTTGCTGTGCAACGCCTCTTTCACTCGGTAGAAATGTCAATCTTAATATTGTTTTTTGCCGGCGATGAGAACTTAATTCGAATCGGACTCCCTTTAGCGGCATTTGTGACCGCTGGGCATCTTGTCTCGATTCTTAGCTCTAGAAAGTTGGATAAGTAGATGATTTCAATCATCCGCGAAATCAAGCTAGGTTTCACCCAACTATTTCCAGGTGGAAGATTTAGGTATGTCTTGGTAGTCCTTTCGATGCTTTCCGCGGTCATCTCAGTCTCTGAGCTCCTAGTAATGAAGTTCTTTGTGAATATTGTTGTTCAAGAGGGCGAAATTGAACGGAATCACTTTATCCTCCTTGGAGTTGGGCTCGCCGTTTTCTTTATCTTGACCCGGGTAAGCCAGTATTACCAAAAGATCTATCGAGTCAAAGCTTTTGCTAGATCCTTTAAATCGCTCCGTAAATTGAGGAATCGTGGCGCTAAGAATCCTGAGTGGGCGATGGCTTTCGAAATCTCAAATATCCTCGCCCAAGCAACCCAACTAGTTGCAGTTCTGGCATTTACCTTAATTCTTGAGCCTATTTTCGCCGCCTTGAACCTTCTCGTAGTTCTAGTGGTCCTTGCGGTAATCGGAAGGATTTTTACGAAGCAACTACAAGTCCAACAAGAACTCCAGGTTGAACGCGATGGAAAACGCGCCCGCCCCCAAAAACGTTATGGAACGCGAATCAAAGCAGCGGAGTTGGGCTCACTTCTTACTGGTTTAGGTATCGCCCTTCTTCTTGCGGTTCTTCTCTTTATGAGTTACAACGGCGACATTAGCCTTGTCAATACTCTGATTATCTTCTTTGGAACCCGGTTGCAGAATGGTTCTCTCACATCAGCTTCCCGCTCCTTGATGCGCTATGCGAAGGCGAAGGCTGGAGCAAGGAGCCCCGCAGAAGATGATGAGTGATCGCCTTAGACTAACTATCGCTTACTCAACGCTTCCTGGGCGCCTTAATGGGATCACCTATCCGGAGCGACGTGAGGATCGAGAGATTCTTGTCTTAGTACAGAACACGGATGATAGCTCTTACATCTTTGCAGAACGAAGCGCAAAACTAGTTGAGTTGAAAAACAGAGGCGTGGCAAAGAGCAGAAATGCGGCGCTGGATCGAGCTAGCGGTGAATTCTTACTCTTCGGCGATGATGATATGAAATTTATCGAATCTGGGATCGATGATGCACTCGCTTACTTCAAAGCAAATCCAGATTGTGCGATCATTCTCGCCCGAGCAGTTGATGAGAGTGGTGCCTTAAGAAAGAATTATCTAAGTCAAGTGACCCCAATTAAGTTAACGAACTCAGCCCGAGCTGCCACCTATGAGATGTTGGTTCGAGTCGATGCACTGCGAGGGAAGAAGATCAGGTTCGATGAAGAATTTGGGGCTGGTGCAACGAACTATCTTGGCGATGAGTACATCCTGATTGCCGATGCGCTTAGAGCCGGGCTAAAGGGCGTTCATTTGCCGGTAAAACTGGCGATGCATCCAAAAGATAGTTCCGGATCTAGATGGGGAAGTGAAGCGGATTTATCAGCTCGGGCAAAAGTATTCAGTCGAGTATTTGGCTGGAAAGCCCCCATTTATCGAGCTACTTTCCTAATACGGACCAATAACCCTTGGCCAGGGCTCGGCAAAGCTCTCCGTTTTATCTTTGCAAAATGAAGATCTTTGCTCATCGCGGCTTTAGCCATAAGTATCCAGAAGCAACTCGTGCTGCCTACCAGGGAGCGATTGAAGTGGCTGCCGACGGCTTTGAGTGTGATGTGCGGCTTACCAAAGATGGCATAGCGGTCTGCTTTCATGATCGGGGTACAAAGAGAATTGCTGGGGTAAAGAAGCGAATCGCGTCGCTCACTTTGGAACAACTTCGAGGAATCACGGAAGTCATGACGCTAGAAGACTTACTTGAGTTAGCCAATCTAAACAACAAAGAGGTTCTGATTGACACTAAACACCCAGTCCTAAGTGGTGGCAAAGTCGAGAAAGTCGTAATAGAACTAGGAAAGCGCTACAAGTTCACCGCAATGTCATTCTCACTTCTTGCTGTTTTAAGGTTCAAGCGCAAACTCAATGATGTCGCCTATGTGATCGCACATCGCTGGCGGCTTCTCTATCTACCTACTAAGAAAGTCACGATTGATGTGGAACTCTTTGAAAGATCTCGCTGGGTAAGAAAACATTTAGCAAAGCACGAGATCTTGGTATGGACAGTGAATGAGAAGAGATACATTCCAAAGTTAAAGGAATGGAAGGTATCGGCAGTAATTACCGATAGACCTGATTTACCATTTCGCCTTAGCTAAGGCGTAGAGAACTTCAGCAGTCGGCTCTTCAGTATCGCTACCTGGTGGGTTGTCACCTAACTTGAGGATTACGGTTCTAGATCCGGGATCGATAAAGATGAATTTACCATTTGACCATATAGACCAAGAGCCATCGAAGTACCGGGGAATGGGTGCAAAGCCTGTGCCGAATATCCCCAGCCATAGTCCAAAGTGACTACAGGGGACTTCATTCAATCAAGCCAGTCGCGGCTGATTATTCGAGTAGGGCCGGCAAACCCGCCGTTAAGAATTGCCATTCCAACCCGCGCATAATCTCGAGCAGCAGCGTTGAAGCAACAGAATGTCTTCTCAGTTCCATCAACGCGATCTACATTCCAAGTGGCTAGAAACTCGGCCCCGACTTTCTGCCAGACATTCTCGCTGAAGTAATCAGCCACTCGCATTCCCGTTACTTTCTTTATGATCATTCCGAGCGTCTGAGTATCAACGCTTCGACACTCGGCATTTAGATCAGGCTCAAAAGACATCTTGCGATTGTTACCAATAAACCAATTGAGATCGGTAGTTGCATACATCTGGGCGATTGCGACTCCCCAATCTTGTGGTCCAGTTGGGTAGTTATCAGATACGCCAACGCCGCTCTCTATCAGAGCCACCCGAAAACCCTACTCGGGCAGGCGCCATTTGTAAGGGGTTTAAGATAGCGAAATGGTCGAGCGCCTGACCCTTTCAGTAGATTGTGGGGGGCTATATCTGAAGAGTTGCGT
>VGBW01000002.1 GCA_016870365.1 Actinomycetota bacterium | reverse complement strand
CAGACGAAGTTTTATCTGCGTCTGTATGTGTGCACGGGTTTTTGTGGTTAACGAGATCATCCCGGCTTCCTCGGCCCGCTTCCCCTGGCTCAACAAACGAAGTCGAGACCGTTCACCCCCGCGATTAGCGTGGATTAGAAGCTGTGAGCAGATTATAGAGCAGAGAACTGACCTTAAGAAACCTAGGAGATAGGCTCAGTAGTGCAATAAAGAGTAATCAATCTTCGAATCTATTTGACTTGCCCCGGCCACCTTTGCCAGATGAGCGATTAGAAAGCTCTCGATCAATTTCACGGTTTGCCTGTTTCTCCATCAATGTTGCGCGCTTATCATATGCTTTCTTACCTCGAGCAAGGGCTATCTCTACCTTTGCTTTTCCATCTTTGAAATAGAGTGAGAGTGGTATGAGAGTAAGGCCACTTTCCTTTAAAGTTCCAATGAGTCGGTTTATTTCGCGCTTACTCATTAAGAGTTTTCTATTCCGTCTTGGTTCATGATTGGTCCATGAGCCCTCGCTATATTCAGGGATATGAACTCCGCTTAGATAAATCTCGCCATCTTGAACCACTCCATAGCCATCAGTAAGGGTGGCTCTTCCAGCTCTTAGAGATTTGACTTCAGTACCAACTAATACCAGACCCGCTTCAAATACCTCATCAATGAAATAGTCATGGCGCCCCTTCTTATTCCGGGCGATAATTTTCTTGCCTATTTCCTTGACCACGGCTTAAGGGTATCTCGCCAAACCAAGATATCCATGCCAACTAACTACTTAGAGCTAATCCTTTGCGATAAAGGATGCTAGCCCACCTAATACCTGCAGTGATTTAAGGCCAATCTCTGCTGGGATTACCGCAAGGTCTGGAGTTATACCAACTTCCTCAATGATGCGACCAGATGGGGTGAGAAAGAGAGCCACAGTAAGCTCCAATTTAGAACCATCCTCTAGGGAGATAATCTCTTGAACTGAACCTTTTCCATAACTTCGCTCGCCAATTACTACTCCCCGACTCCGATCTTGAAATGCCCCAGCCAATATTTCAGCAGAACTTGCAGTGTTTCGGTTAATAATAACCACCACTGGAACCTTTATCGGATTTGAATTTGTAGCACGAAATACCCTCTCTGACCCATTTACCTTATATGAAACAATGATGCCGCTACCAATAAAGAGCTCTGCAACATCTACAGCCTCTTCTACTAAGCCTCCAGTATTGTTTCTTAAATCAATAATCACCCCTGAGCCAAAATTAGCCTGCCTTAGCGCCTCGGAAACCTCGCTAGCCGTTCCTGAAATGAAGGAGGCAATCTCAAGTAGGGCAACTGAGCTACTAACTTGTGTAAGTTCCACACTCTTTGCCCGCACTTTTCCAGCTTTAATCGTGGCAAGGACTTTCTTTTCACCTCTGGCTACAAGTAGATCAAACCTGTTTCCGAGATCTCCCCGAATGAGAGCAATGGCTGATGCCAGAGAAGCTCCGCTTACCTTTGTTCCATTTACCTCGAGGAGTTCATCGCCAATTTCAAGGTTGGATCGTGCTGCAGGAGACCCCTGTTGAATCGATGAAATCTTGATTACGCCTCCTCGGGACTTAGTCAGATATATGCCAATTCCTGTAAAAGAATTGGAGCTCTGTGCTTCAAATACTTTTAGCGCTTTTCTCGGAAAGTAGTTGGACCATTCATCACCCGATGCTTTGAGGACGCCTTCAATGGCAGCTCGCTCTAAGGATTCACGATCTACTCCCATAGCACCAAGGTCAACCACGCTTCTAATTGCCTCATCTACTGTTGTGCCAATTCTGGATTCACCCACCTGCACTCCGACCACAAAAACAAGGGCAGTTACCAGCATTGCGACAAGCGTCTTTCGAAGTATTTCGGCATTGATAACTTTTTGGCCACTCGCGATTCTTGCTGATGCCCTCTCCACTCGAGCAAGTGAAACTTCACTAGTCCCTATCATCTTCGATTCGCTGGCATCCCACTTTCTGGTTCTTCCGCCGATAACAGCGCGCTCAGCAGCAGGTGACTTCTTCTCATCACTCACTTGGAGAACTCCTATTGCTTGAAACGGGCGAGGTATGTCATCAATTGCAAGGGCGTAACGGTAGCCCAGGGGCGCTTTAGAACTCAACTAAGAGCAGATTAGCGCTCAGAGTTAAGCGTGCTCTGAGTTAAACCTTTGAGTATTTACGAAGCGTCAAGATAGATGCTAGAGATGAAACTAGAAGTCCAGTCCCAAGAAGATAAGCAGATGCGACCCAGACATCATTCCAGGTGAAGAAGTTAGTGAAAGTAAGAAGCGGCGCTATCCGTTCGTCAATTACATACTTTAAGGAAGAGAGCATGCCTACTGAGAATCCCCAACCCATAACGGACGAGAAGACTCCCTCTAGGACGAAAGGCAATTGGATGGAAAAAGAGCTTGCTCCAACTAGTTTCATAACATTGGTTTCTCTTCTTCTATTGAATGCAGCAATCCTCAAAGTATTACTAATCAATAGTGCTGCTGTCAATACGCTAGCGATTCCAATTGCAAGTGCTCCATCACGTAAGACATTTAGCAGTCTAAAGAACTTCTCCAGAATTGACCTTTGATCTTGAACTATATCTACTCCTGGCCGACCTGAGAACGCACTCTGTACCACTGCAAATTGCGTGGGGTCATTTAGCTTGACTCGAAATGATTCCGGTAATTGATCAGCAGTAACATTTTGTGAAATTGCAGAATCTCTAAATCTTTCCTGGAAGCGATCAAATGCCTCCGATTGCGATTCGTAATAAACTGTTTCAACAACGGGAAGTTCTTCAAGATCTGCTTGAATCTCAAGGCGTTGCTGGGCAGTAATGATCCCTCCAGCGCAAGATGGAGAATCAGAGAGAGAGCCGCAGAGATAGACCGAGACCTCGATCTTGTCATACCAGTAATCCTTCATTACCCGCACTTGAGAATTTGAAAGTAAGCCGATACCAAGAAGTGACAGCGAAATTGCTACCGTTACTACAACTGCAAAGGTCATGGTTAGATTACGGCGCAAGCCAATGCCCACTTCGCTAAGAATAAATCCAGCGCGCATCGCTACCCCGTATATCCGTAAACCCCGCGAACCTGATCGCGGACGACTTGTCCCTTATCTAATTCAATGACTCGCTTGCGCATCTGATCGACAATGCCAGAGTCATGGGTGGCCATAACCACAGTGGTTCCTTCGCGATTGATGCGATCTAGCAATTTCATGATTCCAACAGAGGTCGCAGGATCTAGGTTTCCTGTTGGTTCATCGGCGATGAGAATCGCAGGGTTACTCACATAAGCCCTGGCGATAGCAACTCTCTGCTGTTCTCCACCTGAGAGCTCTCCAGGCTTGCGATCAGTTTTGTCTTCCAGGCCGACTAGCTCTAGAACTTCTGGAACTTCGCGAGCAATTTCCTTCTTAGAAAAACCTAATACATGCAAGGTAAAGGCAACATTCTCCACAACTGTCTTATTTGGTAGCAAGCGAAAATCTTGAAACACCGTGCCGACTTGGCGCCGTAGCTCTGGAACCTTCCAATTAGATAGTGTCCCCAGGTCCTTTCCGGCGACATGAATCTTTCCAGAGGTTGGTCGCTCTTCCCTTAAGACCAAACGTAGGAAAGTTGATTTTCCAGAGCCAGATAGGCCAACTAGGAAGACAAACTCCCCCTTCTCGATATCAATCGAGACATTATCTAGAGCTGGTCGGTCATTTTTCCCATAGCCCTTAGTCACGTTCTCAAAGCGAATCATGGGTCAGATTTTAGATAGAGCGGGGGTGAAAGCTACGGATAAACCCGCTGTTTTTAGGTGAGAAAGAACGCAGAATTACCAATTGAGCCTATCTACAGCTTGATTCTCTCTCTACGCCAACGAATTCCAGCCGCAATAAATCCATCAAGATCACCATCTAGAACTGCTTGGGTATTGCCGGTTTCAAAATCAGTTCGATGATCCTTCACCATCTGATAAGGATGAAGCACGTATGAGCGAATTTGATTACCCCAAGATCCTGAAGTATCGCCACGGAGCGCATCAATCTTTGCTCTCTCTTGAGCATTTCGCCTCTCCAATAATTTGGATTGCAGAACCGACAAAGCGGTTGCCTTATTTTGAATCTGGGAACGTTCATTCTGGCAGGAGACCACAATTCCGGTGGGGTTATGGGTGATGCGAACTGCAGAGTCGGTGGTGTTAACGCCTTGTCCTCCAGGGCCTGATGAGCGATAGACATCGATGCGAATTTCTTTCTCATCAATTTCAATATCATCGCTTTGATCAACAACAGGGACTACTTCAACCCCAGCGAATGAGGTATGGCGGCGGTTCTGGGAATCAAAAGGTGAAATTCTGACCAAGCGATGAGTTCCCTGTTCAACAGAGAGGGTTCCATAAGAGTAAGGGCCGCTTACCTTAAAGGTCGTCGATTTGATGCCAGCCTCCTCGCCATAGGAGGTTTCCAAGACGCTCACGCCATAATTGTGGCGCTCGCAATATCGAAAGAACATTCGCGAGACCATCTCTGCCCAATCAGAGGCATCGACTCCACCAGCCTCTGAGCGAATAGTTACTAGCGCATCTCGATGGTCATACTCGCCGCTTAATAGGGTCTGTATCTCAAGTTCTGAAATTGCTGATGTTAATCCATCTAACTCTTTTAATATCTCCTGCTCTGCTCCATCACTGGGTTCGTCATTGGCAAGCTCTAGCATGATCGGAAGATCTACGATTCGAGACCTTAAGCTACTAACTTTGTTTATAGTGCTATTGACCCGTGAAAGAGCGCTGGTGACTCTCTGTGCTACCTCTGGATCATTCCAAAGATTTGGTGCTCCTGCTTGAGTTTCTAGCTCCGCCTGCTCTCTTCTTAATCTATCTAGATCCAAAACTGCTTCGATTGATCCTAAAGTAGCATCAAGCGCAGCAATCTCAGCATTAATGTCGCGCTCAACCATGGCGCAAGGATAACCCCTATTAATGCCGGTTCAGTCACTGGTAGATGGTCTGCATAGATACCTCTATCTCATTGGTAAATTCTGTGATCCCAAAGACCCGTAATTTAAATGGCAATTGATGAACCTGTTGCAGCGTGACACTCAGGCTCTTTCCATCGCAGACAAAAGCCTTTAGAGCAATGTCGCCACTAGCCTGATTAAATCTCTGGCCATAAAGGTCTAAATGAGTACTTGCTAATAACGCTAACTCTTGGCTAAAGGTCTTGCCTGCATCGCTGCAATTTATTGGAACTTCCCTATGCGATCCAGTAAAGATGTCTGGAATAGGCACTTGATAGTAATAAGCAATTTCATCTAACTCCTGCACCGCCCTGGATAAGGCGCCTTCGGTAAGATTAATCAAATCTCGCCTAGCGATATAAACCGAAGCCAGATTAGATACTAGAAAGATGAAACTCATAGCGATGACGAAGTAACCCATAATCAGGGGTGAAATTGAGCCAGTTTCTTCTAATTGCCCCCTAACCTTCATCACGCCACTTATCGACGTATCCGCTTGCAACTGCGGCAGCCTTTCGATTCTCATTTCTGAATAACTGATCAAGGTCATAAACGTTAAGGTCAAATGAACGATAGAGGCTTAGCTCAACAAGAGAGCCCGGTCGCAGACATCCCTGGCTCCCGCAGGCAATGTTGTAAGTGAAGTCATGACGCCAACTATCACCTCCACGACCTTCACTTTCTAGTTTGCGGTATTGATCAAGTAGGAAGCGAACCCTTTGATGTCCTTGCTGCAAGTCATCTGCGGTAATAAAAGCCCTGAGGCTCTGCCTGGAAAGAGTGGAGACAGTCATCTCCTCTTTTGCACTCTGCTGCATAGATGAAAAGAAGATTAAGGCAGGAATAAACAGCGGTGTTGCAATGAGCACGAATTCAGCAATAGCTGATCCCTCTTCGCTTTTAACCCTATTCACGTATTGCGATGCCTTCGCTCTTCATTTCTACCCTCGAACCAATTAGATTCGTAATCACTGGAATGTCAAGTGTTGATCTATAAGTAATAACCTCGCCCCCTCCAGGCAGGGCGACAACTTCTTGATTAGTCTCTCTCCTGCTACCTAGGGCGTAGACAGTTGTTTGCCCAGGCTTTCCTTCAAGAAGAGCTGAGCGATTTATGGCATTGGAAATATCAATTTTATCTAGCATCTGCCAACTTCCTGAAAGCACTAACTGCAGAATCATAAGAAAAAAGGCAGTGGTAGGAATCAAGCCGAGTGCTGACTCCACCGACCCGCCCTCTAGGTCTTGCCGGTCGCTTGATTTCATCAGCGAATGCCATTCATCGCATCAAGGGAGTTCTTTAAGATAGTGCTTAGCCTTGGCGCAGCAATGGTCCAAATCGCAGTAACTAATCCAGTGGTCATAAGTACCACCAATACCCAGCCTGGAACATCGCCTGATTCATCGACATCATTTGCCAAGAATTCTCGATATTTTTCAGCAACATTTGAGTTAGACAAACGCTCTTGTGCCTCCAGAAATTTTGCCTGGAATACTTCACCCGATAAAGGCTTCTTGATTTCCATATCTAATCCCCCGATTCTCGTCCTATCTGCAATTCTCACCTACCCCTGAGATCTGATTGAACGTGCGGCGAGAAAATGTGGAAAAGCCATTCTGTGTATAACTTGAGTCAATTACATGAAACTATTGAGTTGCTCAAATGAAGGAAATAGTGCAAACAAAATTGAAACAGGCAAGATTAAGAACACTATGGGTATCATCAAGGAAATTTCTGCCTTTCCTGCTCTCTGCAAGATTTGATTCTTGCTAGACAGGCGAGCATCCTTTACTTGTGATATCAAAATCGGTCCTAAGGATGAACCTCGTTCGATTCCTAAGACGATGCTGGTGGTGAATCTTCTCAATATCAGCGAGTCATATCGCAGAGATAGGTTATCTAGCGCCTGAGTAAGGGAATCTCCCTCACCTATATCTGAAACCACCATATCTAGCTCTCTGGCACTTAGCGAGGTTGATCTCTGTCCAATTATCGCCAGAGCCCGAGAGGGCGAGATGCCAGATGAGATAAGAATAGTTAGAAGCTGAAGCAAAGAGGGAAGTTCTCTTTCGAAAAGTTCTGTAGCAACTTTCTTCTCCTGATCTGCTCTCCGGCGAAGGAGGAGAAAGAACAAGCACAAAATGCTCAATAGCAATAGCGACGCTGGAATCTGCTCTGGCCAAATGGCAATCAGAAAGTAAAGAGTGAGTGTCAATGCACTAGAGGCAACAAAGTAAATCCAGATGTCTCTGACTCTGCTCTCTTTAATACCGACTTCTTTTGCTTTCCTCGCCTTCGAAAAATCTCCACTCCTAAGATTCAACGTTGCAAAACTCTCTTGGCTAATAATCCAAACCCCAAGCAATAAGAGAGGTAGAACGACAATTAGGGAAAGTAGGCGAATATCAGATAGCTCTGGCTTCATTTCATCGCCCTTGGCGCAGCAGGAAGGGAGCCCAACTTCTCCATCCAGATATAGGCAGTTGCCGTCATAAGCACTCCCAGAGATAGAACTAGCGCACCACTTGGCGTTGAATAGATCAGCACAGTCGAATCTTGTGTGGAGAGCAGAATCAATAACAGCCAGGGCGCTGCAGTTGCTAAGAGAGCTGAGTTCCTAATCCAACCAAATTTCGTCCGTATCTCCTCGGTTACTGCAATATCTTCTCTGACAAATTCAGCCAATAATCGAAGAGCGTTATTTGCGTCCTTTCCTCCAAAGTCCTTGGAGATAATCAGTGTTTCAAAGACCTGATCAGATATCGCGGAATCTAAGCGCTTCTTTTCCTCTAATAGGACCTGCTCGAAATTTCCTGAATCCAAGAGGCCGCTCTGGATCTGGATAAAACTGGACCTTAGTGCTCTTGGTCCATGAAGGGCTAGTTGGCTAAGTGCCCCTGAGATTGTGATTCCTGCTTGGAGAGCTGAGACTAAAGAATCAATTGCCTCAGGCCAGGCAAGTTCCTGCTCTCTCTGCTTGCTTAACTTTCGCCCGCGGTTTATGAGAAATGGTATTGCTGCTGAGAGGGTGGAAATAGCTAGGGAAATTGGCTTTGATGAGGTAAGAAGAAAAGTGATGAGGTATGCAAAGGTGAGAGTAATCATCAAGGCAAAGGTGCTCCGAGATGAGATTTTCTTATCTGGTTTGAGTCTCTTGTTGAAAGGACTTGAATCAAACGAGGCTATGTATGCACCAAGGGCTGCCAGAGCGCCTGCAAAAATTGGCAGGGCAAACTGCTCAAACATGAAAGCCTTTTTGGTATTGGCCATCATCCCAGGTAAAAATCGACTCTAGGTCAATGTGAAAGTTCTCCGCCCTGTCTAGAACTTGAGCGACTTGCAAAACCCTACGAACCCCAGTGCCATCAATCCCAACATGGATTACATAATCTAGCGCGCGAAATACTATTGGAGTCAGGAAATCTTGAGTTATGTTCTCGCCGGCAAGGAGAGGAAGAGTCTGAAGTTTTCTCAATGCCTCAGTCGCTGAGTTTGCATGAATAGTTGCCATTCCAGGAATTCCTGAGTTAAGGGCGATTAACATATCCCAAGATTCAGCCTCGCGAATCTCACCAATTACCAATCGAGATGGGCGCATTCTCAGCGCCTCTTTGATCAGCTTTCTGATACTTATCTCCCCAACTCCATCGAGGCTGGCGCTTCTAGTCTGCATCGCCACGCAATCTGGGATTCTTGGGCTTAGTTCAAATACTTCCTCTATGGTTATTACTCGATCGGTTATTGGCACAGCACTAACAAGAGCATTTAGTAGAGTGGTTTTACCAGCTTGAGTTGAACCACTTACTAAGATATTTTTCCGATCACTTACTGCCTGGGTAAGAAACTCCTTTATTTCGGCAGAGATAACTTGCATCTCCACTAGATTAAGCAAGCTCTTCGCCCGCATCAAATGCTTTCGAATGTTTATTGCCCAATGCTCCGAGGTAACTTCAGGAATTACAATATGAAGCCGGCTTCCATCAGGTAGGCGCGCATCAACAAAGGGATGGCTTAGATCAATTCTTCGACCAGACCACATCAATATCCGGTCCATGATTGATTGGAGCTCTGAGGTGCTTAAGACGATATTGGTTAACTCACTCTTTCCCGAACGAGCAATGAAGATTCTCTGTGGTGAATTAATCCAAATCTCTTCTATCTCATCATCTTCGAAAAGGCTCTGCAGCGCTCCATAATCAGCGCTCTGCTGACTATCATCCTTTTCCATGGCCCTTTCATAGGCCAAGATCAGGCTAGGCACTACTGACTTATTGGAGAAAATTGTGAATTATCCGCAAAAATCTGATGCGGAGTGAGCACCGATACACTCTCGGTATACTGATGCCTGCAATGCTTTCTGTTGCATGGTGGGCGTAGCTCAGCTGGTAGAGCACCCGGTTGTGGTCCGGGATGTCGCGGGTTCAATCCCCGTCGCTCACCCCATTATCACTTAGATTGCGATTGTTTCTTCAAGCAGTTGCTACCAAAGACCTCTCATCAATTAATTTAGAAGTTACAACGTCTTGAATTAATTTAGGTCGTCCGGGAAGCCTTTTGGCCGCGATAACTACCCCATCTTCAAATAGTTCGCCGCCCCAGATTCCGCAAGGTTCCTTCCTTGAAAGTGCTCCCTGCAGACACCCCTTCCTTACTGGGCATGGGCCACAAAGGCTCTTGGCATAGGCGATCTCCTCGCTCTTTTCCGAGAAGAAAACCTCGGGATTGGAGTTATGGCAGGGCAGGGTAAATGCCTGATCGCTGCCATAGGCACCAGTTACTGCATCTAGTCCGATCATGGCGCCTTCGCCCTCGGCCCAGCCTGGGATCAATAGTTCGCTAAAAAGAACGCTCATCGTTCTCACCTCTGCCTTCCTTTTTCATCATCTCTGAATCGCCTGGATAAAGAGAAAGGGGCCCGAATCCTTATGGATTCTAGGCCCCTGGGCTTTGCTTAATCGGTGTTATCCGATAGCGCTCCAGGTGCCGAATCCATCGGCCTTGGTTGACTTGGTTGCAAAATAGTTGTAACCAAATGCAGGCGCGAACCAATAACGAGGTGTGCGATTTGCACTCATCGTTAGTGAAATGGTTCCTGCTGCTGTCATAGTCGGCAGAGAGTAATGCATCGCTATCAAATGATGCAAACCATTTATTTTACTAACCCCGCCTCTGCTAGAAATGGGCTGGCTACTCCATAGTAGGTAAGGGTCAGGCTCTGCTGCGCTCTGGTGATTCCGACATAGAACAAGCGCCGCTCCTCATCTACAGAGCTGGCCTGCCAGGGCAATACCTCAGCGCTAACCCCGGCTAGATAGACCTTGCGCCACTCAAGGCCCTTTGCCGCATGCAATGTAGCCAAGGCAACCCCAGGAAGGATCGGGGGGTTATTACTCTCTGATCGTTCTTCAAGTTCACGAAGGAAAGCTCGCAAAGAGCTAAGCCCCTCTGCTTCTAGCTCTCCGGCCAGTTGCATAAAGGAACGCGCATATTGACTCTGCCCAAAGGGTTTTAGGCAATCTCGCAAGTCGGACAACCAATCAGATTCTGACAAGACTGAAGCGCTTCTTATCGCACCAATAATTTCTCTTACCTGCGGCCTATCAAAGAAGCGCTCTGAGTTTCTAATCTGATTCTCAATACCTGCTGCATCTAGGGCGCTTTCTAAGACCTCTAGTTGGTTATTAGTCCTTGTAAGAATTGCTATTTCATTGGCAGCAAGACCCTGGGCAATATCTTCTCTTATCAATGAAACTAGCGCTAAGGCTTCATCTTGCTGAGATCTATATCCTTGAGCCATAGGCCTATCGCCATGGTTATTCATGGCATCTAGTTCATGGCCAAGATTTGCAGTTCGCAAGATCGTATTAGCAGTATTGATGATCTCAGGGGTTGAGCGATATCCAGAGCTTAACCTAATTACTTCAGCATGAGGATATTTTGCGGTGAAATTAAGTAGGAAGACTGGGCTTGCTCCGGCAAATGAATAGATTGTTTGAGCTGGATCTCCCACGACGCAGATATCATCGCGCTTTCCGAGCCAGAGATCTAGTAGCCTTTGTTGAAGCGGCGATACATCTTGATATTCATCAACGGTGAAGTAGCGATATTGATCCCTGACTCTCTGCCTAACCTCACGCTCTTCCTCGAGCATCCCAACTGTTAGAAGCAAGACATCTTCAAAATCTATGGCTCGCTCTTGCTTCTTTAGGGATTCATATGCTTCATAGACTTTTGCAACCTGCTCAGGATTGATTTTGCTCGAAACATTTAGGGCCCGGGAGAAATCACTTAAGCCTTGCAGATATTGATCGGGAGCAAGTCCTAATACCTTGGCCCATTCAATCTCACCTGCTAGATCCCTAAGTAGCGAGCTCTTCTTGCTGTTTGAGATACCTGCCCGACTCATCGCCTCGCTCAGAAAACCCGTTTTGCTGGTCAATAGCGAGGGGAAACGCCCCCCTAGAGTCTCAGGCCAGAAGTAAATCAATTGCCTTAATGCTGCGGCATGAAAGGTTCTGGCTGCGATATTGGCAGCGCCAAGTGAGCGAAGCCTGGTGCGCATCTCACCAGCTGCTCTTGCGGTGAAGGTCAGGGCTAATACTCGCTTGGGATCAAACACTCCAATGTCAACGCCATATGCCAGGCGATGGGTAATCGCTCTAGTTTTTCCAGTTCCGGCTCCTGCAACTACACAAACTGGCCCCCGAAGGGAGGTTGCCACGCTTCTCTGCGAAGGATCCAGCGCTGAGAGAATTTCATCGGCTAATTGCGCCACGACTGACCTGACAATTCACTCTCTGCCATTGGACCATACCAGGCGTTAATCATCGCTCGAGCCACAGAGATTAATGGTGGCAGCAACAACTCGCCACTTGCAGACTTTGACTTTAGTTCATCGCGAGTCAGCCAGATGATCTCTTCGATCTCTTGGCCATCTGCAGCTACAGAGCCAGGGTTTGAGATATTGGCTTCATAAGCAATCATGATTGATGCTGGAAAGGGCCAAGGCTGTGAGCCAAGATATTTCATACCGGTAATTGATCCCCCACATTCCTCTGCTACTTCTCTGATCACAGAACTTTCAAATGATTCGCCAGGCTCAACGAAGCCTGCAAAAGTTGAGAAGCGCTTCTCTGGCCAGACTTTCTGTCTGCCAAGCAAAATTCGATCCTGGCTATCCTTTACCAAAACAATAATTGCTGGATCTGTTCTTGGATGATGCTGGCCGCTACAAACTTCACACTGCCTAGCAGATCCTCCAAGGATAGATTGGGTTTGAGCACCACATTTAGAGCATCTCAAGTGGCTCTGATGCCACTGGGTTAAGGCCAGGGCATGAACAGCTGCTCCTACCTCTAAGTCATCTAAGCGAGCACCTAGAGTTCGAAGGCTTTGGAAATTATCGCCAAATTCGGTTAATTCACTTGCCTGATGGACCACAAAGTAGGGCTCGCCGGAACTTGAAAGACCTAGAAAATAGCGATCGCCTTCGGCTAGTTTGGGTGAGATAAATGCCAGGCTATTGCCGCTACATTCAAAACGATCTGCCAACATAGAGATGATCTTTGCTCGGGCGAATAGCTCATCAAGGACAACAGAATCACCCCTAAGCGCCGCCGCTCGATGCAGTTTGTATCGCGAGAGCGGGAGGTTTAGCAGCACGGGGCGACCCTACTAGCCTGCCTTCATGGCATCTACCCAGGGCTTCACCCTCACCTCCTGGAACACCCTTCATGGCATGGCCATTCCCCCATCATCTGGGGCGACTCTTGAAAGCGCTCTCAATCAGATGGCTAAAGAAGTGAATCCAGATGTAATTGCGCTCCAAGAAGTTGATGTCAATCAGAATAGATCTGATGGCGCTAACCAAGTAGAGGAGGTTGCGCAAATAGTTGGCGCTAACTATTGGGCATTTGCACCCTCATTAATTGGAACTCCTGGTGAAAAGTGGAGCGCTGTAGATAGCGAATTGATATATACCCAAGACTTGCAAGTCCCAAGCCAAGCTATGTATGGCCTAGGGATTCTCTCTAGAGTAGAAGTTAGGTGCTGGCATCGAATTAATCTTGGAAAGTCTGCCATAGGAATGCCCTTATTGGTCCCAGGAGAGAAGAGAGCGCGATTTACCTATGTCTCAGATGAGCCAAGAAGTGTGCTAGTTGCCGAGCTCGAAAACGGCTTGTCAATTAGCACGACGCATCTCTCATTTGTCCCTGGAAGAAATGTATCCCAACTAAGAAAGATCATTAAGTGGCTTCCGAGTATCTCAGGAAAACATATCCTAGCCGGTGACCTTAATCTACCCTGGGGGATAGCAGCTAAGTTTTCTGGATGGAGTGATCTAGCTCCAGGTGCTACCTATCCTTCTTGGAAACCAAACATTGAATTTGACTGCATATTGAGTAGAGATATCAAGGCCGAGCAAGTTAAGCCATTGATTCATCAACATCATGGCCTAAGTGATCACCGCGCCTTAAGCATCACCCTGCTCTAGGCAACTTCTGACTTCCTACTCAAACTCTCTTTATGGCTCTTATAGATTGAAAGTAGTTCATTGCGTTTTGCCTCAGGCATATTGAAGCTAGCTGCATAGGCAGACCAGGCCTTTAACTGGCTTAGTTGAGTGCAACCATGAAGCTGGCTGATAAGCCTCCCCCAATCACTCTTATTCAAGACCTTTCCCGAAGCACCTCCGGCAGCCTTTGACATCTCCTCCCGACTTGGGCGCTTTCCCTTGGCAGCAAAACCTAGATTAGCAAGGCAGCGACCAATACTTGAAGTCTCACAATTCTCACTGGCATTGGCGCGATTAACCGGAGATGTTCCCTCTATTTCGGTTGCGAAGCCTGTGGCTTGTGGGCGAATATCTTCAGAGTTGGTATAGGCCTCACTTCGGCAGATCCATTCGATTCTGCCATCGCTTCGCTCAGTTCTCTGCAAATCAGTCAAGATTCGCCCATTGGGATATTTAAGCCAGAAAGCTCTGATGCGATTTTCAACCGGTTCATAATCACTTAAATCGAAGTAACTCACTCTCCCACCGCCATCTCTAGCTCCTCAGCCATAACCGAACTGGGGCTTAGCGAGCCACTTCGAAGTGCTTGACTCAAAACTTCACGACCTCCACTCAAGAATCGAGTTGAGACATAGGAATCACAGCTATTAAAGGCGATGAAATCTAGGATCTCGCCACTGCGCTTGTAGATTGCCTTGCCATCGACATTTTCCACAGAGCCCATTACATGTTTCCTAAATGATTCTCTGATTGATTCGATGATTTCATATTCATAATTGGCTCTAACCCAATCAACGAAAGCCTTTTCATTTAGGACTTGCGGGGTGTTTCTAGCACGGATTAGCGAGACCTTGGCGATCTCCTCACCCTCTAAAGCTGCCTTGGCTGAATCTGCGCCAACTTCCTCTAGCGCCTTGGCAAGCTGCCTTCTAAGCCGGTCCTTGGCTTCTTTGGCGGCATCAGCAATTAGGGTGATTGCTGAGAGTTGAAAGGCTAGCTCTCTAAGATTCATCGGTAATACCTCCAGCTTTGGTGCTTACTTGCTTCTGGAGGTGATTACAGAGGGGACCACTGACAATGAGGCTAAAAGGGGCGATAAATGGGCGTGTTTTAGCCCTCTTGGTTGGCTTTCTTCGCCTTTGAAGTCAGCCTGGATCTCTCATTCCGATCAAAGATAACTTTTCTGATGCGCACAGAACTTGGGGTGACTTCAACGCACTCATCCTCGCGGCAGTACTCTAGGGCTTGCTCAAGGTTTAATAGCTTTGGTGGAATCAGCTTCTCTGTCTCATCAGAACCGGAGGCGCGTATATTCGTCAACTTCTTCTCACGCACCACATTGACATCCATATCCTCAGGCCTTGAGTTCTCCCCAATTACCATTCCTTCATAGACGTCAGCGCTTACTTCAACAAAGATAGTCCCGCGCTCCTGCAGACCAAAGATGGCATAAGAGGTTGCTGTCCCTGAGCGATCTGCAACCAATGATCCGGTACTTCTCGTTCTTAGCTCGCCGTTCCAAGCTTCATATCCATCAAAGACATGGTGCAAAAGCCCAGTTCCTCTAGTCTCAGTTAGAAACTCGGTTCTAAAGCCAATGAGACCGCGCGATGGAATTCTGAAATCCATACGGATCCATCCAGTTCCATGATTGACCATCTGCTCCATGCGACCTTTGCGAAGGGCCATCAACTGAGTGATAACACCTAAGTAATCCTCTGGGGCATCAATGGTTAGCCGCTCCATCGGTTCATGGAGTTTGCCATCAACTAGCTTTGTTACTACCTGTGGTTTCCCAACTGTTAATTCAAAACCCTCACGCCGCATCATCTCAACTAGGACGGCAAGTTGCAGCTCTCCTCTTCCTTGAACCTCCCAAGTATCAGGACGCTCTGTGGGAAGGATTCGTAGTGAGACGTTTCCAACTAACTCTACATCTAGGCGGTTCTTGACTAGTCTGGCCGTTAGTTTCTTGCCAACTCTCCCTGCAAGTGGCGAGGTATTAATACCAACAGTCATAGAGATGCTTGGTTCATCAACTGTAATCAAAGGCAGGGCAAAGGGCTTTTCAGCATCAGCTAGGGTTTCACCTAAGGTAATGGTTTCAATTCCGGCAACAGCGATAATGTCCCCAGGGCCTGCTTTTGTTGCTGGAACGCGCCCCAGGCCTTCGGTAATCATCAACTCTGAGATCTTAACCTTGGCTTGAGATCCATCAGTTTTGATCCAAGTGACGATCTGGCCCTTATTGATCTCACCTTCATGGACTCGACATAGAGCAAGGCGGCCTAGATAAGGAGATGAGTCAAGGTTTGTTACATGGGCTTGAAGCGGGGCTCCCAGATGATATTTAGGAGCGGGGATAGTCTTAAAGATCGCATCAAAGAGCACGTCAAGATTTTCTTCATCTGGCATGCCTCCATCACTTGGCCTTGTCAAAGATGCTCGCCCTGCCTTTGCTGAAGTATAGACAATTGGGAAATCAATCTGTGATTCATCAGCATCAAGATCTAGAAAGAGAGCGTAGGTCTCATCAACAACTGCTCTGATTCTGGCATCTGGGCGATCTACTTTATTGATAATTAGAATAACTGGAAGGTTTTTTTCTAAAGCTTTTCTTAGAACAAATCTGGTCTGAGGAAGCGGTCCCTCCGATGCATCAACTAGAAGAGCTACTCCATCGACCATCTCTAGGCCGCGCTCAACTTCTCCGCCAAAGTCTGCATGCCCGGGAGTGTCGATGATGTTTACAATCGTATCTCCGCGCTTAACCGCAGTATTTTTAGCAAGAATGGTGATTCCCTTTTCCCGCTCCAGATCCATAGAATCCATCAAGCGTTCTTGCGATTCTGCTTGAGCCTTATGGGTAGTAAAGGCTCCTGATTGCCATAACATGGCATCAACTAGAGTGGTTTTGCCATGATCGACGTGAGCAATGATGGCTAGATTCCTTAGCTCCTCTCGCCTCCTAACTTCAAGGCCCTCAAGGTGCGCAGATTTAGTGACCTTGGACATTGAACTTAAAATCCACGACATCTCCATCGGCCATTACGTAATCCTTGCCTTCCATACGAACCTTGCCCCGCGCCTTGGCTTCATTAAAGGATCCGGCTTCAACTAGATCGGCAAATGAAACGACTTCGGCCTTGATGAAGCCCTTCTGAAAATCACTATGAATTACTCCAGCAGCCACGGGAGCAGTATCGCCCTTATGAATGGTCCAAGCCCGAGCCTCTTTGGGACCTGCAGTTAGATATGTCTGCAACCCAAGAGTGGTAAAGCCGACTCTGGCAAGGCTACTTAACCCAGGTTCTGATAGGCCAATTGACTTTAATAGCTCCAGGGCCTCTGATTCATCTAATTCAATTAGCTCAGATTCAGTCTTGGCATCAAGAAATATCGCCTCAGAGGGAGCAACTAACTCAGATAATCGCTGCTTTAACTCCTTTTCTTGCAGCTCACTTGCATCAAGATTGAAGAGATAGAGAAAAGGCTTGGCAGTAAGTAGTTGCAACTCTCTGATAAGGCTTAAATCAATCTCTGATTGAGAGACTAAGCCACCAGATGAAACTAACTTTTCAGCCTCCTTAACTGCTTCAAGAACCGCTGCCCTATCCTTTGCCTGTCTGGCCTCTTTTTCAATTCTTGGTATCGCTCTTTGAATAGTCTGCAGATCTGCTAATTGCAGCTCAGTATTGATGGTTTCAATATCGCTCTTAGGATCAACCCGGCCCTCGACATGAACCACATCGCTATCTCTAAAGACCCTGATTACCTGGCAGATCGCATCACATTCACGGATATGGGCTAGAAACCTATTTCCAAGGCCAGCTCCCTCAGATGCTCCTCTAACAATTCCGGCAATATCAACGAAGGAGAGGGCGGCTGGAATTATCTTCTCTGATGAAAATATCTTTGCCAAGGCCTCAAGGCGCTCGTCTGGAAGGCCAACGACTCCCACATTTGGCTCAATCGTGGCAAAGGGGTAGTTGGCCGCTAGCACGTTCTTCTTCGTTACTGCGTTAAAGAGGGTCGATTTTCCGACATTGGGTAGACCCACGATTGCGATAGAGAGGCTCACAAGGGGTAGAGCCTAACTGCCAATGTCACCTCCTGATGCCACGATAGCGCCATGAACACACTGGCATACCTACTGATCGGCTTAGCTATCGGCATCGGCCTTGGCCTCTTAGTTGGTTATTTCCGCCTAAATAGCGAGCGGGGCAAAGTCACACTTCTAAGTACCCAGATCGATGCCATGCGCCAAGAGGAGAGCCGGCTGACAACTCTTAATGAACAACTGCGCGCAGTTACTACATCAATGGCGCATCTAAGTAGTCAGAGCCAAGAAGCGGAGATTAAGAGAACTAGAGCAGAATCTGAGATGCGCACTCAGATTGAGAATATGAAATTAGGAAATGAAACTCTGCTTCGAGAGACAACTAAATTAGCTGGCGCTCTTTCAAACTCTCAGACCCGCGGAAAGTATGGCGAAGCCCAGCTAGAGACCCTCTTAGAAAACGCCGGCTTATTAGAGAATGTCCACTTCTTCAAGCAAGATTACCGAAGCAGTGGGAGTGAAATTACTAAACCTGATATCAAGATTTCCGTCCCTGGCGGCAGTGAGTTATTTATCGATTCAAAGTTTCCCTTCGATCGCTTCCTGGAGGCGATAGTTGAGAAGGATCCCGTAGAGCGAACCAGGCTAATGCAGGCTCATGCTAGAGATTTGATGGGCCATGTAAGCGCCCTTGCTAAACGAGGTTATCAAGATAGTAACAATTCACCAGATTATGTAGTGCTCTTTGCCCCTTTTGAATCAATTCTTAGTGAGGCAGTCGCCGTTGATCCCCAGCTGCTTCATAAGGCTTTTGAAAAGAATGTCACTATCGCTACCCCCACCACGATGATGGCTCTTCTTCGAACTGTGGCGTTTGTTTTTAGTAGATCAGAGCTTGCAAGAAACGCCCAAGAGATCCAGGATTTGGCAGGAGAGCTCCTAAAGAGAGTCGGTAAAGTCCATAACAAGATTGAAGCTCTCGGAGATCGCATCAAATCAACAGAGCGTGCCTTTAATGACCTGATAAAGAGCGCTGAGGAGAATGTGATAAGGCCAGCTAGAAAGATGGTAAAGCTTGGAGCACCCTCGAGCTCTAAATTAAGGGCTCTAGAAGATATCGATGATGAAGTCCGCCAAATTGCGCCCAGAGAACTTGAATCAGGAGCGATAGATGATGGCGATGATGATCTAGATGAGGGAGAAGGGGATGAGAAATAACTTGCCAACTCCTGCCATAAGGAGCCCAATAAAGGGCGCCGGGTTAACCAAGCCTGGGGTGGTGATTCTGCAATTCTTGGCGATTGCACTAGTTGCAGTAATTGAGATTTTCTTTAGATCAAACGTTGGCTTCTTAACTGGCCTTGCTATCTGGGCCTCTCACTACGGAGCACTTATCTATGGAAGAGAAGGAACTACCTACGTTGCAGTGGTTAATCCCCCCCTGGCATTTGGCCTTGCAACTATCTTGCTCCTGCCCTCTGTTGGTGGAGAAGGGCTCTCAATTACTCGCCTGGGCATTGATCTAGTCTCAGGACTTGCAAGCGTGGCGCCATTCTTAATCACCGGCTCAATATTTGGCTGGTGGTATTACTTCAAGGAGCGAAAGAAGCTACTTTCCAGCGGCTCTTAAATCTTTCCTTAGCTCAGGCGGGATAGCAAAGAGCAGGCGCTCCTCCATCGCAGTAACGGTTTCAACATCGCTATATCCACGCCTATCTAGCTCTGCTAGTAGGTCTGTGACGAGAATTTCTGGAACTGAGGCACCACTTGAAACCCCGATAGTTTCCACCCCTTCAAACCACTTGTCTTCCACCTGATTTGCATAGTCAATCAAATAGCCAGCCCTCGCTCCATATTCCAGGGCAACCTCGACTAAACGCACTGAGTTTGAAGAGTTTCTAGAGCCCACAACTAGCACTAGATCGGACTTAGGGGCAATTTGTTTTATGGCCACTTGGCGATTTTGGGTCGCATAGCAGATGTCATCTGATGGTGGATCTTGCAGGTTTGGAAAACGCTCTTTGAGAATAGCTACGGCATCTAGGGTTTCATCAACGCTTAAGGTGGTCTGGGAGAGCCAAGCCACACCTTTATTGGGATCAATCTCAACACTCCTTGCCCCATCTGGACCCTCTACTAACTTCACATGATCCGGGGCTTCCCCGGCTGTTCCTTCAACTTCTTCATGGCCTTCATGGCCAATAAGAAGAATCTGGAGATCATCGCCGGCAAAGCGGCGAGCCTCTTGATGAACCTTAGTAACTAGGGGGCAGGTGGCATCAATTGTTTTCAAACTTCGCTCTGCAGCCTCTCTATGCACTTGGGGCGATACTCCATGAGCTGAGAAGATGACAATGGAGCCTTCAGGGACTTGGTCAGTCTCATCGACAAATATCGCACCTTTTCTCTCCAAAGATGAAACCACATGAACATTATGAACGATTTGCTTTCTGACATAGACCGGGGCGCCATACAGATCTAAGGCCTTCTCCACAGTCACTACTGCTCGATCAACGCCTGCGCAATAGCCACGCGGGGCAGCAAGCAGGACTCGTTTAGCCATAGCCCCATCCTATTAGCATTGCCCAATGCTCGAAACTTCAAGTCAAAATCCTGCCCCAGTAAGGGTTGTCTCTGAGGCGATAAGTGAATACATAAATCGCTTAGGACAAGTTTGGGTTGAAGGAGAAATAGCGCAATTAAATGATCGCGCAGGCTCTGGAATGATCTATATCAGGCTAAGAGATCCCAGTGTTGACATGTATCTAGAGGTCACCTGCCCAAGATCTGTTTTTGAAGCAGTTGCACCACTTAGTGAAAATGCTCGAGTAGTAATACATTCCAAAGTTAGTTTCTATACCCCAACAGGGCGGCTCTCTCTAAGTGCTAAAGAGATTCGCCAAGTAGGTCTTGGTGAGCTTCTTGCCCGCCTTGAAGCGCTTAAGAAAGTGCTAGCAGCAGAAGGTTTATTTGCCCCAGAGCGAAAGAAGCCACTGCCATTTCTGCCCAATAAGATTGGCCTGATTTGTGGTCGGGCAAGTGCCGCTGAGAAAGATGTGAAGGAAAATGCTCGAAGAAGATGGCCCGCGGTTCGCTTTGAAACTAGAGAGGTAGCGGTTCAAGGAGCAGAGGCGGTCATTCAGGTATCTGCTGCCTTAAAAGAGCTAGACAGCGACCCTGAAGTTGATGTCATCGTCATCACTAGGGGTGGTGGCTCCTTTGAAGATCTCATTGCCTTCTCTGATGAGGGGCTAGTAAGGCTTGCCGCCTCTTGCACCAAACCAATTGTCAGCGCGATTGGCCATGAGCAAGACACTCCGCTTCTTGATTTAGTAGCAGATGTTCGGGCTTCGACTCCAACAGATGCTGCAAAATTAGTAGTCCCTGATTTTCAAGAGGAGGTCACAAAGATCAAGAGTTTAAGAGATCGCTCTGATAGAAAGATCAATGATCTAGTGGTTCTAGAAATGACCAAGATAGTAAATCTCATTCAAAGACCAGTGATGAAAGATCCTTTGATTATGGTCACCTCAAGGCAGGAGATAGTTTCAGGCTTTATCGCGCGCTCATTTATGAGCATGAACTCAAATTTACTTAGAGCCTTTAACGAAGTAACCCATATCGCTGCCCGGGTTCGCACCCTCTCCCCGCAAGCCACTCTTGATCGCGGATACTCAGTGGTGCAAAAAATGGATGGAGTAATTGTTAAAGACCCGGCAGCGCTAACCCCAGGTGAGCAGATTCAACTACGTATGGCCAAAGGTGTGGCCCTTGCGACAGCTCTGCCCAGCCAAGAAGATAGTAAAAGCGAGTAGATTAGGAATATGGCCCAGTTAAGTTATGAGCAAGCCCGAGATGAGCTAGCAAAAGTCGTAGCTACCCTTGAAGCTGGTGGCGTTGGCCTTGAAGAATCATTGAAACTCTGGGAACGAGGAGAAGAGCTCGCTGCTATCTGCCAGCAATGGCTCGATGGAGCAAGAGCAAAGCTCGAGGCAGCAAAGTCTCAAGTAGAAGCAGAGTAAGTCATGCCGGAATTTATCTATGAAGATCTACTTCCGGTAGGGCCAGATACCAGCGAATATCGCCTAGTTTCTAGCCAGGGCGTTTCGACTTTCCAGGCAGATGGAAAGACTTTCCTTAAAGTAACACCTGAGGCAATTAGAAACTTGACTGAAGTAGCCCTTCATGACATTTCCCACTACTTGCGCAGTGAACACCTGCAGCAGCTAGCAAATATCCTCAAAGACCCTGAGAGCTCTGCCAACGATCGCTTCGTGGCCCTTGATCTACTAAAAAATGCCAATATCGCAGCTGGGGGAATTCTGCCCATGTGTCAGGACACCGGCACCGCCATTGTCATGGGAAAGAAGGGCCAGCAGGTCCTTACCTCTGAGCAAGATGAAGTCACAATCTCTAGAGGAATCTATGATTCATTTACCAAATTGAATCTGCGCTACTCCCAACTAGCTCCCGTTACGACTTGGCAGGAGATGAACACTGGAAATAACTTGCCAGCACAAGTTGAGATCTACTCTGATCACAAGAACGCTGAGGAATATAACTTCCTTTTCATTGCTAAAGGTGGGGGAAGTGCTAATAAGTCTTTTCTCTATCAAGAAACTAAAGCGATTCTTAACCCAACCTCCTTTATCGCCTGGCTTGAGGAGAAGCTGCGCTCACTTGGAACAGCGGCCTGTCCTCCTTATCACCTAGCCATCGTCATCGGCGGAACCTCGGCAGAGTTCACCGCAAAGACAGCCAAGCTTGCCTCAACCAAGTATCTAGATTCACTACCCACGAAAGGTGATGCTAAGACCGGTAGAGCCTTTAGGGATATAGAGCTCGAAAAAGAGATCTTGACTCTTACCCAGAAACTTGGAATTGGCGCGCAATTTGGCGGTAAATACTTCTGCCATGATGTCAGGGTCATTCGCCTTCCAAGACATGGCGCATCACTTCCTATCTCAATTGCTGTCTCTTGCTCCGCAGATCGCCAAGTAAGGGCCAAGATCACAAAAGATGGCGCCTTTATTGAGAAACTAGAGCGCGACCCAGGCCAATTCTTGCCAGAGACTACCGATGATCATTTAGATGAAAATGTAGTCAATATCGATCTAAATAAACCTATGGCGCAGGTTTTGGCAGAGCTCTCCCAGCATCCGGTTAAGACTCGTTTATCATTATCTGGAAGTATGGTGGTGGCAAGGGATTTAGCTCATGCCAAACTAAGAGAGCTAGTTGAGTCAGGAAAGTCTTTGCCTGAATATTTCAAGAAATATCCCGTGTACTACGCAGGCCCGGCCAAGACTCCTAAAGGGTATGCCTCAGGCTCCTTCGGTCCGACAACTGCAGGGCGAATGGATTCATACGTTGAGTACTTTCAATCCCTTGGTGGATCACTGATAATGCTCGCCAAGGGTAACCGTTCTAAGCAAGTGACGGATGCTTGCAAGAAGAATGGTGGTTTCTATCTAGGCTCTATCGGAGGGCCTGCAGCTCGCCTGGCTCAAGATTGCATCAAGAAAGTTGAGGTCCTAGATTACGAAGAGCTTGGTATGGAGGCAGTCTGGAAGATAGAGGTGGAAAATTTCCCAGCATTTATTGTGGTTGATGATAAAGGAAATGATTTCTTCAATGGGTCACTAAAGCCGCTAACCTTTGGAGTAAAGCCTGAGAGTTCCTTTTAGTAGTAACGAGAGCGTTTAAATTTTGCTAGCGCCCGACATGGCGTCTCATAGCGAATATCGATATATCTCAAACCCCATTGAATCTGAGTCACCGGATTGGTTCTCCAATCGGTTCCCACAGCCTCCATCTTTGTTGCAGGAAGGGCTTGAGGAATCCCATGGGCTCCGGTGCGTTTGTTGCGGGCCTTATAGTTCCAATGGCTCTCTCTGGTCCATAAAGTATTTAGGCAGTTATATTGCTTCTCACCCCAGCCATAGCTCTGCTTGGCCATCTCTCTACCGACCTTGCGCGCCCCCTTGGGGCTTCTAGCTAGCTCAACTTTTTGAATCATCACCGAGACCATCAACATATCCCAGGCCATAACCGATGAACGATCGCTCATCTCAATCAAGGTCGGCCAGGTTGGCTCGATAACTCCAGGAACGCTGACCTTCAGCGCCTCCTCGGATTCTGCTACCAGAAACGATAGGCGATCTGGTCTAGAGGGTTGGGCATGGGTAATTTCAACCGAGGAGATAAAGAGGGTCGTAAAGGCCAGCCATGCGGTAATGGCGCGACGATTTGGCAACATCGTTATACCTCCTTGGCACCGTGGACTCGGCGCAAGGCTCAGGGGTCTCTTTGGGGGAATTAGCCCCTAGGGTCACAAAATCAGGGGTGAGGGGCAAATCAGAACCTACGAGTGGCGTAAAATAATTGAATTCACAGCAATTGTGGATAAAAAAAGCCCAGTTCAGCCCGTATAGAGTCCGTTATGCCCTATTTGTAATAAAACCCTTTTTTCAGGCGTAGAGCTGGACTGGATCCTCTAGAAGTTCGGCTATCAAAGCTGCGATTTGAGAGCGCTCAGAACGGGTCAGGGTGACATGGGCAAAGAGAGGATGGCCCTTAAGGGATTCCACGACAGCAACGACTCCATCATGGCGGCCGACTCGCAGGTTATCCCTCTGAGCCACATCATGGGTTAGCACCACCCTTGAGCCCTGGCCAATACGAGATAAGACGGTGAGCAAGACCCCTCGCTCTAGGGATTGGGCCTCATCAACGATAACAAATGAATCATGAAGTGAGCGCCCCCTGATATGGGTAAGGGGTAGGACCTCGATAAGCCCGCGATCTAAAATCTCTTCAATTACTTGGGTCGAAACTACTGCTCCCAGGGTGTCAAAGACTGCCTGCGCCCAAGGAGTCATCTTCTCTCCCTCGCTTCCTGGCAGGTATCCAAGCTCTTGTCCTCCAACCGGATAGAGGGGACGGAAGACGATGATTTTCTTATGCAAGCGCCGCTCAAGGACTGCTTCAAGACCGGCACAGAGGGCTAGGGCAGATTTTCCAGTTCCAGCCCTGCCACCAAGGGAGACGATTCCGACTTCATTGTCGAGAAGTAGATCAAGTGCGATTCGCTGCTCGGCGGACCTGCCATGAATTCCAAAAGCGCTCTTATCTCCGCGCACCAGCGAGAGAGTCTTATCGCTATTTACTCTGGCAAGAGCGCTGCCTTTTTCAGAGTGTAGAACAACTCCGGTGTGAATTGGAGAATCTTTAACCTCTGGCGCGCTCACTTTCTCGCCAGCATAGAGGGCATCAATGGTCTTACTGCCAACTGTGGCCTCAGTCATTCCAGTCCAACCACTACTTGGTACAAGCTCTGCGCGATATTCATCAGCGGAGATTCCAACAGATGATGCTTTAACTCTCAAGGGCAGATCTTTGGTAACTAGAACTACATCTTTTCCTTCGCTTACTAGGTTTCTTGCAACTGCTAGAATTCTTGAGTCATTTGTGCCATCACGAAGAAATCCATGAGGCAGAGATGAAGTATCGGTGTGGTTTAACTCAACTGAGAGAGTCCCTCCAGTTGCGGTGATTTTTAGAGGCCTATCAAGTCTGCCGTGAGAAACCCTTAGATCATCTAACTTTCTTAAGGCTGCTCTTGCAAAATATCCAAGATCGGGATGATCTCTCTTTGATTCAAGTTCGCCAATCACCGCAATTGGAATGATGATTTCATGCTCATCGAAGCGGAAGAGGGCCCAGGGGTCTGCCAAAAGGACGCTGGTATCTAGAACGTAGGTCTTTCGACCTTCGGAGCTAGCGCGGGCCACGGAACTCCTTACTTATTCTGTTGTTATAGGGCTCTTTCGGCCTGAAAAAAGGCAGATTTGCCAGGGAAGTAACACGAAAAAAGGGTAAGTCCAAAATGCTCTGAAATCACGCGACACGCTCAAGTTCAACTTGAGGTTTTGCTTACTTACCTAGCCGCCTCTGCCGCATCGAATAGGAGCGTAGTGCTCGAAGGAAATCTACCCGGCGAAAATCTGGCCAGTAAGCCTCGCAGAAATAAAACTCTGATTGATGGCTCTGCCAGAGCAGAAAGCCTCCAAGTCTTTGCTCACCTGATGTTCGAATGACCAACTCAGGATCTGGTTGGCCGGCGGTATAGAGATATTGATCTAGTGAATTCACTGTTAATTCATCTGCTATTTGGTTGATACCTTTTCCAAGACCGGAGGCTGAACTTAGATACTTCTTTACGGCATCAACTATTTCTAGCCTTCCCCCATAGCCAATGGCCACATTAACTTTTAGGCCTGGAATGCCTGCGCTCTGGGCCTCAGTGCGCTTCAAGCGCTCTTGAAGCTTTTCCGGCAAGAGTTCGAGGGAGCCCAAGACCTTTATGCTCCATCTTCCAGTCCTGCCAAGTGCTTCAACGCTTGATCCAATGATCTCCATCAGCGACTCTAACTCTTGGGGGCTTCGCTTTAAGTTATCGCTTGATAATAGCCAGAGCGTGACTAGGCTGATTTCAGTCTGCTCAGACCAAGTCAGCAGTTCAATAATCTTGTTTGCTCCAGCCTTATGGCCATGAGCTGATGAGGTATCGCCATCAAATGAGGGATTTTCCTTCGCCCACCTTCTATTGCCATCTAATATCACTCCGATATGGCGAGGCGTCTTACTTAGATCTAGCTTTGCAAGTAAGCGCTTTTCATAGAGGGGATAGAGCGCAGACTTGATTAGAGTTTTAGCTCTCATGAGAGGGAAAATTGCCTCACAACTCGCCGCTCAGCGATAAATGATGCAATGGGAAGAGTCCCTGCCAGGATAAATAGGGTCATCCGCTTGATGGTAAATCGAGCCCTAGCGGTGAAGTGGATGGCAGCTAGGACATAGAAGGCATAGACATAGCCATGGACAAAGGGAATCCACTTAACTTTTGCCTCTAAATCTGGGTTATCAAGAAGATAGACCACGGGAAGTTCCACAAACCAGAGCAGTAGCGACATAATCCCAGCCGCTATTGCCATAAAGCGATATCTCTTAATGACCCCGCTCACTTATTCCTGCCTCCTTCGTGCTGCCTGATAGAAGGGTAGGAAAAGTACTACCAATGCCATGAGCCACCAAATAGCGACATAGGAGATATGTTGCCAGTAGTAACCAGGCACATTTGGCTTTGCAGGATCTAGCTCTGGAGGATTGATCCTAATCTCTACTCCATCAATGCTCTCATCTCGTGCTAGAACAAATCCGTCAAAGAATTTTTGATCATAGCTTGCCGCCAAAAGAGCCGGATCGATTCTGCTTAGCCTAGAGGAGCTCTTATCGCCTCGATCATCAAATTGTCGATTAAATAGCCTTCCGGTGATTTCAACTCTACCAACTGGAATTTCAGAGCTTGAAACACTTCTTACCACCAATATCGCGCCGCCTGAACCTACCTCCAATAGGCCAACAGTCCAATCAGACTTAACGCCATGCTTATCTTCTTGGTTGGCAGCAGTATATTGCCTCAGATATTCTCCACTAAGACTCACTATGCGATTGATAGCACTATCACCTAAATTCTGGCCAGGGGTTGCGACTTGCTCCAAGTCGATCACTGGTTTCTCGATATAAGGCCTTTGTAGCTCTCGAAACTCTGCTGCCCGATCTAGCTGCCAGAATCCAAGTCTTACAAAAGTAGCGCTAAGGATTAGAACTATGAAAGCTGCGCCTGTCTTGCTGGGCAACTCTTTCCTACTTATCTTCATCACTTTGGCGACGCTGATCCATCCTCTTCCAGCGTTTATAGAAACTCCTAAGCAGGATAACTGTGGCTAGGGTTAGAAATATCATCGTGATGGAGCCGGCAACTCCGGCATCATAAGCAGTTACTTCCATGTAATCATTCTCCCATGAGTAAGGAGCTAGGCAACAACGAGGAGCTTATTGCCCAGCGCTATGGCAGAAATAGCTCAAATAGCTGGCGTTATATCGCAGCGCTACTGCTTCTCACCGGCTTTCCATACTTGATTTGGAGCGCTTGGCATCATTCAAATCCAGAGATTCGCATTACTTTGATAAGTTTTCAAAATGAGCAAGAGGCGTCAATTGACATCACCTATCTGGTTCAAAGGCGGGATCCGTCCCTTGCTCTAGATTGCACGCTGATCGCCAGGGATATCGATAAGAATGTGGTCGGAGAAGTTGAGGTTGTAATCCCTGGTTCAGATCAGGACTCAGTGAAGCGCAGTGACTCGATCCCAACAAGGCTTAAAGCTGTTAATGCCTCAGTTCTTAAATGTTATGCAGCAGATGCGAAAGGTAAGTAATCTTTAGCCCCTCATGAGTAAGAGCTGGTTGACCCAAGAGGCTGCAGATCGTCTATCTGCCGAGCTTGCCAACCTTGAAACAACTGGACGCTCTGAGATTATCAAGAAGATTGAAGCAGCAAGGGCTGAGGGTGATCTAAAGGAAAATGGTGCATATCACGCCGCTCGGGAAGAGCAAGGAAAGATTGAATCTCGTATCCGTCAACTAAGGCATACGTTGGAGAATGCCGAAATTGGAACTTCTCCAAGTAATGCCGATGGGTTAATCTCGCCTGGCATGAAAGTAACAGTTGAGATTCTGGGAGATAAAATCGAGTTCTTACTAGGATCTAGAGAGATCACCTCAGCAGATTTAGATGTCTATAGCGAGAAGTCCCCTTTGGGTGCGGCAGTATTTGGGGCCAAAGTTGGGGAGATCAAGACTTATAACGCCCCAAATGGAAAAGAGGTATCGGTAAGAATCATAAAGGTCGAGGATTACAGCTAATTACTTGGAAGCCGTATTGATGTACTTTCGAACGCTTAGTGGAATAAAAATAGCCATAATCAAAACCATATAGAACAAAGACATTTCAAGGGGATTCTGGCTTGGCCAAGAATTAGCTGTTACTCCGAAGATATTCTCTAGTCCGAATAACTGCCTACATCCGGCTACCATTGTTGAAACCGGATTCCATTCAGCAAAATATTGCAAGGCCTTTGGCATTTCAGTAGTTGGCACGAAAGCATTTGAAAGGAAAGTCAGTGGAAATATGGTGATAAATACCGCGACATTTGCAACCCGTGCTGAGCGAACCGAAAGTCCAATCAAGACTCCAACCCAGGCCATGGCAAAGCCAAAGAAAAGCAGGAAAGCAAAACCCAGTAGAACGCTAAATAGCCCAGAGGATGGGCGCCATCCCACGGCATATCCCGCAAGCCCCATAACTACCAAGACCACGATGTTGAGCGCGCCATCACCAAGGGTCCTGCCAAATACCACAGCTGATCTTGAGATGGGAAGCGATCTAAAGCGATCAATTAGTCCCTTTTGCATATCTTCAGCTAGACCAACTGCAGTTCCTCCAAGAGTAAAAGCTACTGTTTGAACAAAGATTCCAGGCATCAGAATTTGCACATAATCCACCCCAGGAATTCCAGTGGAGATTGAACCTCCAAATACATATCTAAATAAGAGCACGAACATTACGGGTTGGATTGTTGAGAAAATGAGCAATTCAGGAATACGAATTAGTTGGAGAAGTTGGCGCTTGGTGATGATCAAAGAGTCCGAGATGGCGTACTTAATCACTTTCTCCAACCTCTTTTGGGCTTTCCTTCTTGATCTTCAGGCTTCTTTTCTTCAGCAACATGTCCGGTGAGTGCGATAAAGACATCATCAAGTGATGGTCTCTTAAGGGCGATATCTAGAGGGTGGATTCCTAGTTCATCAAGTGAACGAACTGCATCAATCAAGGCCTTTGAACCGGTGGTGACGGGTGCTGAAACTTGGCGAGAGCCTTCCTCGACCAAGACTTTCCTAGTACTGATCTTTTCAACGATAGCAGTAACCTGCTTTAGATCTTCAGCTTCTGCCACGATTTCTAGGCGCTCTCCGCCAACCTCTTTCTTCAATTGATCTGAAGTGCCCCGAGCAATAACTTTTCCATGATCGATGACTGCAATTTCATCTGCCAATTGATCAGCTTCCTCAAGATATTGGGTGGTAAGAAGCAAAGTGGTGCCATCCTTTACTAGGCCTTCAATAACTTCCCACATTTCGATGCGACCCCTGGGATCAAGGCCAGCGGTTGGTTCATCAAGAAATAGAATCTTTGGTCTGACAATTAGAGAAGCAGCAAGATCAAGCCTTCTTCTCATGCCGCCCGAATAAGTTTTGATGGAGCGCTTAGCAGCATCGGTGAGTGAGAATTGCTCCAGTAATTCACTAGCACGCTTTCTTGATGCTGAAGATGAGAGATGATAAAGGCGGCTAAATATGGTTAAGTTATCCCAGCCAGTGAGAGTTTCATCAACGGCTGCATATTGACCTGATAATCCAATTACTTCTCGAACTTTTCCAGGATCTTTCATGACATCAAGCCCGGCAACGCTGGCGCGACCTGAATCTGGAGTTAATAGCGTTGCCAAGATTCTTACTGTAGTTGTTTTTCCAGCCCCATTTGGACCAAGAACTCCAAGGACTGTTCCCTCTTCAACCTCAAGGCTCAGGCCATCAAGGGCTCTTACTTTGCCCTTGTCATAGGTTTTGATCAGATTCTCTGCAATTACGGCCTTCACCGGCTAGAGAGTAGTAGTCTTCGCTCTCCATTGCCAAATTCGCATCACGGATGCGTCATAAGAGAGGCTTGATCAAAGATTAAGTTTAATTCACCCTTCAAAGGCCTGCCTAAAGAAGTAGCGGTATTGACCTCAATATCATTCTTGGTTGCTGTTGGCTTCGGACTAATAATTCCAGCTATTCCCATCTTTGCTAAAACATTTGGAGTATCAAACGTTCTAATTGGATTAATAATCTCATCCTTCGCTGTTATGCGACTTGTCTCTGGTCTCTTTGCGGGAAAATTGGTCGATAGATTTGGCGAAAGAGTAGTGCTGGGCGTGGGTCTATATATGGTCTCCATCTTTACTTTGATTTCAGGACTTGCTCAAAGCTATGAACAGCTCTTGATATTTAGAACTGCAGGGGGCCTTGGCTCATCTATGTTCTCAGTCTCTGCCGGAGCGCTGATTCTTCGGGTCGTTTCAGATAGTCAGAGGGGACAGGCGCAATCGCTATATAACGGCGGCTTTATTGCCGGTGGTGTTGCAGGTCCTGCATTTGGGGGAGCCCTGATCGCCCTATCTCCAAGAGCGCCGTTTTTCATCTATTCAGGACTCTTAATTGCTGCAGGGACTGTCTCTCTGATATTCCTCCATGAAAGTAGATTGGGCGCAAGAGTTGAGCAGGCAAAGGAGGAGCGCGCTCTAGCGATTAGAGAAGCTCTAGCAATTAAGCCTTATCTCTACTCTTTGTTTCTAGCATTTCTCGGAAGCTGGATTCTCTTTGGCATGCGCTCCTCCATCCTACCGCTCTTCGTTGTTGAGGATCTAAGAGCAAGCCCCTCCCTAGTTGGTCTGAGTTTCACGGTCGCACTCATTGCCCAAGGATCGGTGATGGTGAGGGCTGGAAAGCATTCAGATAAGAATGGGCGAAAACCGGTAATCCTTACAGGATTCTCTATCGTTATGGCATCCCTTGGAATTCTTCTTATTTCCAATAATGTGACCGTTTATTTGATAGCAATGATTGTCATGGGAATTGGAGCAGGTTTTGCCGCATCTGCTGGCGCAATAGTTGGCGATGTCATTAAAGGAAAGAGCGGGAAGGTCTATGCCTTCTGGCAGATGGCCGGAGATGCCGGAATGATGGTTGGACCGGTCTTACTAGGCCTGATCTCCGATGCCTTCTCTTACCGAATGGCAATCGGAGTAAGTGCTGCGGTGTTCTCACTTGCAATTGTCACGGCGCTAAGAATCCCCGAGACCAACAGCGCCCGTCTCGGGGATTCTAGGAAACCTCCAATCACTGAGGTCTAATTAATCATTCCCGCGAAGAATCGAAATCAAGCGCAATACTTCAAGATATAGCCAGACCATAGTTATCAATAGCCCAAAGCCTGCCCGCCATGATTCCTCTTGTGGCACTCCCGCTCTTACTCCCTCTTCGATCTGATCAAAGTCAAGAATTAAGAAGAAAGAAGCGATTGCTACTCCAGCAACTGCAAGAAGTGGTCCAAAACCACTAAGACCATAGAGGCCCATCCCTCCACCTAGGCCAAAGAATGAACCAATCAGGCTTCCAAGTGCTAGAACTAGGTAACCGATTGCTGCTCCAAGAAGCATCCTGGTGAATTTCGGAGTAACGCGAAGGCGTCCACTCTTATAAAGAGTAAGCATTCCAATAAATGCTGCGGCAGTTGCCACGATTGCTTGCTGAACAATTCCAGGAAAGAAGAGTTCGTAGGTCTTGCTAATTATTCCTAAGACCAAACCTTGGCAGACGGCATAAGTCAAATAAATACCTGGACGGATGGTCTTACTAAGAATCCCGATCATGGCAGTTACTAGACCGCCGAGGAAGCCAAGAAGTAGTAAGCCGCCGCCAAGATTGAAATACCAAGCAGCTGCGCCAACTAGCGCTGAGGCTCCAAATAGCATCGCACTTCTTGCTACAACATCATCCATGGTCATGCGACCGGTACGAAGGGATGAAGCAGCAGGTGCGTTAAAAGTCTGCTCTAGATTATCTTGTGGGAAGTTATCCATAGCGGCATAACCTCTACGGGCCTTCTCGCCAAATGCCTTACTAAGTACTGGGTTGGAACTATTCATCTCTCTCCTTTAGTCGTCCTAGTGCCCCATTATTTACTTTTTTCTCAATGCGTGCCCCCGGTGGGGGTCGAACCCACACTTGGACGATTTTAAGTCGTCTGCCTCTGCCGTTGGGCTACAGGGGCTCTTCCGCGTGGGCAAATCTACCTGCCTTTTTTACCACCGAATCCAGTTGGGAGCGCGTGAGCTTTCCCGTGAAAGTATTCTGCTGACTAGGGTGATAACTGCCGATGACCAATCTAGTATTCCCGTCGCGACCAAGAAAGTTGAACCTGGCCCCGTGGCCAAACTTTGGGCGTCTTCTCGGCAACTCTTCACCTAGCGTGAGTAAGGCATCAATCGTCGCCTTCCAGGCGATCTGGCCCAAAGGCAGAAATGCTCGAAGAGTTGGCATAAGCAATCTCATCTCGGTTTCTAGCCAGCTCCTGCAGCTCAATTGCTCATCAGGGGTGGGCTTATTTTCTGGAGGAGCGCAGCGCACCGCGCAGGCAATACGTGTGCCAAATAGCTCTTGGCCATCACCACTTGATGTTGAGGTGGCAATCTTCGCTAAACCATTTCTATAAAGGGATCCATATAACCAATCCCCTGATGCATCTCCAGTAAAGACTCTTCCAGTTCTATTTGCTCCATGAGCCCCAGGAGCAAGACCGACAATTAGCAACCTAGAATCTCTTGGACCAAAACCAGTAACAGGCTTTGCCCAATAATCCTGATCACGGTATGAGGCGCGCTTGGTAATTGCCACCTCTTGGCGCCAAGAAGTTAACCTTGGGCAGGCGTTGCACTCAATGATCTCTTGGTCAAGAACTTTTAAGCTCTTGACACTTTGGGCAACAACATTAGGTTTACTTCGCAAGTAGTAGAGCCATCCCATCTAGAATATCGCTCTCAGAGGCGACAAATTCACTCGCCCCACTTAGCGCCATGATCCTTGAGAGAACTAACGATCCTGCCGCAATTACATCGACTCGTCCTGGGTGCATGTAGCCAAGTTGCGCTATCTCTGACCTTTCTAGAGAGAGCAATAGCTGGGCAACTTGGTTACACCTCTCTGCGCTAATTCGTGAGAGATGGATTAAGTCCCGATCATAGCTTTCAAGGCCAAGGGCAGCAGCTGCCACAGTAGTGGCAGTCCCAGCGACAGCAATTAGAGTTTTGGCGTCACTGATTGGAACTTTCTCTGCTGCGCTCTTAACGGCCCTATCTATATCAGCTATTGCTAGATCAATCTGAGCTTTGCTTGGAGGAGAGCTAAGTAAGTGGCGCTCACTCATTCTTACACACCCAATATTTTCGCTCACTGCTGCCTCTACTGAATTCTTGCCATAGACAAACTCGGTTGATCCCCCTCCGATATCCACTACCAAATAAGGAGTTCCTGCTTGATTCAATTGATGAGTTGCGCCGAGAAATGAAAGCTCTGCCTCTTGCTCACCACTAATAACTTCGGGAGCTATACCTAGAATCGCTTTGACGCCATCAATGAACCGATCTCTATTGGAAGCATCTCTGGTAGCGCTTGTGGCACAGAATCTAATTGCCTCAACCCCACGCCTTACGATCTCGTCTGCAAATACTTTAGTGGCTCTTAGAGTTCGCTCGATAGCATCAGGGTGAAAAGACTTGTTCTTATCAACTCCTTGACCAAGGCGCACAATCTCTATACTTCTATAGACCTCACGCAGATTGGAGCCGGTGATATCTGCAATCAATAGGCGGATTGAATTTGTCCCACAGTCAATAGCGGCAACTCGACTCACGCCTCTCGCCTCTCTAAGCAATTGCCATTAAGCCACCATTTGGGAAGCAGTGAGATCGCTTCATCTCCCAAGGGATTAACTCCCTCTCCTGCTGCCAGGCTATGAGCAATTATGGAATGTAAACACTTAACTCGGTCAGGCATTCCTCCTGCTGAAATGTCAACAATCTCCGGAACATCAATGCCAAGGGCTGCCCTTGCGGCCAGGTAATCGTCATGGGCTGCGCGATATTGGCCGGATAATTCGGCATCAATGGCTAGTCGCTCATTCATCTCCTCCATCAAGCTAGAGTTTTCTAGAGTTGAGATTGCAGCGGTGAGGTTAGGGCAGGTGGCATAGTAAAAGGTAGGAAATGGAGTTCCGTCAGATAAACGTGGGTTAGTTTCGACAACTGCTGGATGAGAACAGGGGCAGCGATAGGCGATGCTATGAACATCTCTTGGAGCTCTTCCCAATTGAATCTCTATCGCAGATAAGTCTTCATTGCTTGCACTCTGGCCCATGAGTGCACCTTACGGCGCAGAGGCGCCGACTCCAACTGAGGTAATAGATAAGATTACTCTGGAATACCAGGGAATCCCTAGGGGAAAATCTTGATTAATTGGGGTAGCTCCTTGATTATCCGAATCAATTGTGGGTTTTGCGCCAAGGATTATGTATTGGCGCTCACCTGGTAGAACAAAGTGCAGACGATTTCTTGCTTCACTTTTAACATAATCTGGATCGCGCCACCTTTGTAGCTCAGCTCTAGCCTCTTCTAGTTCCTTGTAATTGGAGTCAAGATCTGCTCGAAGGGCGCTGACCTGTGCTCTTTGGGCAAAATACCGCTGAGTTGATGGAGCAAGTGTTACTGCCACAATAAATAGAGCTAGAAAAAGCAGAAGTAATCGCGTCGAGATTCCTCGTTTAGTAGCAAAGCCTTCAAGAGTCTTAGGAAGCGAGACCTTGCTTCGCTTCATAGACGCTCCTAGTTAGTCCTAATTACTACGTTAGCGAAGTAAAGCGAGGAAATGCTTCACGGCCGGCATATTGAGCCCTGGAGCCAAGTTCCTCTTCAATTCGCAATAACTGATTGTACTTAGCAACTCTCTCGCTTCGAGCAGGAGCGCCTGCTTTGATCTGACCACAGAGAGCTGCCACAGACAAATCCGCAATTGTGGTGTCTTCAGTTTCACCTGAGCGATGGCTCATCATCGAGCGATAGCCAGCTTTATGGGCCATATCAACTGTATCGAGAGTTTCAGTGAGGGTTCCGATTTGATTCACCTTAACCAGAAGGGCATTAGCCCATCCTTGGCTGATTCCTTGAGCTAGGCGAGTTGGGTTGGTAACAAAGAGGTCATCGCCAACTAGTTGCACTTTATCTCCCATGGCTTCTGTGATTTCGCCCCATCCAGTCCAATCATCTTCAGAGAGTGGATCTTCGATCGATAGTAATGGATAAGAATCAAGTAAGCCTTGATAGTAGTTGATCATCTCAGTGGCGCTAAGTCTTGACCCTTCAAAGTGGTAACTTCCATCTTCAAAAAACTCTGTGGCAGCAACATCCATCGCAAGCCCAATATCGCTCCCCACTTCATAGCCAGCTTTCTCCACTGCCTCAATGATTAGATCAAGGGCGGCGTGATTACTTTCAAGATTTGGCGCAAAGCCTCCTTCGTCGCCAAGGCTTGTAACAAGTCCGCACTTTTTTAGAACTGACTTTAAAGACTGATAGATCTCAGCTCCAAAGCGCAAACCTTCCTTGAAAGATGGTGCGCCTATGGGTGCAATCATGAACTCCTGAATATCAACATTTGTATCAGCATGCGCTCCACCATTTAGGATATTCATCATTGGAATAGGTAGAAGAGTTGCTTTATCTCCACCGATGAATTCATATAGCGGTAATTTCTTGTGTACCGCCGCGGCTCTGGCAACTGCTAGTGAGACTCCAAGGATTGCATTTGCGCCAAGTGATGATTTATTGATGGTGGCATCAAGTGCAATCATTTTTTCATCAAGGCCTCTTTGATCTAAGCCGTCATGGCCAATAAGGCTTGGTGCAATCTTTGACCTGACGTTTTCAACTGCTCCAGATACTGACTTTCCTAGATATCTTGAGCCACCATCTCTTAGCTCTGCCGCTTCAAATGCTCCAGTCGAGGCTCCGCTTGGAACTGCCGCCCTTGCCCAGGAGCCATCTTCTAATTTGACATCTACTTCAACCGTTGGATTGCCCCTTGAATCAAGAATCTCTCTTGAGGTGATGGATCTGATGGCCGAATTTGTGCTCACGGGCGCACTCTAGTCTGATTCCTCTTGGCCCATGGCATCACGATATTTGAGGGCAGCCTTGCGAAGAGCTGCCTCAGGATCAAGATTGTTAGCCATCGCCCATGAGATTAAGGAGAGGAGTTGATCTCCTAACGCATTTTCATTTGCTTCAATGTTATGTGCTGGATGTTCTGGAGTTGAAAGTTCATTCTTGCTGGCGCGGTAGATCAATTTGCTTGCAAGACTTAGGGCAGGTTGGCCAGAAGGAACTCCATCATGTGCCTTCTTTCTAGACTTTTCTTTGCGCTTTATCTCTTCCCAGTTTTCTAACACCTCAGAGCTGGAATTCACTTCGGTATCAGAGAAAACATGGGGATGACGTGAGATTAGCTTCTCTATTACGCCCTTGGCCACATCATCAACGCTAAAGGGTTTTTCTCTATCTTCCTCGGCAATTCTTGAATGAAAATATACTTGAAGGAGTATGTCTCCGAGTTCTTCGCGCATGTCATCACGATTTCCAGTCTCAACGGCTTCGATAAATTCATAAACTTCTTCCAGTAAGTATTTAAGTAAAGATTGGTGGCTCTGCTCGCTATCCCAAGGACACCCCCCAGGAGAGCGAAGCTTGTCCATCACTTGAGCAAGTCGAGCCAGGTTCTCATAAGCCATCTTGACCTGCTTTGCTAATTAATCATTAACAGCATCACCGGCAGGCTCTTTTGCAACAACCGTCAATCTCTTACCATCCCAGATGCCATATCGAGGGTTAACCTCAACAATTAAGGCCTTGGCTTTAGCAGTGACGATCTCTTGAATTAGATCACTTATCTCAGCTTGGCTAACTCCTGATGCAATCGCGCTATCAGTAATTTTGCGCAGGACTAGATCGCGGCGAAGGACATTATCGAGGGATGTTGACGGAATTGATGCGCTCACTAAGATGTTCGGCAGATTTTCTTCCCCTCCGATATTGGAGTAGATCTCGATCTTATAGGCATCAATTTCTGCTTGAGAGATCTCGATCTTCTCTTCTTTAGCCACTTCATTGATTATGTAATTGGAGATCATGTAGGAAAGCTGTGAGCGAGTAAGAGTTTCGCCACTTTCAAGGCCCATTTGAGTGGTATCGACACCTTCGCGTTCTGCCAGGATTAAGTCAACTTGACCTTGAAGTGAGGAGATAGTGATCTCTTGGTCGCCGATAGTTGCTGCCGAATTAACCTGGGAGCAGGAAGATAGGAATAAAGCCAATACTGCGAAAACAGGACCTATAAACCTCTTCACAGATTCTCACTTTCCCTAGGGGCGCTCAAGGAGAGTTTTGGCTAACTCAAATGCCCAATCAATGAGGGAAGTATCCCCTATTTCTTCTGCCTCTGATACCCAGGCAGCTGTTTGCGGACGCGCAATCAACACTACATTGGTTACCGATTTCACAATAGATCCGGGATAAAGGCGCTTGATTCTCATCTCTAGCGATTCGCTAGGCACAAGTGGTGCGATTTTTACATAGCGCCCTTGTACCGCAAAGTCTTGAATCTTTCTCTCCTTCAAATAGGTGCGCAGGCGAGCTATGCGAAGCAGATTCTCTGCCACTAGTGGAAGCGTCCCAAAGCGATCGATTAGTTCTTCACTGATCTTTGTGATCTCATCTTCATCCTTGGCATCTGCAAGTCTTCGATAAAGATCAAGACGTAGACGATCTGATGGAACATATTCAGCAGAGATATGAGCAGTGACAGGTAGCTCAACTTTGCACTCAGATAACACTTGCCCGTCATCCATAAATCCTGCCTTGTATTCATGAACTGCATCGCCAACCATGCGCATGAATAAATCAAATCCGACATCAGCGATGTGGCCAGACTGTTCACCGCCTAAGAGATTTCCAGCTCCTCTTATCTCTAAATCCTTAAGGGCCACCCGCATTCCAGCGCCCAGCTCGGTGTTCTGCGCAATGGTGCTTAATCGATCAAGTGCTACCTCGCTCATAGTTCTATCGATGGGATAGAAGAAGTAGGCATAAGCGCGCTCTTTTGATCTTCCAACTCTTCCTCTAAGTTGATGAAGTTGAGAAAGTCCAAATAGGTCTGCGCGCTCAACAATCAAGGTGTTGGCATTTGCTACATCAATTCCATTTTCAACTATGGTGGTGCAAACCAAGACATCAAATTCGCGATTCCAAAATCCAAGCACCACCTGCTCTAGATTTGTTTCGCTCATCTGTCCATGGGCTATTGCTACCCGTGCTTGAGGAACCAGCCTTCTCACCTTGGCCGCTACATCATCGATTGATTCCACGCGATTATGAATATAGAAGACTTGGCCATCTCTTAATAACTCTCGATGAATCGCTGCGGCTACCTGCTTTTCATCATAGGCACCCACATAGGTAAGCACCGGATGTCGCTGCTCTGGAGGAGTGGTGATTGTGGACATCTCGCGAATACCAGTAATGGCCATCTCTAGGGTTCGAGGAATTGGAGTGGCTGACATAGCTAAAACATCAACGCTTGCTCTAAGTTTCTTCAATTTCTCTTTATGCTCCACTCCAAATCTTTGTTCCTCATCAACAATGATCAAACCCAAATCCCTAAAGGTCACATCGTCTGAAAGTAGCCGATGGGTGCCAATAACAATATCTACTCCTCCGCTAGCAAGTCCGGCCAGAATCGCGTTCATATCTTTTATTGAAGCAAAACGGGAGAGCGCTGAAACAGTTACGGGAAATCCGCTATAGCGCTGCGTGAAGGTTGCTAAATGTTGCTGAGCAAGAAGTGTAGTTGGAACCAACACCGCTACTTGTTTAGCATCTTGAACTGCCTTAAATGCGGCTCTTATCGCAATTTCAGTTTTTCCATAACCTACATCTCCACAAATGATGCGATCCATGGGATATGGTCTTTGCATATCTTCCTTAACTTCATCAATTGTCACTAGTTGATCTGGGGTTTCGACATATGCAAAAGAATCTTCAAGTTCGCTCTGCCAAGTAGTATCAGGTGAGAATGCAAAGCCAGGCGAGCTAGTTCTTACAGCATAGAGGCGGATTAGTTCACCGGCAATCTCTTTGACTGCCTTCTTGGCTCGACTCTTAGCTTTTATCCACTCTCCACCTCCAATACGATGAATTGCTGGAGCTTCACCCCCGATATAACGTGTTATCTGCTCAAGAGAGTCGGTTGGCACATAGATTCGATCTGGAGGATGGCCTTTCTTTGATGAGGAATATTCAATTACTAAATACTCTCTTGAAATTCCAGCAACATCTCTTTGAGCTAACTCTAGATATCTGCCCACTCCATGTTGCTCGTGAACTACATAATCGCCGCTTTTTAACTCGAGTGGATCAATGGTGGCCTTTCTCTTTGAAGGCATCCGCGAACCAGCTGTGCGCCAATCTTTATCGCCCGTCATTTCAGCTTCGGTGATGAATACTATTTTCTTCTCTTGGTCAACAAAGCCATGGCGAATCAAGGTGGAAATCAAATACAACTTATCTGGTTGCAGATCAGTGCTTAACTTTTCAACTAAGGAGACTGCAATATCGTCATCGGCAAAAATGTCGCGATAACGCTCAAGAATCCCAATCCCTTCAAGGGAGATGACGACTAGGAATCCCTCATTGATCCACGATTTAACTTGCTGTATTAGCTTCTCAAAGTTGTTTCTAAAGGGCTCAAGGGGGCTGAACTGACTAATATGGAGGTCCTCTGGGCTTCCATAAGGGTTGATATAGCGCCAGGCAATTTCATTATTTGCAGCATATTCTGTTGCCTCATCTAACTCTAAGAACCCACCACCAGATAGTTCCTGACGTAGAGGTGCATCAAAGCTGCCTTCGTTACTTTCTGACAGAGCTGCGCTTGACCAAGCGGCTGCAAGAAACTCGCCATTGGTGCTAACTAAATCTTTAACTCTTAGAGCGATACGTTCTTGATCAAGGCTCATGATTTCAAAGCCCTTAGGAAGAAGCTCGAGCAGAGGAACTAATTTCTTTGACAAGACTGAAAGTAAAGACTCCAGGCCTTGACTGTAAATGCCATCTGCGGCCTTGTTACAAATCTCACTGATCTCTGGATACTTAATGGCTAGCTGTCTTGCTCTCTCTGATACTTCGGGGGTAAGGATTAGTTCCCTACATGGAATTAGATTTAATGCTCCCTCAAGGCAGGCAAAGGTGCGCTGATCGCTAACTTCAAAGTATCTAATCTCCTCAATTTCATCTCCAAAGAATTCAATACGCACTGGATGATGTGCAAGCGGAGGAAAGAGATCGATAAGTCCGCCTCTTACTGCAAAATCTCCTCGTTTCTCCACCATATCTACTCGGTTATATGCCCGATGGACTAATTCTTGAATTAGATTTGAAAAGTTCTGCTCAGTTCCGCTTTGAATACTCAATATTGGAATTTGAATAATTTCTTCATTGATTGGTTGTAATAAAGCCCTTGCAGTTGTCACTATTACTCTGTTCTTATCTAGACTCTTTAGCGTGTCTATTCGCCTTGCCACAGTATCGCTATTGGGACTTAGTCGTTCATGAGGCAAACTCTCCCAAGCAGGAAATTCAGCTACGTTTTCCACTAACTCAGATAACTGTGAAGCAATATCTGACGCCTTCGAGCTTGAGTGGGCAACTATCAATTGCGGAGCCTTCATACTTCTCTCAGCAATCAAGAATGGAAGTGCTGGCGTGGCAGCAATTAGAGCGACTTCACTCTGTTCCAAGGCAAGGTGAGTTGTTTCAGAGAGCGAGATGAAGCCCGCTAGCTTTCCACTCACTTAGATCCCCACCTTCATAGTTATTTAGGCTCAACGCCGATTAGCCCCGATTTCATAGAGGGCAGGGGTGCTGCTTCCAAAATGAAAGGGGCTTATCTGCAAAACGCGGTGCAATTCTATCGTGCCATCATTAGCCCGTGTCCGTGCCCACTTCTGTTGAAGAAAATCTCTCACTTAGAAGTGATGTCCGCCGCTTAGGCGATCTCTTAGGCCAATCTCTCGCTCGCCAGGATGGGCAAGAGCTTCTTGATTTGGTGGAGTTCGTTAGAAAGTCGGTTCGTGAAGGTGGGGGCGAGAACCTTCTTCAATCAATCTCTGCAGATCAATCAGTAAAATTAGTAAGGGCATTTAACGTCTATTTCAATTTGGCAAATGTCGCTGAACAAGTTCACCGTTCAAGAATTCTGGCCCGAGAGCGAGTCAAAGGTGGCTCTTGGTTAAGTAGAGCAGTCGATAACATCTTGGCTGCCAGCAAATCATCTGATGGGTTTACTAGTGAAGATATCGAGAGGTGGTTAAAGAATTTTCAAGTTCGCCCAGTATTTACCGCTCATCCCACAGAGGCTGCTCGTCGCTCAGTGCTGGCAAAACTATCCACAATTTCCAAATTATTGGAGATGAGCGATATCCCATCTCGTGATCGCCGTCTTGCTGAGTCAGTGGATCTTCTCTGGCAGACCGATGAGTTAAGACTTGGTAGACCCGAACCGCTTGATGAAGCAATTAATGCTCTTTACTACCTAGATGATCTCTTTCGATTGACAATACCTGAAGTACTTGACGACTTCTCTCGTGAGGTATCAAGGCTTGGTATCAGAGTCTCGCCAAGAGATGCCGTATTGAAATTCGGCTCTTGGATTGGTGGGGATAGAGATGGCAATCCCAACATAACCCCAGAGGTCACCAAAGATGCAATTGTGCTTCAAACGGGCCATGCTATAAGAGTCCTTAATGAGGCTGTGGATGAACTTCGTCAGGCGCTATCCGTCTCGACCAAGATTGCTGGAATATCAAAAGAACTTCTTGATTCAGTGGCAAAAGATCTAGAAAACATCCCAGAGATTGAACCGCGTTTTAGAAGAATAAATGTTGAAGAGCCTTATCGACTCAAGGCCACTGCTATTGGCCATCGCTTATTGCTAACTAGGAATAGGCATCAAAATGGCTCTGAGCATCAAGTGGGGCGTGATTATGCAAATACCAAAGAGCTCGTTGATGATTTGATGTTGATGTATAGCTCACTAATGCAAAATCGTGCAGAGTTAATCGCCAAGGGTTTACTAGAGCGCACCATTCGCACCGTCTCAGCATTTGGCCTGACTCACGCCACCATGGATGTCAGAGAACACTCCCAGGCCCATGCCAAAGTAATTCAAGCGCTATTTAACGATGTTAATTATGTTGAACTCTCCCCTGAGGCAAAGGCGGAGTTTCTTACCAAAGAGCTTACCGCGGGTAAACGTGATGCTTCAAAACTTAGCGAAGTAGATGCGAAGACGCTTAGAACTTTTACTGCAATAAAGGATCTGCAGGCAAGCTTTGATGCATCAGTAATTGAAACCTACATCGTCTCAATGACAAAAGGGCATGCGGATGTATTAGCAGCTCTTTATCTAGCTAAGGAGGCTGACCTCGTAGATATGAAAAGTAAGAGGGCTGATATAGATATTGCGCCCTTGCTTGAAACAGTTGCCGAACTTAGATCTGCGGGGGATATTCTAGAAAGTCTCTTAAGCAACCCCACTTATCGCCAATATGTGAAATTGCGTGGAGATATTCAAGAGGTGATGCTTGGCTACTCAGATTCAAACAAAGATGCCGGAATTGCCACAAGCCAGTGGGAGATTCACCGAGCTCAGAGAAAACTTAGAGATGTTGCTGGAAAACACGGCGTGAAGTTAAGACTGTTTCATGGTCGTGGTGGATCTGTGGGCCGTGGTGGCGGACCGACTTATGACGCCATTATCGCTCTACCTTGGGGAACCCTAGATGGCCAGATAAAGATGACTGAACAAGGTGAAGTTATCTCAGATAAATACGCCCTTCCCTCTCTTGCTAGAGAAAACATTGAGTTAATACTGGCTGCAGCTCTGGAAGCCACAATACTCAATCGCTCTTCCCGTCAATCTCCTGAAGATCTTGCCAGGTGGGATGCTGCCATGGAGTCAGTTAGCTCTGCTGCATTTGATCGATATCGCTTACTCGTAGAAAATCCTGACTTAGCCAATTACTTTTATCAATCGACCCCAGTAGAGCAATTGGGAAATCTCTTTCTAGGCTCTCGCCCCTCTAGAAGGCCTGATATTAGTGCTGATTTATCCTCACTTCGAGCAATTCCTTGGGTATTCGGTTGGACGCAATCACGACAGATTGTTCCTGGTTGGTATGGGGTGGGAAGTGGCTTGAGGGCTGCCCGGTTAGCTGGCCATGGCCAGTTCATGGCGACCATGCTTAAAGATTGGCATTTCTTCAGAACATTTATCAGCAATGTTGAGATGACTATTGCTAAGACCGATTTAGCAATGGCGACTAAGTATGTAGAAGCCCTGGTTGATCCCTCGCTACATCACTTCTTAGAGGACATCAAAGGCGAATATGAATTAACGGTCAATGAGATACTACGGCTAACTGGCAAAAAAGTTATTTTGGCTGACCAGGAAATCTTGGCACAGACCCTTCAAATTCGTGACGCTTATCTTGCCCCTCTTCATCTACTCCAAATATCTCTTTTGAAGAAAGTCCGTGAAGGAGACACTGATCCACTAAATACCAGAGCTCTACTATTGACGATAAATGGCGTGGCAGCAGGACTTAGAAACACTGGTTGATCACTTATTGAAGGAGTTCTGAGCCTTTTCAAGTCCTTGAGTAATCAGAAGTTCAACAGCATCAATTCCTCTTCGCAGGAAAAGATCAATGTCTTTTCGCTCAGCTGCTGAGAATGTCCTTAAGACAAAGTCTGCTGGATCTTGCTCACCTACCGGGCGGCCAATTCCAAGTCTGATGCGATAGTAATCAGGGCTAGAAAGTCCAGAGGTTACGCTCTTTAGGCCATTATGGCCGTTATCCCCACCGCCATATTTAATTCTGATTGCCTGAAAAGGGATATCCAGCTCATCATGAGCAATTATTATGTGATCGCCATCTATCTTATAGAAGTTAGCTAGTGCACTTGTTGGCCCACCGGATACATTCATATAGCAACGAAGTGTTGCTGCAATTAGTGACACTCGTTGAGCGCCAACCCCGATGCTAGTTTCAGCCACATCTGCTCGAGCCTTATGAGATGAGAATCTAACTCCAGCTTTCTTGGCATACTCTGATACAAGAGCTGCGCCGATGTTGTGGCGCGTCTTTTCGTATTCTTTGCCAGGATTGCCCAGGCCGATTAGTAGCCATCGGTTAGGAGTAGATGATCCGGCTTTCCTCTTGCTTGAAGTACCAAACATGGAGCAAGGTTAGCCCTTTATTATTCTTTGCTCTCCTCAGCAGCAACGCCCTCTGCAGGGGCAGTAGCTGCAGCTTCACCTTCAGCAGGGATAACTTCAACAGGCACAACCTCTTCAATTGCTGCGCGAATCGATAGATGGATAACAGTCATCTTTGGATCGCTCTTAAGGATCACGCCTTCAGGAAGAGTCACTTCTGATGCACTCTTTGAATCTCCAGCCATCAAGCCTTCGATATCAAGGTCAAGTGATGCTGGAATTGATGTTACATCTACCTCAACTTCAATGGTGTTGTGAACATGCTCCAAAATACCTTCTGGATCGTATTTACCATGGGCATGGACTGGCACATGAACCACAACACGTTCGCCACGGCGAACGATAATTAGGTCTATATGTTCCAAAGTCCCTTTAATGGGATTGCGAACGATTGATTTGGGGAGCACTAACTCTTGCTTCTCACCTAAATCAACATTGAGAAGAACGTTAGGAGTCTTTATTGCCACTCCAACTTCGCGAGCTGGTAGTGAGATGTGTATTGGCTTCTCGCCATGTCCATAGATAACTGCTGGAACGCTGCCATCGCGACGGATTCTTCTCGATGCGCCCTTTCCGAATTCACTGCGGAGCGCGCCTTTAATTGAAACTTCAGCCACTTACTTGCCTTTCGTCGATAACGGGGTGGACCCCTCGCCTTAAGTGGAGCGAAGGCTACCCAAAGGCAAGTTGAAGCGCAAAACTGGGCTCAACTACCGCCTTAAACGTCGAGCGATACGCCAGATGAGAAAGAGCATAAAGACTGCTGCTGCCAAATACCAAGCGGCGAATGCAGACTTAGCATGGCTATCAAGGTCTGGATCGATAGCTGCTGCCATTCTTGGTAATTCAATTGTGGCAACAACTCCAGCGTGATCTGAAGGAAAACAAATCTTGCTACCGCAATTCCAAACTCCAGAGCCATCTGGCCAGACATTACCGATTATTTTCGAACTCACCGTGGCGTAAACATTCTTGGTAAAGATGTAATCCAAGCGATCGGTAAAGCCATATTGATTGCCAAGTTGCTTAGCGATCTTGGCGCGCTTCTTATCTGGCCCATCTAGCAGTGCCGATGCTCCCCAGGTGAAATTCCGAGGGTTCTTGGCATCAGGTGAGGCATTTTCAAATCCCGCCTCAATCATGGTGGAATAAGCGTTGCATTTAGCTCCACCAGAAGTTGGACAGGTATCACTAAGCACTGGTTGCTCGCCAGGATTTGGGTCATTAAGACTTCTTGGGTCACGATAATCTGCATTGAAATCGCCGAGAATAATTACTGGCATCTTGGCATCTTTTAGGTCAGAAACTAGTTGCTGGGCTTGAATGGCGGAATTTGGAATCTTATTCTCATCCCAGATTGATTCAAGGTGAGTGGTTATTACCCGAACTACTGAGTCTTGAACTCTAAAGTCGGCCCAGCTATATCCACGATATATTTTCATAAGAAGCGGAACTATTGAGTAAGTTGCGTCATACTCGCTATTTCCCACTTGGATAATCTGAGATTTAACATCATCGCGCACCAAGAGTGCATCACCAATTACAAAACCACAGGCCGCGCTATCTTGGCCAAAAATTGGATTGAAAACTTCGGGATCGACTACTTTTGTTAGATAGGGAATGGCAGATATGGAATAGCCTGGATTAAAGGCTTTGACTCCATTGGCTGAGGCAATTGAATAGGAGAGGCCAGCGATCTTTGTCGCAGCAAGGAAATTCTCAAGGAAGTTAAAGATTTCAACCTCTTGCCCAAATAAATCTTTCTTGCAACGCCATGAAGTGGCCTCTTGAATGCCTATTATCTCGGGGCGATCTTGCAGCACTTCCTTTGCTAATTTTGGCGCTCTAGCTTTGAAACTCGTCTGTTTCATCTGATCCCACATGAATTGAGCGGCGGCAGGAAAATCAGGAATCAGATCAAGGGCAACCCCGACATCTGCGCCAAGATAGATATTTCTTGACATTACTGTTATGCGATAGGGCTCATTTGATTGAGCAGGAGCAAGAGGAAGAAGTAAGAGTGCGCAGAAAAGAACTGAGAGCCAGCGCAGCCTTGGCCTCTTAAGAGTGGCCATCAAAGAGGCTGGTGACAGAGCCATCTTCAAACACTTCACGAATAGCTCGACCCAAAAGGGGGGCAATTGAAAGAACCGTGAGGGTTGGAAACTTGGACTCCTCTGGAATTGGAAGGGTATTTGCAACTACCACTTCTTTGACTCTGGAATTAGAAAGACTCTCTGCTGCAGAGCCTGAGAAGACTGGATGGGTGGCAGAAACAATTACCTCTCTGGCTCCAGCATCATAGAGAGCATCAATTGCCTTAATGATAGTTCCAGCAGTATCGATCATGTCATCGATGACTACGCAGGTCTGACCTGCAACATCCCCCACTACTCGTCCGGTTATCGCTTCATTTGGAATTCTGGAATCACGAGTCTTATGAATGAAGGCAATCTGAGCTCCGCCTAAGAGATCGCTCCACCGTTCAGCTACTCGCACTCGCCCGGAATCTGGAGAGACGATAGTCAGTCTTGAGCGATCGACTTTTGAACCAACGTAATTTGCAAGAAGCGGTAGCGCGAATAGATGATCAACTGGTCCATCAAAGAATCCTTGAATCTGCGAGCTATGCAGATCCACTGTCATCAAGCGATCAGCGCCCGCGGTTTTAAACAGATCAGCCATGAGACGAGCAGATATTGGTTCTCTTCCTCTATGTTTTTTATCTTGACGGGCATATCCATAGAAAGGTGCAATAACTGTTATTCGTTTAGCTGATGCTCTCTTCAGGGCATCAACCATGATTAGTTGCTCCATGATCTGCTTATTAACTGGAGTGGTATGGCTTTGAATTACGAAGGCATCACAGCCGCGAACGCTCTCTTCAAACCTAATAAATATTTCACCATTGGCAAAGTCAAATGCAGATGTGGGGGTGATTGGAATGCCAAGTTCTGATGCCACCTCTTCGGCCAACTCAGGGTATCCGCGTCCGGTAAAGAGACGGAGGCGTTTTTCGGAGCTGAGACGGAGTTCGTTACTCATTTCGACCCTTCTTTCTTGGCTGCCGCTTCCGCCGACTTGCTACCTTTTCTTCTCTTTAAGACCCAGCCGAGGATATTAGATTGTCTAGCTCTTGCTATCCCCAACGCTCCGGATGGAACATCTTCAGTAATTACAGATCCCGCTGCCGTGTAGGCGCCATCGCCGATACTTACTGGAGCTACCAGCATGGAATCACTGCCGATTCTGACATGATCGCCAATAGTAGTTTGATGTTTCTCCACGCCATCATAATTGACGATTACTGTGGCAGCTCCAATATTGGTATCGCTACCAATCTTGGCATCACCAATATATGAAAGGTGCGGGACTTTAGAGTTGGCACCCAGCGTGGAATTCTTCATTTCCACAAATGATCCTACCTTCACATTCCCTCCAAGAATGCTGCCGCTTCTAAGGTGCGAATAAGGACCAACTTGAGCTCCTTGGCCAATTGCGCTTGATTCACAATGTGATTCAACAACCCTTGCTCCTTGAGCTACTTGGCAATCAATCAAAGTGCTACGAGGCCCAATTACTGCAGAATCTGCAATTCTCGTCTTTCCCTTGATAGTACTTCCTGGCTCTATCCGCACATCTACTCCAATTTCGGCTGTGATGTCAATCCAGGTCGACATGGGATCAGTGATTGAAACCCCACTTCGCATGAGTGCATCACAGATTCGTGAATTCATTAGGAATGCGCAGGTTGATAATTGCGCGCGATCATTAATCCCCCAGATTTGGGTGTAATCATCAGCGCTAAATGCCGCTACTGATTGTCCTGACTTCTTTAGAATTCCAATGACATCAGTTAGATACTCTTCGCCTTGAGCATTCTTGCTTCTTAGCTCTAGAAGAGCGCTTTTTAGGTGAGCAAGTGCAAATACATAGACCCCTGAGTTGATCTCAACTATCTCTTTCTCACTCTGGCTGGCATCTGCTTCTTCAACAATCTTTTCAAGCATCCCATCAGAGGATCGGATGATGCGTCCGTATCCCGAAGGATCTGGCATCTGAGCAGTTAACACTGTGGCGCTAGCTCTAGTTGAGTCATGGTGTTCTAGCAATTCGCTAAGTGTGGCACTAGTTAGTAAAGGTGTATCTCCTGAGCAGATTAAGACCGTTCCCGATGATTTGTAATCAGAAAGCGCGATCTTTACCGCATGACCTGTTCCGCCACGAACTTCTTGGTGAATGGTTTTAGCCCTTGGTGAAATCTGTTTTAGGTGTTGGATTACTTCACCTTTATTTGCGCCAACCACAATTCTTAACTCTTTGGAGGCTAAAGGCTCAATGGCTTTGATGACATGTGCGATGAGGGATCGCCCTGCAATTTCATGGAGAACTTTGGCGCGATAGGATTTCATCCTTTTGCCCTCGCCAGCAGCGAGCAGTATTGCGAGATCCAGCTGGCTCAACTCCCCCCCTCTCTGCGCTCCTGGCCTTATTCTATTTAATTTGTAGCCCTTCTCTTTCCTGCTTAAATCTGGCTCCTCCACCAGGTATCGATCCTGGACCCTGGGCTTCAAAGGCCCATGTGCTAGCCACTACACAATGGAGGAACCTAAATTCTATTGCCTCAGACTCAATGCTTCATAACACCTGATTCCTAAAGGCTCTCAATCACCTTAGCTCCGGGTACTGGCCCAGATGCTCTAACTACATTGCCGACAACCCCGCTTGAGGTCAGAGCAACGACAAGATCCAGCGCATGATCTTCATGCTCTGCCAAGAATGCGACTGTGGGTCCTGAGCCAGAGACAATTCCACCGAGTGCTCCATAATCCAAGCCAACTTCAAGAATTAGGCGAAGCGCTGGTTTTAGTGAGCATGCAGCTGCTTGCAAATCATTGCTTAACGCTTTACCAAGCTTATGGCTATCACCTGAACTTAAGGCTTGAAGTAGCGCATCACTTATTTGCGGTGGAGCAACTTGCAAACCTTCGCGAAGGCGATCACATTCACTATAGACCGCAGGGGTTGAAAGTCCAGAGCTTGAAAGTGCTAGAACCCAGCTATATGTTCCCCTAGAAAGCACTGGTGCTAGTTGATCACCTTTGCCTGTTCCAATCGCAGTTCCGCCAGAAATCGTAAATGGAACATCTGCTCCAAGTTCTGCACCAATCTTTTCCATCTCACTTCGACTTAATCCAAGATTGAAAAGGCTATCCATTCCAACTATTGCTGCTCCTGCATTAGCGCTTCCCCCAGCCATACCAGCTGCAACTGGAATTTCTTTAGTCAAAGTAATGGTTATTCCATCTGTGATACTGAATCTCTTGCACATGAGTTCAACGGCCTGGGCAGCTAAGTTCTCTTTGTCGAGCGGTAGATGGTTATTGGCCTTAGCACTCGATTGGACGTGGATTAAAGAATCACTATTGAGCTCAAGTTTGACATCATCGAAGATCGAGACTGCTTGAAACACTGTTGCTAGCCGATGAAATCCATCCTTCCGCAAAGGCCCGACTGAGAGTTGAAGATTGATTTTTCCTGGTACTCGAACCAGAACAGATGCGGGCATATGGCGAGGGTATTACTTGTAAGGGATTAACACCTATCTAATTGGCGAGCTATCGCCAGAAAATCATCGATAGATAGGGCCTCACCTCGAATAGTTGGCTCAATTCCTGCAGAAGTTAAGAGCTGCTCAGCCTGGGCAGATCCCCCCGCTAGCTCTGCATAGATTGAGCGAAGCATCTTTCGTCTCTGCCCAAAGGCGCGATCGACTAGATCGAAGGTCATTTTCCTTAAAGCTTCATCACCCAGGGGTCTATGTCTGGTGAACTTCACTAGGGAGGAATCAACTTTGGGAACTGGCCAAAATACTGAGCGTGAGACTGAATCTCCCAATCGCAGATCTGCCCACCAAGCAGCTTTAGCGCTTGGAACCCCATAGATTCTGCTCCCAGGTTTTGCTGCTAATCGCTCTGCTACCTCACTTTGGACCATAACAATTCCTGAAGTGATGGATTCAAATTTCTGCAGGAAGGCCAATAGAACTGGCACTGAGATGTTGTAAGGAAGGTTTGCGACCAACTTGTTGGGTTTGCCAGCGACTTCATCTACTTGCAGGGCATCGGCATTGATTACTTTTAGATCTTCAGAACTTGCTCCATGAGCCCTTGCCGTTATCTCTAGTTGATCTGCCAAACGCTTATCAATCTCGATTGCCGTTACTTTATCGCTTACTTGAAGAAGTGCCAGGGTTAGCGAGCCAAGGCCTGGACCAATTTCAACTACATGATCACTTCCACTAATTCCAGCCATGCGGACAATTTTCTGGCAGGTATTGCTATCAATTACAAAATTCTGCCCTAAAGACTTTGTGGGACGAAGCTGGAGGGACTCTGCAATCTGTCTTATCTCACCTACGCCGATAAGAGTGATGCTCATCGGGTGAAAGATCCAAAGATGTACTCAGCATTATTGCTAATGGCGCGAGTTAGAGTCGCCAGATCCTCTCCACGTCTGTCTGACATGAAACGCAAGGTATGTGGGATTTGGGCTGGAGTGTTATGCGCCCCACGATTTGGAACGGGAGTGAGAAAAGGAGCATCTGTTTCAACGAGTAAGTTCGCCAGCGGTACGTGCATTAGCGCCTCATGTAGCAGTGGAGCATTCTTAAAAGTCAAAGCTCCCGAGAAAGAGACAAAATAGCCCTTGGCAACGCATTCTTTGGCCATCTCAGCATCTCCTGAGAAGGAATGAAAGACTGTATGACTGGGTGCTCCAACTTCATCTAGAAGATCTAACACTGCTCGATGAGAGTCGCGATCATGTATCACTAGAGCTTTCTTATGTGCTTTTGCAATTTCAATATGCTTTCTAAATGAATACCTCTGTTTGTCCCTAAGGCTCTCCTCGGTTCGAAAGAAATCCATCCCAGTTTCACCAATGGCACAGACTCTATTCTCACCCGCTAATCTATTGATCTCCTCTAGATCTGCTTCAAGGTCTCTAATGAGAGGAGCTTCATTGGGATGAAGGGCCACCGTTGCTAACACTTGGGTATTCCATTTATTGGCGCACTCAATTGACCATTTCGACTCTCTAACAGCGATACCCACTTGAACAACTCGATCAATACCAACGCTTCTGGCATCATCGAGAACCTTCTTCACATCTGCATGATCGGCTGCTGCTCCAGTAACAATTTCAAGATGAGCGTGAGAATCAACGCAAGGGGTTGGAAGGGGCTCTGGAAGTGGGGCTTGCTTGCGATCACTTTCGCGTTTGTTTCGATCAGCCATTTTCTAAGCTATTTAACTCTCTAAATCTGGCAGGCGAGGAAAGAGGATTTCACCTTTAACTATTTTGCTTCCACTCTTTAGCTGTCCCCACTTTGCAACCTCTGCGATCTTCTGCGAAGCGATGGACCCAAGACTGCTCTCAGCGCCAAGATATGACCACAACTTGGCGGTTGATATGGGCATTACAGGATGAAGTAGAACTGCAAGTGCTCTCAAGGACTCGGCAGTGTTATATAGAATTGCATCAAGCTCACCCTTCTTGCTTGCATCCTTTGCTATTACCCAAGGCCGTTGTAATGTGACATAGCCATTAACGGCCTTGCAGAAATCCATAATGGCATTTATTCCTCCTTGAAAATCAAGAGCCACTATTGATTTATCTGCGCTCTCAACTGTCTTTGATAGCGCACGAGCTAGCTCTTCATCTTTTGCTGGTTCTGGCACCATCCCATCGCAGTATTTTTCAACCATTGCTGCAAGGCGTGAGGCCAGATTCCCAAAATCATTAGCGAGCTCGCTGGTATAGCGGGCTGCCATATCTTCCCAAGAGAATGAGCCATCACTACCAAAAGGTATGGCCCTCAAGAAGTAATAACGGAAAGCATCAACGCCAAAGTGATTTGTGATATCAGAGGGAGCGATACCTGTTAATTTGCTCTTGCTCATCTTCTCACCCCCAACAAGTAACCAGCCATGAGCAAATACTTTCTTTGGAAGTGGGAGTTTTGCAGCCATCAACATCGCAGGCCAGATAACAGCATGAAAGCGGAGAATGTCTTTTCCAACTAGATGCACATCCGCTGGCCACGTCTCTCTAAAGAACTTACCACCATCACTTGATGGATCATCGGTTAGACCGACAGCAGTTGCATAATTCAAAAGCGCATCAAACCAGACATAAACAACTTGTTTATCATCCCAAGGCACGCGGATGCCCCAATCAAATGTCGAACGAGATACCGATAGATCCGAAACTCCACCTTCAAGGAATGAAATCACTTCCTTCCTGGCGCTCTCTGGCTGGCAGCTATCAGGACTTTTCTCATAGTGCTCTAGTAGCGGTGCTGCAAACTCTGATAGCTTAAAAAACCAGTTCGTTTCGCTAAGCATCTCAACCGGCTTTGAGTGAATATTGCAATTTCCTTCAATTAGATCACCGGGTAATTTAAACTCTTCACAACCCACGCAATATGGGCCTTCGTATTTTCCTTCATAGATATAGCCCTGCTCCATCAACCCTTGGAGAAATGCTTGGACTCTCTTGGTGTGCCGAGGCTCGGTAGTGCGAATAAAGTCATCGTTTGCTATCTCTAAATGCTTCCAAACTGGCTTCCATGCCTGCTCAACCAAACGATCACACCATGGTTGTGGCGCGGTGTTATTGTCCTCGGCCGTGCGCATGACTTTCTGGCCATGTTCATCGGTGCCAGTTAGAAACCAGACTGATTCACCTCTTTGCCGGTGCCAACGGGTCAATAAATCTCCAGCCACAGTTGTGTAGGCATGACCAATATGGGGGACATCATTAACATAATAAATAGGCGTAGTCAGATAGAAAGACTTAGTGGTATCTGACATGGCTCTAATTCTATCTACTTCTGCTCCACCATGATGTCGAAGACTTTTCGCTTGCGTATACGTAGTTCTTTGGCAGCTGAGGCGATAGCCTCTTTACGAGTGATCCCCGCTGACTCATAGCGCGAAACGGCATCAACTACATCCTGATAATTAATTGCTTGCTCACTTGGATCATATGGAGCAATAACGATAGTAAATTCACCAAGCATCTCCTTACTTTCCGACCAGGTCAATAACTCTGACAAATCACCACGCACTACCTCTTCATAGTTCTTCGTTAGTTCGCGACAGATAACTGCTTGTCTATTTTCACCAAAGCTTTTGATCATTGATTCAAGTGATTCGCTAATTCGATGAGGCGCTTCAAAAACAATTAAGGTTCGAGTTTCCGTTGCGCGATCTTCGAAGAATTGATCTCGAGCCCCTGAACCTCTTGGCACAAACCCATCAAAGGCGAATGAATCACTGGGTAGACCTGAGATAGCTAGGGCTGCAAGAGGGGCGCTGGGACCTGGTATTACTGAAACTCTAAATCCTTTATCAATTGCCATTCTCACTGCGCGATATCCCGGATCGCTAACTGACGGCATTCCAGCATCGCTTACTAGCAAGACTTGGAGGCCTGATGCTAAGTGAGTTGCGATTTCATCAAGTCGAGAGGTTTCATTTCCTTCAAAGAATGAGAGGACTTCTGCCCTACATTCAATTCCAAGGTCTTTGCATAGGCGAGCAAATCTGCGTGAATCTTCGGCAAGAACAACATCAGCGCTAGAAATAGCTGTCTTCAATCTCTCTGAGGCATCACCAATGTTTCCAAGAGGCACTCCAGCCAGAATCAACTCGCCCACTGCCACATTATGGCCCTCAGTATCCTTGTCCATCATGAGCGCCTTAGTGGTTGGGCCGATTTTCAAGTATCGCAATCAGATAACCCTGTCAGTTATCTTGCTCTTTGCGGCCATCACCCGTTTTGCCAATTTGGGCAGGCCAAATGAGTTGATATTCGATGAGGTCTATTACGTAAATGGCGCCAGAGACTTTCTTGCCTATGGGGTTGAGAGTGAATCAGGTGAGGCAGAATTCGTAGTTCACCCTCCTTTAGGCAAATGGCTGATAGGGCTAGGTATTAAGATCTTTGGTGATATCCCGCTTGGATGGCGATTTAGTGCAGCACTTTTTGGTCTTGCCTCAATAATTCTTCTCTATTTCATTACCCAGGCCCTCTTCAAATCAACTTTCTTGAGTCTAATCGCCACAACCCTGATCTCATTTGACGGATTACATCTTGTGATGTCAAGAACCGCGCTTCTAGATATCTTTCTATCTTTCTTTATTCTACTCACCTTTTACTTCGTGATCAGGGAAAGGTATTGGCAGGCTGGCATAACTATTGGCTTAGCACTTGCGACGAAATGGAGCGCGCTATATATCTTGGTTGCACTTGTCATCTTCTTGCTTATCTACAAGAGAACTCCTATTAAGACCGCATTGCAATTCACTTTGCTTCCTGCCCTAACATACCTGGTGACTTGGAGTGGTTGGTTCCTAAGTGATATCGGATGGAAGAGAGATTCTGGAACTAATTCTCTTCTCTCGCTATTCAATTATCATCGGGAGATGCTTGATTTTCATACCAACCTAGAAACTGATCACTCTTATGAAGCAAGTCCCTGGAATTGGTTGATTCTTGGTAGGCCTACATCCTTCTTCTATGCAACACCAAAAGGATGTGGTGAGCAGAAATGCTCTCAGGAAGTGCTTGCCCTAGGGACTCCTACGCTATGGTGGCTGGGGCTATTTGCAATCTTTGCTACTTTAGGTTATTTCGTCTATCGCCGAGAATTAAGCGCTGGTCTGATTCTGCTCTTCCTATTCGCCAATTTCCTTCCCTGGATCGCTTTTCCAGAGAGAACTACCTTCTATTTCTATTCCATCGCCTTTGAGCCGTACTTAATTCTGGCTCTGATTTACATCATGTCAAAAGCCTTAGAAAATCAGGAAGAAAGAGGGGTAAGAAGTAAGTATGTCCTGTTAGGTGTTGGCCTAAATGGCCTGACCTTTGCCTACTTTTTTCCGCTCTATGTTGGGTCAGTCTTGCCATACCAAGATTGGTATGCACGGATGTGGTTTCCTAGCTGGATTTGATTACTGACCAGCAGCTCTATTGCTACGAAGTTGCTCTCCATACTGATCTGCGATTTCTTGATCAAAAATCTTATCTGCGCTAGGTGCTAGAGCTTCGCGCATGATCTTTTCTTGCGCTTCACTCCAAGCCCCTGGAATTGTTAAGTCAATTACGCGGCGAGGGACAGCTTTAGATGAACTAGCATAATTAGGAGCAGGGACTGCCACTGGATCCCAACTCTTATCATCGCTGGCAGCGCTGCCCTTTGGTAGCAAGGTAATACTTCCTGCTTCTTGAGAATGAGAAACTCGATCTGATAGAGGAAGCCATTGCTCTTCGCTTAATCCAGAGCCCTGAGTGATACTTGCAAAGGAGGCTGCGCGTTTCGATCTTCCAATGATTTCTGCATAACTTGCTGAAGAGGATCTATGTGTAACCCTGCTTGCTGCATTGATTCTCTTGACTTCTTCCTGCACTAAACCTATTCGATAGCGAGCATTGACTACATACATAGCAAAAACTGACCCAGGCAATAACAAAATTATGGGAGATAAGAGTCCAACCAAAGTAAATAGTGAAATAACAATTGCTAATCCAATGATTGAAAAGAATTGGATTCGGCGAGTTGCTAATTGCTCCTCGCGTTTCCTATTAACAGATTCAAGAGCCAGAGCAGTATGACCAGAAGTTATGCCAACAGCTTTCATCGCCTCATCAAAACGTTTGACTGTTTTCCCGCTTATCTCTTCATAGTTTGATATCCAACGGGGGAGGAAGTAGGCAATCCACATGCCGATGATGATTAAGTAGATGAGCCCTGATCCCATGAAAGATAACCTTAAAGGCAAGGGATGGATTTTTCTGGGATTTACTTGATGATAAATTAAGGTTTTCTAGAGTCTCTATGATTCTAAATTCGGGGATTTTCTTTCACATAGCAAAGGTGGTCGCGCCATGAGCCATCAATATGAAGGTAGCGAGGCCTAAGCCCTTCAAAGGTATAGCCTGCCTTCTCGGCAACTCTCTTGGATGCAGCATTCTCAGGTCTTAGATTAATTTCGATGCGATGTAAACCAAGTTCCTCAAAGCCATAAGTAGTCAATCGCCTAACAGCCCGAGTGGTTATCCCTTTGTTGGCATATCGCTCATCAATCCAATAGCCAATGTGGCCCCCGCGATATGCGCCATAGGAGATTCCGCCCAGGGTGATTTGGCCAATTAGATCCTTTTCAAACCAGATTGCAAGAGTTAATGATCTTCCAGCTCGCCCCTCGACTTTGTGGTGATTGACCATTCCAAAGTAACTAGGAAGGCTTTGATTCTCCTGCTCAATGGGCGAGGTTGCCTCCCATTGCGAGAGCCAGGTTCTATTACTTTTCCTAATAGATAGCCAAGCTCTTCTATCGCGCAACCTAAGTGGTCTTAGGGTTATCTGCTCATCCTTGAGAATTGTGGGCCAATTTTGTCCATAACTACTTGCCATAAGATCAATTAAATCGTCGCTCAAGAACTAGTACATCAACCTCATCGCCAGTACTAGCGCCACTTTCACTCTCTGAAATCACTACTAGGCCTGTGGCATCAGATAGTCCAATCAAATCTCCTTGATTTTCGATCGGAGTGATGAGCCTTCGCACAGGTTTATCGTTAGAGAGAATGCCGCGGATAAAGGAGTGCTTGCCAACTTCGCTCGATACATCACTGGTTAGGGTTGCTTTAATTACTGGTCGATGAATGTCATATAGGCCCATCATGTTACGAATCATGGGACGGATGAAGAGTTCTGCTGAGATATATGCAAATATCGGATCCCCGGGAAGTGCAACCACTGGGGTCTGATCAGGGCCTACAACTCCATATGCATGTTTGCCGCTTCCTTCAATCAATGGAAGCACCTCACGAACTTTTCCTAGCTCGCTCAATACAGAATAAATAAGTGAAAATGATTCATCATGTCGCTCGCCACAGATAACCAATAGATCTGCTCTGACTAACTGATCTTCGATTACATCCTTTAGTTGGGAGGTGTTTTCTGGGATGGTATGAACCCGATAGCCCACCGCCCCAGCCTCTTTTGCAGCGGTGGTCAATAGCCAGGAATTAGTCTCAAACTCATCTTTTCCATCTCTAAGCTGCGAACCCGGTTCAACTAAATCATCTCCTGCTGAAACAATAACGACTCTTGGTTGTGGTCTAGTTGGGAGGCGATCTAGACCAAGAGATGCGGCAAGACCTATTTGAGTCGCACGGATTCGTGAGCCAGATCTAAGTGCGACCTGCTCTCTTGACATCACATTCAGGGCCAAGGTTGCGCCATGGGCATCAAGCAAGGGCATATCAAAGGCAGCAAGTGGCGTTGCTAGGGCAAGAAGTTCGCTCGCAAGTTTCGCCACCTTGATCGTTTCGCTCACGCGATAACCATACTTTGAATCTACGCTAATCCCGTGGATTCAACCCAGAGTGCGTCATCAATTAAGTCACAATTGCGGCAGCGCTTTCGAAGTGAGAGAGAGTTTCTCATTTCAGAGTCTTCTTGGCAGCATCTATTAGATAGTAGAGAAGTTAAGAGTGCCCAGGTTGTTGCCAGTTATCATTCATATGGAAGTGAGCCAGATACATCAGCTCTCAATAGATCACTGATTCAAAGCGGGAAAACTCTCTTATTGCCAAGGCGCCTTGCAGATAATGGCTTGGATTGGATTATCTGGTCTGGCAGGGATGAAGATCTAGAGATTGATGGGAAAGTTAGGTCACCAAAGGGCGGAAGTTTTAGGGGAGACATTGATGTGGTGATAATCCCAGCTCTTCATGTTGATCGTGAGGGAAATCGCCTAGGTCAAGGCGGAGGCTCTTATGATCGCGCTTTATCAAAGTTGAATAGCTGGAAAGTTGCTCTGATCTATAGCGGTGAGCTAACTAGTGAAAAACTTCCTGTAGAGAGTTTTGATTGCAAACTTGATGCTGCCGCAACACCTGAGATCTTGGTTAGGTTTACAGCAGAGAGTTAAGGTGGCGAGCCATTACTAGACGCTGCACTTGATTCGTTCCCTCATAGATTTGAGTCAATTTAGCGTCGCGCATCATTCGTTCTACTGGATAATCACTGACATATCCATATCCACCAAGGACTTGGACCGCATCGGTTGTCACCTTCATGGCCACATCGGTTGCATAGCACTTTGATGCGGCGGAAAAGAAAGTCAAATCGCTTGCGTTATTTTCACTCTTACTTGCTGCGGCATAGGTCAACTGTCTAGCAGCAGCGATTTCCATAGCCATATCAGCCAACAGAAATTGCACAGCTTGAAAGTCAAAGATTGGCTTGCCAAATTGTTTTCTTTCTTGCGCGTATTTTGTAGCAACTTCAAATGCTCCTTGAGCAATACCAAGCGCTTGAGCAGCGACGGTAACTCTGGTGTGATCAAGAGTTTTCATAGCAAGGGCAAAACCTGCACCTATTTCACTAATTCTGCGGTCATCGCCAATCTCCACATTATCTAAGTAAACCTCACGAGTGGGAGATCCCTTAAAGCCCATCTTCTTCTCTGGCGCTCCAAATGAGAGACCTGGATCGCTCTTTTCTACTATGAATGCGGTAATTCCTTTGGCGCCTCTTTCTGGATCAGTTGAAGCCAGAACGGTATAGAACTCCGAGACTCCGGCGTTAGAGATCCACTTCTTGCTTCCATTTAACACCCATCCATCGCCTTTCCTTACCGCTCTGGTCTTCATTGAAGCCGCATCAGATCCAGCCTCTGATTCTGAGAGGCAATATGAAAAGCCTTTTCCTTGAGCAAGTGGAGTCAGCCAACGTTCTTGTTGCTCAGGGCTACCACCTAACATCAGCGGGACTGATCCAAGTTTATTGACTGCAGGAATGAGTGATGCTGAAGCGCAGACTCTGGCAACCTCTTCGATGATTACTACTACACCAAGGGCGTCTGCTCCATCGCCACCATATTGCGTTGGCACATGGGCTGCAGCAAGACCAGCGCCTTGAAGGGCCTCAAATGCTTCTTGTGGATATCTGGAGTTGGCATCAACATCGTGCGCAAAGGGTTGAATTCTCTTCTCGGCAAGCGAGCGAACGCTCTGTCTTAGCGCTTGATATTCCTCAGGAAGGTTGAAGAGATTTTCCATGGCACAATACTACTTATCCTGTGATGAATCGTTCCTGCCAGATAGTTGCTCAAGATAGGCGTTATATTCGGCAAGATCAACGCTGGAGCGACGATCGGCCCGCCTTGCTTCTCTTTCATCGCTTCTGACCCATTGAATAAATGTAGCGATTAGGGCGGCAACAATAGGAATCTCACCCATCGCCCATCCAATAGCTGCTCCCATCTTTTGATCACTGAGCAAATCAGTGGCCCATGGTCGATCCAGTAATTGATAGTAACCCCCATCAATTAGTTCATTAGCTGACATCAAAGCAACTGAGAAGAAAGCATGGATACTCATCGCCGCAAGGAGGATCACCACCCGCGCCAAATGATGAACTTTGCGTGGATTCGGATCGATTCCAACTATTACGTGAAAGAAGAGCAAGCCAGCTGCAATAAAATGAAAATTCATGATCATGTGACCGAAGTGGCCAGTCATTAAGTTCGAAAATAGTGGAGTGAAGTAGAGCGCAAAAAGTGAGCCATCAAATATGGCTATCGCTGCAATTGGATGGGTGATAATTTGGATCGGCCTGCTATGTAGCGCAGCAATGAGCAAGCCTCGAATCCCCCGCTCCGATCTATCACGGCCTATAGGAAGAGTTCTAAGCGCCAGGGTTATCGGAGCACTTAATATGATCGCAATTGGTGCAATCATACTCAAAACCATATGCGCAATCATGTGATACTGGAAAGAGAAATGTGAATAGAGCCCCAGGCCCCCACTTGTTGCATAGTCCAGAAGCGATATTCCAATAGCAAAAGAAATTGTTCTACCGACTGGCCATCCATCTCCCCTACGGACAAGCGCAACAACGCCTCGAACATAAAGGGCTGTAGCAAGAATCAGCGCTCCAAGAAACAAACCATTTGCTTCATATTCAAAGAAGACTCGCGATAGCGTGGGCTCACCTGGCATTGAGATTCCCACCAGCTCTCTCACGCGATCAAATTCAACTGCGCCACTTTCTCTTGGAGTGAAGCGATTAAGGATGGAGCCAATTCCCAAAATCGCAGCCATCACCCCTATTTCAAATAGAACTAAAGTATTGGCCGCTAATCCTTTTCTAATTCTGCTAGCAACAACAAATACCGTCAGAGTAAGCACAAGCTTTACTCCAATTAAAGCTCCATACCCCGTAAACCAATCTTGACTTAAGCGCAGCCTGGTCCAAGCATTAGTAAGGCCGGTAAGCACCACCGAAAGTGATGACCATAGGGCAATTGTTGATACTCGGGCCAAAGCTAAAGCCTGCAAATGCTTTGGCATGACTTTTAGAGCAATCACACTGCCAATCCAAAAGCTGAGCGCTATCACATGAATCACCAGTGAGCCAATTGCAAGACCATGGCTTCCTTGAGAACTGGAATGACTTTGAAAAAGTGGTGCCACAACTCCGCTTATTGCAAAGAGAAGAAGTACTAGGGCACCGCCATTTTTCTTAATTAGATTAGAAAAGATAAATACACAAAGAGCTACCGATAATTGATAGGTTAGTAACTTGCCTAACGTTACCTGGGTTGTAAACGAACGAAGGATATCAGAGTTCAAGATCTCGCTCATCCCGCTATCAAATATTTCAGCCAGACTAGATAGCAAGTATCCAAGAGATGCAATAAACCAGAGTCCAGAGATGACCTTTAATCCCTGAAGAGTCGAAGTAGCAGATGAACCTAGACAACCCTGATTTTCTGGAATCAAGAAGGCTAGTGAAATTAGAAGTCCGATTACGAGAACAGCAAGTGCGGTATTTGCCAGATCAAAGGTCATGCTCACCTACTATTCCAATTCGCCAAGGTAATTCATAATCCCTAAGATTACGCCGTGCCGACATATCAGTATCAATGCACCGCCTGCGAACATGCCTTCGAAGCAATGCAAGCCTTCACAGATGCTCCTATATCCCTCTGCCCTGAGTGTGGCGAGGAAGTTCGCAAGGTTTACTCCAATGTCGGAATTGTTTTTAAAGGATCGGGCTTTTATAAGACCGATTCACAAGTTAAAAAGAGTGAATCTCCAAAGCCAACTCCAGCGACTCCTGCCACCACTACGCCACCTGCAAAGAGTGATTAGTTCTTGGTTAATTATTGGTGATGCGGGGGCTTATCGCCTTTGATTTCATCATCTCGCGTGATGTCTATCTCGGTTTCTATCTCATCTGAAGTTATTGCGGGAAGAATTTCACTCACGCAGTTATTATGGCACTTTGTTTGAAAAACTGGGACATTTAATAGCTAAGAGAATAAAGTCGGTACTTACACTCTTCTTGCGCTCGCCGATATTTGCAGGGGCAGTCGGCTCCCAGGTTTTTCTCGTTTTGATGCCGGTGGCTATATCGACCCCAATAGCGACTCAGCAAAGGTCTGGGAGTATTTGAAGTTAACCTTCTTTGCATCAAGCCCTGACCAATTGATTGCAATTGGTCACGTTATCGAAGGTAGAGTTTTAGCTAAGGCTGTAAAACTCTATGCTGAAGTTAGAGTATTCATAGCAGGAAATAGAACAGTAATATTCAAGTCATGGTGTCCTTGACCGGAGTTGAACCGGCGACCTACCGCTTAGGAGGCGGTTGCTCTATCCACTGAGCTACAAGGACTTAGGGGAAAATAGATTCACATTTTATTCACAGACAATTACTCCCGTCATAAATGTGAAGTATCTAATGATAATTCAATATTCTTATGCGGTAAATTGCTTATTTCAATCCTTTCAGATAGCCTAACGCTCAATCTCGTTTGGAGTTGATTCCTAATAATGAAAGCCCTAGTAATAGGTGCCGGGGGCGTCGGAAGAGCGATAGCAAATATCGCCTCACGCAGGTCCTTTATTACCTCAATGGTGATCGCTGATCGCACCCTGGCACGCGCCGAAGAGGCCGTTTATCGCGTCAAAGACCCTCGCTTTTCAGCAGCCCAGGTAAACGCTGCCGAGCTTGAAGACCTACGCGATCTCATCCGAAAGGCAGATCCCGATGTGGTAATCAACGCTGTTGATCCAAGGTTTGTGATGCCAATTTTTCTTGCTTGTGAAATTGAGAATACCAATTACATCGATATGGCGATGTCACTATCAAGGCCTCACCCACATTACCCACATCGCGAAACTGGCGTGAAGTTAGGCGATGAGCAATTTGCTCGAGATTGGAATTGGGAAGAGAGAAAAATCTATGCCTTGGTTGGCATAGGAGTAGAGCCTGGCATGAGCGATATCTTTGCTAAGTATGCCAACGATCAACTCTTCTCGCGTATCGATTCCATAACAGTCCTCGATGGTTCTAACTTGAGAGTTGAAGGGGCAGATTTTGCTCCCTCTTTCTCAATCTGGACCACTATCGAGGAGTGCCTAAATCCCCCGCTAGTTTGGGAAGATGGGCGTGGTTGGTATACCACTGAGCCATTTAGTGAGTTGGAAGTCTTTGATTTTCCAGAAGGCATTGGCCTGGTTGAATGTGTAAACGTGGAGCACGAAGAGGTAGTCCTTATTCCACAGAAGATTGATGCAAAGAAGGTTAACTTCAAATATGGCCTTGGAGCAGAGTTCATTCAGATTCTAAAGACCATCAATATGCTGGGGATGGATCGAAAAGAAAGTGTGGAAGTTCAAGGTGTCTCAGTCTCTCCAAGAGATCTTCTCGCAGCATCGCTTCCAGATCCAGCAACTCTTGGTTCAAGAATGAAAGGCAAGACTTGCGCTGGAACACTCGTAAAGGGTTTAGATAAATCTGGAGACCCAAAAGCCGTATACATCTATAACGTCATAGATAATCAGTGGTCTATGGGGGAATATGGCGATCAAGCAGTTGTCTGGCAAACGGCAGTAAATCCAATCATTGCTATGGAATTAATCGCAAGAGGAATTTGGCAACCTCGAGGAGTAAATGGCCCTGAGTGGTTTGAAGCCAAACCTTTCCTCGATTTGCTGCAGGAATATGGCACTTCTTGGCACATCAGAGAAGAAGATGCCAGTAACATCGTAAAGTAATGTCAAAGCCCATTGCCCTAATCACCGGAGCCACAGCGGGGATTGGTGCCTCCTTTGCCGAGCTCTTAGCTAAGAAAGGCCATGATCTAGTGATAGTCGCTCGCGATTTAGAGCGGCTAAATCAAAACGCTGGTAAGTGGAAAGAAAGCTTTGGCGTTGAAGTTGAAGTGCTAGTTGCAGATCTAAGTCGCGATGAAGATGTTCGCCGCGTTGAGCTTCGCCTACAAAATACTTCAAGGCCGGTTGAAGTACTAGTAAATAATGCTGGATTTGGAATGAAGAAGAGCTTCTTAGCAAGTGATCTTTCAGATGAGATTGCATTACTTGATGTCCTAGTAACAGCCCCAATGCGATTGATGCATGCCATATTGCCAAGCATGAAGGCGCGAAATAGTGGGGTAATAATTAACGTTTCAAGCATTGCTGGTTGGATTGCAAGTGGAACCTATAGCGCAGCTAAGTCCTATCTAACTGTTCTAACCGAATCGCTTCACACAGAGATTGCAGGAAGTAATGTGAAAATCCTGGCCCTGGCTCCTGGCTATACCAGAACCGAGTTTCATCAAAGGGGCAATATGAATATGAGTGGCTTGCCAAACCGGCTCTGGCTGACTTCTGAAAAAGTCGTCGAAGATGCTTGGAAAGCTGCCCTGGGCGGAAAAGTTATCTGCGTTCCTGGCAGGCAGTACCAAGTGATCTCAAAGCTAGCTAGATATGCCCCAAGACCACTGGTGCGAAAACTCGGGATGAATATTCGCCTCCGAGGTCGGAGAAAGTAGAGAATTCTCTAACTTCTCAGTAGATTCTCTAGCAGTTAACGCATTTCCCTAACCGAAATATCGATTCCTACCCCTTAGAATGACGCCATATAGCTCACTTACTTCTTAAGGAGAAAATCGTGCTTGACTCACTCAAAATAGTTGGAAGAGGCGCAACCCTATTTGCTGCAACCTCCATACTAATGGCAACCACCGCTGTAATTCCGGCGCAGGCCGCCAATAAAGCTGGAGCTACTTGCAACAAAGCCAATGCCAAGACAAAAATTGGCGGAGATAATTATGTATGTGTGAAGAATCCAACTGTGAAGAAGGCCAAGTTAACTTGGGTTTGGGTTGGATGTATCGATTCCAACAATCTTTATCTTGAGTCAAGTGCTCGCCTAAAAAAGATTACCGAGACCGCTACCCAAGCAGCAACCATGCTTGATACCGAGATCGCTGCCCTCAAGGCAGCAGCTCCCGCCGATGAAGCAGAGGCGAAAGTATTCGATCAAAAGGCTGTAGATGCGAAAGCTAAACAAGCTAATGCTTTAGTTGAGGCCAAAGCTAATACCGATAACGCGACAAAAGTCGGAGCCACAACTGCGGCTGGAAAGCAGTACACCACAAATGCTTCCACCTGGACTAAGGCTGCAAGAAGCTATGAGCTTGCTGCAAAAAACTTTGAAAGGTCAGCTGCCAGCCTGCGCGACAAAATAAGTGAGGTTGCAAAGAAGGAGAAGCAGAGGGTTAATGTGCTTCAGACTGTTGAAAATGCCAAGACAGAAGTTACTTCAACTCTGCAGAATAGAAAGCAGGCCTGCAAGCCTGGTCTATAGAGTCTTGGTTATCCAACCGTAACTTTTGTTCTTGTTGCCTTTAGTGGAATGTTCTGAAGAGGACTTTCTGCTGGCCCCTTGGTAACAGCACCGGCAATGGAAAAGTTTGACAGGTGATTGTCGCAGACCCACTTGTTCCCCTCTTTTCTTAAAGGATAGCCTTGATGGGTACAAGCAAGATTTAAGGCTTTAAAGGCAGTTGCGCCTTTCCCTGTCCTTACTAAGGCAATATCTATACCTTGATTATTGGTGAATTGGACTACTCCACCAACCTTCTTAAGGGCAGGATTCTTTGGGAGAGTGATTTCTACCTTTCCATTTGCTAGCACCTTCACGCCGCTTGCAGCAATAGCATTTTCAGGTATCAATCCGAGCGTCAAAAGAGCCAGGCCACAAAGCACCGCCCGCCTTGATACGTCTTTTTCGTAAACCATTCTCTCCCTTTTAATACCTTTGGTAGATGAGAATCTATCTGCTTTTCCGCCCAATTGCCACCGCAACTCTGATTGCCTACCTATTCCTCAGGAACGATTCAGATGCAAGATGGGAGTTTGACCTGGTTCTATTCAATTTAGTGGCTCTATTTGCGGCCCTTTCGATTGTCCTCTCGCCCATTCTTGATGATCCACTCGGTAGAGCTGGGGTGTTCGGAGCAATTATCATCTGGTGTGCAGGATCAATAACCTCATCGCTAAATTCATTCTTTGAGATCGAAACTGTTCTAAATCTTGATGTCATCGCACAGAGTCTTTATGCGCTCTTCTATCCGCTGGCAATCTTTGGACTTACCAGAGCTATACGATTCAAATCAGTAAGTAAGTCATTAGAGCTACTAGATACCTTCATTATCGCAATTGGATATACCACAATATTAACTGCTCTCTTAGTACGACCTGCTATGACTTCTATTGAGGGAAGCGTCTTTGAGGTGTTTATCGCAATTTCTTATCCTGTAGGAGATGTCGTCATTTTGGTCTTAGTGCTGCTCTTGGTTTTGAGACAAAGAGCAAGCTGGCGTAATAGTTTGCTCCTTATTGGTGCAACAATATTCTTTCTCTCTGACTTCTATTTTCTCTATCAATCCTATTTGGGCAAGTATGAATTCGGCTCCCTCAGCGATGTTGGCTGGCTAATAAGTTTTATTTTTCTCGCCGAAGCCTTCTGGTTTGCAGGCAATGACGAGCAAGTGGCCCAAAGCTTTAATCCTGCAGTTGCCACGATTGCACTTCTTGGAAGTTCGGCTATTTTGGCTATTGCGATTCTGCAGCCTTCCTACATCCCTAGATTTCTAATCTTGCCTGCCTTTGTCACAATTGCACTCTCATTCTTGCGTATGGGAGTTGCTATTAATGATGCTCGTAACATGAGTAATGAACAGATTCTGGCAAGAACTGATGAATTAACCGGTCTTGCTAATCGCCGCAAATTCATGGTCGATTGCCAGGCATTCTTGGCTGAATCTGGCTCCTTACTAATTCTCGACCTTGATGGCTTTAAGGCAGTTAATGACACACTAGGCCATGGCATTGGTGATCAACTCCTAAAGCAAGTTGCTATCCGCTTTCTAAGGGTGATGCCAACTGATGGCCTACTGGCTCGTCTTGGCGGCGATGAATTTGGAGCTCTCATTCCAGGCCAGGATGGCATGGAGGTGGCTAGAGCCCTAAAGGCAACCCTTACCTATCCCTTTCATGTCAATTCAAATGAAATCCGCCTAGATGTATCAATAGGTGAGGCAAGTAATGTGCCAGGCTCAAGTGTCACAGAGCAACTGCTAAGAAGAGCTGATGAGGCGATGTATGAGGCCAAGAGATCAAAACTTGGTGTGGTCTCCTGGAATAACCAATTAGGCACATATGGCCCTAGGTTGTAAATTTCACTTCATCAGAAACATCCAACCATCAAGCCCTAGAAAGGGCCGAGCTACAAGAGGTGAGATTCACAAGCCCCTAGCTAAGGAGGTTCCCTAATTGGCAGAGAAGTTCAAGAATAAAGTTCTGATCCTGGGAGCAGGATCAGTGTCCCAGTCAGTTCTACCCCTTCTAATAGAGCATCTAATAGATGCTAGACAAATAACCATCATGGATCAGCGAGATAATCGCTTAAGGGTTAAAGGTGCGCTAGATAAAGGCGCGACATATATCCAAGATCAGATAACACCAGATAATCTTGATAGCCAGCTAGAGGAATACCTAACTGCTGGAGACTTTCTCCTAGATTTAGCTTGGAATATTGATGCCAATACGATCTTAAATTGGTGCCATGAGAACGGAGTTCTATATTTAAACACCTCAGTCGAGGAGTGGGATCCCTATGAGGGAGGGTCAAATAAACACCCGCTAGAGCGCACGCTTTATCACCGCCATATGCGTATGCGTGAGATGAAGTCAAGATGGAACAAAGTTGGAGCAACTGCGATTGTGGAACATGGGGCAAATCCAGGCCTCGTTTCACATCTAGTAAAGAAATCTATGGTTGATATCGCTACTCGCGTGCTTAGAGAATCACAGGCAACGGCTGGGGTCGAGAGCGCCCTTAGCGATGAGCGCTATAACGATCTTGCTCACCTATTAGGAGTTAAAGTAATTCATATCTCCGAGCGAGATACTCAAGTGACTAATAAGCCTAAGCAATGGGGCGAATTTGTTAATACCTGGTCAGTTGAAGGCTTTTATGAAGAAGGCATCGCTCCAGCAGAGCTTGGTTGGGGAACCCATGAAAAAGCACTTCCCTTAAATGCCTACGAGCATCAAAGTGGGCCAAGAAATCAGATTGCAATTGCCCAACCTGGAGCAACAACTTGGGTTCGCTCTTGGGTGCCAAACTTTGAAATACGTGGCATGGTCATTCGTCATGGCGAAGCCTTTACAATCTCAGATCACTTAACGGTCTGGGATGGCCAAAAGGCTCTATATCGCCCAACGGTTCACTATGCCTACTGCCCCACAAATGAAGCTATAGCTTCCATGAAAGAACTTGAGATGCGCTCTTGGGATCTTCATAAGAATCAAAGAATCATGAATGATGAGATTACCGATGGCGATGATCGCCTAGGTGTTTTGCTGATGGGCCATCCCTATAAAGCTTGGTGGACTGGATCACTGCTTAGCATCCATGAGTCAAGAAAGTTAATCCCGGATCAATCTGCAACTACAGTCCAAGTTGCCTCTGCAGTCTATGCCGCAGTTGCTTGGGCCATGAAAAATCCTGATAAGGGCCTACTTGTTCCAGATGAACTTCCCTGGCGTGAGGTTCTTGGTTATGCCGAGAAGTATTGGGGTGGAATTCATTCAGAGGCCAGTGATTGGGACCCTTTGATGAATCGCAAGGATCTCTTTAAAGGTTGGAATGGCAAGAAAGTTGATAGCAGCGATCCTTGGCAGTTCAGCAATTTCTTGGCTTAGTAGTTAAGGCTTGGGTGGCTTAGCCGCTTTGATTTCTTCAAGGCGAGCAAGGGAGTCAAGCCTTTCTGCTGCATGATCGACTATGCGCTTTGGATATCCATTCTTATAGCCCGACTCTGATTCCCACGGCTCATGAATATCATCGCCCTGTAAGTGAGATAGTTCTGGGATATATTTCTTTATATAAATTCCATCAGGATCAAATCTTCTTCCCTGCTCTATTGGGTTAAATACTCGGTAGTAAGGCGAGGCATCTGTGCCGCAGCCTGCTGTCCATTGCCAGCCATGCGAATTTGAGGCCACATCATTATCAATTAGGTATTTCATGAAGAAATTAGCGCCATGTTGCCACTCAATATGAAGGTCCTTTACAAGAAATGAGGCCACCACCATACGAGCGCGGTTATGCATCCAACCTTCTCTCACTATTTGGCGCATGGCTGCATCAACAAATGGGTAGCCAGTATTTCCAGAACACCAGGCATCAAAAGTCTTGCCGAGCTTTTCATAACGCATTTTCTTGTATCTAGAATCGTAGTAATCGCGTGTAGTGTGAGGATTGTGGTGAAGCACATCAGCATAAAACTCTCGCCAGGCAATCTCTTTGCGATAGACCTCATGCCCCTTTGATGGGCCAAGGGATGCAAGAATGGTCCTGGGATGGATCTCTCCCCAGCGAAGGTGAGGGCTTAATCTACTAGTTCCTTCTATACCTGGAATATTTCTATTATCTCCATAATCTAAGGAAGTCTCCTTTAAGAACTTCTTGAAGCGAGAAAGCGCAGCCGCCTCTCCAGCTTCTTGCAGAGTTATTCCATCAGGTGCTTTCCAATTTGGGATATTTTGATCACTCTTTTTGGGTTTAACCCAATTAGGATTCTTGGGAGCAGCAACTGGTGCACGCCAGCCATGTGCTAGCCATGCTCGATAAAAGGGAGTGTAAACCTTATATGGAGTGCCATCACCCTTTACTACCCTTCCTGGGGCAACGGCGTAGGAAGATCCAAGCTGCTCTAGTTTGATTCCGGAACCTCTGAGCTCTTCATCTCTAGTATTTCCATAAGGTGCAAAGGGGAAAGCAGAGTGAACCGAAGTAGTTTCATATCGCTTCATTAGGCTCGCGATTACATCTACCGGTTTACCACTGATGACATGGAGAGCGCCACCTAGAGATTCATTTAGTGCATTTAGTGAATTAGCAAGAAAAGCGCGGCGATGCTGACCTGCTCGCTCAGAGATCTCATCATCTAGGATAAATAATGGGATAACTTCATCGGCTGCATCGAAACAAGCAAGAAGCGCTGGATTATCTGCCAGCCTTAAGTCTCGGCGAAACCAAAATATGGTGCGCTTACTCATGGCCTGATTCAACCATTAGACAATAGATTAGGTGTTGCTGATTTAAGACCCATTTTGTAAACTTCATTAGCCCTTTGCAGAACTGGCTATTGAGCGACTGATATTGAACTTATGCACACCAGTTTTTCAGACTAAAGGTGAGGTCCTGAAACGCTCTCATCCCAGCCCTTAACATCCTCGGGCTTTCTTGGGGCCTTACCAATATATCTGGCAGAGGGGCGAATCAAGCGACCAGTTCTCTTCTGCTCCAAAATATGAGCGGACCATCCCGCTGTTCTTGCTGATGTGAACATCGGTGTGAACATGTGCCCTGGAACTTCAGCAAAATCAAGAAGTACCGCAGCCCAGAATTCAACATTGGTTTCTAAGACTCTATCCGGCCTTCGCTCACGAAGTTCTGCCAGAGCAGCATCTTCTAGCGCCTTAGCAACTTGATAACGAGGCGCCCCTAATTCTTCACAAGTCCTACGAAGCGTTCTAGACCTAGGATCTTGCGCGCGATACACCCGATGTCCAAAGCCCATCAGACGCTCGCCCTTATCTAACAGCTCTTTGACATAGGCTCTTGCATCACCGCGCTTTTCTACCTCTTCGATCATATGCAAAACTCGAGATGGGGCGCCTCCATGAAGTGGCCCAGATATTGCCCCAATTGCTCCAGATAAAGCCGCCGCCACATCAGTACCCGTTGATGCGATTACTCTGGCAGTAAATGTTGAGGCATTCATTCCATGTTCTGCAGCAGAGACGAAATAGGCATCAATAGCGCGGACATGTTTTGGATCTGGTTCACCTCTCCAGCGAATCATCATTCGCTCAACTACCGTATGTGCCTTGTCAACTTCTGCTTCTGAGACCATCGGTTGCCAAGTGCCGCGAGCAGATTGTGCAACATATGAGAGCACCATCACAGAGACTCTCGCCAAATTATCTCTAGCCTCATCATCTGAAATATCAAGAAGTGGCTTCAATCCCCAAGATGGAGCGAGCATGGCAATTGCGGATTGCACATCAACTCTGACATCGCCTGAGTGAATAGGGATTGGAAATGGTTCTGCTGCTGGAAGTCCAGGGTTAAATTCATCATCTACTAATAAGCCCCAGACATTGCCGAAGGTGACTCGACCTACTAGATCATCAATATCAACGCCGCGATAGCGAAGCGCACTTCCCTCTTTATCCGGCTCGGCAATCTCTGATTCAAAAGCGATTACCCCTTCAAGGCCCGGCTTAAAGTCTTCATTCATGCGCAGTATTCTCCACTCAATAGCCCACTGGGCAAAATGCACCCACGCAAAGATGCCAAGGTTGGCAAAGTGACGTTAGATACACCTATGGCAGAGAGCCCAGAGACAAGCCAAGAGGCAATTTCAGCGATGCGCCGCTCCTATGGCGAGGTTGGAATTACTGAAAATACAATGAATCCGGATCCAATCGCGCAATTTTCTCTCTGGTTAAGAGAGGCTGCTGCTAATTACATGATTATTGAGGCCAATGCGATGGTGCTATCAACGATTGGTCAAGATGGTCCAAGTTCACGAACTGTTCTTCTAAAAGATGTTGACCAAAATGGTTTTACCTTCTTCACTAACTATCAATCAGATAAGTCCCGGCAAATTCAATCAAATCCAAAAGTCTCACTCCTTTTTCCTTGGTATCCGATGGAACGGCAAGTAATAGTCATTGGAAGCGCAAGTAGAATTGAGGAGGCAGAATCAGCAAGATATTTCGCAACCCGGCCCTGGTCTAGCCAAATCGGAGCGCTAGCTAGTAACCAATCTGAGGTAATTGACTCCCGGCAGGTCTTAGAGCAGCGCTTTAAGGAACTCTCCGAGAAATATCCGCAAGGTAGCACCGTGCCAAAACCTGATAATTGGGGAGGCTATTTAGTAAAGCCAAGCAGCATCGAGTTCTGGCAGGGACGTTACTCACGTCTGCATGATCGACTTCGCTTCTCTCTCTCTGGTTCAAATTGGAAGCTTGAGCGCCTCAGCCCCTAGGATTTAGCAATCATGCCTGAAATAAGAATTCCGGAAAATCTAAAACCTAGCGATATGCGCTTTGGCTGTGGTCCATCAAAGATTAGACCTGCTGCTCTTCAAGTTCTAGCAGGTCCTGGAGCAAGGATTCTAGGAACTTCCCATCGCCAGAGGGAAGTCAAGAACGTAGTTTCACGCGTTAGAAGTGGGCTCAAATCTCTATTTGATCTGCCGGAAGGATATGAAGTAGTCCTAGGAAATGGTGGCTCTACAGCTTTCTGGGATATCGCCACATTCGGCCTTATTGAAAAGAAATCACAGCACCTATCATTTGGTGAGTTCTCCTCGAAGTTTGCCCAAGCCGCTAAAGAAGCGCCGTTTCTTGATGAACCCAGCATCATCAAAGCAGAGCCAGGAAGTCATCCTCAAGTAGTTGTTGAAGCTGGGATTGATGCTTACTGTCTAACCCATAACGAGACTTCGACCGGAGTTGCCATGCAGATCAAGCGCCCGGCAAAAGGTGATGGCGCGCTAGTTCTAGTTGATGCCACAAGCGCAGCCGGTGGACTTAGCGTGAGCCCAAGTGAATTTGATGCCTATTACTTTGCGCCACAGAAATCTTTTGCCTCCGATGGAGGGCTCTGGATATCACTTATGAGCCCGGCTGCTATTGAACGAGTAGCAAAGATAAAGAGCTCGGGTCGATGGGTCCCGGCTTTCTTGGATCTTAATATTGCCATTGAGAACTCTCGCCTTGATCAGACCTATAACACTCCAGCAGTTGCCACTTTGATCCTGCTTGCAGAGCAGATTGAGTGGATGAACCAGGGGGGCGGAATGGCATTTGCTGCTGGGCGATCTGCTAAGTCTGCAGAAACTATCTATGGCTGGGCAGAGAAAACCTCCTACACCACCCCATTTGTTAGCGATCCTGCAATGCGCTCTAATGTGGTGGCAACTATTAACTTCTCAGAAGATATTCAAGCCCTAGAAGTTGCCAAAGTCTTGCGAGCTAATGGCATTGTAGATACTGAGCCATATCGAAAACTGGGTAAGAATCAGCTTCGTGTGGGGATGTTTCCCGCTATTGATCCTGAAGATATCAAAGCCTTGACTAAGTGCATTGAGTATGTGGTAGAAAGCCTCAAAAAGTAAGGATAAGCAATGAACTATAAGACCCGCAGAATCGTCACTCTGGTAATACTTTTTAGCCTAGTCTTTTTTGTTCTCATAAGTGGGCTCTAAGACATCTGCAATAGGAAAACTATCTGGCTCATGATCATTATCTTTGAACTTCACAAAAGTAATCAATGCAGCAAGAAGTGAGATGAGACCGCAAATAGCAACTGTCGCCCTGGTGCCAATTTCTTGAGTCATAAGTCCGATAAAGGGTGAAACGATCGGAGTTCCGCCTAGAAAGACTGTGAGATAGATTCCCATCACTCGTCCGCGTATTTGCGAATCTGTTCTTAGTTGCACCATGGTGTTTGCTCCGATAAAGGTTAGGAGCGCAACACAGCCAATAATTGGAAGAAAGATTGAATAAACCAAGTAAGTCGGAGAAAGGGCCGATCCAATCAAAAAACCACTAAAGATCATTGAACCCACCATTACAAATCTTGGGCCACGCTTCTTTTCAAGACGAGCAGAAATAATTGCTCCCGTTAGAGAACCCACCGCCAAGATGCTTCCCAGCGCTCCATACTCAGCCGCGTTCTTATCAAATACTTGGGTAGCCATCATGGTGTTGAAAATGTTGAAGCTAATTCCAAAGCTACTTGCAAAGAACACGGTAATCATCACAGCCAAAATGTCGGGTCGAGCGGCCACATAAGCCAGAGCTTCCCTGATCTTGGTAGAACTTGATCTCTTAGGCTCAATAAACAATTCATTTTCACGGATATTAATAAGTGCCAAGATCACAAATAAATAGGAGATCCCATTCAATAGAAATGAGACTCCCGTGCCGTAGGCAGCGATTAATAACCCAGATAATCCTGGGCCAATTAAGCGTCCGATGTTAAAGTTGGTGGAGTTAAGGCCCACAGCATTTGGTAGGTCTTCCTTGCCAACTACTTCAATATTAAAGCTCTGGCGAACCGGGGCATCAACGGCATTTCCCATCCCCAGCATGAAGGCAAAGAACATCACATGCCAGATCTTGATATGTTCAGTGAGCACTAAGGTGGCCACAGAGAGGGCTGAAATTCCTGCAGTTAGGTTGGTGAGCATCAGAACTTTTCGTTTATTGAATTTATCGGCAATTTTCCCACCAGAGACACTAAAGAAGAGTATTGGAGCAAATTGCAGCCCAGTAACTATTCCAAGGTATGCCCCGCTATCGGTTAGCTCAAGAACCAACCAAGCTTGGGCAACACCTTGTACCCAGGTGCCAATGTTTGAGAGAAAGTTCGCGCTGAAGAGAATTTTGAAGTTGCGATGCTTAAACGATCGCAGCGTTCCCATCAGCGTATTCTAGTATGCTTATCGTTATGCAAGGCGCCATCAAAGTAATAATCTTCGGAATTGTCTTATGGAGTATTGCTTTAGTTGTTGCAATAGTAGTAAATGCAGTAGCGAAGATAATCCTTACCTGTTTACTTGCAATTCTTCTAGGCTTCATCGGTATTTACTACACAAAAGCTAGAGAGAGGAAAGGTCGTTAGCCTTCGATTTCTTGAGCAATACCGCGCAAGACTTTAGCCACTCGAGCAGCTTCAGCATCACTTGGATAGCGGCCATGGCGCAGACCATTACCAACGCGATCTAGCATCTTGATTGATTCTTCAATGATTACCGCTAGATCATCAGCTCCAGTCTTTGGGTTGGCAAGAGATGGCGGAGCCTCAATAACTCGAACCGAGAGCGCCTGAGGTCCTTTACGCCCTTCTGCAACACCAAACTCCAACTTCGTCCCAGGCTTGACTGTGCTAACGCCTTCAGGAAGAGCCGAGGCTGCAAGATATACATCTTCGCCCTCGTCAGATGAGATAAAGCCAAAGCCTTTCTCCAAGCTAAACCACTTAACGCGTCCAACTGGCATGAGAGCAACCTCCTCATTTATGAATTCTTCACTTAGGTCTCAAATGCGCCGTGCTCTGCGGACAGAGCCCTAGTTTATCGCCTCAGAATGGGCGCCGCATCCATGATTTACCGCAACCACCCGAGCATCCTCAGGTGAGATGGCATTGGCACAGACGCCAAATGCCGCCCTGAAGGAGCCGGCGATAGGTAGATAGAAACCACAGGTTCCGCAATTCTTTGGAGCATACTGCGCCATTGGAGTATCAGGGCCACGATCACCACTTATCCATCGCATAGCCGCTTGATCGCGGCCTTCAATGGAGAGAGTGCGAGTCTTCCCCGCACCAAATTCGAATAGTTCATGTAGATCTAGATCTTCATCACCTGGAAGTGCGCTGGCGGCTGGAACTAGACGTGGGTCATCAAGAGCAGTTGGCACAATCGTTCCAATACCAACATCTCCAACGGTGATTCTTGAGCTATAGGGAACCCAATCAGGAGCAAGTAAAGCCCCAGCACCTGGCAGTAGAACTACATCACAGATTGTTGGAGCGCTATCCTCATCAACTTTTGCAACTGTTACCGCCCAATTCCATCCTTGATATCCCGGAAGGTTTGCGTGAAAGAGATATGTGGCAATGCGCTCATCATCTGCTTGGATACCAAGTAAAGAGCCTACATATTCTTCATCCTTAGCATCCTCCAAGGCTGCGCTTCTAGCTAGATCGCTTGCCTTAAAAGGATCTGTGTCCTTTGCTTCTCGCGCTTTGGGCATGAGGATGAGTCTATTGGCGATGGCAACATGGAAGCAATGCGAAAGGTCTGCAAGGATTGATCCTCGGTGTTTTCATTGATTACCAGAGAATTACTCTGAGAAAAAGCAAACGCCCAGTTCTTACTGGGCGTTTGACTCCTCTTGAATCGAATGTGTTAGAAGTCCATATCCCCACCTGGGGCTGCAGGGGTCGCAGGTTTAGGTTCTGGCTTATCAGCAATTACTGCCTCTGTGGTCAGAAATAGCGCTGCGATTGAGGCGGCGTTCTGCAGAGCAGAGCGAGTCACCTTTGCAGGATCGATGATTCCAGCTTTGATCATGTCGACATACTTACCGGTTTCAGCATCAAGGCCATGGCCTGCTGCAAGGTGGCGGACTTTTTCGACAACAACTCCGCCTTCAAGGCCAGCGTTAATGGCGATTTGTTTCAGAGGAGCTTCAACTGCTAACTCCACAATCTTGGCGCCAGTTGCTTCATCGCCATCGAGTTTCAACTTCTCAAAGGCTTTCTTAGAGGCTTGAAGCAGGGCTACCCCACCACCTGAGACGATGCCCTCTTCAACTGCTGCTTTTGCGTTGCGAACGGCATCTTCAATACGGTGCTTACGCTCTTTGAGCTCAACTTCGGTAGCAGCTCCGGCTTTGATAACCGCAACACCGCCTGCAAGTTTTGCCAAGCGCTCTTGAAGTTTCTCACGATCATAATCTGAGTCAGTCTTTTCAATCTCAGCGCGAATCTGGTTGACCCGGCCTTTGATCATCTCATCGTCGCCTGCGCCTTCAACGATTGTGGTCTCATCCTTGGTGACTACTACCTTGCGTGCTCGCCCAAGGAGATCAAGGGTTGATGCCTCAAGCTTTAGGCCAACCTCCTCAGAGATCACAGTGCCGCCAGTCAAGATAGCGATATCCTGAAGCATCGCTTTGCGACGATCTCCAAAGCCTGGAGCTTTGACCGCTACTGAGCGGAATGTTCCACGGATTTTGTTTACAACTAAAGTTGCAAGGGCTTCGCCTTCAATGTCCTCAGCGATAATGGCAAGTGGCTTTCCTGATTGCATAACCTTTTCAAGGATTGGCACTAGATCTTTGATGTTTGAAATCTTGGAGTTACAGATTAGAACGTAGGCATCTTCCATTACGGCTTCCATGCGCTCAGTATCTGTGACCATATATGGCGAGATATATCCCTTATCAAAGCGCATACCCTCTGTGAGCTCTAGGTCAAGACCGAAGGTGTTGCTCTCCTCTACTGTAATGACGCCCTCTTTACCAACTTTATCCATCGCTTCTGCGATTATCTCACCGATTGCAGAATCAGCAGCAGAGATAGATGCGGTCGCTGCAATCTGCTCCTTCGTCTCGACTGGTTTTGACACTGCAGATAGTTCGGTAGCGATTGTTTCAACAGCCTTCTCAATACCTTTCTTAAGAGCCATTGGATTAGAACCAGCAGCAACGTTTCTGAGGCCCTCACGCACAAGTGCTTGCGCAAGAACCGTTGCGGTGGTGGTGCCATCTCCTGCGACATCGTCAGTTTTCTTGGCAACTTCTTTCACTAACTCTGCGCCAATTTTCTCCCATGGATCATCAAGTTCAATCTCTTTTGCAATGGAGACACCATCATTGGTGATTGTGGGAGCTCCCCACTTCTTTTCCAGAACGACATTTCGCCCACGTGGCCCAAGGGTTACTTTGACTGCATCAGCCAAGGTATTCATACCACGCTCAAGGCCGCGACGAGCATCTTCATTAAAGGCAATCATCTTTGCCATAGTTCTATCGACTCCTTATTCAATTAGCCAGTTATTTCATGCTTCAGGTGACTTATCACTCTCACCCGCTGAGTGCTAACGCCAAGCCTAGAGGCCTCTATTCCCGTTCTCAAATCCGCCCATCTAGGCCCAGATCGGGATGGCGGGGCTGATCTCAGAGGCGACCTGGATACCCAGCTTTGAGGGGCCAACCCCGCTTGAGATGGCCAGAGAGCCTAAGGCAGCCACCATCGCTCCGTTATCGGTGCAGAGATTGGCAGGCGGGCTTCTAAGCTCCAGGCCAGCGCAAGCACACCTCTGGCTGGCAAGGGCGCGAAGGCGGGAGTTTGCCCCAACCCCCCCTGCGATTATCAAAGTCTTGATCCCTAAGTGGTGGCAGGCCTTAATCGCCTTATCAAGCAAGACATCAACAATAGCTTCTTGAAATGAGGCTGAGACATCAGAGCGGTTATAAGCCGGGTTGGCTGCTAGGTATCTAGATACTGCAGTCTTAAGCCCTGAGAAAGAGAAATCAAATCTATGCTCTGCCATATCTTTTGCTTGGTTTAGGCCACGTGGAAAATCAATTGCATCTAATCTGCCATCCTTAGCATCTCTATCTATTAGCGGGCCCCCCGGAAAGCCAAGATTAAGAAGGCGCGCCACTTTATCAAAAGCCTCACCTGCGGCATCATCTAACGTTCTGCCCAGTGGGATTATATCTTTTGCCAAATCATTTACCTGCAATATAGATGAGTGTCCTCCGCTCACTAACAGGGCAATGGCTGGGCTAACTTCTCGATCATCGCTCAATAGATCAACAGCGATATGTGCTGCCAGGTGATTAACACCATAAAGTGGTTTATCAAGGGCTAGTGAGAGCGCATTAGCAGTTGAAATGCCAAGAAGCAGCGTTCCAACTAACCCAGGTCCTGCGGTGACAGCAATTGCATCAAGGTCCTTTAGCTCTACTCCAGAGTCACTTAGCGCTCTAGTGATGGCAGGTTGCATCGCCTCTAGGTGAGCCCTTGAGGCAACCTCTGGAACCACTCCACCGAATCTGGCATGTTCACTAACACTTGATGAAATCACATTTGCTAGAAGTTTTCTTCCTCTAACAATTCCGATAGCTGTCTCGTCACAGGAGCTCTCAATGCCAAGAACTAAAGGCTCGCTCATTTAGAGCTTCACCTCTTTTCGCATGATCAGTGCGTGAATGCCTTTGGCATAGTAATTATCACGCCTTGAAATAAGTTGATATCCCGCCCTTTGATAGAGGCTCATTGCGGGCGAATTTCCCTCACGCATCTCAAGCATTAAGGTCTTTGCTCCGCGCTCAAGTGCCCAAGATTCAAGTTTTTCTAACATGGTTGAGGCAATGCCCAGTCTTCTATGGCTCTGTCTGACAGTCAAGGTGTGGATTTCTGCCACATCTCCCAATAGCGCTACCCCGCCATAGCCGATGATCTCTAACTCATCCAGAGCCACTAGATACTCTCTACTCTTTGGCATCAAAGCTAGCTCTTCTTTGAATTGATTAGCGCTCCACGGGCTCACTTGATAAATCTCACGCTCCATTGATACTAGCAATGGAATATCCAAAGCGATCATCTGGCGGAAAGCAGCTTTCATCTTGCGCTACTTTCTGTCGCATCAGGTCTTCTCAAATAGAAAGGCTGCCTAATATCCTGAGATTTTGACTTAGCAAGAAGGAGAGCCATTGAAGGATAGAGGGCATCTGTAAATCCATGACCAAATCTCATAATTTCGATATCTTTGATCTCGATAGGCGATGAGACTTTTGGTCCCTCAACTCTTAGCCCGTCTTGATACCTGGCCCAGTAGATCTCTTTTCGCCTGGCATCAGTTGAAACGATATATGAATGTGAATCAATGTCTATTCCATCAAGTGAGCAGACTCCGATCCATGAAATCTGCCTAGCGCAAGCAAAGCTCTGGGCAAAGATGATTCCCACCCTAAGTCCGGTATAGGGCCCTGGCCCCATTCCAACAACAACTTGATCAACTCTATTCTCAACTCTTAGACACTCTGCAAGCAGTTTTGGTAGAGCCTCTGCATGCTCTGTTGCCCCATCATGAAAACCCGAATAGAGCAGGTCGTTGCCACTAAAGAGCGCCAGAGAGCTGCGATCCGTTGCGCTATCAATGACGAGGCAGTTCATAGGCTAAAACCAGCCCACCTTGGGCCAATGCCGGTAGCGTTTAGCTCTCGATCATTTTCACCCTTGCCAAATGAAATATCAATTATCAGATACTCATCGCTTAGCCTACTAACCAGGCTCTCGCCCCATTCAATAAGGGTAATTGCTCCATCTTTCGAAGAGGCAATATCTAGATCATCAAATTCGAAACCCTTAGAACCGCTCAGAAGCAGGCGATAGGCATCGATATGGATCAGCCTCACTTCTGCCTTGTGGACCCTTGCAATGATGAAAGTAGGCGAGCTCACCCCATCAATACCTAGACCCTTACCGATTCCTGCTGCTAGAGCAGTCTTTCCGGCACCTAGCCCACCTTTGAGAACGATTACATCGCCTAGGCGCAGTTGCTCTGACAAAGCGATACCAAGATCTCGCATCTGCTCTGGTGTTTGGATTAACACCTAGGCATGGTACCGATTAGATAAAGAGCGGAGTGCGACCCTTCCAATTGCCGAGTATCTTCTCGGCCGGGGTTGAAAGAATCTTCTCTAATACGCTGGCATAGATGTCGCGAAAATCTGTGGTTACAGCCAAGTCATCACTTTTCAAATTACTTAACGATGGCTGCTCACCATAGAAGCCGCCCTTAACCCTCTCGCCGAGAAGAAAGACTGGGCCTGAGGTGCCATGATCTGTCCCATCTGAGGCATTAGCGCGAACTCTTCTGCCAAATTCGCTATAGACCAGAACCACGACATCTTTAGATCTATTTGATGCTCTCATCTGCGACATAAACTTCGAAATTCCTTGGCTAACTACTCCTAGAAGTATTGCCTGTGCTCCTCTTTCATTGGCATGAGTATCGAAACCACCCAATGAAACTGACCAGATTCGAGTCGGAGCACCTGCTGCGACTAGCTTAGCCACGATATCTAATTGCTGGCTCAAGTTTGTCTCACCTCCGGCATTTCCTCCCAGAGCGGTTGGAAGATCTGGCGCTGCCGGAGCTGGAGATTGCAGAATCGGCGTGATATCTGAGGAGACTGTGAAGAGATTTCGCATAGTTCTTGCCGCCATAGATTGAAGCAAATTATCACCTTGACTCTCAATAGCTAGCTTGATGCAATCACTGGCAAGTGATCCACGAGGAACTTTCAAACCTCCAAGCGGAAGAACTGATCCTGATCTCCTATTTCCTGCTAGCAGTGGTGGCAGGACTGAACCCAGACTGATCGCCAGCATTGGATCCTCTGGCTGGCTCTCCACCCATCTTCCCAGCCATCCGGTTTTAGCAGCTCCCATGATTGCTGATTGCCAGATAGCCATTGAGGAGAAATGTGAGCGATCCGGGTTTGGATAACCAACCCCTCGCACAATCGCCACTTGATTCCGGTTCCAAAGTGAGTGCATCCCAGTCATCGAGCCATTGAGAGATAAGTTCTCACCAAGAGGCAGAACATCCTCAGGCTTATAGGCAATACCTGGGCGAAGCGATTGATAGAGCGGATCGCTGGCCGGAACCACGGTGTTTAGGCCATCGTTTCCCCCATAGAGAGTTACTACAACAAGTATTGGAGTTCCAGGTGGCAGTGGCCTTGATATAGCAGCGTTAGCGATCTCTTCAATAGAAAGACTCATAGCTGCAGCGCCAAGTGCTCCAGCTCCTGTGGCTTTGAGAAACTGCCTACGAGTGATTGTGTCCATGGCCCCTTCCTCCTATGCGCTGACTACATACTCAGGCGAGCAGAGCGCCAAAATAGTTAAGCGCGCCGGATCGTTGATAGCGCCATTTAGCGCCATCTTGGTTCGATTGCTCCACTCCGGCACTGCCAGCCAATTGGCTAAGGCATCGAGCCTGGAGTTTGCGGCAAGTGTTGAGATCGGCGAGAGATCTGCCTCCCTGACTAATCGTTCAGCAAATTGAATTCGATACTGAGCAGATGAGGTCGAGAGCCAGGCTTGATCTGCTGGCCATCCCCCTACATTAGGCGGGAAAAATGGCCGCTGTCCCAATTGATCTAGGTAATTGGTGATGGAGTTGGGATTGGAGAATTTAGATGGAGTGATCGATAAAGCTCGAGCAGCAGAGACAAACCAATCTATCGGACTTTTCACCATCGAGTTATTCGGATCATCAAGGCTAGCGTGCTTTCCGATTGCCTTAACTAAGGCGCCGATATCCCTAGAGGCAAAGCTAGAGATAAGAGTGGTATCAGTAAGCGGGTTCATACTGGAAACAAATCGATACCAAATCCGCTCGGTAATAAAGAGGGCACAATCATCTCTGGCCACTAGGAAGTCACTCAAAGAATTAGCATCAAATGATCGTTGAGTTCCTAGGACCTTTATCGCTGCGGAGAAGTGTTGTCTTGGATTGTAGGTCACCGCTCCACTTGTCTTATTGACTCGATATCCAGTTAGAGCTTTAGCGGTCTCCTTGACATCTTCTTCACTATAGCGATTAACGCCTAGAGTAAATAACTCCATTAATTCTCTAGATAAATTCTCATTAGGAGCTTTAACAGTGTTGGTCTGCCCATCAAGCCAGAAGATCAAAGCCCCATCGATAACCATCTGACTTGACATCGCAGTGAAATTTCCCAGAGCATGATCGCGCAATCTCTCATTCTGCAGATACATCGGCAGAGCGTCATCAACTTTTTGATATGAGGTTGCCCAATGTCCATGCCAGAACCAAGTCATCCGCTCACGTAATGAGTGCTCTGATAGAACCATTCGATCCAGCCACCAAAAGGTTAGAGAGCTCAATTGGGCCCGCTTCTGGGTGGCATAAGCGACCACATCAGGGCTATTGGGAGCAGGGCGTCTTCCTTGATCGCTCACTACTGGAGAGCCTTGGTTATCTGCAAAAGCATCACTGGCCGGGGCAATCAGATACTGCTCTGCGGCCTGCTCGAAACCCTTGGAAAGCAATGACTCAAATTCCCCAGGCCGAGGGCCAAAACCAAAGCGATGGACCAATCGCGCCATTCTTCTTCGTTCTGCAACGCTGGCCATAGGCATCAGCCTAGGGCTCGCCCCAAAGCTACCCCAGGCATCTATCTGTAGAACTTGATGAATATCAGGTGATAAAAGCCAGAGAGGCCCGGTCTCCCGGGCCTTTCTGGCTTTACTGTCTTCTCAATGGATGGCTAGAGATTATTCTCCGTAATGCTTCATCTTAGGAGCGCTATATCCACGATCGTAAGTCATTCCTCCAGTCTTACGAAGCTTAGTTAGCAATGCTCCTCCCGATAGGTTCTTTCCAGTAGATGAGGCATGGGCAAGAAGATCTGCTATCGCCAAATACTGGGAGAGGGTGAAGTTACAGTGATTAGTTCCTGTTGCTGCAGGAGTTGTGCTATCAGGTGATCCTGCTGCAGTGAACTTGGTGTATTTCTCTGGTGGTAGGTTCCACAAGACCAATTGATTATTAGCCGGTCTGGTGCGAACACCCTCCTTTTTAGATGCGGCCCACTTCTCAGCGGTATAGGCAGCATATCTATCAACAACTGATTGCTGGTTTCCAGCGACAGTTACCGGATCAGCTGTTGCGGTAAATAGGATGGTTGGAATTTCAACCTTTCCGCTATGGGTTCCTAGGGATGCCATTTTCGCAACTGCTGCGGGGTTGGCTTTAACCCGAGGAACTGCGGCCAGATATCCCAGTAGGCCGTTGATTCCAGCAGTGCCTGAGAGCGCAGAGCTCCAAATGAATTGTTCGGCAGAGACACGGGCGGCGTAATTTGTTGCCGTGTTATCAAATACCGCTCCGCCTGCTTGCAACTCGATATCATGAGTTGCCAGCACTGCAAGTGCTGCTGCATTTGCTATGTTCTCTAGCGCAGCAAGAGCTGGGTTGATTGCCAACTGGAATGAGAGCGCACTGGAAGCTGGAATTCCTGCAGGAGCTGAGGTTGAATCAAAGTGCGCCGATTGCATCGGAACACCAGAGATCAGGGCCACCATCACTAGAGCGCTTCTTGATGGAATCGCCTTTAGCGCTGCTGGAACTGTTGAAGTTGCTGGCCATGCTGGCGCAGTTGGGTTTGCGGTGATCGCTGCCTGGAGGGCACCGATTACGGTGAAGACTTTTCCCAAGTCCTGCATCGATTCGGCATATCCAGCCGCACCTGACGAATAATTTCCGCCCTTGATACTGGAATCAAAGAATGTCTTGACTCCCCATAGCGCATCGCCGGCCATGGTCATAAGTGGAGTGATATCACTGGCCATACATAACGGCGCAGCTGCGCTGATTAGATCTGGATACCTCTCAGCAAGTGCTTGAGTGATGAAGCCACCAAGTGAATTGCCCCAGGCCACAACCTTGGTGGTCTTTGGGTATTGCTTCTTGTAGATACCAATCAACTCGACATTGGTCTTGATCGCCGATTCGGCATTCCAGCCTTGACGAGCAAAGCCAGAGCCCATTACGGCATATCCCTTTCCAAGGAGCGCTCCGATGATCTGAGCATTTCCCCCTGGTGCTGGCTCGGCCGTGTTAGTTACGGTGTAGCCGCCATATCCTGGAATTCCAGCGGGGACATTCACGTTGGGACGATATCCATGGGAATATAGATAGACCGTTCCATTGAAGTTTGCCGGAGTCATCAACATATAAGGAGCAGTATCTGATGTTGCACCAACGCAGGTAGTTACAAAGTTTGCAGTTGTACAAGCAGGAGTTGCCTGCGCTGCCGTTGGAATAGAGACAATGGTGATTGAGAGCAGTGATGAAACTGCTACGAGCGTTAAGGAACGCTTGAATTTGAAGTTTCTCATGAGTTAGTTGGCAATCCTTTCGCTGGCATTGCTGGACGCTTGAATGTGGATTTCACAACAGGACCTGATCCGCTATCGGTGGTGTAGAGGGTTACTGAGCCACCCAATGGCTTTCGATCACCGGTAGGACCCATTACCGCCATGAAGTAGCCGGTATGTCCAACATTGCTGGTTTTTGAATAACCAAGCGGTGAGTAAGCAACAGATGCAAAGGTTGATCCCTTGGTCTCCATCGCCCTAATCAAGCCCCTGCGGGTTAGATTCTGTCCTGCAGCGCGTAGAGCCTGAACGGTCATAAGACCTAGGTTCATTCCCTGTAGTACATAGTCATCAAATGCAACACCTGTGTTGTATTTGGTATTGATCTCCTGGAACTGTTTGACATACTCATCGCTGGTGTCATTTGGTGATGGATTACCAGCTGGTGTCTGTGCGCCATTTAGAACTGCCACTGGAACACCAAGTGCTTGCAGAGTCAATGGGTCAGCTCCAACTGATCCCAGAATCCACTGCGGGGCATACTTTGCGCCAGCAGCCACTGCAAGCAGTGGAGCCGTTGCTGAAGTTACGCCGAAGAAGACCACCACTTGTGCCCCACCGGCTGCAAGCTGGGAGACCCAGGTCTGTGCCGTGGCAGCGCTCTGGCTGCCTGAGGTATAAGGCACGGATACATCGAATTTCACACCTGCTGCGGTAAATGCCCCTAGCGCATCAATTCCGAATTCATCGTTTTGATAGACCAGGCCGAGTTTCTTTCCAGCATGGCTCTCTTTGAGGAATTGAGCCACGACCTTAGCCTCCATGGCATAGGAGGGAAGAATCATGAAAGAAGTTGGATAGTTCTTCTTGTTGGCAAATCCACTAAATCCAGTGTTTAGGAAGAGGCTTGGCACCCCACGCTTTGCTAGGTTCACTGACTTATGTGTGGCAGTGAAGTTGGCAGTTCCAAGCGGGCCAACGAGTGCAAAGACTTTATCTTTTAAGATTAATTCATTCGTCTTAGCGATTGCCAACTGTGGTGTGTACATATCATCTTTCTGGATGAGAGTTACCTTTCGTCCGTAGACGCCACCATTGTCATTGACATATTTGAAGTAGGCATTCATCGCATTGCCGATCTTGTTATAACCAGGCGATGCCGCTCCAGTTAGTGGCAGAGTGATCCCAAGTTTGATCTGGGTTGCGCTAACTCCCGTCTCTGCGTTTGCCGGAAGCGCTGTCGCAAAGAGGCTGCCAGAGGCAATCACCGCAGCAGCGAACCAAGTCCGCTTCCTACGAGTCTTTCTGATCATTGTTTTCCTTCCCTTGAGGGTCCTGCTAGGTGCTGTTAATCTACTGGTTACCCAACGGTAACCAATTAACGCGCCGGCTTCTTACGTAGATGCTTACGCAAATTCTCACCCGGCCCATTTGGGGCATATATCACTGAGAGAATCAGCAATATGCTCACAATTAAGCCTGGCAGATAGTGGTTTAGTTTATCGGCATCACCGAGCCTGCCTGCAAGGGCATCAGCAATCTCGGGAATGGCCACCAGAATAAAGGCTCCAAAGACCACCCCGGGAAGGCTTGAGATGCCAGCAAGGACGGCCCCGGTTACCAGGGCAAATGAGAGGGAGAGGGCATAGGCCCCTGGGGCCACCAGGCTGATGTTCATAGCCAAAACCGCCCCAGCAAGACCTGCCAGAGCTGAGCTAACGGTAAAAGCCAGGATCTTCATCCGTGATGAATGAACCCCGCAGAGCTCTGCTGCTAGCGAATGGCCTCTAATCCCGCGCCAGGTGCGACCAAAGCGGGAGGAGAGAATATTTGAAGTCATAAACAAAGCAATCAGGGCTATGAAAGTAGAGATCCAGAAGAACCACTTATATTGAGTGAATTCCTCGCCAAATCGCTCTGGAGGAAAACCAACATCAAATAGAAGTCCTGGCTCTCCTCCAAGAAACTTGAATTGATTGGCAATGGCTGGAAGACCAACAGCTAGAGCCAGAGTTGTTCCAGCTAGATATGGCCCAGAAAGCCTTGCTGCTGCTGTGCCAAGCAGGGCCCCAAAGAGAGCTGCGCAGACAACCGCCATTAGAAATGCAAACCAGATTGGGCTTCCAAGATTATTTAAGGTAAGCGCTGCGCCATAACCGCCAACGGCCATCATCGCGCCATTACCAAGAGAGACTTGGCCTGAATAACCAGTAAGCAGAACAATTGATGCCAGCGCGATGGTATACATCGCCATCTGGGCTCCTTGATAGACTCTGAGCTCATCAACGCGATCACCAATAATAAGTAGTACCCAACCTAGAAGAATAAAGAGCGCTATTTTCTTACGCACGGCGGGCCTTGCCCTTGGCCATGATTCCATCTGGCTTAATCAATAAGACCAGAATCAAAACGCTAAATCCGCCAATGAATACTAAAGAAGTCCCAACATAGTTCAAAATAAATGTAAGGCCAATACCAAGCACTAGCGCGCCGATAACCGAGCCCGCCATACTTTCAAGACCACCAATGACAGCTGCGATAAATCCAAATACCAGCAAGAGATCCAATGAATAAGGAGAGAGGAAGTTATTGGAAGTTACCAACATCCCGGCAACCCCACCAACTCCACCAGCGATCGACCAACCAATGGTTCTGGTGCGCGCAGTTCTAATTCCTGCCAATTGCGCAATTTCTGGGGCATAAGCCGAGGCCCTAAGTGCTAGACCGAGGTTGGTGCGCTGAAAAAGCAGTGCCAGAGCAATCAAGATTATTGATACCGTGGCAATGATCAAGACATCTAAAGTAGAAAATGGAATTGTTCCATCGCCAACAGTAAAGCCATCGGTGGAAGCTGGTGCTTTAATGGATCTAAATTCTCCCCCCCAGGTTAGCCCCACGATGCTTCTAATTAATCCCAGTAGACCTAGAGTGGCAATGACCGGTGCCACCACGGCAGCAGGCCCTGAGGTGGCATGTTTGAAGAGCACGCGCATAAAGAAGTAATCGACGCCAGCTCCAACTAGAGCCCCTGCAGCAATTGCAAATACCAGACCTAGCCAGAAGATCTCAGAACGGCTGGCAATCTCAAAACCAATGTAGGTAGAGAGCATGGCTTGACCTGCCTGGGCAAAGTTGACCACCCGTGTTGATCTCCAGACTAGAACCAGCGCGATAGACATCAGGGCATAGATAGACCCGGTGGATAAACCGATGAGAAGAGTCTCAATAACTTTTTGCATCAGTACCCCAAGTAAGCAGCTCGTAGGACGGGATCATCGATTAACTCGCTGGCTTTGCCTGAGGCCACAACTTCACCAAGGTTAATAATGATTCCGAAATCAGCGATTTCTAACGCACTCATCGCATTCTGCTCTACTAGAACTACCGTCAAGCCTAGGCGGCGGCGAAGTTGATCGATGGTGGCAAATATCTGTTCAATGACAAGGGGTGCAAGACCCAAGGATGGTTCATCTAGTAGTAGTAATTTTGGCCTCGAAACAAGAGCCCTACCAATAGCCAGCATCTGCCTCTCTCCTCCTGAGAGAGAATCTGCGCTCTGACTCATTCTCTGACCCAAAACTGGAAAGAGCTCAACTACCTCCGCGATTGCAGCGCTGGTATCACTCTTTTTACTTCTCCAGATTCCACCCAAGACCAAATTCTCTTTAACGCTTAACTCAGCAATCACCGATTTGCCTTCAGAGACATGGCTAATGCCACGCCTGACAAGTGCATCTGGTCTTGCACCAAGGATTTCGCGCTCCTTCCACTGCGCACTTCCTGAAGTCTGGGTGTTTAGCCCAGAGAGTGCGCGAAGCAGCGTGGTCTTTCCAGCGCCATTTGAACCAATAACTGCAGCAAGCTGGCCCACTTCAACGGTAAATGACACGGAGCGCAGAGCCTTTATTGCCCCATGTGAAACGCTCAGTCTATTGACTACTAGCCCGCTCATGACTTGGCCTTTGATTTAGTTCCAAGATATGCCTGAATGACGGCATCATTATCTCTAACCTGTGCAGGAGTTCCAGATGCAATTATTTCACCAAAGTTTAGAACATAGATCCGATCGCATACAGACATCACTACATCCATATGATGCTCAACGATAATTATCGAAGTGTGGGCCCTGAGATTATTAATCAAACTATTGAGCCATTCGATATCTTGAAGCCCAAGTCCCCCAGCTGGCTCATCGAGCAATAAAATCTCAGGCTCTGCTACTAAAGCTCTGGCAATAGCTACTCGCTTGGTATCAGGATAGGCCAGAGTATCAGCCCGTCTATCTGCCACCGCGCCAACATAGACTCGCTCTAAGGCTGCCTGCGCTCTCTCCTTTAAACGCTTTTCATCTTTATGGTTTGTTCCAAAGGCTGCACGCAATAAACCTGATTCGGCAAATTTGTTGGCCCCAATCATCACATTGTCATAGACAGTTAAGTCTGGAAAGAGACCAGCTCCTTGCAAAGTTCTTGCGATTTTTAGCTTCGCTAACTTATGAGGCTTGGGCCATTTTGTTTCCTTGCCATTTAGGTATAGGGATCCAGGATTTGGTGTAACAATTCCACAGAGGGCATTAAAGACAGTAGTTTTTCCAGCGCCGTTTGGGCCAATTAGTCCTAAGACTTCGCCCTTCCTTAATTCAAAATTGACGCCATTAAGGGCTTTAAGGCCACCGAAATTAACTGAGAGATCATTAACAGAGAGCACAACGCCTTCTGTCATGCGCCCTCCTTTAGCCATGATAGATCCGCTTGACTCTAGCTGCTATTCGCGTAACGATCTCATAATTGATCGTTGCGCTAGCGCTAGCCCACGAATCGGCGGTGTAAGAACTTGCCGAAGTATAACTATCAGATGGATTACTTCCAATAATGTATGCCCAATCTCCAGCCTTTGCCGAGCTATCTCTGCCCAAATCAACGACAAATTGATCCATTGATACTCGTCCAATAATTGGTGCTCGCTTATTGCCTACCAGTACACCAGCATCGCTATTAGCACTTCTTGGAATTCCATCTGCATAACCCATGGCAATAACTCCAAGTTTGGTATCAACTTTTGTCATAGCACTTCCACCATATCCAACCTGAGAGCCTGCTGGGACGTCTTTAACTAGATGAATCTTGGCGCGAATGCTCATGGCTGGTTTTAGATTCAATTTTTCAGAACTTCCCATGAATAAGAAATCTGGCGATAGACCATAGATTGCAATGCCTAACCTTAGTAAATCAAAATGTGCATTGGAATCATTTATAGCAGCTGCAGAATTGCTCAAGTGAATAATCTCAGGGCTTATCCCTGCATCTTTAGCAGTTAGCAGAGCATTGTTGAAATTATCTAATTGCTTTTTATTGAACTCATGACCTGACTCATCTGCTCTTGCAAAGTGAGACCATACCCCTATTACCTTTATTGATCCTAAATCCTGGTAATCCTTAGCTCTCCTTACTAGCTCACTCCATTCAGAGAGCGCTCCCCCGCGAGACATTCCAGTATCGACTTCTAGGTGAACCCGGGCGCACTTACCTGTAGATCTTGCTGCGCTAGTAATTGCCTCAAGATGGGCAAGAGATGGAATTGCGATATCGATTTCTTCAACGATAGCAGAGGCGAAGTCATCTGTAACAGGAGTAAGCCAAGCAATAATTGGCGCACTTATTCCACCTTGCCTCAAGGCCTGCGCCTCTTCTAAAAGTGCAACACCTAGCCAGCTCGCACCAGCGCTAAGTGCGCTACTGGCTACGGGAAGTAGGCCATGGCCATATCCGTCTGCTTTAACTACCGCGAGAGCTGGCTTGCCACTTCTGGCCATCAGATACTTAACGTTTTCCCTTATGGCTCCCAGATCTACAAGAACTTCTGCTCTATTTTCCATGGCTAATCTCTGAATTATCTATGCCTATGAGGGCTGACGAGTAGAGGGGATGAAGCGATCGATTGCGACTACCAATACCAAGATTGCCCCACCTAGAAACACTCCACCAAGAAGATCTGTGAACCAATGGGTGTTACGAAGAAGTGATGCTGCCCCCACGGCAATAGTAATAACGGCTACCAACCAATAGAACCTCAAGCCTTCAAAGGGAGCTCTATGGGTATAACGAAAGATGATGTAGGCAACGAGCCCCCAAGTAACTAGCGCATTTGCGATATGACCACTGGGATAGGCCATCCCACCGCTAAACATGCAGATATCAAAATCTTCTCTGGCCTTACATCTTCCAAAAAAGATCTTGGAAGCGCCCACAAACATATTCAAGAATACTAGAGATAGAAAGGCAAGGTTAAGAGGTCTAAAGGATCTAAACCTTCTACTTATTAGCCCTGCAGTTACCAGCAAGATGAGAGCAGTTATCCATCGAAGGCCTAAGTCATCGATGCGAAGCACCAAGAAGTTGGTAAATCCAGACAACTTTGGGCGAGTTAAATCTGCTACGAATTGATCAACTCCATAGAGCAAACCTTTATTGATGACATCAAGTGTTACCAATACGAATCCAAGTAGTAATGCCCCACACCACCGTAGGGCAATATTCATCTGGCGGCGACGGATCTCTATTCTTTGATCAACTACATCACCAAAGAGGCTATTGGAAGGGCTCATTCTACGGTCACCGATTTGGCTAAGTTTCTTGGCTGATCAACATCATTTCCCCTAGCCACTGCCATTTCATAGGCAAAGACCTGCAAGGGAACAATTGCCAATATTGATTGCAGTAGTTCATCACAGCTTGGAATCCTAATTACATGATCTAGATCTAGCTTTACTGAAGGATCTGCAATGGCAATCACATCAGCCCCGCGAGCCCTGACTTCTTGTATGTTACTGAGCATCTTCTCTGATATCGCACTTCTTGCAGGTGGCAAGATAGCGATAACTGGAGTTCCTTCTTCAATAAGTGCAATTGGTCCATGTTTAAGCTCTCCACCAGCAAAACCTTCAGCGTGCATATAGGCCAGCTCTTTTAACTTAAGTGCGCCTTCTAGCGCTGCCGGGTATCCCACATTCCTTCCCAGAAAGAGAACGGAGTTAGCGCCTATGAATCCTCTAGTCATTTCTCTAAGTGGTTCAACGGTTTCCAATATTTCCTCCACCTTATTTGGCAGCGCAAGCAATTCATTAATGACCTTGGCGATCTGGGCGCTACTTAAACACTTATTACTTTGCGCCAAATAAAGGGCAATAACTTTGATTGCCACAATCTGAGTTAGTAGGGCTTTCGTTGATGCCACAGCGATCTCAGGTCCAGCATGGGTATGAAAGACAGCATCTGATTCTCTGGCAATCGTTGATCCCATCGTGTTGCAGATAGATAGCGTCGCTGCCCCTAGCTCTTTGGCATGACGAGCGGCCATCAAAGTATCCATCGTCTCACCAGATTGAGAGATGGTGATTACCAAAGTCTTAGCGGTCAGAAAGGGTTTTCGATATCTAAACTCAGAGGCTAATTCAACATCGACAGCAATCTTTGCCCATTGCTCGATGGCATATTTCCCAATTAGCCCTGCGTGATATGCCGTGCCACAGGCTAGAATCAAAATTCGATCAATATCCTTACTAAGGCCGGCAAGTTCACTGCAGATAATCTTTCCATCATCGCTAAATCTTCCAAGCAGAGTTTCAGATATTGCCTTTGGCTGCTCGGAGATCTCCTTGAGCATAAAGTGGGTATAGCCCCCACGCTCGGCCGCCTTTGCATCCCAGGTAATCTGAAATGGCTTTGCGCTTACTTTCCTGCCATCTAAATCGGTTACTACAACCAAATCGGCGCTGACCTGAACGACTTGATCTTGACCGAGCTCTAAAGCGCTCTTGGTATGAGCAATAAATGCCGAGACATCAGATGCTAGAAAGCTCTCGCCTTTTCCAAGGCCGACGACCAGCGGTGAATTGCGCCGTGCTCCCACAATTACCTCTGGGCTATCAGATGAGATGGCAAGAAGGGTAAAGGAGCCACGAAGGCGCCTGCAGACCTTACGCATCGCTTCTGCCAAATCACCACAAGTTTCAAACTCATCACCTAATAGATGAGCCACTGACTCAGTATCGGTTTGAGAGTTGAATCTATGCCCACGCTTTTCTAGCTCACTTCTTAGTTCCAAGTAATTCTCAATAATCCCATTGTGAATCACCGCTACTTTCCCATCGCTTGAAAGGTGTGGATGGGCATTCTCATCTGTAGGTCCACCATGGGTCGCCCAACGAGTATGGCCAATTCCGCTAAAAGAATTAGCATGATTAGATGTAATTGCGCTTTCTAGATTACTCAATTTTCCGGCCCGCTTGGCCACAACTAATTCCTCGCCGATCTTGCCAGCTAGTGCGATACCGGCTGAGTCATATCCGCGGTATTCCAACTTTCTAAGGGACTCAATCAGCACAGAAAGGGCGGGAGAGCCTCCGGCATAACCGATGATTCCACACATCTAAATTCTGCTCCCCTAAAGTGAGAGTTCAGATTTTACTAGCGTTGCCAGTTCTGATGCTAATTCTTGAGCAAGGCCTAGATCCTGAGCCTCAATCATGACTCTTATCAAAGGTTCAGTTCCGGAGGCGCGCAGTAATACTCGACCTCTATCTGACAATCTTTCTTGGATATCAACTACCGCCTTTGATATCACTTGGTTTGCCGCCAATTTTTCTTTCGCTACGCCTGAGACATTTATCAAGACTTGCGGATAGCGCTTCATGAAGGATGCTAACTCACTTGAGCTCTTCCCACTCCTCTTAAGTCTAGAGATCAAATGCAGCGCAGTTAGCAAACCGTCCCCAGTATTTGCATACTTACGCATGATGATGTGGCCTGATTGCTCACCACCTAAGACATGACCCCCAGATAGCATCTCTTCCAGGACATAGCGATCACCGACTGGGGTTGCGATAAATCCAATTCCCCTTTTCTCTAGAGCTTTAATCAATCCAAGGTTGGTCATAACAGTTCCAACCACCGTCTTTGTTGGCAGCTCCATATCTTGAGCCAGGATTCCCAATACAACATCACCATCGATTACTGATCCTTGATTGTCAATAGCAAGGAGGCGATCAGCATCGCCATCATGGGCAATTCCAATATCTGCTGATTCGTCTCTGACTCTGGCAATCAAGTTCTCTAGATGAGTTGAGCCGCAGTTATCATTGATATTAAGCCCGTTAGGAGCTGCTGATATCGCTATGACTTGCGCCCCAGCTCTTCTAAGTAGCTCAGGTGCCACATATGAGGCGGCGCCGTTGGCACAATCAACTACAACCTTTAGTCCCTTGAAATCGACATCAATACTGCTTAAGAGACTTTGGATATAACTCTCTTTTGCACTCTCATCAAGGATTACTCTTCCTGCTCCATTAAGGTTCTTTAGAGACTTTCCTAAGACGCTCTCGATCTTTGCCTCTATCTGATCTGCCAGCTTTGAACCAGTTTTATCAAAGAACTTAATACCATTATGACTTGCCGGATTATGGGATGCGCTAATCATTACCCCAAGATCAGCCCCTCTTTGCTTTACTAGGAATGAGATAGCAGGGGTAGGAAGCACTCCAACTCGATAAACATCTATGCCAGAAGTAGAAAGTCCGCGACAGATTGCTTCCTCCAGATACTCTCCAGAGGCGCGTGAGTCCTGGCCAACAATTGCTATTGGGCGATGGCCGGCAAACTTACCAAGGCCTGCCAGAACTGAGGCGGCAGCAAGTGAGAGATTGAAAGCCAAATCAGCAGTGAGGTCAACGCCAGCAATTCCTCGGACACCATCGGTGCCAAAGAGCGCCATTTTTCCTTCTTTGTTAATTAACGCTTGCTGTATTGAGAACGCTTACGAGCTTTCTTGAGACCATATTTCTTGCGTTCAATAACGCGAGCATCGCGGGTTAGAAACTTGGCCTTCTTCAAAGCTGGGCGATTTGCATCAGCATCAATCTCATTTAGCGCACGAGCAACCCCTAGACGAAGCGCTCCAGCTTGTCCTGAAATCCCGCCACCATCGATGCGAGCAATAACATCGTATTTGCCCTCAGCGCCAACGGTGCGAAGCGGTTCAGATACTGCCTGTTGGTGAACCCTATTTGGGAAGTAAACTTCCAAATTCTTGTTATTAACAATCCAACGTCCAGTTCCTGGGGTTAGACGAACGCGAGCCACGGCTTCTTTGCGACGACCGACGCCTGCACCGGCTGCAATTAATGCAGCGCGATTAGTTGCAGCAGCTGGGGTAGCAGAACTAAAGGCGGTAGCGCTCTCTTCTTTTTCGCTCATCTTTTACTTACCAACCTTCGTCTGATCGATCTGGGTAAATACATATGGAATTGGGCCTTGTGATCCATGAGGATGCTCAGGGCCGGAATAGACTCTTAGCTTAGAAGCCATCTGCTTGCCCATAGAATTCTTAGGAAGCATTCCCTTGATCGCCTTTTCAACTGCGCGAGTTGGGAACTTTTCCATTAACAGTTCATAGTTACGCTCAGTTAGACCACCTGGGTATTGTGAGTGCTGATAGGCCATCTTATTAGCCATCTTTGAACCAGTTAGAACAACCTTTTCTGCGTTGATGACGATTACGAAATCTCCCATATCCATATGTGGGGCGAAAGTTGCCTTGTGCTTACCGCGTAGAAGAGTCGCGGCATGGCTTGCGAGACGGCCAAGAACAACATCTTGGGCATCAATGACATACCACTTACGCGCAACATCCTTTGGGGTCGGAGTAAAGGTACGCACGGCGAACTCGCTTTCTTCTTACCATCTATTTAGCCCCGCTCCACAGCTAGCGGAGGCAGAAGGGGAAGGCTACCCGCCCCTCTCGGGAGGGTCAAAATGGGGCCTTATCGGCTAGATCGGGGCAGGGTCAGCCCGCCAAGTATCAGGGCCGAGAGCACGATCGCCAGAACAATCAGGATGTTCTCCCAATATTGACCCCCCAGGGATTGATCCGAAAGAGCAATATTCAATGCATCAATGGAATAAGACAGAGGCATCAAATCAGAGAGAAGGTTTAGCAGGTTTGGAAGTGAATCTCTATCGACTATAAATCCACCTAAAAGGAATTGCGGAATAAGAAATACCGGCATGAATTGTACTGCTTGGAATTCTGTCCGGGCCATAGAACTGGCTAACAGCCCGAGTGCCGTTCCCATCACTGCATCAATAACTGCGACCAGAATTATCGCTGAAGTATGTCCCTTTGTATCAAGGCCATAGATATTGATTGAAACAAGGGCCGCAATCAAAGCCTGAAGCGCACCCAAGAGGCTAAAGGCAATCGCATATGCAGAGATGAATTCAGACTTTCGTATTGGCGAAACCATCAATCTTTCTAATGTTCCACTCGTGCGCTCTCGTAAGGTTGCAACAGAAGTAATCAGGAACATGACAATAAGAGGAAATATTCCAAGTAATGGGCCACCCCATTGATTAAATGCATTTGGAACATCGCTGAGCATCCAGGAAAGTAAACCCATGAGCACTGTGGGAACAAGAATAATCAAGGCTATCGTTCGATGATCGTGACGAACTTGTTGCAAGATCCTACGCGTTGTCAGAAGGGTTCTCGAAATGATCATTAGATTCCTCCGGAAGCTAACTTGATGAATGCTTCTTCGACTTCTGAACAATTCGTTCTAATTCGTAAGGACTCGAGCGAGCCATGGAATATGACTTTTCCGTTTCGCATCAAGATAATGTCATCGCATCGCTCGGCTTCATCCATTAAATGACTTGTGATTACAAGGGTCTTGCCAATTTCCTTCAAATTTCGGAAGACCTTCCATAGTTCAGCCCTCAATATTGGGTCCAAACCAACAGTGGGTTCATCCAAGAAGAAGAGGTCTGGATCACCAAGTAGGGCGATACCTAGGGATAGACGAGAGGTCTCGCCGCCGGAGAGGGAACCGGCAATCTTCTTATTGTGTTCACCGAGGTGCAGTAAATCGAGAATCTCACCTACTCGCCTCTTCGATGCACCGAAGATAGCGGCAAAATAATCTAAGTTTTCGCGAACTGTAAGGTCGCTATAAAGAGCGCTCTTCTGGGCCATATATCCGATTCGAGACCTAAGTTTTTCACTTCCCGGCTCCAAGCCAAAGATCTTGACTTTGCCACTTTTGATTCTCTGACTGCCGACGAGCGCTCTTATCAAAGTGGTCTTACCCGATCCAGATGGTCCAACCAATCCAATGGTTCTATTACTATTTAATTCCAAAGAAATATCGTCGAGGATCTTCCTATCGAACTTCTCGACTACCAGGCCTATAACCGAAATGGCCACGACTCAATGGTTCCACACCGGCTCACTACATTCATAGACCTGGCCCTCGGCGCCAAAGATAAGGAATCGGGTGAACCCACGCGCAAACCAACGATCATGGGTAACAGCTATGACAGTTCCTTCATAAGCAGCCAAGGCTCGCTCCAAAGCCTCGGCGCTTGCAAGGTCCAAGTTATCAGTTGGCTCATCTAGCAATAGCAAAGTGTCACCAGCAAGTTCTAGCAATAGAACTTGAAAGCGAGCCTGTTGTCCTCCAGATAACGAGGTGAACTGCTGCTCTGCCTGTTGCGCTAATTCATACCGACCGAGAACTGATTTAGCTGCCCCCAATTGAAGAGAGTTCTCTTCCCATAGAATCTCTAGAAGAGTCTTACCGATAAATTCAGGATGAGCATGGGTCTGGGCAAAAAACCCTGGAATCACTCTTGCCCCTAATTTATATTCTCCGCCATATCTAACGCTCTCGTCACCTGAGAGCCTTCGAAGAAAATGAGACTTTCCAGAGCCATTCTTTCCCAATATCGCCACTCGATCTTGGTAGTAAATTTCGAAGGTAAAGGGCTCAGTAAGGTTTTCTAAAGTCAAATCCTTACCGGTAACTACCCGCTCCCCAGTTCGACCGCTCTTAAGACTTACTTTAACATCTTGCTCAAGGGGTGGTGGGGGCGGTGGTCCAATCTCTTCAAACTTTCGAAGCCGAGTCTGCATCGCTCTATATCTTGATGCCATCGCCTCTGAAGAAGCCGCTTGCCACTGAAGGGTTAGCACCAACTCCTTTAGCCGCTTTCGCTCCTCTTCCCAGCGCTCTAACAACTGTGCGAATTGAGCATTTCTTGCTTTGCGTGCCTCATGATACGTATCGAAGCCTTCGCCATGAATCCAGGTTGAGTTTCCATTAATGCCTTGCTCAAGCGAGACGATCTTGTTCGCTGTGGCTGCCAAGAGTTCACGGTCATGGCTAATGAAGAGAATCGTCTTCTTGGAGTTTCGAATCTCCTCCTCCAACCATCGCTTAGCCGGTACATCCAGGTAGTTATCTGGCTCATCAAGGATTAATACTTCCTCTGGTCCATTTAATAGGACTTCTAGCACTAACCTCTTCTGCTCACCCCCTGAGAGTGAATTAACCATCCGGTGAGATACTCGATCAAAACTCTTTGCAAGCGCTTTATTAACGGCGATATCCCAGAGAACTTCCTGTTCATATCCGCCAGCATCTCCCCAATCGGCCAGGGCTTGGGCATATGCCATCTGCTCTTTCTCTGAGTTGCTAGAAACCATTTCACTTTCAGCTTCTTTAAGTCTTAGGGCAGCTTGCCTGATTCGATGAGGTGAGACAGAGATCAGTAAATCTCTCACCGTTGATTCATCCCTAATTGATCCAATAAATTGGCGCATAACTCCAAGGCCGCCATTAATAATTATTTGTCCTGTGTCGGGAGATAAGTCTCCTGCAATCATTCGAAATAAAGTGGTCTTTCCAGATCCATTAGGTCCAATAAGGGCAACCTTTGAGCCCTCACCAACTCGAAATGAAACATCACCAAGTAATACCCGGCCATCTGAGAGGGCATACTCAATTCCAACTACATTTATCTGTCCCATTTACTCTTCATCTCGCCTACAGGCTGTTACTTTGAGGCGAGCTTCTAGTAGATCATCTGCAGGATACTCCACAGCAATGAGCGTTAGACCTCTGGCTGGAAAGACCATGCTCTGACTAACCCTAGTCCTGTTGAGAAGAAGAGATGAAATCCACTCAGGCTCAAAGCGAGACTCTCCAACGCAGACAACTGCTCCCACAATATTTCTCACCATTGAATAGCAGAATGCATCAGCTGTGACTGTGGCAAGGAGTGTGGCATCAGCCATCCTCTGCCAACTAAATTCTTCAAGCCTCCTTAAAGTGGTTCCAAAGCCTCCTGGCTTACAGAAGGTGGCAAAATCGTGCTCGCCTAATAAACGTCTACTTGCTTCATTTAGTCGACTTAGATCCAAATGGCGGTACCAAGGAGTGATATCAAATCTCTTTAGAGGATCGATGTGTTGCTGGCCATCTGCGATCCTGTAAATATAAGTCCGCCTCAAAGCTGAAAAACGAGCGTGAAAATGGGGTGGGGCTTTAGTAACCGCCTTAACTAATATCTCCTCACTTAACATTCGATTTAGGCGATATTGCAGATCTTGAGGTTTCCATTCTTTGCCATATTTATCTCTTTCTGGCAGATCAAAGTGAGCAACTTGAAAACTAGCATGAACTCCAGCATCAGTTCTTCCAGCGACGATTAGATCAACTCTATCTCTTACCAGGCCGCTAAGGGCGACCTCCATCTCGCCTTGAATAGTTCTTTGATCTACTTGTCTGGCCCAACCACTAAATCCTGTTCCGTCATATGAAAAATCAATACGGAAACGAAGCAACCCACTCCCAGGGTTGAGAGTGGGTTGCTCCATTGACACTTCCTTAATTCTTTAAGGTAGAAAGAGCTACTCCGCTTTGGCGGCGGCAGCCTTCTTCTTTGGAGCTGCCTTCCTAGCTGCCTTCTCTGCCTCGCTAACTACTGCCTTTTTAGCAGAAGTTGCCTCTGTGATCACTTCGATGACAGCCATAGGTGCGTTATCGCCCTTACGTGGACCGATCTTGGTAATTCTGGTGTAGCCACCATTGCGAGCTTCAAGGCGTGGAGCGATCTCAGTAAAGAGAGTATGAACTACGCCCTTATTTGAAATGGCGGCCATCACTTGGCGACGAGCAGCTAGATCACCCTTCTTGGCGGTGGTGATTAACTTTTCAGCAAGTGGACGCAGACGACGAGCTTTGGCTTCGGTGGTGCGAACTTTGCCATTTTCAAAGAGCTGCTCGGCAAGTGTTCTAAGGAGCAATCTTTCATGGGATGGACCGCTTCCAAGACGCGGACCCTTTGATGGACGTGGCATTTCTTCTCCTTAAGCCTGGTCGTCGGAGTATTCGACGCCATAGTTCTGATGTTGCGTTGGATCGAAGCCAACTGGTGAATCCTTAAGTTGCATGCCCATTGAAGTGAGCTTTGCCTTGACTTCATCAATTGATTTTGAACCAAAGTTACGGATATCAAGAAGATCTGCCTCGCTGTGAGCTAGAAGCTCTCCGACAGTATGAATTCCCTCGCGCTTTAAGCAGTTGTAGGAGCGGACTGTTAGATCAAGATCCTCAATTGGTAGTGCAAGATCTGCAGCAAGGGCGGCATCTTGAATAGATGGTCCAAGATCAATACCTTCTGCCTCGTAATTTAGCTCGTGAGCAAGACCGAAGAGCTCAACTAGAGTCTTTCCGGCAGAGGCCAGAGCATCTCTTGGGCTCATCGAGCGCTTGGTCTCAACATCAACGATTAAGCGATCAAAGTCTGTTCTCTGCTCAACGCGTGTTGCTTCAACCTTGTAGGTCACACGAAGCACTGGGGAGTAGATGGAGTCAACCGGGATGCGACCGATTTCTGCTCCTACTAACTTGTTCTGCACCGCTGTGACATAGCCACGGCCGCGCTCGATAGTTAGCTCGATTTCGACGCTAGCTTTGCTATTTAGGGTTGCGATATGAAGATCTGGGTTATGGACCGCAATGCCGGTTGGAACGGCAACATCTGCGCCAGTGATAACTCCTGAGCCGCTCTTTCGAATATAGGCGACAGATGGCTCATCATTTTCAGATGAGAGGACTAAGCTCTTGATGTTTAGAACAATATCTGTTAGATCCTCTTTAACACCTTCCAAGGTGGTGAACTCATGAAGAGCTCCAGCCACGCGGATGCTGGTGACAGCCGCTCCTGGGATAGATGAGAGCAGGGTTCTACGTAGCGAATTTCCTAGGGTGTATCCAAAACCAGGCTCCAACGGTTCGATTATGAAACGGGAACGGTTCTCGCTTACTACTTCCTCGGATAATACGGGGCGCTGTGCTACTAGCACTTCTTTCCTCCATTGTCTTGAGAGATCCACTATTTGATCTCTCGGTTAGTACTCATGTTATGAAGTTTTTAATTCCTTGCTAGCCAGATAGTTGATGAAAAAGAGATCACTCTCTTCCATCAATTACTTGGAGTAAAGCTCAACGATAAGTTGTTCCTGAACTTGAGTATCTATGACGGCGCGGGTTGGTTGACCATGAACGATGATTCTCATCGCAGATGGCACAACTTCAAGCCAAGCCGGTACCGACTTCTCGCCAAATTCAGCGCTGGCGACAATGAATGGAGTTAAGTCTTGCGACTTGGCCCTTACATCAATGATGTCGAATTGGCTGACATGGAAAGATGGAATATCAACCTTGCGTCCGTTGACCAGAATGTGTCCATGTCGAACAATCTGGCGGGCCATATCGCGGCTCTTGGCAAAACCAGCGCGATAGATCACGTTATCTAGACGAGTCTCTAGCAGAACCAAGAGGTTTTCACCAGTCTTGCCAGCTAGACGGCTTGCTTCGGTGTAATAGTTATGGAATTGTTTCTCCAATACACCATAAATACGTGCGCATTTCTGCTTCTCACGCATCTGGAGTAGATACTCAGATTCCTTCGCTCTGGCACGACCATGCTGTCCCGGTGGATAAGGGCGTGACTCAATTGGACACTTTGGCCCATCGCACTTCGAGCCTTTGAGGAAGAGTTTGACTTTCTCGCGGCGGCATCTCTTGCAATCTGCTCCTGCATAACGGGCCATCTTTTCTTCTCCCTTCCTTATACTCGACGTGGTTTTGGTGGACGGCAGCCGTTGTGAGCAAGAGGTGTGACATCAGAGATGGCACCAACTTCTAGCCCAGCTGCTTGTAGTGAACGAATTGCAGTCTCGCGACCTGAGCCTGGGCCCTTGACGAAGACATCTACCTTCTTAACTCCATGCTCTTGCGCCTTCTTAGCAGCAGATTCAGCGGCTAATTGCGCAGCAAAGGGAGTTGATTTACGTGAACCTTTGAATCCAACTTGGCCAGATGATGCCCAAGCAAGAACTGCTCCAGATGGATCGGTGATGGTCACGATGGTGTTATTAAAAGTGCTCTTGATATAGGCATGTCCTAAGGCCACGTTCTTCTTCTCCTTCTTACGTGCCTTAACTTTTGCCTTTGGGGCAGCAGCAGCTGTGGCTGCGGGTTTAGCTTTTGGCGCGGCCATCACTTGGTCTCCTTCTTCTTACCAGCGATGGCAACGCGTGGACCCTTGCGAGTACGTGCGTTGGTATGGGTGCGCTGACCACGAACTGGGAGCCCCTTACGGTGGCGAATTCCTTGGTAGCACTGAATATCGACTTTGCGACGAATGTCGCCTGCGATCTCACGGCGGAGATCACCTTCGATCTTGTAATTAGCTTCAATGAATTCACGAAGCTTGATTAGATCGGGCTCTCGTAGATCTTTGACTCGAACATCTGGTGAGACGCCGGTGGCAGCAAGTGTTGCCTTTGCCCGGGTCTGGCCAATTCCGAAGATGTATTGCAGCGCGATCTCTAGCCGTTTTTCACGCGGCAGATCGACGCCAACTAGACGTGCCATCCATAACTTCTTTCCATAATCTGAAAGTCCTCCGCAACGCCTTCCAAAGAATTTTCTCTGGCTCCCGCTTTCAGTCAGGAGGTCAGTAATTTCTTACTGTCGCGCCACGAGTTCTTGTATTGAGTTGTAAACCAGGTTTAACCCTGGCGTTGTTTATGTCGGAGATTGTCGCAAATAACCATGACGCGACCATTACGACGGATGACTTTGCACTTGTCGCAAATCTTCTTCACGCTCGGCTTAACCTTCACGATCAGACTCCTCTTATTACTTAAATTACTTATACCGATAAATGATGCGACCTCTGGTGAGGTCATATGGACTAAGTTCTACGATCACACGATCCTCAGGCAAGATACGGATGTAGTTCTGTCGCATCTTCCCGCTGATATGTGCCAGCACTTTGTGTCCATTGGTGAGCTCCACGCGAAACATCGCATTAGGTAGCGCTTCAGCTACAGTGCCTTCGATTTCGATCGCACCGTCTTTTTTAGCCAAGCGTTAACCTCGTTTTGTTTGCCTCGAGCCCTCATTTGGGCAGAGGGGGAGTTTATGAGAGGAGGTTAGAAAAGGGAAATTCTCCCCTAGAGCCCAACCCAGGTGATCACCGCAAGGGCAAATCCCCCGCAGGCCACCCAGGCGGTAAGGCCGAAAACAAGAGGTTTTGCCCCAAGTGCCTTAATCGAAGCCCACTTCACCCCAAGGCCCATGCCCAACAAACCAAGAGATAAGAAGATCTTTGATAGCTCTCTTCCAGCGCCAACAGCACTTTCAGGAAGTGAGAGGGCATTAACAATCAGCGCGCAGGCCACAAAACCGATAACAAATACTGGAATAGCGCTTTTAGGTGATTTCTTCTCACCACTTTTCAAAGTAAGCAAAAGAATTAGCGGAATAAGCAAAACTACTCTGGTTAGCTTCACGATCACTGCGCTATCAAGTGCCTCAGGTCCCATCAGGGATGCGGTAGCTATTACCTGGCCAACATCATGAACTGCACCTCCAATCCAAGCCCCTGCTCTGGTATCACTTAATGAAAATAGGTTTGCAAGAGGTGGAATTACAAAAACTGAGAGAGTGCCACAGAGAGCAACAAGTGCAACTGCATACGAAACATCGCGTTCTTGGCTCTTTCTAGTAGAGCTAATTGCAGCAATTGCAGTCGCTCCACAAATCGCAAAACCACCAGCAAGAAGCGTTGAAAAGGATTCACTAGAGCCACTCCTAATGGATGCAAACCTAAGGCCTAGAAAAACCCCAGTAACTATTGTTACTACTGCTAACAATCCTCTTGGGCCGACTTCAATAAACTTATCAATTGAGATCTGAAAGCCAAGAAGCACCACCCCGAGGCGCAGGCACCGCTTTGCTGCAAAGTTTGCCGCCTCCTCGCCATCAGCGCCCCAGAGCCCAGTATTGACCAGAGCTAAACCAAAGAGCATAGAGATGAAAAGAGGCGAGATCGCGCCCTGTAATTTACTGAACCCATATGCCAAGGCGACAAGAATTGAAATAGCCGAGAAGTATTTTAGGTTATTGGTAGTTAATTTCATGAAATATTTTCCAAGCCCAGCCTTTGGCTCCAAGAATTAAGATCGCTAACTACCGCATCAGTTAGCGTTATTTCACCACTGCCTAAATCATCGGGACTTACTCGCCTGCTTCCTGGAATTCTTCCGCCGCTATCGACAATACTTTTGGCCAGCTCGTTAAATCCATCTTTTGACTCCTGGCCAATACTTTCTGGATCAATAGTAATCACGGTATGAGAGATCGATTGTGGCTTTTTATCATCGTCTTGATTGAACATGTCTGGAACAACCCTTGATAACGATCCTCCGCTGAGGCCTGCAGAGAGGGACTCCACCATCAAGCCCAGTGCAAATCCTTTAGCTCCTCCTAGTGGGGCAAGCATCCCTAAGAGAGCTTGCTTGGCATCGGTAATTGATTCGCCTCTTTCATTAACTGCCCAGCCTTCAGGAATTAATCCTCCAGCTTTCGCAGCGCTCGCAATTTTCCCTCTAGCGACAGCAGATGTTGAAAGATCGATAATCATTGGAGGATTTGACGGAATTCCTGAGGCGATAGGGCTGGTAGAAAGAATTGGAGAACTTCCTCCAATTGCAGGCATTACAGCAGGGCCATTAGTGAAAATCATTGAGATCATCTTGGCATCAAGTGCGGCATAGAGATAAACCCCAAGCGCTCCGCAGTGACTTGAGTTCGCAATCGAAACTAAAGAGATGCCAGATTGCCTTGCCTTTCTTACTCCAATTCCTGCGCCATCTAGCAATTGCCAATGCCCTAGGCCATCTTGGCCATCAAGTGAAATCGTTGCGCCATATTCTGAAATAACTTTGAGTTCAGCTTTTGGATTAACCCCGCCAGATGTCAATCTCTGCAGATAGAAGGGAAGGCGCATGAGGCCATGGCTGGGATTGCCCCAGACGTCTGAAGTAACGATGGCGCGAGCAGTTTTTGCCGAATTACCTTCATTCACTCCAGCTTTGATTAGTAATGATGTGGCATGAGTCAGGGCTCTCTGAATTGAAATTGCCATCACTTAGCCTGCTTTATGGCGCCGACAGCATGACTTTGCTGACCACCGCTAAGCGCTGCTCTGATCTCACTTACTAATACCCTATCAATAGCTGCCTGGCTCTCATGAGTGATTCCTGCGATATGGGGAGCTAAAATGACATTACCAAGATCGGTGAAGCGCTTATCTGTTGGCGGCTCCTGTGCTCTCACGTCAAGGCCAGCACCTGCAATTACTCCATCTCTTAAGGCCTGCTCTAAATCTGCCTCATTAATGACTTCCCCGCGTCCAACGCTAATTAGTATCGCACTTTTCTGCATTGTAGATAGCTTCTTGCTATCAATAATCTCCCTAGTTTCAGTAGTTGCCGGTAAATGCACTGAGAGATAATCAGAGTTAGAAATGACCTCATCAAGTGAACTCATCTGGCAATTTAAAGAGTCTAGATAACTCTTTTCAGGTTTTGCGAAGGGGTCATAGGCCAGAATTCTTACATTAAATCCCTTAAGTAACTCAGCGGTTGCCCGGGCTGTTGCTCCAAATCCTAGAAGTCCCCAAGTCTTGCCAGAGATCTCCACTCCAGCCTTTCGATTCCATTGACCTTCTCTCGTGCTTGAATCAAGCTCAATTATCTTTCTACTCAAGGCAAGTGCCAAAGCCAGAGTCTGCTCAGCAACAGCAGTGGCATTGATGCCAAGGGCGGCACTTACTACCACTCCATGATCATCTGCCGCCTTCAAATCGATGTTGTCTAGACCTGCTCCAGCTCTTGCAATAATCTTCAAATTCTTTGCAGATGCAATTAAATCTCTAGTGACTTGCGTGCGATTTCTAACTACCAGCGCTGTTGCAGTCGAAAGCTTTCCCCTTAGCGCATCCTGATTTCTCCAAAGTTCTGGTTCGCGAATTATAGGAAAGGACTTAGCAAGCGCCTCAAAATCTGCGCTCCAAACATCTTCACTTATTAGAATCACGAACCAGTCCTTTGTCGTTTTGGGTAATCGAGGGTTCCTTCTAGGCGCTGATAAAGAGCTTGGTGAAGGTGAATTCGCGGTGTCCTAGAGCCTCTGCCGCGCAGAGCCTTCCATTAACAGTTCGCTCAATTACCTCCATCATCATGTCGCCGGCTTTAGTCAAGTTATATTCCTGTCGCAACAAGCCAGAGACATCAAGATCAATATGCTCTGGCATTGATGCTGCTGTTTTCCTATTGGCAGTCAACTTAAGGACTGGCTCAATTGGATTGCCAATGACATTTCCCTGACCAGTCGGGAAGAGGTGAATAACGGCGCCGGCCGCAGCCATAAGGGTGACGCATTCGGCAGCAGCTGATGAAGTGTCCATGAAATAAAGACCTGGCTTGTTTCTTGGTGGGGCCTGCGCTGGTGCCAAAACACCGACTACTGGGACAGATCCGGTCTTAGCAATGTTTCCTAGAGCCTTTTCTTCAATGGTAGTTAGACCACCTGCAATATTTCCTTGGGTTGGTTGTGATCCAAGCAGGTTTGCACCAGTTGATTCAATTACCTTCATGTAATTGTCATAGGTAGCTTGGAAGAGATTGCGACAAGCATCATCGATGCAGCGATCTGCAATCAGATGCTCACCTCCAGTTAGTTCTGAGGTTTCTCCAAAGAAAACCGTTCCTCCAGCTGCCACCCAGCGATCTACCGCCTCAGAAGTTGTCGGACATGATCCAAGGCCTGAGGTGGTGTCAGATTCTCCGCATTTAATTGAGAGAATCAAATCGCCTTCACTTGCGCTCTCACGAACAATCTCTGATGCATCTTGCAAGAAAACTTGAGCAACCCTTGCTGCATCGGCAATTGTTTGTAAATCGCCTTTGCCTTCAATAGAAAATGGAGCTACGGGCTTTCCTGATTTTGCGATGCCATTGGCGACTCTCTGAGTCCAATTTGGTTCAATTCCAATGACTATGACCGCTGCCACATTGCCATTGAGGCCTATGCCGATAAGAGTGCGAAAAGTTAACTCGAGATCTTCACCAAATTGCAGACGCCCATAGCTATGAGGCAGTGCCAAAGTGCCAGGCACTACTTTTGCCACCGCCTCTGCTGCAGCATTTGATAAGTCATCAACTGGCAAGATGATGACATGGTTACGGATACCCATCGTCCCATCAGGGCGACGGTATCCGCTTAAGCGCGGCTTGCTTCCCATCGATAACTCCTCATGTTGTGTGTGTGAACGTAATCGCCTCTTTTGATCACCTTTGAAGCGATTCCTACCTTAATTCCATACTTAACTATCGCCTCACCCTCTGCATGATCGCGAAGCGCGAACTTATGCCCTAAGGGAATTGGCTCATTTAATACTGCAGTATGTGCAGTCTGCTCCTTCACTGATAGCCCTTGCAGTGTGCCAGGTTGCAAATCATCATTTGCAACAGCAACTGAATCGCCATCATGGTGGAGGAGAAAGTCAGGCACTTTGGCCATCATTACTTCCTTTCCATATCTCTGATTACCCGTTATCCCCATCAGATCTTCGCCTTTGCCAAATAGGCTTCCAGCTCATTCTTTCTAGGAATTCTGCTCTGTCCATCAAGGCCCCTGCATGAAAGGCCAGCCACGGTATTTGCTATCAATACCGCCTCAGTTATTTCCTTATTCCAAACTTGCGCTGCAACAAGTGCGCCATGAAAGACATCGCCAGCGCCAAGTGTGCTTAAGATTTGCGCGTTAATTGCCGGAACGCTGCCTGAACTAACGCCATCGCAGTAGAGGCTGCCCCTCTCTCCCTGTGAGATAACCACAATATTTCTATCTCTTGCTGCAGTTGAGGTATCAGTTGTTATGTTTTCAGATGGCGCATAGAGATCATAATCTGCAGGATTTAGCCCAGGGGTTTCATAACCAATATCAATCGAGAGTTTGGCAGATCCATCTCTACTAATCCCCCAATTCTTTAATGCTCTCATTCCTGCTTGATCAACGTGAATCCATTGATATTTGGAGATATCAAGAGGTTTTTTCGAAATTTGATCATGAGGCATAACCATTATCGCCCGGCTCTGCTCGCTCTTTGAAACGACTATCGTTCCCCGAGCAGTTTTTACATCACCATCCACTTCTATATTTCTGGTATCAACGCCTTCTTTCTTCAAGGTATCAAGGATGAATTTTCCCTCTTCATCATCTCCGATAACACAAGATAGCGATACTTCTACGCCGAGGCGTGCTAAAGTCACAGCAGCTGTTGTTGCCGGTCCACCAACTGCGCGCGTTGAATCAAGAGCCACAACTCTTTGATTAGCACTTGGATATTTATCAACTAACACGATGTTATCAACAGTGGCCACACCAACACAGAGGACTTGGCTCATAAGTCACTTTGTTTCTTCAAATACTTCTTCCAAGCATCACGGGCATTATGAATGTGTTGAATAATCATTAGCCGAGCAGTAATTGGATCTCGCTTTTCAATAGCCTCTAATATCATTCCATGTTCATCTTCTGAGCTATCAATACGGCCTGGCAACTTCAATGTATTGTCCATCGACTGGAACATGATCTCTTGCAAAGTTCCTAGAGTCTGATTCAAGAATCGATTCTCAGCGCTCTTAACAATAGTTAGGTGGAAGTCCATATCAAGTAAGCGCACCTTTTCGAAGTTGATTGGTGTCTCGGCTATTGCGGCCCGAAGAGACTCTGCTGCACGCTCGATTGCTACTAGTTGTTCTCCGCTGCATCGATCTGCTGCCCACTCAACTGCGGGAGCTTCTAAGATCTCGCGCATCTCAAATAGTTCTTCGATTGAATGATGCGCACTTATGAGCGAGTTGCGCAGTTGTTCCCCCTCTTGATCCTCCAAGAGAAAGACGCCGATTCCATGTCGCACCAAGAGTCGGCCCTGCGTTTGAAGTACTTGAATCGCCTCACGGAGGGATGGCCGGCTTATTCCTAGCTTTTTCGCGAGTTCTCGCTCTGGGGCAAGACGATCGCCAGGAACTAGATTCTCCCGCTCTATGTAATCAAGGAGTAACCGCGCCTGATTTGCAGAACGCGGAGCTGCCTTGAGTATCTGCGGATTCATCAGCCTTTTACTGCTCCCTGGGTTAGTCCAGCGATAAACGAACGCTGGAAGGCGATATACATAATGACCATTGGTAGAGATGCAACCAAGATCGCGGTGTAGATCATGCTGTATTCGGTCAAATATTCGCCGCGGAAATCAATCAGAGTAAGTGGAAGAGTTTTCTTATCCTCCCGTGTAATGAGCATTAATGGATAGAGAAGATCATTCCAACAAATCACAAATAGAAAGATTCCCGTAGCGCCAATAGCAGGGCGAGATAGGGGAAGTGCAATTGAGCGATAGATACGCCATGGCCCTGCTCCATCTATCCCAGCAACTTCAAACATTTCCTTCGGCAAATCCCTAAAGAAGGCGGTTATGATAAAGATAGATATCGGCAATGTGAGAGCGATATTCACAAGCACAAGTCCAGTAAGTGAATTTGTTAGTCCTAAATCAACAAAGAGCAAATAGATAGGAATGATGTTGACCTGACCCGGGATTGCAAGACCCACAGAGAAGAGGACGAAGAGAACTTTCCCAGTCACCGTGATGAGACGTGAAATCGCAAATGCAGCCAAACTTGCTAAGGAGAGCGTGATGAAGACTGAGAAGAAGGCAACAATTAAGCTGTTCTTCGCTGGGGTATAGACCGAACCAGAATCGATCAACCGCTTGAAGTTATCAACATTCCAACTCTCGGGAAGAGCTAGCGGCTCAGAGATAATCTTGAGATCTGTTTTGAATGCTCCCATGATCACAATTGAGCAAGGGATGATGATTGCTAGAGCGAAAACAGTTAGCAAAGAGCCTTTGATCGTCCTATAAATCATCACTTCACCCCGTAATCAAGGCGGAGCGTGCGACGCTGCAACCAGGTAATTGAGAGAACGACGACTACAAGAACAACCGTTTGGGCAGCGGCATATCCATATTGATAGCCAAAGAAAGCATTCCGGTAAATGAGAGTTACGATAATCTCCGTTGAATTCAGCGGGCCGCCATTTGTCATCGTATAGACAAGATCAAAGGCGCGGAATGTTTGGATAGTTGTATAGGCGACAACTACGGCTGTGGTGGGTAGCACCATTGGCCAAGTAACATGCTTGAACTGTTGCCACCTACTTGCGCCATCGACTTGTGCGGCTTCGTAAAGTTCTTGTGGGATCTGCTGCAGCCCCGCAACATAGATGACCATCATCTGGCCGGTGTGGAACCAAACTTGCGTTACGGCTAAGGCGTAAAGGGCGTAGCGCGAATCGCCCAACCAATTGAGTGCAAGTGATTCAAAGCCTAGCGCTTTAAATGACGCGTTGATGAATCCGTAGTTCGGATCGTAAAGTGCGAGCCAGATAAGTCCAACTGATACCGAAGAGAGGATAGTTGGAAAGAAATAAAGTGTTCGCAAAAAGATTGTAGTGCGCGTGTTCTTAGTCAAATAGGTTGCGAAAAGAAGAGAGAAGCCGGTCTGGAATATGACCACGAGCAACATGAATCGGAAATTGTTACCAAGCGATTGGATAAATACATCATCATTGGAAAACATATAAGTGAAATTACGGAATCCAACCGTTTCTGGTTCGGACTCAGGGTTACCATCCCATCGGCGAGTCGCCCAGAGAAGGTTTGAGAGCGCTGGATAAAGATAGAGGACGGCATAGATTGAAAATGCTGGAAGTGCCATCAAGAGGAGAACTTTCGACTCTCCCCTTCGGATCATATTCTTAGACTTGCGCACGCCAGTGGCGTTCTCGCCGCTTTCGGCGGCAAGAACGCTCTGGTTAGTGTTACTGCTAATGGCTTACTTACCTAGATTCTGTTTGATCTTGGCAGAGGTATCCGTAAGCGTCTTATTAACATCAGCGCCGCCGCCGATTGCGATCAATGCGTCTTCCATCGGATCGCGAACCTGGGCGACATTGAGGAACAAGAAGCGAGGAGCAAGAAGAAGCTTCTTACCCATGATGTCAGAGACATTGAGTAGATCGACGTTAGCCGAGTAATCAACGTTGACGATCGAAGTATGCTGCGAGGTTCCGACTGCGTACTCCCGGGCAACGCTCGCCTGAGCGAGGTAGGAGATAAAGGCACGTGCAATCTGTTGATCGCGCGATGTTGACTTCGGATTAACGCTCAAAATGAAGGTGTTGTTGGTAATTCCTTCATAGAGAGGCTTATCGTCGGTTGTGATCATGCCGAACATCTTGATCTTGCCCTTCATATCTGGATTAGCTTTTGTTACTGAGCTGATTCCAAATGAACCTGTTGGGTAGATCGCTGCCTTGCCAGTTGCAAAGTCAACTGGTGCTACAGAATCGTTATAGCCGGTTACGTTATTTGGGAAGCAACCAGCATCGTTCATCTGCTTGTACTTGTTTGCCATGTCCTTAAACCAGGCAGAGTTGAGATCTGCCTTGCCCGACTCGATATCGATAACTCTCTGCTCTATTGTTGCTAGATCAGGAGCTGAGTTCATCAAGAACGAGTTAAGGATCTGACCTGCGTTACCACGGGTAGCAGCTGGCCAAGCAAACGGGATGATCCCATCAGCTTTTGCAGTCTTGCAGAATGCAAGTAGCTGGGTCCAGTTCTTTGGAACCTTCCAACCCTTCTTCGCGAACATATCCGCGTTATATAGCGGGTTGTTGAAGAGTGAATGGTAAGGGATTCCGTAGACCTTACCTGCAACTGTCGCAGGAGCAAGTGCGCTCTGGATGACGTTGTTCGTTACAAAGCGTTGGTTGGTGATGTCAGTAACCATGTTCGCCTTGAAGAAGTCATTGAACTGACCGCCGCGGAAGGTAGTGAAAACAGCTGCCTTCGGATTGCTACGGATAGTTGTTAGCGCAGTCGCCTGGTATGAGGTTGAGTCCTTGATTACCTGGGTGACTTTGACGCCAGGATTTGCTGCCTCAAACTTTGCGATGATGGCGTCAAATACTGTCTTGTCTTCACCGCGCCAGTGATGGAACTCGATTGATCCAGCTGGCGAACGTGACGCTGAAACTGGACTTTTACCGCTCGAGCTCAACTTAACGCGAGCCCAGCGGAGTTCGCCTCTGTCATTCTTTACGCAAATTAGCGAACGGGATGTGGTGCCAGTGTTCATACCTTCATCTGTACATTTCGCTCCAAGGTTCGGGGTGTTAGCAATTGCTCCCGAGATTGGAACGATTGTGGCTGAAAGTGCGAATGCACCTGCAACCAGTAACTTGAACGCCTTCGCGCTCTTACTTACTTTCATTCTTTCTCCTTATTCGAGGGGTGGTGAATCATTCGATTACCACTCGGTTAGCGGAATGGCGAGCCGTTCCGCCATCCTTCGTACTTCGGGACGGATGTCGCGCCAAGAGACAACGGTGTGATGAGGAAATCCGTTTTGGATCAACCCATTCACTAATTGTCGTGCTGGTGCGTTTGTCCGAACCGTAGCGGTATTACCTTGGAACCGATTAGGAGCAGATAGTGATTCACCACTAGTCATTACTAATCGGAGTTTGCTCTGATTCGCTGGATCGATATCGGTATCCAGCCTTACCAGAACGACCGGACCGGTTTTAAGAGGGAAGTTACCGGCCACACCTAGCTTTCTATTGCAGTGTATGAACTGCGTTGCATTATCGGGATCAACAGCCAAAGTGGTTGCAGCAGAGCCACAATGCCAGATTCGAATAATGTTCTTGTCTTCTTCTAAATCCACGGTATCTACCAAGTAATTTGTTCCAGAGCCCAGTGCCTCCAAAAGCAGCATAGTTACTGCGCCATAAACATCTCGCTCGCAGGCTGCTGGAGTCCCACTGGTGGCAGTTCTCCCCATAGCTCCGCAAGGACAAGCTCCTAGATCAACTGCGAAATCAGGCCAGCAGCGCATGGCAATGGCTGATAAGTCATTGGCCCTAATCCAGTTACCAAGTGCCACTCTAGTGCTGGCATTTATACGCGCCTCTCTCTCAGGAACCTTTCTAAGAGAGGGTTGAGCATCACAGGCATCTCTATATTCTGCGCTCTCCTCATCAAGTGGTACCGCTGCAATATCGGCAAAGATTTCAGGAATGGATTTATTGATAACATTTAGCCCAAATGATTTCTTTAATACCTGTGCATCATAGTTGCAGGGAGTAAAGCCTGCTGGAGCATCACCAATTGCTCCAATAGTCAAACCATTTAATTTAGCAAGTGCGCTCTCAACCTTATCTAGATCTGCTAATTGGCCCTTGACTGTTTCAGGTTGTCCAACACTTGGCATCTTTCCAGATAGGGCAGATGAGAGAGAATGTCGAACATGCGCTTCATCAGGATTTCCATGAAGATGAGTAATCCTCTTTCCATTTACTCGAAGCGCATGAGCTGCGAGATTTGATCCACACATGGAATTAAGAAGCAGGCGATCTCCTACCTCACCAAATTCCCTCACCGACCATAGAAGCACTTCGCCTGAAACTTTGGAAAGAAGCGAAACTGCCGCAGAGGCATCAGCGAATGATGCATTGAAGAGAATGTATAGCTTCTCATCAGATTTGAGATTTGCCTCAGCGCTAGCGGTATCCTCTGGTGTCATCACAAGTGATGTTGGTCCATTTACAGTAGCTCCAATATCACCTAAAAGATCACGAGCAGAGTCAAAGAATTCTTGAGCAGCCGCTACATCAAATGTTGGACGTGCCAGAGGAATTAGAGTGCAGCTACTCATTAATTCCACCCCGCAGGCAGTACTTCACTCATTAGAACAGGGCGAGCCTGAGCGATACTCATTTGAGCCGCAAGGCCTGAAGCAACGCTTCTAAGGCCATCCTCTAGGCTCACATCTGGGGCTCTCTCACTCTTTATGGAATCAAAGAACTTCAGGTGCTCAAGATACGAGGCCCCATAGTGAAATCCGATGTATTTGATGCTCTCGTCCCAGACTTTCCTTGATTCAACCATTGGCTTTGAAGCATCATGGCTCCACTGCCTAAAGTTTCCAACCGCACTTCTCTTTCCATAGCGCAGCTCTAGTGATGGCAAGAATGATTCTGCCTTTCCCTCACTTCCTGTAACCGAAATGTGTTCTCTATCAACAGTATTTTCAGCAAACATACAGAGATCCAACATCGCTCTTTTGCCACTGGGATATTCCAAAATGACATAAGCGCTATCGAGCATATCCGCCTTTGCTCCATCATGACTTTCATCAAGGAAATTAACTCTCTGCCCCCCAGAGGCAAAGACTCGATTTGGACGCTCTTTAGCGATGTGATCCATAAGATCGAAGTAGTGGCAGCATTTCTCAACTAGCGTTCCACCGGTCTTGGAAGTGAAACGATTCCAATTTCCAACCTTTGGATAGAAAGGCTCACGGTGCTCTCTAATGGAGACTTGTTGAACTTCTCCTACTGCCCCGCTATGCACCAGAGAAATTAGCTCAGCAACTGGTGGCATATAACGATATTCAAGGCCCATCCAGACCAATCCACTTCTGTTCTTTGACCATTGAATTACTTTCAGACAATCGGCAATGGTTGTGCAGAGCGGCTTTTCAATAAAGAGGTGAAGTGAGGTCTTCAGCGCATCTTCCAAAATATCAACGTGAGTGAAGTTAGGGGTGGCGATAATAACGACATCAACTAGCCCAGAATCTAGAAGCTCCTTATGGTCAGTAAATACTTCCACCTGATCTCCTAATTGCTTGACCGCTAACTCTCGTGAAATGGAGTCTGGATCACTAATTGCCGTAACCGATGCGCCCTCGATGAAAGATAAGTTCTTGGCATGCTCGCGACCCATCGCGCCCATGCCGATAATCCCGTAGCGGAGCATCTAATTCAGACTCCCTTCCAGCCCTTGGCAAGTGGTCTGACCACTCCAAGCGCCTCAGTCTTATCCCCAAAAGGGGCCTGGTCAACGCTCTTTCACCTCTTTTTCATCACGTTTAGGTCAAGAGCGGGCGATATCCGGGCGCGCTCTTCCCCTGATTTCAAGACTGGGCCAGCTCTTATCCGCAGTGATGATCTCAAAACCAGAGGCTCTGGTGATCAGGGTGTCCTCCACCTTTATCCCCTGGGCACTTGGGTTCCAGGCAATTGCATTATTAATGCCAATTACTTGGGCACTTTTTTCATGCGCGGGAAAGTCTCGCGGGAGATATCCAGTAGGACCGCCTTGATGATGCTTACTGAATTCATCCCGCGCAAAACCTTGTTTTAGATACTCAAGCTCACCAGATTTGAACGCTTGGCCAAAAGTAGATCCGGCCTTTGTGCCATCAAGAAAAGCTGCTTCCACATTTAGCAAAGCTTGATAGTTGCTTTCCATCTCTGGCGGAATAGAACCGAGTGAGCGAATTCTAGTAACGCTGGCGATCAAGCCTTTTCTTCTAGCGCAAATCACTCCCATAAAGATTGTGCCAATCAGACTCGTTGTCGGCAGGGGATGCCTGAAGCTTTCAATGCGCTCACTGCCGGCAACTAACAGAACTACAGGTTCAAGATTGCGAGACCATAAGCTATTTGCAATCAGACCTGCCGCCTCAACTTCGCTCATCTTTGACGAAATCTTTAGCATCGATTCACCTAAAGACTTAGCAGCATCAGAGCCAATCTGCTCCAAGCGATCTACTTCAAAGGAATTTAAAGCTCTTCTTAGCTCATCAATCTCAGCTGATAGATTAACTCGATTACTATCAGGACTATCAATACCAATCTTCTGACCAGATGGTAGTTGTCCATCTCTGCCTTCAAACCAATCTATTACAATTAACTCTTCATCGCCTGATAGTTCTTCTGCCTCCAATCTAGGAGCCTCTATCTTGTTAGTGACAGCGACAATTCGATCTCGATAAACGATCACGTCAAGGCAAGATAGCTCTAGAGTCGTTGGGATGTGAGCCCTGCCGCCAATAATCCAGGCCACATTTGCGCCCTTTCTTAAGACCACAGCATCAAGGCCCTTGGCTTCTAGTAGAGCCTTGATTCTGGCGCGCTTTTCGCGCTGCTCCAAGGCTCTATTCATCGGATAACTTATGAAAGAAGTGGCGAGACTTCTATGCCGAATCTGGCCAGCTCTGATGCTCCACCATCTTCGACTGAGAGCACAAAGGGTTTGCCATCCGGTGCGATGCAGTAAGAGTTTTCAAAGTGAGCTCCAAATGACTTATCAATGGTGACCACAGTCCAATTATCATCAAGCACTCTGGTCTTCTCAGATCCCATAGTGATCATCGGCTCAATGGCAAAGACCATTCCAGCCTCAATTGTTGGGCCATGCCCTGCTTTACCAAAGTTAAGAATGTGTGGCTCCATATGCATGGAATTGCCGATTCCATGCCCGCCATACTCTCTCAAGATTCCATACTTGCCTTGAGAGTTAACATATTTTTCAATTGCATGTCCAATATCAGAGATCTTTGCTCCCATTACTCCTGCAGCGATTCCATGCCATAGCGATTCTTCACAAACTTCTAGCATCTTGGGATGTGCGCTATCAATCGGATCAACAACCTTGGTGAATGCAGCATCACCATGCCAGCCATCAATTATTGCTCCGCAATCAACTGAGACCACATCACCCGGCGTCAACATCCGATCTCCAGGGATTCCATGAACTATTTCATCATTGACTGAAACACAGATAACTGCGGGAAATCCGTGATAGCCCTTGAAGTTTGAGGTTCCACCACCGCGTTTGATATTTGCCTCAGCAATTGCATCAAGAGCGCTAGTGGTGACTCCGGCTTTCATGTTAGCCCTTACTAACTCTAAGGTGCTTCGCACTAAGAGATTTGCCCTACGCATGATCTTTAGTTGATCCAAGGTTTTTATCTGGATCGCCATGGTCTAACTCCGTTTCCTGCTTAAAGCAGCAATGGCGCTGGCAGTAATATCAGAAATCTCACCAGTTGCCGCAATGGTTTCTAATAGACCGGATTCGCGATAAAAGCTAATAATTGGCGCGGTTTGCTGGCTATAGACCTCAAGGCGCTTTCTGATGATCTCGTCCCTATCGTCATCGCGACCTCTAATAGATAGGCGCTTTATGATCTCCTCGTTATCAAGCGAGAGCTCAAGAACAGCATCAAGTGCAACACCTTGCTCAGCTAGCATCGCATCTAGAACTTGAGCTTGGGTAACGTTTCTGGGGAATCCATCAAGCAAGAAGCCACCTCTAGCATCACCTCGGGATAAGCGATCTTTGACCATCTCATTGGTGAGGGAGTCAGGAACTAGCTCACCTCTATCCATATAGGACCTAGCCTTGAGCCCTAAAGGTGTGCCATCTTGTAAATTGGTGCGAAAGATATCTCCAGTTGAGATATGTGGGATTCGGTAATGCTCGGCGAGATGAACTGCCTGAGTTCCTTTACCGGCACCTGGTGGTCCAACCAGGATCAAGCGCATTAGCGCAAGAACCCCTCATAAGAGCGTTGCTGCAACTGGCTCTCGATCTGCTTTGCAGTATCAAGGCCAACTCCAACCACGATCAAGATAGCAGTCCCACCAAATGGGAAGTTCTGAGATGCGCCAAAGAGCACGAGGGCAATGATCGGAATGATCGCTACCACCGCAAGATAGAGCGAGCCAGGCGCTGTGATGCGGTTCAATACATAAGCCAAGTAATCACTAGTTGGCTTTCCTGCTCTGATACCTGGAATAAAGCCACCATACTTGCGCATGTTCTCAGCAGTCTCTTCTGGGTTGAAAGTGATTGATACATAGAAATAGGCAAAGAAAATGAGCATTAAAGCATAGAGCGTTACGTAAATCGGGTGATCGCCTTGGACAAAGTTGGTTAAGATCCATACCGCCCAAGGTGCTTGGGAGTTGGTGAAGTTGGCAACTAAAGATGGGACATAGAGAAGTGACGAGGCAAAGATAACTGGGATGACCCCTGATTGATTGACCTTTATGGGAATATAGGTAGTGGTTCCACCATATTGGCGTCTTCCCACCTGCTTCTTGGCATATTGAACTGGGATACGTCTCTGGGATTGCTCCACAAATACCACCGCAGCCACAATCAAGATTCCAACGACCATAATAAATAGGAATGTGGCCCAACCGCGTGAGAGCTTGATTGACCAGAGCTGACCTGGGAAAGTGGCAGCAATTGAGGTGAAGATCAAGATGGACATTCCATTACCAACGCCGCGATCGGTAATTAGCTCGCCAAGCCACATGATCACTGAAGTCCCTGCGGTCATAACAAAGATCATGGTGACAATACGCTGCCAGGAGGTGTCAGGGATGATCGCTTCGGTACAGCCACTAATTAGACGACCTGGAGTTCTAGCAACTGCGATCAAACCTGTGGTCTGCAGAAGTGCAAGGCCAATCGTTAGATAACGAGTGTATTGCGTTAGCTTGGCCGTTCCTGACTGGCCCTCCTTCTTCAAAGTCTCAAATCGGGGAATTACCACCGTTAATAGCTGCACGATAATCGAAGCAGTGATGTAAGGCATGATGCCGAGGGCAAATACTGAGAGCTGCAATAACGCTCCACCGCTAAATAGGTTAATTAGCCCAAATAGCCCGCCAGTATCAACATTTGCTAGGCAGCGCTGAACTGCTCCATAGGAGACACCTGGTGTTGGAATAACAGAGCCAAAGCGAAAGAGGGCCATTATAGAAAGGGTGAAGAAGATTTTGCGACGCAGATCAGGGGTTCTAAAAGCCTTAGCAAATACTGATAGCAACATTATCTTCTCCTCTTATTCTGCCTAGATATTATCTAGAGGCTCTTGATACTTCCGCCGGCGGCTAAGATCTTCTCTGATGCCGATGATGAGAAGCTATGGACCGTGACATTTACCTTAACGGAGATATCGCCATTTCCCAGGACCTTAACTGGGCGACCCTTGCGAGCAGCACCGACTTTATAGAGATCATCGATGGAGACCTCTCCGCCTTTTGGAAATAGGGCATTGATGGTTGAGACATTGACTGGTTGATAAGTAATGGACTCCGGGTTCCTAAATCCACGAAGCTTTGGCAAGCGCTGCACAAGCGGCATCGCTCCGCCTTCAAAACCTTGGCGAACTACGTTGCGAGCCCTGGTTCCCTTGCCACCACGGCCGGCAGTCTTTCCTTTTGAGCCTCCGCCTCGACCTTTACGGGTCTTTTCTCTCTTAGCTCCTGGTGCGGGACGGAGATGATGAACTTTCAGCACCATACTTATTCGACCTCCTCAACCTTAATTAGATGACGGACGTTATAAACCATTCCGCGGATCTCTGGGCAATCTTCCTTAACTACTACATCGCCAATTCGCTTAAGTCCAAGTGAGCGAAGGGAGTGGCGTTGCTTGGGAGGATTACCAACTTTTGAACGGAGCTGAGTGACCTTTAGACGTGGCATCTTAAGCACCTGCCGTTGTGCTCATAGCGCGGATGATTGCAGCCGGAGCAACGCGCTCAAGTGGCAGACCACGGCGAGCAGCGATTGCTGCGGGATCTTCCAACAACTTTAGCGCTTTTGCGGTGGCATGAACCATGTTAATTGGATTATTAGATCCAAGTGACTTAGTTAGAACGTCGCTAATTCCTGCACACTCAAGAACTGCGCGCACAGGGCCTCCAGCAATAACTCCAGTACCAGGAGCTGCGGGACGAAGTAGTACTACCCCTGCTGCATCTTCACCTTGAACTGGGTGCGGGATGGTTCCTTGAATCCTTGGAACTTTGAAGAATGCTTTCTTAGCCCCTTCAACAGCTTTGGCAATTGCTTGTGGGACCTCTTTTGCCTTTCCATAACCAATGCCAACCATTCCATTGCCATCACCTAGAACAACTAGCGCGGTGAATGAGAAACGACGTCCCCCAGAGACGACTTTGGCTACGCGGTTGATATAGACCACTCGCTCGATATAGGCAGACTTCTCAGATTGGCGATCATCGCGACGCTCGCGCTTTTCGCGTCCGCGCTTTGGCTTGGCTGCCTCAGTACTTAATACTTCTTCATCGGCCATTAGAAGTCCAACCCATTCTCTCTAGCACCTTCGGCAAGCGCTGCTACTCGCCCGGTGTAACGATTTCCGCCACGGTCAAAGACCACTCTGGTAACTCCAGCTGCTCTTGCTCTATCTGCCACTAACTGGCCCACGTTTCTAGCCTTCTTAGTCTTATCTGCAGATGTTGCTCTTAGTTCTTTCTCCATAGTTGAGGCAGAGGCCAGAGTATGGCCACGTGAATCATCAACGATCTGTGCCACTAGGTGGCGAGCAGAGCGAGTGACTACCAAACGTGGACGCTCAGTAGTTCCGGTAACTCTCTTGCGCACTCTGAAGTGACGACGGGCCCGGGCCACTTGAGTAGAGCCCTTCACGATTCTCTTAGCGATACTCATACCTTCTTACCTGCCTTTCCAGCCTTGCGGCGAATGCGCGCACCCTCCAGATGTAAGCCCTTGCCTTTATAGGGATCGGCTTTGCGAAGTTTTTGAATCTTGGCAACAACCTCTCCCACTAACTGCTTATCAACGCCTGAAACGATTAGATCGGTAGGGGATTCAACCATGAAGCTAATTCCTGCAGGAGCTGGGAAAACAATCGGGTGTGAGTAGCCCAGTGCAAACTCTAGATCTTTGCCCTTAGCCGCTACTTTAAACCCGACGCCAACGATTGCCAGCTTCTTGGAGTAACCAACGGTTACCCCAGTAACCATGTTTGAAATCAGAGTACGAGAGAGCCCATGAAGGCTCTTGGCTGCTCGCTCATCATTAGCGCGGGTCAATACCACCGAGCTCTCCTCTCTCGAAGGAGTGATCAGCTCGGGTAATACATGACTCAGCGTCCCCTTAGGACCTTTGATTGAAACTGATTGACCAGAGATATTGACCTCAACTCCTGATGGGATCGCAACTGGCATATTGCCGATACGTGACATGGCAATCACCAGACGTAAGCGAGAACTTCTCCGCCTACGCCATTCTTGTTAGCTTGTCGATCAGTTAGTAGCCCTTGTGAAGTTGAAATAATTGCCACACCTAAACCGCCCAATACCTTAGGAAGTCCAGTTGATTTGGCATAGACGCGAAGGCCGGGCTTTGAAACACGGCGAAGACCAGCAATTGATCTCTCGCGGTTTGCACCATATTTAAGGTCGAGAGTCAGGGTCTTGCCAAAACCTTCAGGGTTATCGCTGACTTTATAGCCTGCAATATACCCCTCTTTCTGCAAGATCTCGGCAATGCGAGCTTTTACCGATGAAGATGGCATGGATACCACTTCGTGGTAGGCGGTATTGGCGTTGCGCAAACGAGAAAGCATGTCTGCGATCGGGTCGGTCATTGTCATAGTTGGCTCATCGCCTTTCTTTGGCTGGTTTCACTTCTCTTAGAAGAGACCTATCCAATAGTTCTTACCAGGAAGCTTTCGTAATACCAGGAAGTTCTCCGCGGTGTGCCATCTCGCGGAAGCAGACTCGGCAGACGCCGAATTTCTGATAGACCGAATGTGATCGGCCACAACGTTGGCAACGTGTATAACCACGGACCTTGAACTTGGGTTTGCGGCTTGCCTTAACCTTCAGTGATGTCTTTGCCATTGCCTATTCCCCTTAATCCTTAAACGGAAAACCGAGCGCCTTAAGTAGCGCACGACCTTCGTTATCGTTCTTGGCTGAAGTTACGATGGTGATATCCATTCCGCGGACTCGGTCTAGCTTGTCTTGCTCAATTTCAAGAAAGACCACTTGCTCGGTTAGACCAAAGGTGTAATTTCCCTTGCCATCGAATTGCTTGGCCGAAAAACCGCGAAAGTCGCGGATTCTAGGCAGAGCAACAGTTAGCAGCCGGTCCATAAACTCCCACATCCGATCGCCGCGAAGGGTGACATGGGCGCCAATGGGCTGGCCTTCACGTAGCTTGAAGTTGGCAATTGATTTCCTAGCCTTGGTCACGATAGGACGCTGTCCAGTAATTGCTGCCAAATCGCGAATAGCTCCTTCAATTAACTTGGAATCCTTAGCCGCTTCGCCAACTCCCATATTGACCACGATCTTGGTCAACGTTGGAATCTGCATCCGATTTGAGAAGCTAAATTCACTCTTTAGGGCAGGTGCAACCTGGCTCTTATAGATCTCCTTTAGACGAGGAGCGATAGCAGTGCTCATTTATAGATCTCCCCCGCTTCTTCTTGAGATGCGAACATTCTTGCCCTTTTCGTTCTTGCGAACGGCAATACGGGTTGCCTTGTTGTCATCATCTAGCAACATCACATTGGAGTATGCAATGGGGGCCTCAATTGTGAGAATCCCGCCGACTTTGGCTCCGCGCTGCGAAGTCTCTTGCTTCGTATGCTTCTTCACGCGGTTAACACCTTCAACGGTTACGCGGGCGGTAACGGTATTGACGGCTAATACTTTGCCAGCTACGCCCTTATCTTTTCCGGCGATTACTAGAACTGTGTCACCTTTCCTTATTCTCATTACAGCACCTCCGGGGCAAGTGAGATTATCTTCATAAAGCGCTTATCACGAAGTTCTCTAGCCACGGGTCCGAAAATACGGGTTCCTCTTGGCTCGTTATCTTCCTTGATTATCACCGCTGCATTTTCATCAAATTTGATATAGGAACCATCAGCTCTCCGGTTCTCTTTGACAGTTCGCACGATGACCGCCCTGACGACTTCGCCTTTCTTAACCTGCCCGCCAGGAATAGCATCCTTGACGGAGCAGACAATGACATCACCAATTGAGGCATAGCGACGTTGGGTTCCACCTAGCACGCGAATACAGAGAAGCTCTCTAGCTCCGGTGTTATCGGCGACGCTCAGTCGTGACTCTGCTTGGATCATTTTTACTTAGCCTTCTCGATAATCTCCACTACACGCCAACGCTTGGTTGCCGAGAGTGGGCGGGTCTCCATTATGCGCACGCGATCTCCAACACCGGCGGTGTTATCCTCATCGTGAGCCTTGAACTTCTTTTTCTTGGTAATAACTTTGGAGTAAAGACCATGGGCAGCGCGGTCTTCGACTGTGACTACCACTGTCTTATCCATCTTGTCACTAACAACTACGCCTTCGCGAGTCTTGCGAAATTTCCTACCCTCGCTCATGCCGCTCCTCCAATTCCTAGTTCACGTTCACGAATAACGGTATAGATTCGGGCAATCTCTTTACGGACGGCTGTAAGGCGCCCATGGCTCTCAAGTTGACCGGTAGCCGCTTGGAAACGAAGGTTAAATAACTCTTCCTTTGCATCCCTTAACTTTGCTGCCAGATCCTCAGTGCTTAGCGCTCTAAGTTCTTCGGTAGTGATCATCTTGGCCATGGTTATACCTCCTCGCGAATTACAACGCGAGACTTGACTGGGAGTTTATGTGCTGCGCGAGAGAGCGCCTGGTTTGCAACATCTAGCGTCACGCCAGATATTTCAAATAGAACCCTTCCTGGTTTCACATTTGCGATCCAGAATTCTGGAGATCCCTTACCAGAACCCATGCGGGTTTCAGCAGGCTTCTTGGTTAGCGGACGATCCGGATAGATGTTGATCCAGACTTTTCCACCACGCTTGATATAACGAGTCATTGCGATACGGGCCGCTTCAATCTGACGGTTAGTCAGATAACCACCCTCAGTTGCTTGCAGACCAAAATCGCCGAATGCCACAGCCGTTCCGCCCTTGGCATTTCCGGAGCGCTTGGGACGATGTTGCTTACGATGCTTAACGCGACGTGGAATCAACATTAGCCTTCACTCCCTTGACTCTTAGCTTCAGGACTTACTTCGCTTTCAACGGCTGCTTGGCTAGCGCGCTCTTGAACTGAGGTAGTTGTTACCTCGCCCTTTGGCGCACGAGGGGCGCGCTTGAAAGCGCGTTCAGCCTTTGCAGCTTTTGCCTGAGCAAGGGCAGCCGCTTCGCGCTCAGCTCTAGAGGCGATAACTTCGCCCTTATAAATCCAAACCTTTACCCCCAAGCGGCCGAAGGTGGTGTGTGCTTCATGGAAGCCATAATCAATATCAGCCCTTAGCGTATGTAGCGGAACTCGTCCTTCGCGATAGAACTCTGAGCGAGACATTTCTGCCCCTCCTAGGCGGCCGCCGCATTGAATACGAACACCCTTTGCTCCTGCTTTGAAAGCAGTCTGCATGGCTTTGCGCATGGCTCTACGGAAAGAGACGCGAGCTGCCAATTGCTCAGCGACTCCTTGGGCAACAAGTTGAGCATCGATTTCTGGATTCTTGACTTCCAAAATATTCAACTGAACTTGCTTGCCAGTTAGCTTCTCAAGATCTAGACGGAGGCGATCTGCCTCAGTTCCTCTACGTCCAATGACAATTCCAGGACGAGCGGTATGAAGATCGATACGGACGCGCTCACGAGTGCGCTCGATCTCAATACGAGAAACTCCGGCTCTCTCCATGTTCTTCTCCATCATGCGACGGATCATCACATCTTCTCTTACATAATCCTTATAGAGCTTCTCGGCATACCAGCGAGATTTGTACTCGGTGGTGATTCCGAGGCGGAAGCCATGAGGGTTAATTTTCTGACCCATCTACTTCGCCTCCCCATCTTTGCTTGCCTTCTTTGCAGCAGCCTTCTTGGCGCTGGCCTTCTTTGCCGCAGCCTTTTTGGCGCTGGCCTTCTTTGCCGGAGCCTTCTTGGCTACTGCTGGTTTTTCCTCAGCAACAACTTCGCTAACTGCAGCAAGGGCTGCTGCTGCCAACTTTCTGGCCTGCCCTTTTGTCGGCTTTCGATAATTCTTATCATCCGATAGAACTACTGAAATCTGTGAAGAGCGCTTCAAGATCTGATATCCGCGGCCCTGAGCGCGTGGGCGATAGCGCTTCATTGTGATGCCCTCATCAACTAGAGCTTCAGTTACCCAGAGCTCAGAGGCATCTCTGATTGCAGGATTCTTCTGCTTCGCATTTGCCACAGCGGAGTTAAGAAGTGAGTAGAGGTCTTCGCTTACTGAAATCTGTGGTGAGAACTTGGCAATTCTTAAGGCCTCATCAGCTCTCTGGCCGCGGATCATATTGACTACGCGACGAGCTTTCTGGGGAGTTACGCGAATTGAGCTAAGGGATGCTCTAGCTACCAAAGGAGTACTACTCGACACGGGTCACCGTCCGATCTTCTTGTCTGACGTGGCCTCTAAAAGTTCTTGTTGGCGCGAACTCACCGAGCTTATGACCAATCATCGCCTCTGTGATGTAGACCGGAACGTGCTTTCGTCCATCATGGACTGCAATGGTGTGACCAATCATCGATGGAGTGATCATCGAGCGACGTGACCAGGTCTTTATCACCGTCTTGGTGTTATTGGCGTTGAGTTCATCCACCTTCTTTTCCAGGTGGAGATCCACAAAAGGACCCTTCTTCAAGCTACGTGGCATTTGGTTTCAGGGCTCCTTATCGGCTCTTATTAGCTGGACGGCGGCGGATGATCAATTGATCACTAGATTTCTTCTTACGAGTACGGACTTCGGGCTTGCCCCAAGGTGAAACGGGATGGCGACCTCCCGAGGTCTTTCCTTCTCCACCACCATGAGGGTGATCCACCGGGTTCATAACAACACCACGGACAGTTGGACGACGGCCTTTCCAGCGCATACGTCCAGCTTTTCCATGGTTAATATTTGATTGCTCAGCATTACCAACAACTCCAATTGTTGCGCGGCATCTGACATCAACATTTCTAATCTCGCCAGATGGCATACGAAGCTGGGCATATGGACCATCCTTAGCAACTAACTGCACAGATGCCCCAGCAGATCTTGCAATTCTTGCTCCCCCACCTGGGCGAGTTTCAATTGCATGAATCATCGTTCCGACTGGAATGTTTCTAAGCGGCAAGTTATTACCGGGCTTGATATCTGCAGTTGGACCGTTCTCAATCTTGGTTCCCTGCTCAACTCCAAGTGGGGCGATGATGTAGCGCTTCTCGCCATCGGCATAGTGCACTAGTGCAATACGTGCAGAGCGATTTGGATCGTATTCAATCTGGGCAATTACTGCAGGAACCCCATCTTTATCATTGCGAAGAAAATCGATTACGCGATATGCCCGCTTATGCCCCCCGCCTTGATGACGCGCTGTGATCTTGCCTGAGGCGTTACGACCACCACTAGAGTTAATCGGGCGAATCAGTGATTTCTCTGGAGTAGATCGGGTGATCTCAGCAAAGTCGGCAACGCTCTGGCCACGAGAGCTCGGGGTTACCGGTCTTAACTTACGAAGTGCCATCTCATATCCCTCTTCTCAAATTAGTCCCATCACCTATTGCTAGGAGACAGGGCCTCCAAAGATGTCAATGCGATCTCCTGCGGCAATCTGCACAATCGCGCGCTTGGTATCGCTTCGCTTCCCAACTCCGTAACGAGTCAGCTTGCTCTTTCCCTCGCGGTTCATAGTGTTGACCTTAAGGACGCGAACTTTGAAAATCTTCTCAACGGCAATCTTGATCTCAGTCTTATTGGCATCAGGAGCTACAATGAATGTGTACTTGTTCTCATCGAGCATTCCATATGACTTTTCTGAAACCACAGGAGCGATTAGAACTTCGCGATGATCTCTCATGCTGACACCTCTGCTAACTCTGACTCAAAGGCTCTGGCGGTAACGCTCTTTCCTTTAGCAGGGCCGGCCACAAATTCAGTGATGGCCTTCTTTGAAAATACCAAGTCATCGGCAACTACCACGTCATAGGCATTTAGTTGATCCTGGCGAATTAGATGCAGATCTTCCTCATTGCGAAGTGAGCGCCATGAGGCCTCTTCTCCATGAGCCAGAATTACAAGTATTCGTCTGCGATCTGAGAATTGGCGAACCGCAGCGATCGCAGCCTTGCTATTAACGCCCTCGACAATGCTTGAGACGATGTGAATTCTCCTATTTCTTGCCCGATCTGAGAGGACTCCAGCAAGGGCTGCCTTGATCATTTTCTTAGGAGTGCGCTCATCGTAACTACGAGGAACTGGTCCTTGAGCAACACCACCATGGCGCTGATTTGGTGAACGAGTTGAACCCTGACGAGCTCTTCCAGTTCCCTTCTGTTTGAAAGGCTTCTTTCCACCACCGCTCACCTCACCGCGGTTCTTGGTCTTTGCAGTTCCAGCCCTTGCTGCATTTAGCTGAGCAGTAACTACTTGATGAATCAGCGGCACATTTACTTGAACATCAAAAATCTTAGATGGAAGTCTAAAACTTCCAGCACTTGCGCCCTTAGCGTCCTTTATTTCAATAGTTAGTGCCATTCTCTAAGCACCTGCCTTATTGATAACTTCGCCAAGAGCCTTCTTAGAGGCTGAGTGAATCAAAACTTGCGCGCCAGTTTTCCCAGGAATCGCACCTTTGATGAGAATCAGAGATTTCTCAACATCAACGGCCTGCACTGTGAGGTTCTGAACAGTTACCGTCTCAACTCCCATGCGACCACTCATCCGCTTACCCCTAAATACGCGCCCTGGGGTGGTGCGATTACCAATAGAACCTGTGGTGCGGTGCTTACGCTCCACACCATGGCCATCGCCAAAGCCTCTAAAGTTATGGCGTTTCATAACACCAGCAAATCCCTTCCCCAGAGATGTTCCTTGAGCATCAACGATCTCACCGGCGCTAAAAATATCTGCCTTGACTTCCTGTCCTACGTTGTAGGAAGAGGCGCTGGCTGTTCTTAACTCTGCGACATACTTTCTTGGAGTAACTCCCGCCTTGGCAAATTGACCAGCTTCTGGCTTTGAAACTTTCCTTGGATTAATTGCCCCAAATGCAAATTGCACAGCTTCATAACCATCCTTTTCCAGAGTGCGGACCTTAGTGACCACACACGGGCCTGCTTGAACCACAGTGACTGGAATAGCTTGGCTATTTTCATCAAAGACCTGAGTCATACCGAGCTTAACGCCAAGGATTCCCTTGATGGCGCTGCCCTTTGATTGAGTAGTTGTCATTGTCAGATCTCCTTAGAGCTTTATCTCGATATCGACGCCGGCAGGAAGATCAAGACGCATCAAGGAATCGACTGTCTTAGGAGTTGGATCGATGATGTCGATTAGACGCTTATGGGTGCGCATCTCAAAGTGTTCGCGACTATCTTTGTATTTATGCGGAGAGCGAATCACGCAATAGGTGTTCTTCTCAGTAGGCAGCGGAACGGGGCCTGCGACCGTTGCCCCTGTGCGCTCGACAGTTTCAACGATTTTCTTCGCTGAAGTATCGATCATCTCATGGTCATAAGCCTTGAGCCTGATGCGGATTTTCTGTCCCGCCATTTTCATTCCCTCGCTTCTACTTAAGTGCTTCTTTTCTTAAGTGGGGCGCGAAGCGCCCCACTTAATTACTTCTTCTTACTTGACGATCTTGGTTACCCGACCTGCGCCAACTGTGCGTCCACCTTCGCGGATAGCAAAACGCAGACCCTCTTCCATCGCAATTGGCTGAATCAGAGTCACGCTCATTGCAGTGTTATCGCCAGGCATAACCATTTCGGTTCCTGATGGAAGGGCTACCACGCCAGTCACGTCCGTGGTGCGGAAGTAGAACTGAGGACGATAGTTGTTAAAGAACGGAGTGTGCCGTCCACCTTCATCCTTCGAAAGGATGTAGGAGGAAGCCTCGAAATCAGTATGTGGAGTAACGCTGCCAGGCTTGCAAACAACCTGTCCGCGCTCAACATCTTCACGCTTTAATCCACGAAGAAGTAGACCGACGTTCTCGCCAGCTCGTCCTTCATCAAGAAGTTTGCGGAACATTTCAACTCCGGTGATGGTGGTCTTCTGTGAATCTGGACGGATACCGACAATCTCAACTTCTTCGTTGACCTTGACGATACCGCGCTCGATACGACCAGTTACAACAGTTCCACGACCAGTGATGGTGAATACGTCTTCCACTGGCATCAAAAATGGCTTATCAACTTCGCGTACTGGCTGAGGAATGAAAGTATCAACAGCATCCATTAGCGCCTTGATCTTCTCGCCCCATGCGGCATCTCCTTCAAGAGCCTTAAGTGCTGAGACGCGAACGATCGGAGTGTCTTTTCCTGGGAATTCGTATTTAGTCAATAGATCGCGGACTTCTTCCTCAACTAGACTAAGGATTTCCTCATCATCGACCATGTCAGACTTATTTAGAGCTACAACGATTGAAGGAACGCCAACTTGGCGAGCAAGGAGAACGTGCTCCTTGGTCTGTGGCATTGGTCCATCGGTTGCCGCAACAACCAGAATTGCTCCATCCATCTGAGCTGCACCAGTGATCATATTCTTGATGTAGTCAGCATGGCCTGGGCAGTCAACGTGTGCGTAGTGACGCTTCTCTGTCTGATATTCGATATGTGCGATCGAAATGGTAATACCGCGAGCGCGCTCCTCTGGAGCCTTATCGATCTGATCGTATGCGCTTACCTCATTGAGGTTTGGGTATTTGTCGTGTAGCACCTTGGAAATCGCAGCAGTAAGAGTGGTCTTACCGTGGTCGATGTGACCAATGGTGCCAATGTTTGCGTGCGGCTTTGTCCGCTCGAACTTTGCCTTTGCCACTGTGGTTTCTCCTTCTTTATTTCGTTATTGGATTTGACTTACTCGCCGCGAATCTTCGCGATGATTTCTTTCGAAACCGCGGCCGGAACTTCGGCATAGGAATCGAATTGCATGCTGTAACTCGCCCGGCCCTGAGTTCTACTGCGCAGATCTCCGACATAGCCGAACATCTCCGAGAGTGGAACTAGCGCCCTTACGATGCGAGCACCGGCTCGCTCATCCATGGCCTGAATCTGGCCACGACGGCTGTTGAGATCGCCGATGACATCGCCCATAAAATCTTCAGGGGTGGTGACTTCAACGCTCATCATTGGTTCCAGCAGTACCGGACCGGCAAGCCTTGCCGCTTCCTTAAACGCTGCGATACCAGCAATCTTGAAGGCCAACTCCGATGAGTCAACATCGTGATAAGCGCCATCAAGAAGAGTTACTCGTACATCAGTTAGCGGATAGCCGGCAAGAGGGCCATTTTGGAGCGCCTCTTGGCAACCATCATCTACAGAAGGGATGTACTCCTTCGGGATTCGACCGCCGGTGACTTTATTTACGAATTCATATCCGCCTTCAACAGCTCCGACTGGAAGTGGTTCAAGTGCGATCTGAATCTTGGCAAACTGTCCAGAACCACCCGTCTGCTTCTTATGGGTGTAGTCATAGCGATCAACTGGCTTTCTTAGGGTTTCGCGATAGGCAACCTGAGGCTTTCCAACATTTGCCTCTACTTTGAATTCACGTTTCATACGATCGACCAAGATCTCCAGGTGAAGCTCGCCCATCCCACCGATAATGGTCTGCGCAGTCTCTTCATCAGTCCTAACATGAAATGTGGGATCTTCTTCAGCAAGTCTTTGGATCGCAATTCCCAGTTTTTCTTGATCGCCCTTGGTCTTTGGCTCAATAGCCACATGCATGACTGGGGCTGGGAAATCCATTGATTCAAGAATCACTGGCTTATCAATATCGCAGAGAGTATCTCCGGTGGTCGTGTCTTTAAGACCCATCACAGCGATGATATCTCCAGCAGATGCTTGAGGAATTTCCTCTCTCTTGTTGGCATGCATGCGATAGATCTTGCCGATGCGTTCTTTACGATCTCTTGTGGAGTTCAGGACGCCAGTTCCAGCCTCTAATACCCCTGAATAGATTCTCACGAAAGTTAACTTTCCAAGGTGTGGATCGCTCATGATCTTAAAAGCAAGTGAGGAGTAAGGCTCAGAGGCATCGGGCTTCCTATCAATTTCAACGCTCTTATCGCCCATCTTGGTTCCCTTGATCGCATCGATATCAAGAGGTGATGGCAGATAGCGAGTAACGGCATCAAGCATTGGTTGAACGCCCTTATTCTTAAAGGCAGCACCGGTTAGAACTGGAGTTATTTTGTAAGCAAGTGTTGCTCGTCTTATTCCAGCGATGATCTCCTCTTCGCTTAAGGTTGCGCCCTCCAGATACTTTTCCATGATGGCATCATCGGCATCAGAGAGAGTTTCGATGAGAGCAAAACGGGCTGCATCACACTTCTCTTTTAGAGCTGCAGGAATCTCCTCAACTTTATAATCTTCACCCTTTTGGGTCTCACCTCTCCAGGTAAGCGCCTTCATGGCGATTAGATCTACAACTCCGATAAAGTCAGCCTCGACTCCAATTGGAACTTGAAGCACCAGAGCAGTTGCGCCAAGACGTGAACCGATCATCTCCACGCAACGATCAAAGTTGGCGCCAGTGCGATCTAGCTTGTTAACAAAACAGATGCGAGGAACGCTGTACTTATCAGCTTGGCGCCAGACAGTCTCGGATTGTGGTTCAACGCCAGCTACTCCATCAAAAACCGTTACCGCGCCATCTAGAACGCGAAGGGATCGCTCAACTTCAACTGTGAAGTCAACGTGGCCGGGGGTATCAATGATGTTGATGGTGTGGCCCTTCCACTCACAGGTGGTCGCCGCTGAGGTAATAGTGATGCCTCGCTCTTGCTCCTGCTCCATCCAGTCCATCGTGGCTGCACCCTCATGAACCTCACCGATTTTGTAGTTAATACCAGTATAAAAAAGGATGCGCTCTGTGGTGGTGGTCTTACCTGCATCAATGTGAGCCATGATGCCGATGTTGCGCACCTTAGTTAGATCAATAGCCGTAGCTGTAGACATAGTAGTTACCACCTATAGTGCGCAAAAGCCTTATTAGCTTCTGCCATCTTGTGGGTGTCTTCACGCTTTTTTACTGCAGCGCCGAGGCCATTGGAGGCATCGATCATTTCATTTGCCAAACGCTCAGACATAGATTTTTCACGACGTAGGCGCGCATTATCAACTAACCAACGAAGACCAAGGGTCATAGAGCGAGCAGCTTTGACCTCGACTGGAACTTGATAGGTAGCGCCACCGACGCGGCGCGATCTGACCTCAACTGCTGGCTTAACATTATCTAGCGCGCGCTTTAAAGTAATTACTGGATCCACTTCAGTCTTTGCCCGGCAATTCTCTAGAGCTCCATAAACAATAGCTTCAGACGTCGAGCGCTTTCCGTGAACTAAACACTTATTAATAAGAGCTGTAACAACTGGTGAGTTATATACCGGATCGGCGATAACTGGAGATTTAGCAGCAGGGCCTTTACGTGGCATTACTTCTTCTCCTTCTTTGCACCATAACGGGAACGCGCTTGTTTGCGATCCTTAACACCTTGAGTATCGAGGGAACCGCGAACTACTTTGTAGCGAACGCCAGGAAGGTCTTTAACGCGACCACCACGAACTAAAACAATTGAGTGCTCTTGCAAGTTATGTCCTTCACCAGGGATGTATGCCGTTACCTCCATACCGCTGGTTAGTCGAACACGTGCAACTTTTCTTAGCGCTGAGTTCGGCTTCTTTGGCGTTGTGGTGTAAACGCGTGTGCAGACGCCACGACGTTGCGGACTTCCCTTAAGGCCCGGAGTTGTTGTCTTATCTGACTTATCAACTCGACCCTTGCGGACCAACTGCTGAATTGTTGGCACTACTTCATCTCCATCTCGTCCGTCCGACCCACGCGGTCGGGTGTGTCGCTCCTTTGAGCGCAAGGGCGCGAGGCTATAGGAAAGATCTAATACAGGTCAAAATGGGAAGATGAGCCAAACACGCCGCTTGTTGACCCTCAACACGCCGAGGGAAACGCCATTAGCCTTTACCTATGGCAGGCAAAGTAAAGGCTAAGAAGGCGCTTAAGAAATCCACAGCCACCCGCTCTCGTCGCGGGCGGGCTACTACTTCTCGGATAAGTTCGAAGAATCAAATAACTATTCCTGTGGAGGTGTTGCGCGAAATGTCTCTAACTCCCGGCGATCAAGTTGAGTTTCATATTAGTAAAGAAAATCGCCTAGTAATCACTCCGGTTGATTCTGAGTGGTTGAAAACTCTCGATGAAATCTTAGGAAGTATGAGCGAGATCTATGAAGGCTTTGATTTGGAGAAAGAAAGGCGCGAGTGGGACAGCAAATACTTCTAGATACCACGGTGTTAATCGCTGCTCTACGCGAGGGTGATGCTAACTATGAACAGGCCCGCGAGATTTTTATGGCCAGCAGTAAGTCAACTCTGGCAATTAGCGCCATCACTTTAACTGAAGCATTGATCAGACCCCACTCGCTGGGGGCAATACATGCCACAAGGGCGGAGTCAAAGATTAGAGAGTTGGTCGGAAATATCTGTTCCTTCGACTCTCAGGCTGCCAATCTTTCAGCAAAGATAAGATCAAATCAGAAGACTAGAATCTCGGATGCAATCATCATCGCCACTGCGATCGTGAACGAATTAACCTTAGTTTCCTTTGATCGCAAGATGATGGGCGTCTATGAACGTGTTAAGTAGACCAAAGCTTCGCGGCATTATTCATCTAGTTATGTCACCGCTTGTCCTGGTTGCAGGTCTAGTTCTAATCACCATAACCACAGAACTTCGTGGAAGAGTGACCTTAACGATCTTTATTCTTACTGCAGTCTCGCTCTTTACTTGCAGCGCCATCTATCACCGCGTTCCTTGGGGACCTTCTGCCAAGGCAATCTGGCGCAGAATCGATCATGCCAATATTCCTTTTCTAATAGCTGGGACCTATACCCCCTTTGCTATCTACCTATTGGATAAGAGCCAAGCAGAAATACTGCTGGCTCTCGTCTGGGGCGGGGCTCTCTTTTCCGGAGTCTTTAGAGTCTTCTGGCTTAGTGCCCCACGCTGGCTCTATGTGCCGATCTATCTAGCACTGGGATGGGCTGCTCTTGTCTATCTGCCTGACTTCTACACAAATGGAGGAGTAATTGTCTTTTTCCTAGTTGCCTTTGGTGGGCTTCTCTATTCATTGGGGGCGATTATCTATGCTGTTAAATGGCCAAATTTTTCTATCGACTGGTTTGGTTTCCATGAGTTATTTCACGCCATGACCGCTGCGGCATTTATCTCACACTTTAGCGCTGCAATTCTGGTTATAGTTGCCTAACTATGAGCGTACATATCGGAGCAGAAAAGGGCGAGGTCGCCGAGCGAATCCTGCTTCCTGGAGATCCATTAAGAGCCAAATGGGTTGCAGAGAATTACCTAGAAAATGTTAAACAATATAACTCGGTTAGAAACATGTTTGGCTTTACCGGAACTTATAAAGGCGAGCGGATCTCAGTTCAAGGAACTGGAATGGGACTTCCCTCAGCCTCTATCTATGTCACTGAGCTCTTTAATGAATACGATGTTCAAGTCGCTATCCGCATCGGAACTGCTGGTGGAATTCAAGATAAGACAAAGGTTGGCGACTTAATTCTTGCCATGAGCGCCTCAACTGATTCCAATATCAATAGGCGTATGACCAATGGACTTGATTTTGCACCACACTGCGATTTCAAATTACTTATGGCTGCCTATGAGGCCTCTAAGAAGTTTGAGCGAGTCCATGTTGGTGGAGTCTCATCGATGGACTTCTTCTACGACGAGACCGACTCTGCGAAGAAACTTGCCGCCCACGGCGTTCTAGCTCTTGAAATGGAGGCTAGCCAGCTCTATTCAATTGCAGCTAGAAAAGGGCGAAGAGCCCTGGCAATCATGACTATCTCAGATCATGTATTTACTCATGAGGCTATGGATTCAAAGGCTCGCGAGCGCACCCTTAGCGATATGGTTGAGGTGGCGCTAGAGGCAGCCCTCAAGGGCTAATCCCTTACGGCATGACTAAGCCGCCATCAACTGGAACTGTAATTCCAGTGACGTAGCTTGAGGCATCGCTTACTAACCAAACTAAGGTTGCTGCTAATTCCTCTGGCTGCCCAAGGCGGCCAGCTGGAGTAAACATCTTGAGCATCTCCACCATATCTCTTGGTAGTTCATCACTCATCTCTGATGGGAAAAACCCAGGCGCAAGTGCATTTACTCGAATCTTCTTTCGCCCTGTCCATTGCGCTGCTAGATCACGGGTTAATCCAATGAGGCCTGCCTTACTTGAAGCATAAGCAGCTTGAGGAAGTCCCTGGGGTTTAATTCCAAGAATGCTGGAGATATTAACTATTACTCCACCATCTTTATTGGCTCTAGCAAAAGCCTGAGCCATCCAATATGCGCCCATGAGATTGACATCAATAACACTTCTAAATGCATCCGGAGTTTCTCGAGTTGCCGGCACCGCTGTTCCAACGCCAGCGTTATTGACCAAAATATCTGCTTTGCCAAGTTTCTCAATTGCAAATGCAATCAACGCATCGCACTCTTCGGGCTTTGTGACATCAGTTTTCTTCGCCACATACTTTCTTCCCGCAGCTTCAACCAATTTTCCGGTCTCGGCTAATCTCTCTTCGCGCCTAGCACCTAAGACCACGTCAGCGCCTGCTTCGGCAAGGGCCTTAGCAAAAGCAACTCCAAGACCTGATGAGGCTCCAGTAACAACAGCAACCTTGCCATCTAAACGAAAGCGGTCAAGAACACCCATTTTCCCTCTCCTAATTTCGAGCAAGTATGCGTACGGTATAGGCATGAACTTTAGCCTCACAGAGAAGGCAAGCGAGTATGCCAAGAGGCTCCAACTTTTCATGGATCAGGAGGTCTTTCCAGCCGAATCCATCTATCACAGCCAGCGCGAAGCGTTCATTGCAGCTGGAACGCCTCATAAGCTGCCGCCAATTATTGAAGAGTTAAAGCAGAAAGCCCGAGCTCAAGGATTATGGAATCTCTTCTTGCCTCATCTTGATCATGGATTGACTGTTACAGATTATGCAACGCTTGCTGAAATTACTGGCTGGTCACCTGATATCGCTCCTGAAGCGATTAATTGCGCAGCACCAGACACCGGAAACATGGAATTGCTAGATATGTTTGCAAGCGCTGAGCAGAAGAAGCAATGGCTTGAGCCGCTACTGGCAGGTGAAATTCGTTCCGGCTTCGCTATGACCGAGCCTGACGTTGCCTCAAGTGATGCTCGAAATATTAGAACTAGCATCAAGAAGGATGGCGATGGCTACATCATCAATGGCACTAAGTGGTGGACCACGGGTGCCATGGATGAGCGTTGCAAGATTCTAATTGTGATGGGAAGGACCAATCCTGAGGCAGATGATCATCATCAACAATCGATGATTCTAGTTCCTATTGATACTGCTGGAGTGAAAGTAGTTCGAAACCTAGGTGTATTTGGATATGTTGATCAACATGGCCATGCTGAAGTTTCATTTACCAATGTGAGAGTGCCTTCAAGTAATCTTCTTGGCGAAGAAGGTGAGGGTTTTGCTCTTGCTCAAGCTCGCCTTGGTCCTGGTCGAGTCCATCACTGTATGCGAGCTATTGGTATGGCAGAACGTGCACTGCAATTAATGATTAAGCGTAGCCTTACTAGAACTCCCTTTGGGAAAGAATTAGCTCGCCAAGGAGTCATCCAAGAGTGGATCGCCCAAGCGCGCATCGATATCGAGCAATCTCGCTTGTTGGTCCTAAAAACAGCCTGGATCATTGATAATCATGGGGCAAAAGCTGCTCGTAAAGAGATTGCCGCAATAAAAGTAGCGGTGCCTCGGATGGTAGAGGAGATAATCAATAAAGCAATCCAAGTTCATGGAGGAGCAGGTGTTAGCCAAGATACGCCGCTTGCAGCTATGTATGCTGGAATTCGAACTTTGAGAATTGTTGATGGCCCAGATGAAGTTCATATGCGCGATATTGCTAGGTTAGAGCTCAAATCCTATCTGCCATGAGTGATCTCACTCCGGTTAGAGATGAAGATTCATTTGATATTGGCAAGGTTCACGCCTGGCTTGAACCATACATAAATCAAACTTTGCTTCCAGAAGTTTTTCAATTTCGATCTGGAGCATCAAATCTCACCTACTTACTCAAATATCCCGATCGTGAGTTAGTACTTCGCCGTCCTCCAGTAGGAACGAAGGCAGTTTCAGCTCACGATATGAAACGAGAGTTTCTCATTCAATCCCGCCTAAAGGCTGTCTATGATTTAGTTCCAAATGCAATTGCGTTATGTGCAGATCATCTAATCCTCGGTTCTGACTTTTATGTAATGGAGAGAGTCAAAGGTGAAATATTTCGCCGCGATGTTCCAGAGTCTCTCACCAAAGAAGATATCTCCATCATGGCCAACTCTTTGGTCTCTGGACTTGCCAAACTTCACTTAGTCGATGCCTCGGTCTTGCAAGAACTTAATAAGGGAGCCGGCTATGTAACCCGCCAAGTAGGGGGCTGGTCTAAACGATATCGAAACGCCCTTACCGATGATGTCCCAGACGGTGAAGATGTGATGGCTTGGCTTGATGCCAATAAACCCGATGATGTGGGCTCCTGCATCATTCATGGTGATTGGCGCATCGACAATATGGTCTTTGATTTAGGGCAGAAAAAGCTAGTAGGCGTACTGGATTGGGAGCTAGCCACAGTCGGTGATCCACTTATGGATTTAGGTTCTGCTCTGGCTTATTGGATAGATAAAGATGACGAGCCAATGTTTGCCTCTCTTCGTCGTCAACCAAGCCATCTTGAAGGAATGCCTACTCGTAAGGAATTTATTGCAGAATATCTAGAACTAAGTGATAGAAGATGCGAGGACTTTACGTTCTATGAAGTATTTGGTCTGTTTAGATTAACAGTAATCATTCAACAAATCTGGGCGCGTTATAAGGCAGGGCAGACAACTAATCCTGCCTTTAGAGGATTCGGCATAGGAGTCAACATCTTGATTAATCGTGCTCAAGGATTGATCTCATGAAGGCCGGTCGCGTTACTATCTCCACTCGAAAGTTTGAAGTAAAGGAAATTCCAACCCCCACTCCTAAGCAAGGAGAAGTTCGTATCAAAGTTGGTGCTGCTGGAGTTTGCCTCTCAGATGTTCACTTGCTTGATGGAACGCTCTCCCCTGGTTATCTCAAAGGCGATGAAGTCACTCTTGGCCATGAAGTGGCAGGAACCATTGATCAACTAGGTGGCGGAGTAAAGGGTTACCAAGTTGGAGATCGAGTAATTGTTATCGCTGGTGAGCGAAATGAAAAGAATCAAATTACGACTCTTGGTTTTGATTACGATGGCGGTTATGCCGAATATGTCATAGCTAAAGCAGCACTACTGGTAGGAATTCCTGACTCACTTACCTTTGAAGAAGCTGCCATTATTCCTGATGCCGTTTCAACTCCTTGGGCTGCGATTTCATCGACTGCAAGAATGCAGAAAGGTGAAAGCGCTGCAGTATTTGGAATTGGTGGACTTGGAATTCATGCAATCCAACTTCTTAAGATCCTAGGGTGTAGCAAGATTATTGCAATTGATCCCCGCCCAGAAGCCCGCGGAAAGGCCCTAGAAATAGGGGCGAATTGCGCCTTTGACCCCAGCGATGAAGAGCTAAAGAAGCATCGTGGTCTAAACGCTGTCTTTGATTTTGCTGGAATTGCTTCGGTTCGAAAGCAAGGACTCTCACTCCTTGGCGAGCAGGGCAGATTAGTAATTGTTGGAATCGCCAATGAAGCGATAACTATTCCCAATGACATTGCCTTTACCTATATGCGAACTCAAGTGTTAGGGCACTATGGGTCTGAACGTCATCACACGGTAGAGCTTGTTGAGATGGTGAATGACGGAAGATTGAAGTTATCTGAATCAGTAACAGAGGTACTCTCGCTTGATCAAGCAGATCTTGCTCTAGAAAAGCTAAGTAAGAAAATAGGAAATCCCATAAGGATTGTTTTGAAGCCTTAAAATACTCCCCGACCATTATTGGCCGGGGATTATCTAGAATTCACCAACTAGCGATTCTCTCCAACTTGGTAATCATCAAGGCGGACTGCCTCCCCTGAGCCAGTTGTTTCAAATGGTGCGTAGTCATACTCTTCGTAAGCAGCATAGACCGCTGCCTTTGCCTCCTCAGTAGGTTCGACTCGAATGTTGCGATATCTAGCAAGTCCGGAGCCTGCTGGGATGAGTTTCCCAATGATGACGTTCTCTTTAAGACCAAGGAGTGGATCACTCTTTTCAGATAGCGCTGCATCTGTTAGAACGCGAGTGGTTTCCTGGAAGGAAGCTGCTGATAACCAAGATTCGGTTGCAAGTGAGGCCTTAGTAATACCCATAAGTTCTGGACGACCATTGGCAGCCTTGCCACCTTTCTGCACCGCTTCGCGGTTAGCAGATTGGAACCTTAGGTGATCAACTAACTCGCCTGGAAGTAGATCGGTATCACCTGGTTCAAGAACGGTGATGCGACGAAGCATCTGCTTGACCACAATTTCAATATGTTTGTCGTGAATACCCACGCCTTGTGAGCGATAAACCTCTTGAATCTCATGGACTAGATGGGTTTGTGTGGCTCTTGCTCCTAGGATCTTTAATACTTGCTTAGGATCAATAGCTCCAACAACCATCTGCTGTCCAACGCTTACTTTCTGACCATCTTCAACTAGAAGTTTCTGACGGCGAGTAATCGGATAAGCCACAGCTTCTGAGCCATCTTCTGGGGTAACGATGATCTTCCTGCCCTTGGAATCTTCACGGAAGCTAACAACGCCTGCGGTCTCTGCAATCGGAGCAACGCCCTTTGGAGTGCGCGCTTCAAAGAGCTCGACTACACGAGGCAGACCATGGGTGATATCACCTGAGGCGGTTGCAGCACCACCGGTATGGAAGGTACGCATGGTTAGCTGAGTTCCAGGTTCACCAATTGATTGCGCTGCAATGATTCCCACTGCTTCGCCCACATCAACTAACTTGCCTGAGGCCATCGAGCGGCCATAACACTTAGCGCACTGCCCTACCTTGCTATCGCAGGTAAGAATTGAGCGGACTTTAATCTCATCAACTCCAGAACCGACTAGCTCATTGATTAGGCGATCGCCAAGATCAGCACCTGCTGCAACGATGGTCTTGCCATCTGCTACAACATCTTCTGCCAGCGTGCGGCCATAGATTGAAGTCTCAACGTGATCATCGCGGGTTAGTTTTCCAGCAACGACATTCCCAATCTTTAGAGTCAGACCGCGATCAGTTCCGCAATCCTCCTCCCTGATGATCACATCTTGCGCCACATCACAGAGGCGTCTGGTTAGATAACCAGCATCTGCAGTTCTAAGGGCGGTATCTGCAAGGCCTTTTCGAGCTCCATGGGTCGAGATGAAGTACTCAAGGACTGAGAGTCCTTCACGGAAGTTAGATTTAATCGGGCGAGGAATGATCTCGCCCTTGGGATTTGCTACAAGTCCGCGCATGCCGGCAATCTGGCGGATCTGCATCATATTTCCACGGGCACCAGAGAAGACCATCATCCAAACTGGATTGGTTCTTGGGAAATTATCTTCCATCTCTTTAGCGATTTCGTTGGTGGCCTGAGTCCAGATCTCAATTAACTCCTGACGACGCTCATCATCGGTAATTAGACCCCTCTCGTATTGAGATTGGACCTTATCGGCCTTGCTCTCATAGCCTTCAAGGATTTCAGTCTTTCGTCCCGGAGTCACTACATCAACGATTCCGATTGTTGCTCCAGCCCTGGTTGCCCAAGTGAAACCAAGCTCCTTCAAGCCATCTAGCACCCCAGCGACAACAACCTTTGGATAGCCTTCAGCTAGATTGTCAACGATCAAACCCAGTGCTTTCTTGGTCACATCGTAATCAACAAATGGGAAGGATTCAGGGAGCACTTCATTAAAGATCGCTCTTCCTAGAGTTGTTTCTTTTGTTACTAGCTCGCCATTGATATTGATGCGAACCCTTATCTTGGCTTGTAGTGAGAGGCTATTTTGCTCATAGGCCATCAGGCCCTCTGCTATCGAGGCGAAGCTTGATCCCTCACCTAATTGCTTCTGCCGAAGTGAGGTTAGGAAGTAAAGACCTAGGACCATATCTTGGGTTGGCGCAGTCAGCGGCCTTCCAGATGCTGGGGAGAGAATATTGTTTGAAGAGAGCATCAAGATACGAGCCTCTGCTTGAGCCTCTGCAGATAGTGGAACGTGAACCGCCATCTGATCACCATCAAAGTCTGCGTTGAAGGCAGTACAGACTAGAGGGTGGATCTGGATTGCTTTTCCTTCAATAAGTTGCGGTTCAAATGCTTGAATACCTAGACGGTGCAGGGTTGGTGCGCGGTTTAGTAGCACTGGATGTTCAGCAATTACCTCTTCCAACACATCCCAAACCACAGATCTGGAACGCTCAACCATACGCTTTGCGCTCTTGATGTTTTGAGCATGATTTAGATCCACCAAGCGCTTCATGACAAAGGGCTTAAAGAGCTCAAGTGCCATCTGCTTGGGCAGACCGCATTGATGAAGCTTTAGCTGGGGACCAGCGACGATTACCGAACGACCTGAGTAATCAACGCGTTTTCCAAGTAGGTTCTGGCGGAAGCGTCCCTGCTTTCCTTTTAACATATCTGAAAGTGATTTCAAGGGACGATTTCCAGGTCCTGTTACTGGGCGGCCACGACGACCATTATCAAATAGGGCATCGACCGCTTCTTGAAGCATGCGCTTTTCGTTATTGACAATGATTTCAGGTGCTCCAAGATCAACTAGCCTCTTTAGGCGGTTATTGCGGTTGATCACGCGGCGATAGAGATCATTTAGATCAGAGGTGGCAAAGCGACCACCATCTAATTGCACCATCGGACGAAGATCTGGTGGAATGACTGGAACGCAATCTAGGACCATTGAAGCTGGTTTATTAGAGGTAGTTAGAAATGAGTTGACCACCTTGAGGCGCTTAATGGCGCGAGTCTTCTTCTGTCCCTTGCCAGTCTCGGCTAAGACACTTAATTTATCGAACTCAACTTGAAGGTCAAAGGATTCAAGCCTGCGCTGAATCGCTGCGGCTCCCATAAAGCCTTTGAAGTAGATGCCGTAGCGATCACGCATTTCGCGATATAGGTTCTCATCGCCTTCAAGGTCTTGGACCTTTAGGTTCTTGAAACGGCTCCAGACTTCCTCGAGGCGATCTAGCTCTTTCTGTGAGCGCTCACGGATATTCTTTAGCTCACGCTCGCCAGCTTCTCGCACCTTACGACGTTGATCAGCCTTTGCTCCTTCATCCTCTAGATCTGCCAAATCGTTTTCCATCTTCTCTTGGCGAAGAGCTAGATCATTATCGCGCTTGGTTTCAATCTTCTTGCGATTGGAGTTGAATCTCTTTTCTAGTTTTGGCAGGTCCTCTTCCCTTGCCTCAACGTCAACTTCGGTGATCATGTAGGCGGCAAAGTAGATGACCTTCTCAAGATCCTTTGGAGCAAGATCTAGAAGGTAGCCCAGGCGTGATGGAACTCCCTTGAAATACCAGATATGGGTAACGGGAGCGGCAAGTTCAATATGGCCCATACGTTCACGGCGAACTTTGGCGCGAGTTACTTCGACTCCGCATCTTTCGCAGATAATTCCTTTGAAACGTACGCGCTTATATTTGCCGCAGTAGCACTCCCAGTCCCTGGTCGGTCCAAAGATCTTCTCATCAAAGAGGCCATCTTTTTCCGGCTTTAGGGTGCGGTAGTTGATGGTCTCTGGCTTCTTGACCTCACCGAATGACCATTCGCGGATATTGCCAGCCGAGGCAAGACCAATCCTTAGCTCATCGAAAAAGTTGACATCTAACATATCTTTTCCTCCCCCTGTCAAACTTCTTCTACAGAACTTGGTTCAACTCGTGACAAGTTGATACCTAGCTCTTCGGCTGTCTTGAAGACTTCTTCATCAGTATCGCGCATCTCAATTGCTACGCCTTCTGATGAAAGTACTTCAACATTGAGACAGAGCGATTGCATCTCTTTCACTAGAACCTTAAATGACTCAGGAATTCCTGGCTCTGGGATGTTTTCACCCTTAACGATCGCTTCATAGACCTTGACGCGACCTAGAACGTCATCAGACTTAATGGTTAGTAGCTCCTGCAAAGTGTAGGCCGCACCATATGCTTCAAGGGCCCAAACTTCCATCTCACCAAATCGCTGCCCACCGAACTGAGCCTTTCCACCAAGTGGTTGCTGAGTAATCATGGAGTAAGGACCAGTGGAGCGAGCATGGATCTTGTCATCGACTAAGTGATGTAGCTTCAAGATATACATGAAACCGACGGTGATTGGCTCGCGGTATGGCTGACCAGTTCTGCCATCAAAGAGCGTCGCTTTGCCTTGCTCTCCGACTAGACGATCACCATCGCCGTTTGGAAGAGTTGAACCCAATAGGCCTGTGATCTCCTGCTCTCTTGCGCCGTCAAAAACAGGTGTCGCCAGGCGAGTTGCAGGCTCTGCAGAGAGCGCGCCGATTGCACCTAGACGCTCCTGCCACTCTTGATTAGAACCAGATACTTGCCAGCCGCTCTTTGCCACCCAACCTAAGTGGGTCTCCAATACCTGACCGACATTCATACGTCCTGGAACACCTAGTGGATTTAGTACTACATCCACTGGAGTTCCATCGCCAAGAAATGGCATATCTTCAACTGGCAAGATCTTGGAGATGACGCCTTTGTTTCCATGGCGCCCTGCCAGCTTGTCACCATCTTGGATCTTTCGCTTCTGAGCGACATAGACGCGAACTACTTGATTGACTCCGGCTGGCAAGTCGTAGCCATCATCTAGATCGAGCACTTTTACGCCAATTACTTTTCCGCCTTCGCCATGGGGAACTTTCAATGAGGTATCTCGAACTTCCCTGGCCTTCTCACCGAAGATGGCGCGAAGTAAGCGCTCCTCAGGAGTTAGCTCTGTCTCTCCCTTTGGCGTTACTTTTCCAACCAAGATATCGCCAGGAACCACATCTGCACCGATGCGGATAATTCCGCGCTCATCAAGGTCTGCTAGAACTTCCTCAGAGACATTTGGAATATCACGAGTGATCTCCTCTGCCCCAAGTTTGGTATCACGAGCATCGACTTCATACTCTTCAATGTGAATTGAGGAGAGCACATCATCTTGAACTAGGCGCTGCGAGATGATGACGGCATCTTCATAGTTATGGCCTTCCCATGACATAAATGCCACAAGTAGGTTCTTGCCAAGTGCCATCTCGCCAAGATCAGTGCTTGGTCCATCAGCAATCGGCTGACCGGCAGCGACTTTCTGCCCCTGGCTGACAATTACTCTCATATTGCGAGAAGTTCCTTGGTTGGAGCGGATGAACTTATCTACGTTATAGGTCTCCTCCTCGCCATCATCGGTGGTAATCACGATCAAATCTGAGGCGACCTCACTTACTACCCCGCCTCTGAGGGCTAGAAGCACATCTCCGGCATCAACTGCTGCGCGATACTCCATGCCAGTTCCCACCAGTGGAGACTCGGCGCGAAGTAGTGGAACTGCTTGGCGCATCATGTTAGCGCCCATAAGTGCTCGGTTGGCATCATCGTGCTCGAGGAATGGGATCATCGCTGTGGCAACTGAAACCATCTGACGAGGTGAGACATCCATGTAATCAACTTCTTCAGCTGGGATGTATTCAACTTCTCCGCCGCGGCGACGAACTAGTACTCTAGCTTCGGCAAAGTGGTTATCATCGGTTAGAGGGGCGTTTGCCTGGGCAATAATGTGCTCGTCTTCTTCATCAGCAGTTAGGTAATCAACGGCATCTGTGACTTTGCCCTTGACTACTTTCCTATATGGAGTCTCGACAAAGCCAAATGGAGTGATGCGAGCATAAGTTGCAAGAGAACCAATAAGACCAATGTTTGGTCCCTCAGGCGTTTCAATCGGACACATACGACCGTAGTGAGATGGATGAACGTCTCTTACCTCAAAGCCGGCTCTATCGCGTGATAGTCCGCCAGGCCCAAGGGCTGAGAGGCGACGCTTATGGGTAAGACCTGAGATCGGATTGGTCTGATCCATAAACTGTGAGAGCTGGGATGTTCCAAAGAACTCTTTGATCGATGCGGTGATGGGGCGGATATTAATAAGGGTTTGTGGAGTAATCGCCTCAACATCTTGAGTAGTCATACGTTCACGAACCACGCGCTCCATACGAGAGAGGCCAACGCGAACCTGGTTTTGGATTAGTTCACCAACAGTTCGCAAGCGACGGTTTCCAAAGTGGTCGATATCATCGGTCTCAAGGCGAACCTGCTTACCTAAATCGATTAGCGCCTCGCCTTTATGCAGGGCTGCGATATAGCGAATCGCTCCGACGATATCGTCGATGGCCAGAAGTGATTTACCAAGGTCAAGATCTAGGCCTAGTTTCTTATTGACCTTAAAGCGCCCTACTTTCGCCAGGTCATAGCGCTTGGGGTTGAAATAGAGGTTTTCAATAAGGGTCTGTGCTGCTTCCTTAGTTGGTGGCTCACCTGGACGCATCTTGCGATAGATATCAAGGAGCGCTTCATCTTGAGTTGAGACGTTGTCTTTAGCCAGAGTCTCTCTTACAGATTCATACTGGCCAAACTCAGCCAAGATCTGATCATTGCTCCAGCCGAGTGCTTTGAGAAAGATTGTGACTGATTGCTTGCGCTTTCTGTCGATACGAACTGCCACGAAATCTTTCTTATCAATTTCAAACTCTAGCCATGCTCCACGACTAGGGATGACCTTGGCGGTGAAGATATCTTTATCAGATCCCTTCTCAACCGCTCTTTCAAAATAGACGCCAGGCGATCTGACAAGTTGTGAGACAACTACGCGCTCTGTTCCATTGATAACGAAGGTTCCGCGTGGAGTCATCAGTGGGAAATCACCCATGAAGACGGTCTGGGACTTAATCTCGCCAGTTACATTGTTAGTAAATTCAGCGGTGACGAATAATGGAGCAGCGTATGTAATATCGCGCTCTTTGCACTCTGCGATGGTGTATTTGGAAGGTTCAAAGCGATGATCGCGGAATGAGAGCGACATCGATCCTTGGAAATCTTCAATCGGTGAAATCTCTTCAAATATCTCTTCAAGTCCCGAGGTCTTAGGAATCTCTCCTCGATTTGGTCTTTCGCTCTTGCCAAGTCTTGCGCGCCAGGCATCATTGCCAAGTAACCAATCAAAGCTCTCGATCTGGAGAGCTAATAGATTTGGAACTTCTTGTGGTTCACGGATCTTGGCGAAGGAAATGCGGTTAGGAGCAGTTGATTTCGTCTTCGCGGCCAAGAGTTGCCCTTCCAAAGTTAGTCACTACTTCTTCTAGTTTTCGAACTCTTTCGTCTTTTTCTCATTCGCACAGCAAAGCGAAGGCCTCAGCCGCTATATGCCTGCCTCTGTTTTTTTGAGCGAGGGGGCAGGATACCTTAGCGACACGCCGCTGTCTAATCAGAAGGGCGGAAGTCAAATAGCAAAACTCCCCCTGTGAGAGGGGGCTCGACTAATAGTGGACTTATTTGATGCTGACCTTTGCGCCAGCTGCCTCAAGGGCGGCCTTGGCCTTATCAGCTCTTGCCTTATCAGCCTTCTCAAGCACGGTGGATGGAGCTGAATCGACTAGATCCTTGGCTTCCTTTAGACCGAGGCTGGAGTTGAGGGCGCGAACTTCCTTAATCACCGCGATCTTCTGTGAGCCGGCTTCTTCAATTACTACGGTGAATTCATCTTGAGCTGCTGCGGCCTCTGCCCCACCTGCCGCTGGGCCACCTGCTGCTGCAACCGCAACTGGTGCTGCGGCAGTGACATCGAATTCGGTCTCAAATGCCTTTACGAAATCTGAGAGCTCAGCCAGAGTCATCTCTTTGAATTGAGCTAATAGGTCTGTGCCACTTAGTTTTGTTAGTTTTGCCATTTGCGAATTTCCTTTTCTCTATGCCTTCTCTGTTGGTTCTACTGGCGCAGAAGTTTGCGGTGTTGCTTCAGCTACAACTTCTGGGGTTGTACTTTCAGCAACTGGTGCTGCATCCTCAACAACTTCTTCTGTTGTGCTTTGCCCGACTGGTGCTGTTTCTGCAGCAGGGGCAACTGGGGCTGGGGCAGCAGGTGCTCCAGATTCAGCTTCTCTCTTAATACGGAGCGCATCAAATGCTCTAGCGGCTTTTGCCATAGATGCCTTCATAGCGCCAACAAGCTTGGCCAAGAGAACTTCGCGCGATTCAAGATCGGCAAGTTTCAAGATTTCAGCTGTGGTTACTGCCTTTCCTTCGAAGATCCCACCCTTAATTACTAGGAATGGATTATCCTCCTGGAAATTCTTTAAGCTCTTTGCTGCTGCAACTGAATCGCCTTGAACAAAGGCCACAGCAGTTGGACCGGTTAGTAGTGAGTCAGCGACCTCTACTCCAGCTTCCTTTGCAGCAATCTTTACCAAGGTGTTCTTAGCAACTTTGTACTTAGTGCCAACACCAAGTAGGCGACGTAGCTCTTTGATCGCAGTCACGGTTAGACCGCGATACTCGGTAACAACAGTTGCATCGGCAGACTTGAAGTCTTCGACCAATTCAGCAACTGATGCCGCCTTATCAGAGCGAGCCATCTGGCTTCCTTTCTATTAGATCTCCAGAGGTCGTCTGCTAATTTCTTTATGAATGTAAAGACCCCGACGCATAGAAACGCGCGGGGTGATCCGCTCGAACCTATGCGGGTTGTCTTTCGACATTTACTTCAGACCTTGCGATCTGAAACCAGCAGTCTCTGGCGAGGAGGCAGATATTAGATTAGGGGCGCAGTTCGGTCAAAACCGAGCGTGAATTACTTCCTCTTATAGCCCGCAGGGCACTTAGGGTTCAAAGCAGTAACTTTCTTCACAGCTTTACCTTTAAAGCAGGCGATAGATGTTTTCCTAGCAACTGCCGACTTAGTTGGAGTTGGTGCAACTGATGCTGTGGGCGTAGGCGTTGGGGTTGACATCACAACCGTAGCTGGAGTAAATCTCAATACACCACGCTTGACTATGAATGTCTGTGATGGTCCGCCTTGGGAGTAATAGATACGAAAAACATTTGGTGATACTTCATATCCCGTTGGATCTAGCCCTTCTACGCCGGGTCCTGTAAGAAGTTGAGGTGTTGTCCAGATCAAGCCATCCTTTGAAGTACTAACAAAGAGCATCTGGCGATTGGTGCTAGTGCAGCCAATATCGGCCATGATCATGACGTAATCGCCTTGCTTAGCACGCAAGATCTCAGTATCAACATAGCCATTCTCAAAGCGCCAGCCTGGCTCCTTGGTAAATGAGATTCCATCGTTAGAGATATAGGAAGCAATCTTCTCTGTGCACTTTCCTGGCACTGGGCTTTCCACTATGTAGATTCGCACCCGACCATCTGGCAGCAATACAGGATCTGGAACACCCCATGCTTTAGTGCCAGTTGGAACTCTCATCTCACTTGAAGTAGCAGTCCTTGCGCCAATAGTGGTGCATCCTGCATCACTGCAAGGAGCTGAATAAACCTGTTGATTGGCGCCATCAATGTCTTTGAAATAGGCGCGCTTTGTGCCGTTGGCAAATGTGACAACTGTGAAATCAACTCCAAGACGAGATGGCACTGAAACATTGGTGCAGACGCCTCCTTCATTGCAGTCGCTGATTACAGTTCCGGTAGGTCCATCTGATCTCCACACCCGATCAAGGCCATTTATTCTCTCCACATGTGGGGAGACGCCATTCATATTCATCCTTAGATGAAGACCCATATCTTCAGTCATACTCCACTCAGAACTATGAGCTTGATAGCTAGGCAAATTTGCCAAAGCCAAGAAAAGTGCAAAGAGAAGGATTCGTGCGCGCCTCATAGAGGAGAAATTACCTCAAGGGGAAAGCAATACCCCACTGCGGTTAGGAGATGGGGTATTTGTTTAGAGGAACTACTTACTCTATTGCTGGTCCACCTTCACGGGCATAGCTTGGATCAAGGCTTACCCCAGGTCCCATCGTGGTTGAGACAACTGCCTTTCTAATATAGCGACCCTTAGATGAGGCAGGCTTAGCGCGCAAGATCTCATCGAATGCTGCGGCATAGTTATCAGCAAGCGCCTCTGCGCTAAATGAGGACTTACCAATAATGAAATGTAGGTTGCAATCCTTATCAACGCGGAATTCGATCTTTCCACCTTTGATATCGCCGACAGCCTTTGCCACATCGGTAGTAACAGTTCCAGTCTTGGGATTTGGCATAAGACCACGGGGCCCAAGAACTTTTCCAAGGCGCCCCACCTTGCCCATTAACTCAGGGGTTGAAACTACCGCGTCATAATCAAGGCGGCCCTTGTTGACTTCTTCAATTAACTCATCGCCACCGACGATATCGGCCCCTGCTGCCTTGGCCTCCTCTGCCCTTGGGCCTGTTGCAAAGACTAGAACGCGCGCGCTCCTTCCGGTTCCATGTGGCAGGTTGACCACAGAGCGAACTGCTTGATCTGCTTTCTTAGGATCAACGCCGAGAACCATGGAGACCTCGACTGAGGCATCGTATTTGGTGACATTAGTTTCTCTAACCAGCTTCATACCAGATAGCGGGGTGTAGAGCTGGCCCTTATTTATCTTCGCCGCTGCTGCGGTGTATTTCTTACTGCGCTTCATATCTTCTCCCTCTTTTCCCTTTCTTTGCTTTGGAAGTAGTGGTAGTAGCGGACCAGCGCGGTCCTCCCACGACCTATTTAGTTGACGATAATTCCCATCGATCTTGCAGTTCCTGCGATGATCTTTGCTCCAGCTTTAACATCATTGGCGTTTAGGTCATCCTTTTTCAAGGTGGCAATATCCTCACATTGCTTCCAAGTAACTGAGCCAACTTTGTCCTTGTGAGGGACTGAGGAACCTTTTTCAAGTCCTGCTGCTTTAAGAAGTAGACGTGAGGCAGGAGGGGTCTTGGTAATAAAGGTGAAGGAGCGATCTTCATAGACAGTGATCTCAACCGGAACGATCTCGCCTTTTTGCTTCTCGGTGGCGGCGTTATATTGCTTAACAAAGTCCATTATGTTCACACCATGCTGACCTAGGGCAGGGCCTACTGGTGGGGCAGGTGTGGCAGCTCCAGCTTGGATCTGCAGCTTGATTACCGCTTGGACCTTCTTCTTCGGTGCCATCTCTTCCTCTCCCTTATCTACCTATTCTCTTTAGATCTTCTGAACTTGGTGAAATGAGAGCTCAACCGGAGTCTCACGGCCAAAGATTGATACCAAAACCTTTAGTTTTGCCTGCTCAGGCATGATCTCAGAGATCGATGCTGGAAGTGTGGCAAATGGCCCATCCATAACTGTTACCGACTCGCCAATAGTGAAGTCAACAACTTTCACATCGGGCTTCATAGATTTCTTAAGCTCTCTAGGCATCAGCATTCTCTCGGCCTCCGATAGTGGCAGCGGACTTGGGTTATGAGAGTTACCAACAAATCCAGTCACTCCTGGAGTATTTCTCACACAAGACCATGATTCATCACTAAGGTCCATACGGACCAAGACATAGCCAGGATAAACATTGCGCTTAACCTGCTTGCGCTGACCATTCTTAATCTCAGTGACCTCTTCTTCAGGGACTTGGATTTCAAAGATGAAATCCTCCATGTGAAGTGAGGTGATGCGCTGCATCAGGTTTCCTTTTACGCGCTTTTCAAAACCGGCATAAGAGTGGACGACATACCAATCCCCGCCCTTTGCCGCCAGCTCGGCGCGGAATGCTGCGACCTCAGGAGGTACGATCTCTTGAACTTCTTCCTCTTCAAGTTCAATATCTGTATCTACTGCTGCGTCTTCTGCTACAACTTCATCAGTAGTGGCAGTTAATTGCTCTTCGCTCATCATCCCTGCTTACCTCTTAATCGCCGAATACAAAGAAAACTAATTTAGTTAGAGCTAAGTCAAATAGTGAAACCACTGCGATAACAAAGGCCACGAAGACTAGGACCACTCCGGTGTAGGTGGTCAACATGTTCCTAGATGGCCAGACCACCTTCCGTAGCTCGTTGATAACCTGGCGATAGAAAAGGGCGATGCGAGCAAAGAAACCTAACTCTTTGCTCTCTGAGTTTTCACTCATTTACATCTTTCCTTTCTCTCTTCTTACCTCGTTAATACAACTGCGCAGGGCAGGAGGGACTTGAACCCCCAACCGCCGGTTTTGGAGACCGGAACTCTGGCCAGTTGAGCTACTGCCCTATACGGCGCTTTCGAACACGACAAAGCATGGACTTTTCATAATCAGATTCTTCAAATTACCTGATCAAGCAAGCGCCAGGATGGGAAAGTGTAGGTCAGGTGAGCCCTCTAGGTAAAACCCGCATCTAAAGGGGAAGAGCCCGCGCTCATCTGCGCTTATGAAAGGATTACCGCCTATGAGCAAGCCCAGAATTTCTTCAAGAATTGCCGCTATCGCAGAGTCAGCAACCTTAGCCGTTGATGCCAAAGCCAAGGCCCTTAAAGCTGCCGGCCGCCCTGTCATCGGCTTTGGAGCAGGAGAGCCAGATTTTCCCACCCCTGATTACATCGTTGCAGCAGCAGCTAGCGCCACAAAGGTTGTCGCAAATCATCGCTACTCGCCAACTCCAGGGCTACCAGAGCTTCGCCAAGCGATCGTCAATAAGACCAAGCGTGATTCAAATTATGAAATTAGTCCAGACCAAGTCCTGGTAACTAATGGTGGCAAGCAGGCGGTCTATCAAGCATTTGCCACGATTATCAATCCTGAAGATGAGGTGATTCTGCCATCTCCTTTCTGGACCACTTATCCAGAGTGCATCAAATTAGCTGGTGGAAAAGCGATTGAAGTATTTGCCGATGAATCCCAAGATTATCTAGTAAGTATCGATCAACTAGAGGCTGCAAGAAATGAAAAGACTAAAGCGCTTCTCTTTTGTTCACCCTCAAACCCGACAGGTGCTGTCTATGCAGCAGAGCAGGTAAAAGCAATTGGTCAATGGGCCGCTAAATATGGCATCTGGATTATTAGCGATGAGATCTATGAACATCTGCTTTATGACGGCGCTACTGCTCCATCAATTCCCGTCCTCGTTCCAGAGATGGCTGATAAAACAATAATTGTCAATGGGGTTGCTAAGACCTATGCCATGACTGGTTGGCGAGTTGGCTGGATGATCGGGCCAAAGGATGTAATCAAAGCTGCTACTAATCTACAATCACATTTATCATCTAATGTTTCAAATGTCGCCCAGAGGGCTGCAGTTGCTGCACTCGATGGTGACTTAAGCGCAGTTAGGAAGATGGGTGAGGCCTTTGATAGAAGGCGAAGATTGATGGTAAAACTTCTAAATGAGATCCCAGGAATTACCTGCCCGATGCCTAAAGGAGCTTTCTATGCTTATCCATCTGTGAAAGGCGTTCTTAACAAAGAGATTAATGGTCGCACTCCAACTACTTCTGCTGAGCTTGCTAGGATCATATTGGAGGAGGCCGAAGTAGCAGTAGTTCCTGGCGAGGCCTTTGGACCTTCGGGATATATCAGGCTTTCTTATGCCACCTCAGATGAAGACATAATCGAAGGTGTGGCAAGAATAAAGAAGGTACTTAGTAATTCTTGAGTGCTACTTACGCTTCTTAGTTAAGGTAATTAGCCCAACAATCAAAGCAAGCACAAGCGCTGAGGTGATCGGCAAGGATGAAGAGTTAGTACTGAGATTTGCTTCATCCTCAACCGGTGCTGAAATCGCAACCGGTGATTGAACTTCAAATTCATATTCATCTTCGATGCTATGGCCATCTTCTGAGACTACGCGGTACTTAACGCTATAACCGCCATTGCCGATAATTGAGAGCCCTGCAGTAATCCTTGCGCCTGAGACTTTTGACTTGCCTGAAACTAACTTGCCCTCTGCATCAAAGACTTCAACGCTATTGGGATCATCTTGGCCAACTAATAATAACCCTTCATTAAACTCAAGTATCACCTCCATAGGAAAATCAACTAAAACTGAACCACTACTGGGACTAGCGCTGACTAAGACGCTATGGCTAGAGGCAGGGCTAAGAGAAATAAGACTAAGTAGTAAAGTAAGTAATATCTTTTTCATAGATTTAATCCCACTAGAGCAACTTCTGGCTCTAGTAGTATTCCAAACCTATCCTTTACTGCCTTTCTTGCTATCCGGGCTAGCTCTAATATGTCAGCTGCGCTAGCACTTCCAGTATTAACAAGCGCTAGTACATGCTTACTAGATATACCAGCCCCGTTATGGCTATCGCCTTTTTTCACTCCGGCGCTCTCCATAAGCCATGCCGCAGAGGTCTTTACTCTTCCATCTTCTTGCGGCCATCTAGGGGCCCCGCTTGGTAATTTTTCCGCATCACTTGCACTCAATATTGGATTAATAAAGAAGGACCCAGCAGACCAACTATCTCTTTCTTTCTCATCAAGGAGCATTCCCTTAGCGGCTCTTAAGGCTAATACTGCTTTTCTTAGCTCGGTAATTAGTACTCGATCCCCTAATCTAACCTTCAGATAATTAGCTAGATCGCTATAGGTGATAGGAAGGCTCATCTCACCTTGTCTTAGTTGGAAGGTGACACCAAGGACGACATATCTTCCAGGGTTGCTCTTGAAAATAGATGAGCGATAAGAAAACTGGCATTCAGAGTTAGAGAAAGTCTTATAAGCGCTCTCTTTTCTATCCCAACATCTAACCCTTGCTACTACCTCTGATATCTCATGGCCATATGCGCCAATATTTTGAATCGGAGCAGCTCCCACACTTCCTGGAATTCCAGACATGCTCTCAAGGCCGGCAAAACCTCTTTCAATCATGAATGCTACAAATTCATCCCAATCCTCCCCCGAGGCCACAGTGATCATTGCCCCACTGCAAGCATCAAGATGGAAGGTATTTCCTTTACTTTCAACGCGAATTACTGTGCCACTAAAACCAGCATCAGCAACTAAGAGATTAGATCCCCCGCCCATAATCAATACTGGCTCGCCCGTCTCATCACAGCTCTTTACCGCACCTACTAGTTCTTGTTCGCTAGTTGCGCGAACGAATTTCTTAGCCGGGCCCCCAACATGAAGGCTGGTGTGATTGGCAAGTAACTCGCTCATAAGTAGAAGGCTATCTCCGCGCACTCAAGATGTCGCTACGCCCGCGATATTTCTCAAGGATACGGTTGTAATTCTCCTTAGACTTCTTCTCCCGGAAATCAGGATCAACATCGTGATAGCCATGATGGCGCTCCTGTCTAAGGTCAAGATCGATCTGATAGAGCTTTGCCCCAGCAGCCCTTAAGGCCAGGCTTAATTCGATATCAGCATTTCGATAATAGGTAGCAGAGGGGTTAGCTCCCCCTGCGCTAATTGCAAACTGCCTATCGAGTGCTAAGAAATAACTGAAGAGAACATCGACTTCGCCTACGCCTTTGTCATCAATGCTTCGCCATTGATCTTCAATATTTACTAATCCACCACGCCATCCCACGGCCTGGTATCCCTGTTCAAGTTTCTCTAAGGTGGGTGAAATCGCATCTGAGGTAAATATCGTGGAAGAGTCCATGATCACTAGATACTTCTCGCTTGAGTTGTTTAGAAGGTAATTGACACTATGTCCCCAGCCAAGTTTGTTCTTCTGATAGATAACTGTTTCTTGCTCAAAGCGCTCTTGATAACTAGATAGCCCTTTGCCTGAGGCAAATATCGATATTGGGCTATCACAGTGGCTTCTAATAGAGGAAATGCATTTGGAGAAATCCTCAATAAAAGTATCTGCTATTAGACATATGCGAATCGATCCAGCCATAGCTGGCCTTAAATTAGCGGGTTTCGCGGTGAAGAGTTGAGGCCTTGCAACGTGGGCAGTACTTCTTTAGCTCCATACGATCTGGATCGTTGCGGCGGTTCTTCTTGGTGATGTAGTTACGCTCTTTGCAATCCACGCAGGCCATAGTGATCTTTGGGCGGACATCCACGCTCTTGCTGGCCATGGTGACTCCTTAATTTTTCTTTCCTCAAGTAAGGCGGGGAGAATACCTCGCGACTCGGATTTACTCCAAACCGCAAGGTATCTTGGTAGCGGAGGCGGGATTTGAACCCACGACACAGCGATTATGAGCCGCTTGCTCTACCAAGCTGAGCTACCCCGCCAAGAGTTACCTGCCTTACTGCGAGCCCCCCATCGGAATCGAACCGATGACCTTTTCCTTACCATGGAAACGCTCTACCGACTGAGCTAGGGGGGCAAAGGAAGAGCGGGTTGAAGAATACCTGATTTTTACTCAGCTGGATTCAGTACGATTTTGCCTACTGTCTTACGCGCCAACATATCGCGATGAGCCTGCGCTGCCTGCGACAACGGATATGTCGCCCCAACAATCGGCTTCAACTTCCCACTCATCATCAATCCAAATAGATCCATGAAAACTTCTGCCATCAACTCCTTGTTTGCAAGCGCATTCACTAACCAAAATCCACTAACAGTCCGGGATTTCGGCATCAACACTCCTGGCTGCAAACCCTTCGGCGGTCTCCGCGATGCCATACCGTAGAAAATCAATCGACCAAATGGCGCCAACGCCTCTAACGATTGATCAAAGGTACTTCCGCCCACCATCTCTAAAACTAAATCAACTGGCTTACCGTTATTCGCCGCAATCAACGCCGCCTTCAAATCCGCTTCCCCGGCATCGACAACCGCATCTGCGCCCAACTCCTTACATAACTTCTTCTTCTCATCCGATGAAGTCACCGCGATTACATACGCGCCCCACAACTTCGCCAGCTGAATCGCGACCGACCCGACTCCCCCCGCGCCGGCATGAACCACAACGCTCTGGCCCGCTTTCACATGTCCCATCGTCTTTAGGATCATGTGCGCAGTCGTTCCTTGCACCATCATCGCAAGCGCCGCACCATCACTTACGCCATCTGGAAGTGGAATCACGGTCTTCGGATTCACCAACGTCTTCTGGCAATATCCACCCGTCGAAGCGAGCGCCAACACCCGCGACCCATCTGGCATCTTGCCCACGACTTCCATCCCTGGAATCAAGGGCAATTTCTGTGAGGATAGATATGAATTCTCAGTCTGGTGCGTATCTGCGTAATTAATCCCAATCGCAGTCACATCCAAAAGGACCTGGCTACCCGATGGGACTGGTTCTGGAAGATCGACATACTTCATTACCTCCGGCCCACCGAACTCAGTTATATAGATTGCTTTCATGATCGGGAGACTATCTCTAACACTCGCACCGCCTCTTCCCGGGAGGGAAAGGAAGCTTGGGCTCCCTCACGAGTCACGCTTATAGCGGCGCATTCGAGGCCAAATGTGAGCGCCTCTTTAGGAGAAAGCCCCAAGGAAATCCCTGCTGCAAAAGCTCCTATCAAGCAGTCGCCCGCGCCAACTGTGTCAATCGAAAGAACCTTTCGCCCAGGAATCTCAACTCTCTCACCATCACTAGATTGGAGCACCGCACCTGCCTCACCTAGTGTGATTATCAACCCGCCTTTGAATCCCGGACTTCTCATCAATTCATATTCCAATTCATTTACAACCAGCCAATCGGTGTTCTCTAGGAGTCCTCGAGTCAGTTCTCTAAATGGCGCAGGATTCAAGATTGTCGTTATCCCGCGTTCTTGGGCGGCAATGAACACGCTCTCGGTAACTTCTAGAGGAGTTTCAAGTTGGGATAACACAACCCCGACATCCTCTAGGTTGACAAAGCGCTCTGTTACTTCATCTACGACCAAACGCTCATTTGCCCCTGGAATGATCACTATCCGATTCTCGCCACCTTGCTCGATCCAAATATGTGCAACTCCAGTGTTCTCTGGAAAGTCAAAAGAGGATGAAAAGTCGACCTGGTTATCTTCAAAGTTGCGCTTACACGATTCGCCATTCTCGTCTCGACCAAACCCTGTAATCATCGAAACCGGGACGCCACACCTAGCTGCCATCACAGCTTGATTCGCTCCCTTTCCGCCAAAACTGACTTTGAAAGATAGGCCGCGTTTCGTCTCACCCGCTAATGGGATTGCATCGATGTAACAGGAGAGATCAACGTTGACGCTCCCGACCACAACTACCTTTGAACTCATTTCCTAAGTACCTGAAGCACTCTCTCCCGAACTGCCAATTCATCAAGATCGCTAACTATCTTATGTCTTCCTCTTTCTAACTCAGCGTGAGAACACTTGCCACCTTCGCTGACGGTCACTTGACCTAGACCGGAAAAATCAAACAAATCAGGCTCTAGAGCCATCAAAAGGGCGATCAGGTCATGCGGATTATTGAAATCGACATTTCTATAGGTTGCCCATTGCCGGATTTCCTTGCCCAAAGCGCTATCTCCTAGGAAATCAAAGTCGCCAATCTCTATCGAAACTTGTCGGGTCACATTAAGTGGCATGACCCAGATTCTCATATCTGCCCCGAACACAATCTGAGCAGCGAGCGAATCACACTTGAAATTATGTTCGGCAAAATCACGGGCAAAATCCCCGCCCATCACATATAGCGCTTTAACTTTCGAACTCCAGCTCGGATCTCTCTTTATTGCAGTAGCGATGTTGGTGAGCGGACCTATCGCAAGTATCTCTATCTCCCCTGGATGTTCGTTAACTTCAGAAAGGAGAAACTCAATAGCTCCATCGGCAGCGGCAAATGAGTTCAAGCCCTCAAGCTGGAATCCCTCGATTCCTGAGTGCCAAGGCTCACTACCGTAAAGTGGTAAAGACTCTCCCTTGAAAACGGGATATCGACCACCTGTGTAACTAAGCGCAATCTTCCCTCTTAGTTCGACGTCTCCATATACGCAAGTGATACCAAGAACCTTCAAATCTGTGAAGGTGGGAAGAGCGGTTAGCACCATCGCATCGTCAACATCGCTGCCGATATCAGTATCGACCATGATTTTGCGCATTGCTTAACCCCTCGTCGAACCGAGCGTCAAACCTGAAACGAACTGGCGCTTAAGGATAAGAAAAATTATTAAGGTGGGAAGAGCGGCCATAGTAGCACCTGCCACAAGTAAATTAAAGTCAGTTACATACTCTCCTTGAAGCCGGCCAAGTGCTGAAGTGATAGGCCTCCTTTTGTTTCAGGTGTGCCAGGCGCCGGTAGAACACTTGTTAGCCTGAGATTCGTTTATGAAAGTTGCACTGATTCTGCCAATTCGATTTTTCTCTCTGGTAAAGGCTATTTTGTCGAGGTGTTACGTGGCGCCTTGAAAGCAAAGGAGTTTGTGCGTGATCTGCATGGCTCCATAAAGACAACTTATGCAGATACCATTGAGCTTATGGAACAATGCACGAAAGATTCTTCGCCATCAGAGCAAGAATATTCTTGGTCAGATACCGCAAAACGGGCTTATAGGCTAAAGGGTTAAAGATGAAGCGCCAACTTCCAAGATGGAAAAATATAAGACCACTTCTTGGTTGGAGTTTGCCAACATTTTCTGCTCAAGATCGCAAGTTGAAGTCTGTGGTAAATCTATCTGAAATGAGATTACTAGCCAAAAAACGTGTACCAAAAGCTATTTTTGATTATGTCGATGGTGGTGCCAATGATGAACTTTCTTATGCAAGAAGCCAGGAAATTTATTCAAGAGTTGAATTCAAGCCCAGGGTTTTAAGAGATGTTTCAATGATTGACCTTTCAACACATGTTTTGAGCACTCCCTCGGCACTACCAATAATTTTTGCACCCACTGGCTACACCAGAATGATGCATTATCAAGGCGAAGTTATGGTGGCAAAAGTTTGTGAAGCACACAATCTGATTTACAGCCTGTCCACCATGGGTACAACCTCTTCTACCGAGATTGGTCAGCAGGTTCCAAATGTGCGCCGTTGGTTTCAGCTTTATTTGTGGCGGGATAGAGATCAGAGCCTAAGATTCATTGAAGAGGCTAGATCTGCTGGTTTTGAAGGATTAATGCTGACAGTTGATACTGCGATAGGTGGTATTAAGTGGCGGGATATGCGCAATGGCTTAACCGTGCCGCCAAGAATTAGATTGAAGACTTTTCTCGACATGGTCCTTAAACCTAAGTGGTGGTTTAATTTGCTAACTACCGCTCCACTTGAGTTTGCAACCTTTAGAAATTTTGATAAACCACTCTCTGAAATCGCTGCAAAAGTATTTGATCCCGCAGTTACTTTTGAGGATGTTAAATGGCTTCGATCAGTCTGGCAGGGAAAGTTAATAATCAAGGGAGTTCAGAGAGTTGCAGATGCAAAAGAGCTAGCCAAAATCGGCGTGGATGCGATTGTACTTTCTAATCATGGCGGCCGGCAATTAGACCGCTCTGTCGTACCACTTGAGTTATTGCCAAATGTAAGAGAGGTAATTGGAGCAAAAGGCGATGGCCCTCAAATCTATATAGATGGCGCAATCATGAGTGGGGCTGATGTCTTAGCGGCAATTGCTCTTGGGGCTGATGCGGTCTTGATAGGTCGTGCCTATCTTTATGGTGCTATGGCGGCTGGAAAACCTGGAGTTGAAAAAGTGGTTGAGATTTTTAGATTTGAAATGGAGACAGCGATGAAGCTAATGGGAGTTAAAAATCTGACTGAATTATTGCCAGATTTTGTAAATATAAGAGCTTAGGCATATCTGGCGTGAAGTGCGCCATCAACCATTAAATCTGCGCCAGTAATGAATGAGGCATCTTTAGAGAGAGCAAACAAGACTACATTTGCAATTTCTTCCGGTGATCCAAACCTGGCATTCGGTGCCACAGCAAGTGAGTGAGTCTTTTCATCTGGGAACTTCTCCATATAGCTCTTTAATAAGGGTGTAGCAGTTGTACCTGGGGAGACTGAATTAACTCTTATCCCATACTTTCCCTCATCTAAGGCTAGATTTCTGGATAAGCCAATAATGCCACCTTTGGCCGCTGAGTATGGAAAGAAATTTGGTCTAGACATTCGGCCATGAATCGATGAAATATTCACTATAGCGCCATATTCAGCCCTCCTCATTTCAGGCAAGCACAACTTGGCTAAGTACCAACTAGATTTTAGATCGAGTGCAAAAAAATCACTCCACTCCTCCTCAGCGTACTCCACCGCATCTGCATATGAATTTCTGCCGGCATTTGAGACCGCTACTGTTACTGGGCCATAGCTTGATACCAATTTATCAAAACCATTTTTAAAGGTTTCAAATTTAGAGACATCGGCATGGGCAAATTGAACCTGATGACCTTCTTTAGTTAAATTTTCAACCAGAGTATTTGCTCTAACATCATCTATGTCGACAAATGAAACCTTTGCTCCTTCCTTGACTCCACCTAAAACCAAAGCTTCACCAATGCCGGCAGCTCCACCTGTAACAAATAAATGCTCACCTTTCAATATCATGCAGATCTTGCCCCTAATCCCCCATCAACTGCCCAATCAGATCCACTAACATAGGTTGATTTATCGGAGAGTAAAAATGTAACTACTTTAGCCACCTCAAATGGTTCTCCCATTCTTCCTAATGGTTGGATTGAATTGGCTCGCTCAAGCCGACCAGATTCGCCACTTAGCCAAGTTTTTGTTAATTCAGTCAATATATATCCAGGTGAAACTGCATTGACTCTGATTTGATGCCTACCCTCATCTAATGCCAAATTTCTAGTTAATCCAAGGACGGCAGATTTAGCCGCACCATATGGGAAAAAACCTGGATAAGTTAGTCGACCATGAATTGAACAGATATTAACTATTGAACCTGCTTTTGCTTTTCGCATTGCAGGAAGTGCCAATTTGGCCGTTAACCAAACTGGTTTCATATCAATTGCAAAAAAATCATCCCACTCCTTGTCCGTCATCTTGACTGGGTCAGCATGGGAGTTAACGCCAGCATTATTAACTACGCCAGTAACCTCACCAAATCTATTGACACCTGATTCAAAAGCAGTTTTCAACTGATCAAAACTAGCCACATCAGCACTAAAGAAGGCTACGCTTTTCCCATCAGCACTTAGTTCTGAGGCCAATCTATTTCCAGCGTACTCATCGATATCAATAAAAGTCACTGAAGCAGATTCAGCAGCAGCATCTCTAACTATTGCTTCACCAATACCTTTGGCGCCGCCAGTTACAAAGATGTGCTTATTGGCTAACTTCATGTCGATAAACTACCTTACTAGCCTCATTGATTGCATTACGGAAAGCTTCTACATTTTCGTTAACTTTAGTGACCCCACCCTTTGTTACAGGACCGCCTAAACCAATTAGATCCGCACCGGCTTCAAACCACTTAGGAACCGACTCTAATGTGATGCCTGCTGTTGGGCACCAGCGATTGTTTGGAAATGGCTCACGGAGCATCTTTAGATGTCCAGGTCCCATTGTTGATGCCGGAAATAGTTTCAAAATATCTGCGCCATTCTCTTCGGCAATAGCCACCTCGGTAGGTGTACACACTCCTGGCATTGAGACGAGTCTCAATTTCTTAGTAGCAGTTATTACATCCTCATTGGTATCTGGTGAAACAATAAACTTTGCACCTACATCTTCAGCTTTCTTTACATCCTTAACAGTTCTAACAGTGCCAGCTCCAACGAGTAATCCCTTGTTTTGCAATAAGTTAGCAATGATTTCTAAGGCTCCAGGAGTAGTCAAAGTAATCTCTATCACCTTGACTCCAGATTCAACCAAAGCATCAGCTAGAGCTTGTCCTTCACTTTGTGAGTTTGCTCTAACTAAGGTCATCATTTTCTCTTGCAGCAATGTATCTAGTGTCTTCACTTTAAACTCCCTAGCCTATTTAAGACATCAGAATCAACCACACCAAATTTTCCTTTTGGTATGCCAGTCCAATCCCCAAACATACTTGCAACTGATGCACCACAGATACTCCCCTGAGTAAGTGCTTGAAATGGATTCATCCCACTTAGTAAACCGGCGATGGTGCCACCAGTAAAGGCATCTCCTGATCCAACGGGATCTACCGAAACAACCTTTGGTGGTGTGAACTGGTCAAACTCGCCATCAATTGAGTACCTTAAAACCTGGCTACCTTTGGTCATTACCGCAATTTTGCAACCTCGATTATTTGCCTCAGCAAGTACTTTCTTAGCATCGGTAAGTCCAAATACCACTTGATACTCATCTTCGCCACCAATTAGTAACTCAATATCAGTAGCTAACGGCTCTAAGACTGCTTTTGCCTCGCTCTCACTCCAGAGTTTTCGACGAATATTTAGATCAAAACTAGATTTAACCCTTCTTTCTCTTGCTCTTCCTAAGGCAAATTTGACTGTATCTGCACCAGTCTTTGAGATAGCACAGGTTATGCCGGTGGTATGAAGCCATCTGGATGATGAAATGAAAGTCTCAGGAATATCAGTTGGCTCAATAGTTGATGCAGCAGATCCTTTCCTTAGGTAACTTATTTCAACCGGGGCAGATTTTCCTGGATTTCTTACCATTGCAGCTGAAAATGAAGAGACTCGTTTAACGGCTGAGACATCCACACCCTCAGATTTAATATCGTTGATCATCACCGAACCTAATTGGTCAGTGCCGAATCTAGAGAAATATTGAGCTTTTAAACCCAGCCTTGAAATCGCAACCGCCACATTAGCTTCAGCGCCGGCTGTAACTCTCTCATAACTTTTGGCGCTCATTACAGATTCAGTATCTGCAGTAATGAATACTGATAGAACTTCACCAAATGTGAAAAGATCGAAGCTCAACTAAGCTCCAAATGTTGTTGTTTTTTTGCCACTTACTCCAGGGTTTGCAATAAAAATAAACCCTGCTTTGGGGTACTCATCTAAATCCATCGATTCCCCATGATTTCCAACAGCTGAAGTAATAATCAATTTATCTAGTTTTTCACCAGCAAAGCAACAGGATGTCACCTTTTGAACGGGTAACTTAATCTCGGCTAACTGTTTACCTGTATTGCCATCAAAACACCTCACAGCTGATCCCATCCAAAAGGCCACCCAGATATTGTCATCTGCATCAGCGCACATGCCATCGGGAAAGCCCATCCCCTCTTCAATTTGAACTAACGTCCTTCTGTTTGAAATCTCGCCATAATGGTAATCAAACACCTCTACCTTCAAAGTTAGGGTATCGATGTAATACATCCTGGTTAGGTCATTGCTCCAATCCATACCGTTCGAGATACCAACATCACCAAACAAGCGCTTAAGTTTTGTGCCATCTTTGCTTAATCGATAAAACGCACCTTCATTACTTTGATTTTCATAAGCCATAGAACCTAGAAATAGATATCCATCTGGAGAAACTTTTGCATCATTCCATCGTAATTTATGTTTATCTGGATGGCCATCAGCATCTTGCCTACTGGAAAGCTTGGTTATTTGCCCATCAATATCCCGTAGTACTGGTCCGTTGGCAGTTCCCAAGATCTCTCCGCCCTTACTTCGCGGTATCTGAAACCCAACCGCCTCATCAGTTTGATACTCACCTATTTCACCTGTGATTAGATTTCTTGATCTGACAAATTGGCCATAAATGTCACACCACTGCACAATATTGTTTCCTGGGCCAGTTGCTGTTGGACCTTCACCTAACTGATTGCGCCGGGAGTCAAATACTTCGATTGCAACTGACATACCTACCCCTTTAGGGAGCCAGAGAGCAAGCCACGCAAGAAATATCGTCCAAGGAAAATATATACAATCAAGGTAGGCAAGGATACAAGTAACGCAGACGTCATGTTTAACCCGTAATAGACCTGATTAGTGGAGCCAGTCAAAAAGTTTAATTGGGTGGTAGCAACTGCTAACTTGGGATTACCGCCAGTCAAAAAGATCGCAAATAAGAAGTCATTCCAGGCTGAGGTGAATTGCCAGATTAGCACCACCACAAAAGCTGGAATAGACAGCGGCAAGATAATCGAACGGTAAATTCTTACCATCGAAGCTTTATCTACTCGACCTGCCTCAATTAACTCATTAGGAATCGCTTCATAGTAATTTCTAAAGATCAATGTACAGATAGGTATGCCATAGATAACATGGGCCAGTACCAATACATAAATACTCTTATTTAACCCGGAGATAGTGGCCACCCGAACTAGCGGAATCATCACCGCTTGATATGGAATAAACATGCCAAATAAGAAAAGTGTAAATATTAGATTACTACCCTTGAACTTCCACTTTGCAAATACATAACCATTTATTGATCCGACTATTGCTGAAATGATCGAGGATTGAATCACAATTACTAAGGTGCGAAGCATGGCGACACCCATGCCCGCACTTAGTCCAGGAAATGTCTTTGTATCCCCACTCCATGCTAACTTCCACGCGCTAAAATCTAATGAAGTTGGTAGTTGAAAAGCTGTAGTTAGATAAACACCCTTTACGCCCTTTAGGGAGTTCACTACCAACACGTAGATTGGCATAATTACTAAGAACCAAATAAAGATTAATGAAACATACTTAAAAACCAGCCAAAACTGATCTTTGCCAGTCAATTTGCGTTTGGATCTCTGAACTACCCGTTTCGCAATGATTAGCTCTGCGGTATGGCTCATCTAAACTCCTCATGCTTGTTCACATAGCGCAGGTATGGCAAGACTAGAACCGCCACCATGATCAATAGCACTAAGGCGATGGCTGTGCCTTTGGCGTAATCAAAATTATCAAAAGTAGCTTGCCACATGTAAACTGCCAGCGTTTGGGTGACAAATCCCTTACCATTAATACCAACAATTAGGTCAAAGACCTTCATGGACATATGTCCCAAAATAATTACCACTGTCAAAAACGTGGGGGTTAGATGGGGAAATAAAACTAAGCGATAGATTTGCCACTCCGAAGCCCCATCTACTCGAGCAGCCTGGCGCATATCATCGGAAATACCACGAAAGCCCGCTAAAAATAATGCCATTACATAACCTGCCACCTGCCAAACAGCAGGGATAGCGATGGCGTACATCGCACCTGATTGCGAGGCGTACCAAGGGTTTTGTAAGAATCCTAAGCCCACCTTTTGTAAAAGCAAATTAATACCACCTGCATCCTCGCCAGTGGTGGAGTTGAGTAACCAGTTAAATACCGTTCCCATGGCGATAAATGAGATCGCCATTGGATATAGATAAAAGGAGCGGAAAAATCCCTCACCCTTTATTCCCTTCTCCAGTAGTAATGCCATGATTAATCCGGAAATCAATGCACCGAGAATAAAGACCACAGTAAACTTCACCAAATTAGTGAATGCGTGGGTGAATGTTACATCACTTAGTAAGTCAGAATAATTCTTGAAGCCAACATATTTAATTTCCTTAACACCAACTGAGTTCTTATTCGTTAGGGACATATTTAAAGTCCAAAGAATTAAGCCATAAACAAAAAAAGCCATCGCTAAAATCGATGGAATCAAAAAGGGCAATCCTCCAATCCGAGCACGTAACGGCCTGGGTTTAGATGCAACTGCGCTCTTCATTCTTCACACACCCTAATCAATAGTGGGGTAAGGCATGGTCAAACTAGGAAACAAAAACAAGTTTGGTGGGCGAAATGATTCACCCACCAAAACTTGCAACTACTTCTTTCTTAGGCCTTACCTGCATCGTAGGCAGCCTGTAGATCCTTGGCTAATCCAGCGTTATCTTTAAAACCGCCAGAGAAGTACTTACCTACAGCCGAGTTGTATGCAGCCATCAGCGCGTTGTTGCCAGTAACACCATGGACAGTTGATCCAACCAAGCGGTCGGTCTTCCATTGCTGGGCAACAGCCTTTAGATAGTCATCATACAAAGAAAGATCAGAGTCAGTACGTGCTGAGATTGATCCCTTCTTTGGATTAAATGCATCTTGTCCAGCCTTTGAACCACAAACCTTCAGCCATGCGATTGCAGCGTTGCGGTGTGGCGCACCAACTGGAAGTGTGAATGAATCTGACAACCATTGATAAACAGCAACGTTGCCATCCTTCATAGGAGCTGGAGCCCAGGTGTAATCAGTTCCTAGCTTCAAACCATCCGATTGCCACTGTGCTGATGCCCAGTCGCCCATGATGAAGAAGCCGGCCTTGCCTTGGGTTACAAGTCTTCCAGCATCTGGCCAGTCAAGGTTAGCAGCGCCCTTATTTCCATAAGAAAGAATCTTCTGGAAGTTCTTAAGTGCCTCTGCCACCTCAGGACCTGTCCATGAGGTTGATCCATTAAACAAACCGTCAAACTTATCTGGACCTAATGTGGCAAGCAGTACCCAGTCAAGTAGGTGAGCAATCGCCCAGTCACCTTTACCAGCTAATGCAATTCCATCGATACCAGATTTCTTAAACTTATCTAGTGCACCCATGAATTCATCAAGTGTCTTTGGTGCAGCGGTGACTCCTGCCTTGGCAGCAGCACCAGGATTCCACCAGAGAACATTTGCACGGTGAATATTTACTGGAACTGAGTAGATCTTGCCATCTACTGTAAGTGTCTTAATCAGATCAGATGGGAATACCTTGTCCCATCCCTCTGATTCATACAGTGATGTTAGATCCTCTAGCTTTCCAGTCTTTACATATCCATCAAGTTCCATACCAGCGTGTGCTTGGAACGAATCTGGTGGATTGTCTGCCTCAAGACGGCTAGTTAATACCGCCTTAGCATTTACACCAGCACCGCCAGCAATAGCAGCGTTAATAAACTCTGTGTCTGGATTTTGTGCTGTGAAAACGTCAATCATTCCCTGTAAGCCAGCAGCTTCGCCACCAGATGCCCACCAGGTAAAGATTTCAAACTCTGTGTCTGTCTTTGCTGCGTCATCTGATGATGAACCACACGCGCTTACCCCAAGGGCAATAGCTACTGCAGCTGCAACAAGACGAAATGAACCTTTACGCATCCATTTCTCCATTCCTTCTTGATATCTAGAGTGGTACGACGCGACCCGTCGAACCTGAGGTTAATCCTTGTGCTCCCAAGTAATTCCGTCAATGCGAACATGGCTAAACAATCGGTTAGTAAAGGTGCTTTATCCAATTGTTATAAAGCACGGATCTCATCCCTAAAGTAGGAGTTTAGAGTCTACTTGTGCAGGTAACTGACCCTCTAATCTTTACCGAGTGGGCGCTGATAAGTATGACTTGCACAACCTCTCAAGAATTTTCACCGCAGCCTTAGCTTCTGATTGTTTAGATCACATGAATCTGCGCAATCAGGTTTTAGAACCAGATATTGAAATGATTTCAGGCGATGGTGTGATGATGGGATACGCCTTTCCAGTGAGAGTCGAGGCGGTCTTTTCAGCTCCTGATGTGCCCTATGTTGGATTACTTAAGGCATTAGATGCTATTGGGCAAGATCAGGTTTATGTGACACCATCTAATCGAAATAATGGTGGAAATCATCCAGCAGCTTTTTGGGGTGAACTGCTTTCAACTGCATGTAAACATAAGGGGGTAGCAGGTGCGTTAACTGATGGTCCAGTTAGAGATACCACCAGAATGCGCGCGCTTGGTTTTAAAGTCTTTAGTGTTCAGACCTCTCCCCTTGATATTAACTCAAGATATGAGGTGGTTGAACATAATGTGCCAGCTGAGATTGATGGTGTGGTAATTAATCCCGGAGATTTGATTGTTGGCGATATTGACGGAGTAGTTATTGTGCCCAAAGATGCAATTGATGAGGTAATTGCCAGAGTTGAAGAGAAAAACTCGGGGGAAGATCTATTTAGAAAAGCGGTAAGAGATGGAATGGCGCCAAGTGAGGCCTTTGCAAAGTATGGAGTCTTATAAATGAAACCAATTGTTCAGGTATCACTTGATCTAATTGATATGGATGAAGCGCTTGCAATGGCGCATGCTGCGCTACGTGCTGGCGTTGATTGGCTAGAAGCTGGCACGCCATTTATTTTGGCAGAGGGTTTACATGGTGTGACAGCTTTGCGAAAAGAGTTTCCAAATACTCCAGTTGTTGCAGACTTAAAAACAATGGATGGTGGCTACCTAGAGGCTAAGATGATGGCAAAAGCTGGTGCCACTCATGTGGTTGTTATGGCGAGATCTCACCCAGAAACCATCAAATGTGTTGTACAAGCAGCAAAAGATTATGGAATCACAGTTATGGGCGACAACCTTGGCTGTGAAGATATGGTCAAAGGAGCTCAACTTCTAGAAGATCTTGGTTGTCAAATGATTATTCACCATATTGGCTATGACGAACGCCGAGGAATTGCAGCAAGTGGACAACGTGCACCGAATCCTTTGGATCAACTAAAGCAAGTGGTTGATTCAGTTTCAGTTCCAGTTCAAGCAGTTGGTGGACTTTCACTTGAACAAGCAATTGCCTGTCCATCATATGGTGCACCTCTAGTTGTTATTGGTGCCCCCCTGGCAATTGATGCTGATTCATTTTCAAAAGGTGCTGGAGATGTGGAAGAGGTGTTGCGTAAAATTTGTGAAAAAGTTCATGCTTATGGTGATATTCCGATCACCCCTAGAATCATTTAGTGAGAAGGGCGATAGCTAAATATGAAATCTCTTGCGGTAGTCAATTACTCTTCAGCGCCTATGAGTGTTGAGTTGCAAGAGGTTGAGCGGCCAATTGCTGGTGATGATGATGTTATTTTGCAAGTTGAAGCTGTGAGTGTTTGTGGTAGCGATCTACACCAGTGGCATGGCACCAACTCTTGGGCGGTTAATTATCCAGTTGTGCTAGGACATGAATTTTGTGGCGTAATAGTTGAGCTTGGTAAGAATGTAGAAGCTTTGGGCAATTGGCAGGTAGGTCAAAAGGTAGTTACTGAAACTGCCGCAGTAGTTGATACAACTTCACCACTTTCTAGGGTCGGCAAATACAACTTAGATCCAGGTCGAAAGGGTTTTGGGTATGGGGTTAATGGTGGTATGACTAGATATGCCAAGGTAGCCGCTCGCCTACTTCATAAGATTCCAGAGAGTATTTCATTTGAATATGCAGCCATGACTGAGCCGTGCGCAGTTGCCTATAGCGCCACAATCGCACCTGGGTTTATTAGACCAGGTGATCGAATTGTGATTTTAGGACCCGGACCAATCGGAGTCTTATGTGCAGCTGTGGCAAAACTCGCCGGCGCTGAGGTGGCATTAGTTGGGTTAGCCAAAGATCAAAACCGATTAAACATCGCAAGAGCTTATGGATGTGAAGTAATTATTGGTGATGCTAGTGAGTGGGCAAAAAGCGTAGATGGCTTAGGCGCGGATGGCGTTGTTGATGCTGCCGGTGTTAGCGCATCACTAAAGCACGCTCTGGAAGTTGTCAGACCAGATGGCTGGATTTCCAAAGTTGGCTGGGGGCCACAACCTTTGGATTTTTCGTTAGATCCATTGGTGGCAAAGAATGTAACACTGCGTGGAACATTTTCGCACAATTGGCCAATGTGGGAGAGAGTATTGAGGTTACTTGGCAACGGAAAATTAGATTTAAGACCAGTTCTTGGTGGCGTTTTTCCGATTAAAGATTGGCGAACTGCATTTGAAAAGATGCAATCTGGTGAGATCCTTAAGTCAGTCATAAAACCTGAATGACTATGCGGCTAAAAGACAAAGTAATTGTAATTACTGGAGCAACATCTGGTATCGGCAAAGCTTTAGCCACCCGTTGCGTGTTAGAAGGTGCAAAGGTACTTATTCATGGCATAGACCAGATTGCTGGTCAAAAATTAGTAGAACATCTGGGCAAGAATGTTCATCTGTGTATATCAGATCTGAATAACCTAGATTCGCCAAAGCATATTGTGACAAGCGCCATCGAAGCCTTTGGAAAGATTGATTCAATAGTTAATAATGCAGCCGTTATTGAGCGTAATAATCTGCTAGAGGTAAGTGAAAAATCATTCTCAAAGACAATCACAATCAATCTGCAATCAGCCTTGTTCTTAATTCAAGCAGCCTTTCCTTATCTAAAACAAACTCAAGGAAATGTCCTCAATATTGGATCTATTAATGCCTATACCGGTGAAGCTTCGCTCTTGACATACAGTATTAGCAAAGCAGGTTTACAAACCATGACTAGAAACTTAGCTAATGCACATGGAGTTGATGGTATTAGGTTTAACTTAATTAATCCTGGCTGGATCTTGACTGATCGAGAGTACGCAGATCAAATAAAGAAAGGGTTACCTGAAAATTGGCCAGACAAGCTAGGTAAAGACAATATTCCATTTGGAAAGATGAGCACTCCAGAACAACTAGCCGCTGCTTGCATTTACTGGTTAGGTGATGAATCCAAACCATTTACTGGCTCAGTTGTTGACCTTGAACAATTTTCAATTATCGGCAGAAACCCAGAGAAGTAATGCCCAAATTAGCTGCGTTTCCTAAGGGGTTTATTAAGCAACTAGTCGCTGGTCAAATGAGTATTTATGAATGGATCAAGTTAGCTGATGAGTTAAGAGTTGATGGACTTGAGTTTTACAACAATTTTGCAGATGTTAAAGATTCAAGAAATTGGCCTAAGATTAAGAAAGCGGTTGAAGATGCCGGAATGGTAATTCCAATGATGTGTGCCTCACCTGATTTTACAATTCCAGATCCTAAATTGCGTCAAAATGAGGTGGAGAAAGAAATTTATGCAATTGAGATGAGTGCAGCCTTAGGTGCCAAATATTGTCGAGTACTTTCTGGTCAAAGAAGAAAAGATATATCTAGAGAAGAGGGAATGAATTATGTGGTGGAATCAATTAATGCCTGCATTCCTAGCGCCGAAAAACTTGGCATAACACTTATTATTGAAAACCACTATAAGGATGATTTTTGGACCGAACCTGAGTTTGCTCAAATGATGGATGTGTTTGTTGATTTGGTGAATCGTATTGAGTCTAAATCTTTCGGTGTTAATTACGATCCTTCAAACGTAATAGCTGCTGGAGAAGAACCACTTGAATTACTTGAGCGAGTTAAGCACAGAGTCGTAACTATGCACGCCTCAGATAGATATCTGGCCAACGGCACCGTTGAGGACTTACGAAAGGTAGAGGGTGGTAGTGCAGGCTATGTTTCCTTTTTCAAACATGGTGTGATTGGAAAGGGCCTAAATGACTATGATGCTATTTTTAGTATCTTAAAAGGTGTTGGATTTGATGGCTGGATTTCCATAGAGGATGGCGTAGATGGCATGGAACAAATGCATGAGAGCGCGGATTTCTTGCGAAAGAAGATTAGTAAGTACTGGCCTAATTACCAGCCACGATGACATTGTTTAGCGACTTACCGGCCGCTAGAAGATTGAGCTGTGACTCAATTAATCTTTTTGCCCGGCTTTCAAAGGCTGAAGTATTTCCACCAACGTGGGGAGAGATAAAGACACCTTTTGCTTTCCACAGTGGGTGATCACTAGGTAGTGGCTCTGGATCGGTAACGTCCAAAGCAGCGGAAATACGACCAGAGTTAAGTTGCGCAATTAGTGCATCAGTATCAACAATTGGACCTCGCGCTACATTCACTAGAAGAGCACCATCCTTCATTAATGCCAATCTTCGGGCGTCAAACAATTTTCTACTTTCAGGTGTTAGTGGCAAAATCAAGATAACAACATCAAGTAAAGGTAGGTGTTTATCTAGATCAGCAATTGGAATTGTGTTGTCTCGGCCACTTTGAGTAAAGGGAACAATTTCAACTGCAAAACCTGAAAGCATTTTTGCAATTGTGGTTCCAATCGAACCAAATCCAATTATCCCAATCTTTCTATCATTTATTGATTTCCTTTCAACATGCACCCAAGCAGATTTATCTTGATTGCGGACAAAATCTGGAAAGCCTCGAAGCGAGGCGATAGTTAGTCCAACTGCTAGTTCAGCCGTTGAATCATCATGGATACTTTTACCATTACATAAAGTCATACCTTCACGAACAAATTCCAAGGCATCGTCGTAACCTGCATTTGGCATTTGTAATATTTTAAGATTCGGCATTTTCCTAGTGAGCTCTAGTGCTGGCCGTCCACCCATATAGGTGGGTACGTAAAAAGTTATTTCAGATAAATCTGAAGTCTCAATTGGCGTTGTGGCTGGTGATAACCTCTTGAACTTGCTAGGAACATTTAAGTCATCCCACTGCGTCCAAATAGCATGCTCTGCCATCACTTTTTCCGATCATTTATATCAAGTGGTGTTGTTACCACCTTATTAACTAAAGTACCGATTTGATCAACCGTAATTGTAACTACATCGCCATTTACCAACGAGATCTCAAGTGGTGGAACTATTCCAGTCCCAGTTGATAACAAAACTCCAACCGGAAAATGTTGACATCTAAACAAGTAATTTATTAAATCTTCAAACGACCTACTTAATGCCTTTAGCGAGGTTTGAGCTTGCCAAACGATTGAACCATTTCGTTCTATCTTTGCTTGGATATCAAGTTTATTGTGATCAAATATCTCCCAAATCGGCCGGATCATTGGACCAATGGCATTTGAGCCATAATAAATCTTGGCCTGCGATAGGTAAAGTGGATTCTCGCCTTCAATATTTCTTGCAGTCATATCATTGCAAATACTCATACCAATTAACTCTGCAAATCTATTGACAACTATGGCAACCTCAGGCTCTGGTACTGAAGCGAGTGCATCTTCTCTAATGCCAACTTCAGCTCCATGGCCTACAGTCCTTCTTGCAGTTGCCTTAAAAAATAACTCTGGCCTATCTGCCTCATAAACTAATTGATACACATCTGGAATTCCACTCTCTTCTTTGCGAGCATCTCTAGAGCGTTGATATGTAACACCTGCCCCCCAAATTTCTGTGTCTACTGCAACCGGAGCTGATAACTCTCCATTCATTTCTTTAGAAGTTGCAGATTCATATACCTTTTTCAAATCTGTTAAACCTAATCTAAGCGCAGAAGATAACGTCCTTAATCCAGGTATTTCAAAATACTTACCATTAACTTCTTTAACCAATTGGTATCGTTCAGTTGAGGTCTTAATAACAGCTAAATGACTCATATTAGATCTCAATTCGATTTACTAATCCAGATTCTTCAAGTGCACTCCAAGTAGCATCTGGGATATCCATATCGAAATCGGCAATATTTGAACTCAATTCTTGAACACTTCTTGATCCAGTTAATACGCAAGTTACCGCAGGATGTCGATGTGGAAATTGAATTGCTGCTGCAGTCAATGGAATATGAAAGTCAGCCAGAAGATGCTTTATATCTAAGGCTCGCTTAAGAATCTCAGGTTTAACTTTTACGTAATCGTAAGTGGACTCTGGCGTTGGACTTGCTAGAACACCTGAGTTATAGACTCCTCCGACCATCACGCCGGTTTCTTTCTTTAAACACTCTTTAAAGAGTTCATCCTGTGCTGATTGATCTAGTAACGAGTATCTGCCGGCAATCAGAATGATATCTAAATCCATTTCCTTAACGGCCTTAGTTGCATATGAGCAGTAATTTAATCCAACGCCAACACCTCTAATTACGCCTTGAGAGCGAAGCTCATCCAATACTGGATAAGATTCTGCAATTGCCTTATCCAATTGATCATCGGCATCATGAATTAATGCAATATCTACTCTATCTAGATCTAGTCTTCTTAGACTTTCCTCTAGTGATTTTAAGATTCCTTGTCTTGAAAAATCAAAAACTGGAAAAATTGTAGGATCAACCCCAACAAAGGCAGCTAGGCCAGCCACTTTTCCTGCAATCTCCTCTGGTGTGAACTTTTGTAGCACTCTGCCAACTTTTGTGGAGATCACGAAGGGTTTATTTGATTTGTTTAATGCCGCTCCCATTCTCCTCTCGGCATTACCATGGCCGTATAGGGGCGCAGTATCAAAAAAATTGATTCCAGAATCAATGGCAGCCAAAATAGTTGCCTCAGCATCGGCATCAGTTACCTCGGTAAATAGCCCGCCAAGCGGGGCGCTTCCTAAAGCTAACTTCGTTACATACCGGTCTATACGGGGAATTTTCACTAACTCACTGTGTCTAGCCATCTACGCAATAGTATAGGAAAGTGTTGAGATAGTTAATGGTGCTCGACTAATGAGATGAAGGACTGAAGGCATGATGATGGAAAAGGAGTTTGCAGGTCTAACTGCGATAGTGACCGGTGCAGGCTCTGGTATTGGGTTAGAGGTTATTAAAGGATTATCTTCTCGGGGTGCAAGGGTATTTGGGCTTGATGTTTCTAAAGGCGAGATGGCTGAATATGCAACCTATATTCACTGTGATATTTCAGATACATCTTCGGTAAAAAATGCATTTGTTGAGTTTAGAGAATCCAGCGATAACTTAGATATTCTGATTAATAATGCTGGCATTGGATCATTAACAACAGTAGAGCATGAAAGTGATGAAATTTGGCAAAAAGTATTGAACACAAACGTGATTGGTACCGCCAGGGTATCTCGAGAGGCAATTGCACTGCTTAGAGAGAGTAAATCTGCTGCCATAGTAAACACTGCATCCGTTGCTGCGATTGATGGAATTCCAAATCGCGCTGCGTATAGTGCTTCAAAGGGAGCGATCTTAACTTTGACTCTAGCCATGGCCACTGATCATTTATCAGATGGCATAAGAGTTAATGCTGTTAATCCAGGAACAACCGATACCCCTTGGGTAAAGAGATTATTGGAACAATCAGATGATGCTAAAACAGCGAAGGCAGCCTTAGAAGCGCGGCAGCCAATGGGAAGACTTGTCACGCCCGCCGAAATTGCTAGTGCCATTATTTTCCTGGCAAGTCCTCTGCAAGCAGCTATCACTGGCACATCTATTAATGTTGATGGTGGCCTTCACTCATTAAGAATTCCTAAAAAATGAATCCCTTAAACAACTACAGATTTGGCTCATATGCCCTACTGCTATGGGATATATAGATCTCAGGTAGCAAACAGGAAATGAGGGTAATTAACCCACAAGCTCAGTGTTAATTACGGTTGGATCTTTAGTATCTATTGCCACATTTATTCCAAAGATTTCAAATATCTTACTTCAAGGTATGGCTAAAAAGTGGCTCTAATAATTCCTATGATTGTTTATGGCATATTGATTTAGAGTGTAGCGCTTTCACAACTAAAGCTTCGTTGGAATGAAGTACCAGATATACTTCTTGAAAAGGATCGAATTGCTTGGTTAACCTTCCTTGATGCCCAACTGGATGCCTACGAGAATGATCAACTAACCTTAGATTTTGCTGAGAGCCAAAAGTTTGCCAACCCTCATGATCTTAGGCAAACTCGTAATCCTGCCCGCGCTCAGCCCTTAATTGAAGCAATATCAACAATTTTGGTGAGGATTTATTGCTCAGCGATGAAGACTTCTCCCTGGTATAGGTCTAGGGTTATGGCCATGGAAATCACCAGGAACCTGCTCTTAATCCTGCATTTGATCGCTATGGCAGGAGTTCTAGGAGGCCTACTTGCCTCCCCAGCAAAGCTCAATAAAGGAGTACTTCACTCGAGCCTTCTTGCTCTAGTAACAGGGCTAGGCCTAGTAGGAATCAGATACTCCCTAGTTGATAGCTACCCAGATCAATATGAAGCAATAGATAATGTAAAGATTTGGGTAAAGAGCAATATCTTGGTGGCCATATTGATTATTGGCTACATCAATGTAAAGAAACCAAAACTACCCAAGAGCGCCTGGTTAGCAATGGTGGCGCTATCGATAAGCAATATTGCTATAGCGGTGGTTTGGTAATCCGTTAGCTCTTAATCACCGGGTCGAGGGTTCGATCCCCTCACAACCCGCTGGTTTCACGTGTGAGTTGAAGTGCTTGAAGGATTCAGAGCTACTTACCTGACTTTTCTGAGAGCAACTGTTGATCTTGTTATCAGGCAAGCAGAGTCTTTAACTTAAGAGTGGATATCTCAATCTTCAAAGTGAACTAAAGCCTTGTGAGGAAATCTTTTTGTAGTTCCCTATCCACCACTAACACACTCCCGTTTGGGAGCTCTTGCCACCCTTCTTGATCCCAACCGCTAGATGCCACAACCACCTGGCCATAACGGGTTGTGTATTTGAGATGGTAGTAATCAGGGGAGGCCTTGAATCTATCCGGGATCTTATCTTGGTTATAGATACAAGCTGCCATAAAGGTTTGATCATTAATAATCATCATATTCATGGAGGAGTATGTGCAATTATCTTTAATATAGGAAAGGCCTGCATTAATACCTTCAATAAAGCCATGCTTTTCTATTTGGGTAAGCAGATAGAGAAAGTATCGCTCTGAGTCGGTTGTGCCCTTGGCTATTTGCAGATACTTCTTATCTATTAATGGATCTAATGTTGTTGCGGGAGTAATAGAACCATTGTGAATAAAGGCTATATCTTGGTAGGTGAATGGGTGGGTGTTGTTTTCATTAACTGGCATGCCCTCTGTTGCCCAGCGAAAGTGTAATATGGCAGCATTCGATTTGCGTTTTTCTAGTTGCTCTCTAAAGTGTGAACTCTTAGTTGCAGCAACTGGCTCTTTGTAGAGATCTGCTCTTCTATTATCGGTGGTAGCAATACCCCAACCATCACAGTGATCATTGGCAAGGGATACAAACTCTTGAAAATTCTTCCCCACAGCCTCACTAAATGTAGTGGGGGTGTTCGATGAGTAGCCAAGGAGTCGACACATAGGTAAACCTTATTCTATTTTAGTCTTAAGTGATTTGAAGACAAAAAGTTAAGGGGCCAGCTTCTAGCTGCCCCCTTAACTTTTCTTGCTTATTTCTTACCCATTTGTTTACTTATGGCCTGAGATCGCATCCCTCACCCTCTACCTATCCTCACCAGCTGCTGCCTACCTAACTGGGCAGGCAATTGTGGTTGATGGGGGGAACTCAATTACGGAGGAGAGCAGTTGAATTTAGTGCGCTTGATCAACTAGAGATTGCCAAATCTTTTGGGCTAGCACTTCGAAAAAGGTCACCTCGGCCAATAACTGCACTATGGCATCTGCATCATTCTTATACCGCAGAGCGGTGGCGGCGGATTGATGCTCAAATCCGATAGTAACCACCTTTGCCTCTCGCTGCCTAGTCCAGTTGAAGAATTGATCTTCCCAAACAGAGCCAGGAAATAGAACTGCTCGATAATCTAATGTTTTAGTAAGGTAGACATCAACATGAGCCCAATCGCCAGTTTCACATGCGAATGCTGGCAGTCTTGGGCACTCGCGCATCATTAACGCACTTTGCTGGGCACTGCAAATTCGATCACTAGGAGCAATAAAAAAAGTACCAAAAGGTGAGGAAATATGCTCGACTAATTGTGGTAGCCACTGCTCTTTGCGATCATAGATATCAGAGATCGCCTCTGCTGCTAGCAAAAAAGAGCGTTCAAGATTACTTATATAACCCAATTGCTCACATAATCTAAGTAGCGCCATATGGGTGGCTAAATAGGTTAAGGAAGCGACTTCACCACGCTCTATTCCAGCTTGCATTGCTACCGAATCTTTTGGTCTCTTTAGCGAATTTGTCAGCCATATCTTAGATCTAAATCCAGTTGCATTATCAAAAGCAGTTTCTGTTTCAATGGAGCTACCAGTCGCCGAGATCGCAATTAGTGTTTTATCGTCTGAAGATTTAGGTGGAAATGGATTACTAGCTAATGAAAAAATTGAATTATGACCTAAATTTTGTAATCGATTTACAATGGCTTGTGCAGCATAAGATGAGGAACCCATGCCGATAAATACTAACGATTGGCCAGATAAATCTGGCCAATCAAACTCTTTCGTTGCAAGAAGATAAGTTAATTCAGCTTTTCTAGCTAAGTCCTCGCCAAACTTAATTGGATCCATAGCCCAACTCTTGCATATAGCCGATCGCAAATTCGGGTGCATAACGCCAATAATTCAAAAATTTGTTGGCATACTCTAACTCTCTGTCTTCAAGTACCCGCATTTTTTGCTGTAATTGGCTTAGATCAAATCTTTTCCCTCCAAAATAAGCTGCCAAAAATTTATCTTGCGTAGCGATTATCCATTCCTTGATCATGGTGGTATTTGAGCCATATTTGATTGCTACCGCCCCGACATGAAAAAATGAGACACACATGCTGGCGATATCTCGTAATTGGTCCAGTTCATCATCAATGATGCCTAACGGATCGCCCTCAAAATCAATTACCCAAAGCATGTCGGAATCATCTGTTTTTAGAATTTGACCTACATGAAGATCTCCATGTGTTAAACCATCTAGAGATTCATGCATCTGCTTGGTAAGAAGTGCCAAATTCTCTACCCACCTGCCCGCATCACCATCTTTTGCCAGGTCCACACACCATTTCCAACCATCTTGCGCACCTGGAATATACTTATTTACGCTGGCAATTAATCTCGTATCCCAGTAAATATTTCCTAATAACTTAGGTAGGTAGGTAAAACCATTTCTACTAAGTAACTCCTGCTTTCTAGCATCCACCGATTCTTTGGCTACTAATTGCCACTTAACTATGACCTGATCATCAACTACAATTGATTGATTACTTTGTTCGGCCGTAATCATTCGCTCCTTTTTATAATCGCCGGCTTGAAAGGTAGAGGATAGGCCAGCTGGGAGGGGATTACTAAGTAATTTGGCGCTTACTCCATCTGCCGCTTGGGCTCGTTGATAATCTAAACCTTTGACATATGGAGCAATAAAAAATTGTTCATCCGATTCAAAAATCAGTACACCAGAGGCGTCATCAATCTTGAAATCAAAGACCTGATTTGAGTCGCATTTAATCAAATCTTGACGAGTAGGGGGTAGAAGTTGTTTGCACGCAGCAGCTGTCAGGTGCATATTTAGGATTTATATTTATTTGCTACTTTTTCAATCACGGCTGCTGCTACCCCTAAGCCATCCCGGCTTTGAATAAGTTTGGCATTTTCTTGCATCTTTTTATGCAAAGCTAGATCTGTTAGTAGTGCTGACATGGCCGAGTGCATTTGATCATCGGTAAAGCTGTAAGTAGCAAGTCTGATACCAAAGCCCAGTTCATGCATCCGTTGCGCGTTGTCATATTGGTCCCAAAATAATGGTAATAAAATCATCGGTTTACCAAAGTGTAAGGCTTCGGTAGTGGTGTTATTACCACCATGGGTAATTACTAAATCTACCTGTGGGATGATTTTTGTTTGGGGTAGGAATTGTGAGCCCACCATATTTGCTGGCAGATTAATTTGCTCATGCTGTGGGCCCATACTTACGATATAGCGGTGTTTAGTTCTACCTAAGACCTCCGTAAGTCGGTTCATTAATCCCACATCAGCTGAACCCAATGAACCTAAGGAGAGGTAAATCAATCTAGCGTCATTAGGGCGATTTACGACCGTACTTGGAATCTCATACTTACCATCAGTCTCGCGCACGCTGGAATCCATTCGGATCCAAGATGAAGCTAGAGGTCGCTCTTTAACGTAATCGGCAACTTCGGGAAAGAGGTAGAGATTTGCATCTCTGGATTCATGAACAAATTCCAACTCAGCAAGGGCTGGTGCTCCTTGGCCCTGTACCCAAGTGTTGAAATCCTGCCACATCTGATAATGAGTACGTTTATACTCGTCTCTAAACTCCTGCCAATTATTTCGATCGTTGGCAGCGTATCCAGAAAAAGTTGGGGCAACATTCTCACCCTTCATCTCAAGCGGATTACAGGAGACGATGCGAATAAATGGTTTTCCGGCGGTTAATAGCGCTGGAAATGCCACCACATTATCCTCCACAATTACATCGGGATTTACTCGACTAATGATCTGTTGTAATTGCGGTTGACAGTAGATGGCACCATCAATTAACGCCTGCCAGGTTGGTTTAATAAAGGTTTCTAATTGGACAATAGTTGGCTTTCTAAACTCTGGTGAGGTATTGCGAATAAAATCGGTCCAGAACTGTCCCGGATCGGCGTTAGTATCAGCTGGTGCTGGTGGGGCTAGATCTACCAAATCCTCCTCAAAGCCAAGTGCGGTTAATTTGCCAGCCCAAGATGCCTCGGCAGCAAATACCACCCGATGACCTGCTTTGAGCAATCGGTAGCCAATTCCAATGCATTGATTAGTTGGTCCGTAAGCAGATTCAGGCATGAAAAGAATGGTGAATCTTTGCCCAGCCATGGCTTTATCAAACACCATCCTAGTGAAGATGTAAATATTTAACCGGCCAAAAGTTAAAACCTCTGGATGGATAGCAAATACTTCTCTATTATAAGGGTAACTCACCCCCAAATTTTGGGGGGATAATTTAGGAGAACTTTATGAGAATGACACGAAAGGTAACAGTAAGTAGTTTTGCGGCACTATTACTTTTTGGATTATCTGCTTGTAGCGGCTCTGATTCTGACTCCTCTGCTCTAGATCCTAATGCTGATCTGTCAAAGCAAACACTTACGGTTAGTATTTGGGCAGCTTACTACCCGGAGGATATTGCAGCTAAGTTTGAAGAAAAGTATGGCACTAAGGTGACCATTACTAACCACGCCACCAATGAAGAGGTGATGGCTAAATTAACTGCCGGTGGTGATTCTGGAATCGATGTGGCATTTGTCTCTGGTCAATTTGCCCAGGCACTGGCAGCCCAAGGCTTATTAGAAAACTTAGATAAATCTTTGATTCCAAACTCAAGTAACTTAATTAAAGAGGCGGAGCAGCTCTCCTACGATCAAGGCGCTAAGTACTCACTTCCTTACGCTTGGGGAACCACAGGTATCTGCTATCGATCAGACTTAATGAAGGGTGATGAGCCAACTAGTTGGAATGATCTACTCACCCCTAAACCAAAATATAAAGGTAAGATCACCATGCTCGCTACTGAGCGCTGGTTAATGTTGCCAGCTCAGAAAGCACTGGGTTACTCCGCCAATACTCAAGATGAGACCGAGATGGGTAAGGTGAAGGATCTATTAATCAAAGCTAAAGCGAACCTGCTAGCTTATGATGACACCACATTTTACGAGAGATTAGTCTCTGGGGAAGCGGTAATGGTTGAAGCCTGGGATGGCTGGTGCAACTATGGCATTGCCAAAAATAAGAATATTAAGTTCATAGTGCCCAAGGAGGGCTCAGATCTTTGGGCCGACACCATGGTGGTACTAAAGACATCTAAGAATAAAGAGGCAGCTCATGCCTTCCTGAATTACATCTATGATGTAGATGTACACTCTTGGGTAGTCGATAATATTCTTTATAAGGTGCCTAACAAAGCTGCTATGGCAAAATCATTGCCAGCATTAGTAGGCGATTTCCCAAATATGGGCATCTCGCCAGCTGAGTTACTTCAGCAAGAGGGGTTAGTAGATTTGGGCAAGGCCTCATCTCTATATACCCGAATAGCAACAGAAGTCACCTCTAAGTAATTTAAGTAAGTTACTTAGCAGATGGCGCAGGCGCTAGTAAAGACAGAGCGCGACGCGAATCAGCGTCGCGCTCTTATTTCTCGCTCCATCTTCTTGATCCCCGGCCTGGCCTACATCACTATCTTCATGTTGGTTCCCCTTGGTTTTATTTTCTTCTACACCTTCTTAACCCGTGGCACCTACGGCGGGGTGGAGTACATATTTACCTTAGAAAATTACACCCGGGCGTTAGATTCACTTTATGTAGGGATTTTGATGGAATCAATAATGATTGCAGCGGCCGCAACCCTGTTAGCATTTTTGATTGGCTTTCCTACCGCCTATGCCATTACTAAGCTACCAAGTAATTGGCAAAATGTCTTTTTACTTTTGATTGTGCTGCCATTTTGGACTAATTTTTTGATCCGCACCTACGCCTGGATTGTGCTACTGAACACCCAAGGTTTCCTCAATAAGGGCTTAATTAATACGGGTTTAATCAACCAACCGCTGGAGTTTTTATATAAGCCAGGGGCAGTTATTTTAGGTCTGCTATATGCATTCCTGCCGCTGATGATATTGCCGATCTACTCTGCTCTGGTACGAATTGATCCAGCTATGAAAGAGGCGGCGATTAATCTAGGCGCAAGCCCATCCCAAGCATTTCGGCAGATTACCTTGCCACTTGCCTTACCTGGGGTCTTGGTGGGTGCCATATTTGTCTTTGTGCCGAGTATTGGAAATTTTATTGTGCCAGAGCTACTAGGTGGTGGCAAAACTGTGATGGTAGGAAATCTAATTCGAGATCAATTTTTAAAGGCGCGGGATTGGCCATTTGGATCGGTTCTAGCGATCTCGATGGTGGTTATGTTACTAATTCTCTTTTTTCTGCAGGCGCGGGTAAATAAAGCGGTGTTAGGTGAAAAAAGTGGGTAGTAAATTAGGCTGGCTGAAGTTGCCACTATATGGCGCACTGCTATTTCTATATCTACCAATTGCAGTTCTGATCTTTATGTCCTTTAATGAATCAGATGCCCCTTTTACCTGGACCGGCTTTAGCACTAGGTGGTATGGCGAATTAATCTCAAGCCCTGAGATCTTAACCGGCTTCAGAAACACCTTAATTGTGGCGATCGCTGCCACCATTATTGCTGTAGTACTTGGCACCTTATTAGCGGTGGGATTAGCGCGGTATCAAAGATCAGCTGCCTTGGAGGCGATTGCACTTACCCCAGCAATCTTTCCAGATTTGGCCTTAGCGATTGGCCTATTAACATTATTTACCAATCTTAATTACGCACTGGGACTAGATTCAGTGATTATTAGTCATGCGCTATTTTGCGCCGCCTTTGTCACCGCAATCGTTCGGGGACGACTACACCAAATAGATTCATCGCTCGAGCAGGCGGCGGCCGATCTAGGTGATACCGCAGTTGGCGCCTTCTTTCGCATTACCCTACCTAGTATCAAACCTGCATTAATTGCCGGCGCCCTTCTCTCATTTACCTTATCGCTAGATGAGTTTGTAATTGCCTTCTTTACCAACGGTCCAAGCACACCAACGTTACCAATTGTTATCTACTCTATGGTCCGCTTTGGCGTCTCACCTGAGATCAACGCACTTGCCACATTAGTCCTACTAACTAGCGCGTTGATTATCATTATTGCCCAACGTAATCTAAAGGTGAAAGATCAAATATGAGCGCCTTCTTAAGTATTGAAAATCTCTCCAAAAATTATGGGCAGCAGATAGCAATAAAAAATCTCTCATTGGAGATTGCCGAAAATGAGTTCTTCGCTCTCCTTGGGCCATCAGGTTGTGGCAAAACCACTTTACTGCGCGCACTTGCTGGCCTTGAGTCAGTTGATGCAGGAGAGATTAGATTACAAAATCAAGATCTCTTATCACTACCTGCTAATAAACGGCCAGTTAATCTAATGTTTCAATCTTACGCACTCTTTCCCCACCTAACTGTCTATGAGAATGTGGCCTACGGCTTGCGCAGAGAGGGATTACCTAAGGATGAGATAGCTGAGCGAACTAGTAAGGTATTAAGGACAGTGTCGCTACTTGATCAAAAAAATCGCAGTCCATCTCAACTCTCTGGTGGCCAGAAGCAACGGGTGGCGCTCGCTAGAGCGATAGTGAAGCGACCAAAGATCCTATTATTGGATGAGCCTTTATCTGCGCTAGATAAAAAGGTGAGATCCGAGATGCAACTTGAGCTTAAGCGATTACAACATGAGGCGGGGATAACATTTATTCTAGTAACCCATGATCAAGAGGAGGCGATGTCAATTGCAGATCGCATCGCACTTATGGATCAAGGTGAGGTAATCCAGGTGGCAACACCAGTTGAGATGTATCGCGCACCAAAAACTAAATTTGTGGCAGATTTTATTGGTGAAAATAATCTACTCACTGGGCAAATTACTACTAGCTCCTTCATGGTGGCTGGTAAATCACTACCAATTGCCAACACGCAATTGCCAAGTGGTAGTAATGCGGTCTTGGTCTTACGGCCCGAGCAGATAACTTTGGGGGTTAGCGGATTTGTCGCTGGTAAATTAATTAGCTCTAACTTCTACGGTGGCTCTACTCTGTTATTTATTGATTGTGGCTTTGATCAACTAATAAAGGTCACCTGTGTATTAGATCAGGTACCAGTAGTTGGTACTACCTGTCACCTCAGTTGGAACCCGGCTGATGCAACCCTGCTTTCAGATGGCTAGGGCAGTAATAGCCATCATGCACAACTCTGCCTTGCTTGCCTCTTCTACCTGTTCTTTACCAACACAAAAAGCAATGCAGCGGCACAGGCATCGCTTACAAGATATCTGGTTGAAAAATTATCACTGCCATCTATGACGATGTCATAGTTTCTCATTGTCTCAATACCGCTTACTTCTGATAATCGTTCTGAATAGAGATTCGCTTGCACTGCCGAACTTAGTCGGGACACATAATTAGCGGCGTTCACGGTTATTAATTCGCCAATGGATGACTCGGTGTGAATCATCTGTCTTTGTAAATTAGTAATATCTACCCTTTCATAATCAACTATTCTTATAGTTCCTATTCCCACTGCTGCGAGATAACTAATAACCGGCAACCCAAGTCCGCCGGCCCCGACACGCAACACTCTGGCGCTACGGAGTTTGTTTTGTCCAGATACCCCTACTTCGGCTGAGAGTTCATGCCGCGAGTAACGCGACAGGGTAGGGTTCACCTTTAGGAGTTAAGTAGGAAAGGCCAACAATTATCAATGTGATCTTAGGGGTGATGCATAGGCGCAGACCGAGTGACTACATGTTGAATGGCGATCGAAAACTTTGGGGATTGATTCTTGGCTCGGTGGCTCTGATTACCGGTGGCCTTGCGAGCGCCGCAACCCCCGAAATAGGTGAAGATTATTCTCATGCTCGGTGAGTCAGACCCAAGAACTGAGCAACTCACTGAAAAGGCTATTAAGAATGCGCGATCGCTAATTGACTCATCTGAGAAGTTGCGGGGCTTTCGTGACAGCTCCAGTAGGAAAAGGATCGCGCGTCTATTCAAAGATCCAGAAGCTATCGAAGCGACCATGACTCTAACTGACGAGGTTATGCGAATTGGCTCTGCGAGAGCAGCAACAAGGTTGCTGCGACGAGCCGCAGCCAAGGCTTCGATTCGTGGCCTCGGCCTGACTAATTCAATCGGCCTCAGATTTTTAGCGCTCCTTTCTGGACTCTTTCCAAAACTAATTGTGAAAATTGTTCATTGGCGAGTGCGCTCTTATTCAAAAGACTTGATTCTCGATTCCCGTGAAGAGAAGTTGCGAAAACATATTGCTAAACGCCAGGATGATGGAGTTTCGCTCAACATAAATGTCATCGGCGAGGCCGTGCTGGGTCATCAAGAAGCAGAGGATCGGTTCCACTCCATAGTTGAAATGATTAAACGACCTGAAGTTGGTTATATCTCAGTTAAATTATCTGCAATCGTCGCCCAGCTAATCACGGTGGACGTCGTTGGCTCAAAAGAACGCGCGACAACGCGCCTTCGAAAGCTTTATCGAATCGCAAACGAACACAATGTCTTCGTCAATCTTGACATGGAAGAATACCGCGATCTCGCCATGACAGTTGCCGCTTTTATGTCGGTGCTTGATGAAGAGGAGTTCACAACGACAAATGCTGGAATCGTGCTCCAAGCCTACCTACCTGAGTCGCATGATGTTTTTGATGAGCTTGCCGAATGGTCGCGCGAGCGCTACAAGAGATATAGATCGCACATAAAAATTCGTCTTGTTAAAGGCGCCAACCTAGCTATGGAGCATGCCGAAGCGCAACTTCACGGACTATCCCCTGCGCCTTATCGAAGCAAGGCCGATGTTGATGCCTCCTATCTTCGACTCGTCGATGTTGCTCTACGAAAGGAGAATGCCAAGGCTGTTCGTATCGGAATCGCATCACACAATCTCTTCCATCTCTCATGGGCCCTCGCGCTGGCTGAAGATCGCGGGATTCTCGTCCAGATGGATGTCGAAATGCTGGAAGGAATGGCAAACGCAGAGGTCTTATCACTGGCGAAGTCAGGCCATCCGGTCCTGCTCTACGCACCAGTCACAAAACCAGATGATTTCGCAGCGGCAGTCGCATATCTAGTTCGCCGTCTTGATGAGAACACTTCTCCGGAGAACTATCTGTGCGCTGCCTTTGAGATAAATGCCAATCAAGAAATTTTCAGTGATCAAGAGTCGCGTTTCCGCAAAGCACTAGATGATCGTTTCACAATTAGCACCAAATCATTGCGCCACATAAGATCAAAACATTCTGAGGCCGAAAAGTTTGAAAACCACAATGAAGCCGATCCAACCGACCCCAAGTTTCTTCCTAAATTATCAATTGCGCTGAAACGCCTTAGATCGGTAAAGGACTGGGAAATTCCGGCTGTAATTGCTGGCCGCGAAGTAGCCGATAAATTGGAAGAAGGACGCGACCCCTCGGATGGAGATCGAGTTTGGTATCACTACGCTGTTGGCAAAAAGAAGCTAGTCGACTCTGCAATCAAGGCTGCTAAATCTGCCCAAGATCGTTGGAGCTCTCTCACTATCGCAGAACGCGGTCAAATCCTAAGAGCGGCAGCAAGAGTGATGGAGGAGCGCCAAGTCGAAACCATCGCGGTAATGATGCGTGATGCTGGGAAAACTGTTGCCGAAGCTGTACCCGAAATAAGTGAAGCTATTGATTTCGCAAATTTCTATTCGCTCTCTGCGCGAGATTTCGGTCTGTCTAAGCCACTTGGAACAGTCCTTGTAGTTCCACCATGGAATTTCCCATATGCAATTCCGATGGGCGGTGTATGTGCGGCTCTTGCAGCTGGAAACGCAGTTATCTTGAAGCCAGCCCCTGAATCCGTGGCAACTGCCTTTGAAGTTGCAAGCCATCTATGGGAGGGCGGAGTGCCAGAAGACGTTCTGCATTTCCTTCCGATGCGAGACGACGAAACCGGTAGATATCTTGTAACCCATGAAGGCATTAATGGAGTAATTCTTACCGGATCTTTCGAAACGGCGAAACTATTCACGAGTTGGCGCCCAGAGATGAATATTCTCGCTGAAACTAGCGGCAAGAATGCAACTCTGATCTCGGCATGTGCCGATATCGATTCTGCCGTGAGAGATCTAGTTCAATCCGCTTTTGGTCATGCTGGTCAAAAATGTTCAGCGTCATCAGTTGCAATCGTTGAATCATCAATCTATGGAAATCCGGCTTTCATGCGCCAACTAAAGGATGCTGTCACTTCTCTCGAGGTGGGAGCTGGATGGAATCTAGGCACCGCCGTGGGCCCTGTGATCCGCACTCCAGAAACCGCTCTCCGCAGAGCGCTTACAACTCTCGATGAAGGCGAAGAGTGGTTAGTTGAACCGAAACAAATTGATGAATCTGGATTGCTATGGCAGCCCGGAGTAAGGATCGGTGTTCAAGCCGGTTCTTGGTCCCACCGCAATGAATGGTTTGGACCGGCGCTTGCAATCATTGAAGCCCCGGATTTTCAAACTGCAATCAAGTGGCAGAATGAAACCGACTTTGGATTAACAGCAGGGATTCAATCACTAGATCAATTTGAGTGCGAAGAATGGATTGAAAGCATTCAAGCCGGGAATCTCTACGTCAATCGAGGTACAACAGGCGCAATTGTTAACCGCCAACCCTTCGGCGGCTGGAAACGCTCCTCAGTTGGACCAAACGCAAAAGCCGGTGGCTGGAATTACGTCAACTCTCTGCGAGTTTGGCCTCGAGTCACAGAGATGAACTCGGCTAAATTCGGCGTAGATAAATGGTGGTCCACAGTCGGTTCCAAGGCGATTGATCATTCGAACCTAAGTGTTGAAAAGAACTATCACCGCTACCGACGATATTCGAAACCAATCTTGGTATTTGTCGATGGAACGACTACACAGCCCGAACTAGAGTTGGTTAACTACATCATGAATGTCGCGACAGTAGATGCCGTAATATCGGGCAATCCCAATTCAGTTTCAGGGGATTATGCGAAAGTTCGCTGGTTAGCTGCATCAAATCCACCTAGATACGAATTACTTTCTCGTGGAATCTCAGTTGATCATCGCCCGATTGCACAGCGCGGCGATATTGAAACTCCAAGATGGCTACTTGAACAATCCGTCTCCGTAACTCATCATCGCTACGGAAACGTCAATGGCGGTCCAAAACCCCATGTCTTAGGCCTCTCAGACGCGCATCCAAAGAATTAGGGTTGCGATCCAATTCTCGTCATAGTGTGCCCGCTCCTCGGGTTGTTTGCTCAAATGGTAGGGCAGGTAACTCCTAATCACCGGGCCGGGGGTTCGATCCCCTCACAACCCGCCAGGAAAAGTGCTGGTGGAGGCTGTTTTTTGTATCTACACAGTCATTCTGTTTGAAACTGAAACCACATTTGTCCGTTCTTTCCCCGTTCCGATGAAAATTCTTTCGCCTAAACGGTCTATAAAGGATTCAATGATCTTTATGGGTCATCATCAAGGAACAAGGGATTCTGTTCTTACATAGACCGATCAAAGGGCCGTTGCTAAGTCATACTCTTTGGAAATACCTTGAAGTATTGGTAGATCAGCGAAAATTCCTAGATCTCTGAATACTGATCGAAGACAAATGTAGACATTCTTTTTCACATTATGGCTACGCATTTGATCTACTTTGTTGAAGATCAAGGCACAGTTGAGATCTGAGATCTCCATATACCAAATGCCGAGCGACTTAACGATCTTGATGTAAGACTGTCTAGTTCCATATTTCAGTGAGCGATTGTTAATAACATCTGAAGCATATTCAGAAACCCCAAATTTAATACGGGGGCATCCTAATCGATAAGTACCAATTTGTCGCCAATCTTAATTTTACTTGTAGCAAAGTACCCTTTCGGCACCTCAAGAGCGTATTTGATTTGTTTACTTTTACTTTCTACTGTTTTCAATGATCTAGCTTTAAGATTTACAATCTGAGTTATTATATTTTTCTTATCAACGAATGCAATTGAAAGATCACGATTAGTGTCCTTCATCCAAAAAATAACTTGTTGAGGAGTATCAAATACAAAAAGCATAAAATATTTTTTAGAGGTTTCCGCCCTTGAGGACAGACCCTTAATACGCTGCGCCTCAGTAGCGGCTACCTCTACTTTGATGACCTTGCCGGCAATCTCTACCCTGGCCTCGCCAAAAGCGGCAGCAACGCTAGGTTGCAACGGATAAAAAAGAAGCATGAAAATAACGGGCAACACGGAAGACTTTCTGCAAACCCCTGTAGACAACCTCATTCAAAGGAGTACTCTAAAGGAGGAAGGAGACCTAGGTCACTTAGGTCGACAAACAATCGACCGGACACCACGATGATCCTTATGAGGAGAAAATTGAGATTATTTGCAACGGGCTCGATTGGCGCAGTTGTCCTAATGCTCGCCACCCCAGAATCATCATTCGCGCAGACCGGCCAACAGAATCAACCGGGACAGCAAAACCGACCCGGCCAAACTGGACAGGGGCAACCCGGCCAACCTGGTCAACCCGGAGGCCAACCTGGGCAACCTGGAGGCCAAACTGGAAAGGGGCAATCCGGCCAACCTGGGCAACCTGGAGGCCAAACTGGAAAGGGGCAATCCGGCCAACCTGGGCAACCTGGAGGCCAAACTGGAAAGGGGCAATCCGGCGGTGGAGGACAAAAACCTTAGAGGGAATCACAAAGATATTCTGCGGTTTTGAGCTGAGTTCAACGAAACAACAAAACAGCTTTGGTGAGAAAAGATTGAAAAGATTCAGGTGCTCATCTCTCATTGTCCATCATCGGTTTTTACCTGTGTTCTCTGTTGACTTAACTTGTATCAATTTCGACTTATTACTATCGACTGGATTTACCAAGATATCAACCTCAGGGGCATTTGGAGTAGCTAGGGACGCGAGGACGCGACGAGAGTAAAGTCTTGACAAACTAAATGCTCTCCTGTGGCTCCAATAAAGTTCTTATCGGAGCGCTTCTTTGTGATTGGCCTTCTCACTCCTTCGCCTTACTCAAATTCTCTTCTACCGTGAAGGTACACGGCGCTGGCGCCACCAGGCATTGGTGCACTTTTTTGAGCACAAATTGACTTGTTTTACTTGTGAGCGTCCTTGTATCTCCTAGTGACCGCAGAACCATTTCCCATTCGAGGCAGTAGCGCCTAGCCTGACCGCGTGAGAGTTCGGCGAATGATCCCCACCTTCTTAGCCGTTTTGCTTATCTTGTCTCAAACCCCATCGCAATCTGCAACAC
>VGBW01000001.1 GCA_016870365.1 Actinomycetota bacterium | reverse complement strand
AGCGGTAAGAAATTATTAAGTAGTATCTGCCTTGCCTTATCCAAGTGTTTTCCGGGACGTAGCGCAGTTTGGTAGCGCACCAGGCTGGGGGTCTGGTGGTCGGAGGTTCAAATCCTCTCGTCCCGACATGCTGACGATTCCAAATCTATTGACGCTGGCCCGCGCCTTTGGCATTCCGGTATTTCTCTACTTAGTCTTAGTCAGGAAGGAGATGGGTCTTGCGGTATTGACTTTAGTGATTGCCGGGGCAACTGATTACTTTGATGGCAGATTAGCACGGGCCTGGAAACAAGAGTCTCGCCTGGGTGAATTGATGGACCCAGCCGTTGATCGCCTCTACATCATTTCAGTTCTTATAGCGATGTTTGCCACTCAGGCAGTTCCGCTCTGGGCATTGGCTCTAGTTGCAGGGCGAGACATCTTGCTTGGAGCACTTCTGATCGCTATGAAAGCAAGGGGTGTTCCACCTTTTAGAGTGACTTATCTGGGCAAGGCGGCAACGTTTAATCTGCTCTACGCCCTGCCTTTGCTACTTCTCACCGTCTCCACCTCAGGGATTCTCTCTGATGCGGCCTATATCTTTGGTTGGGGTTTTGCCGGATGGGGTATTGGATTATACCTATTTACCGGATTGAGTTACGCTCGCGCAGGTCTTAAGAGCTTGAAGAGGGGATAGTTGTGGCAAAAGTTCCTGTTGATTTGAAATACACCAAAGAGCATGAATGGGTCAAAGCTGTTTCATCCGATTGCTATCGCGTAGGAATCACGGATTACGCCCAAGTAGCCCTTGGAGATATCGTCTATATCCAACTGCCAAGAATTGGTGATCAGGTGAGTGCCGGCAAAGTCTGCGGCGAGGTGGAATCAACTAAGAGCGTCTCGGAGATTTACGCCCCATTAAGTGGCAAAGTGACGGCGGTAAATGACCTTCTAGATGGCGCCCCTGAAACTTTGAATAAGGAGCCATACGAGCAAGGGTGGATCTTTGAAGTTGAAATATCAAAGCCAAGTGAGCTAGACAGTTTGCTATCGGCAGGGGCCTACACATCTCTTACCGCTTGACTCACCCCTTGAATCACGCCTAGTGTCAGCCTCAAGAATACAGTGAGGCCCTGGAGCCTTAGGATTACGTATGGATCAAGGGGGCGCTATGGAGCAAGAGGCCAGAGATTGCGACCTGACTAGAACCATCAATATGGGCTCACTAAGAGAAGTCTCAGGCCATCTTTCTGCCCCTCTTGATAGAGCCAGTCCAGAAGAGCGAGATGTAATTGGCGCACTTGGAGAAGAATCTGCGATGCTGATTGCACTTAGCGGACCAGGCAGAGGATTGCGCTTCTTGATCAACTCAGATAGAACGGTAATTGGAAGAGCAGTTGAAAGCGATATCTTCCTAGACGATGTCACGGTTTCAAGAAGGCACGCCGAGATTTTTAGAGATGGAAAGAACTATAGGTTGAAAGATTCGGGAAGTTTGAACGGAACATACCTTGATGGCAGGATCGCCGAAGAGGCGCTCCTTAAGGATGGTTCTGAACTACGTATTGGAAAGTATCGATTGCATTTTTTTATTGGGGGAAGGGCTAGATCATGAGCGTTCCAGCGCGAGCCTACTTAAGCATCGGAGAAGTCTTAGGAAAATTGCGTTCAGATTTTCCTGAAGTCACTATCTCAAAGATTCGCTTCCTTGAGTCAGAGGGTCTGATTGAGCCACAGCGAACCCCTTCTGGGTATCGCAAGTTCACCTCTGCAGATCTAGAGCGGCTTCGCTATGTTTTGCTCGCCCAACGTGATCAATACCTTCCCTTAAAAGTTATCAAGGATAATCTTGATGCTCTAGACCGTGGTCTCGAGCCAGCGCCTAGCCCAAATGGCGCCCCGATTGCTCGTCTAACTAGCGTTGATAGCTCAATATCTGCCTCCGCCTTTATCGAGCAGAGCGAGATGCGTCTATCAAGGGATGAATTGATATCAAACTCTGGAATCACCGAGGCTCAGCTAGTTGAACTTGAGGGCTATGGTCTTATTGAGTTAAAGGGTCGCCACTATGATGGCGATGCCCTAACCGTTGCCAAAGTAGTTTCTGAGATCTCTGGCTTTGGCATCGAAGGAAGGCATTTAAGGGCCTTTAAGAGCGCAGCAGATCGCGAAGTTGGTCTAGTTGAGCAAGTGATCACTCCACTGCTTCGCCAGAGGAATCCGGATTCAAAGGCTAGAGCGCAAGAGGTATCGAGGGAGATAGCATCGCTTTCAGTAAGGCTGCATGCAGCTTTAGTCCGTTCAGGTCTGAATCGCGCGCGATGAATTACCATGCCCTTGATGTAATTGGGGTTCGAGTGGAGATACCCTCTAATCAACCAATTGTTCTCTTGCGAGAAATTGGGGGAGTTAGATATTTACCGATCTGGATTGGAGCAGTTGAGGCAACTGCCATTGCCTTTGCTCAACAAGGCGTTACTCCTCCAAGACCACTGACCCATGATCTGATGAAAGATGTACTGGGAGCTCTTCAAGTCTCAATCGATTCAATTCACTTAACAGAGCTGAAAGAAGGGATTTTCTACTCCCTAATCAATCTGAAAGGCGGAGTCACTATCTCATCTCGACCCAGTGATGCGATCGCCCTTGCCTTAAGAACTGGCGCCCCAATTCTTGCCAGCGAAGCTCTACTTGGTGATGCAGGCATTGAGATCCCGGAGCAATCAGATGATGAAGTTGAGAAGTTCAAAGAATTCCTCGATCAGGTTACTCCTGAGGACTTTGCAGGGTAGGCCGTAATGGCAAAGCGCCTGGCTTTAATACTTCGATTAGGCGCGATAGTTTTTGCCGTATCGGCCCTGGCTCTGTTGATCACCCCTGAACTCTTTCTGGATTTCCTGGATCTTGAAGAAGGGAGCACTGGATATAGCCAAGAGTTGATTTGGGCGATGAGGATGATGGGCGCCTGTCTTCTAATCGCTTCGGTGATGATGCCCTTGGTCGCCGCCTTTGCATCTGAGCGAGCGCTTCGCCAGGTTGGGGTGTTGATGGTTGGCATTTGTAGTCTGCTTAGCCTTCTCACATTTATCGCCCCCGCGCCTTGGGGAAATGGCAAAGTGGTCTTCGCCCTGGTGGGGGGGCTCTTTGTTCTGGCCTATCTCTATGGGTTGAGAGGCAGGCGACGAAAGTACTAACCTTTACTTGAGGTCTGGAGAGTGTCGATTGTTGATTCGAAGGATTGCTGGCCTTACCTTTGCCACCTTAACTACAAAAGCTCCCTGGTGGAGATAAGAGGCAGATCGATGAAGAGTGGACCAGCTCAAGGGTTTGGCTATCGTGGCGCCTCTGCTTGCGCTGCCGCAGGGATCTCTTACAGACAACTTGATTATTGGGCGCGAACAGGCTTAGTTGAGCCAACGGTTCGTGGAGCTACTGGCCATGGAAGTTTGAGACTCTATAGCTTTAAAGACATCTTGGTCCTAAAGATCGTGAAGCGCTTACTTGATACCGGAGTATCCCTACAGAACATAAGAAGCGCTGTTACCCATTTGCGAGACCGTGGCGTTGAAGATTTGGCCAGAATCACTCTAATGAGTGATGGGGTATCGATTTACGAATGCACCAGTTCCGAGGAGATATTTGATCTGCTTCAAGGTGGCCAGGGAGTCTTCGGCATCGCAATAGGCAAAGTTTGGAATGAAGTTGAAGGCTCTCTCTCGATCCTTCAAGCTGAAAGCATTAGTGATGGGGCGATCTTGGCCTCAAATGGCTCTGACGAGCTCGCCGCCAGACGAAGACTTAGAGGGGCGTAAGCAAAGTCCTGCCTCTATTCTTGGTGCCATGGCGCGTCAAGGGTTCTCAGATCGACATATTGGTCCATCAGCAGAAGAAATCTCGTCCATGCTGCTTGAGCTTGGGTATAGCGACTTAGATTCCTTTACTCAAGCTGTGCTTCCCGACTCTATCAAGTTATCGGAAAAGTTTGGACTACTTCTTCCGGAGCCAATTTCTGAAGTTGAGGTTATTGCAGAACTTAGAAGATTAGCAACAGAAAATCGCAAGATGGAATCTGCTATAGGGATGGGATATTACGCAAGCATCACTCCACCGGTTGTTTTAAGAAATGTTTTGGAAAACCCTGCTTGGTATACCGCATACACCCCATATCAACCAGAGATAAGCCAGGGAAGGCTTGAAGCACTATTCATTTTTCAAACTATGGTTAGCGATTTGTCTGGACTGCCAATTTGTAATGCCTCCATGCTTGACGAGCCAACTGCTGCTGCAGAGGCTATGGCTCTGGCAAGGCGAAGCTCAAAGTTCGGCGATGAGGCGAGATTTGTCATTGATTCAAGGGTCCATTCTCAAACCCAGGCAGTAGTACTAACTCGAGCTAAGCCGCTAAAGATCAATTGTGAAGTTCTTGATTTGAGCAGTGGCGTTGATTTAGGTAATTGCTTCGGGTTACTTCTCCAATATCCAGACACTTTTGGTCAGCTAAATGATTTCACTGACGTGATTGAAAATGCTCATAGCGTTGGCGCTCTAGTGATTATGGCAAGCGATTTGCTTGCACTTACGCTGATCAGATCTCCGGGGGAGTGGGGCGCAGATATCGCGGTCGGTTCTGCTCAGAGATTTGGCGTGCCCATGGGATTTGGCGGTCCTCACGCTGGATTTCTTGCAGTAAGAGATGGCCTTGAAAGATTACTCCCTGGAAGACTGGTGGGACAGAGCATTGACAGCCATGGCAATCCCGCACTGCGCCTTGCTCTTCAGACCAGAGAACAGCACATTAGGCGCGATAAAGCCACAAGCAATATCTGCACAGCTCAAGTACTTCTCGCTGTTATCTCAGCTCTTTATGGAGTCTTCCATGGCCCAGAAGGCCTTGAGGAGATTGCAGTTAGAACTCATCAATTGGCAAGAAGGCTGGCAGGTTCACTAAAGTCCAGTGGTTTTGAACTCTTGGGCCCTAATTTCTTTGACACGGTTTCCTTTCTTGCCAGCAACAGCGATGCCCTCGTCGAGGCTGCACAGAAGGCTGGCATCAATGTAAGAAAGATCAATGGGGGAGTAAGTGTTGCCTTTGATGAGGTTAGCACTGATGCGACTTTAGAGAAATTGTCCAAGGCCTGGGGACTAGGGAAAGGCAAGTCTGAACCATATGGTGCTATTGCTTTACTTCGCTCTACTTCCTATATGCAACACCCGGTCTTTAATTCATATCACTCAGAGACAGCGATGCTTCGCTACATCAGATCACTATCAGATCGCGACTTGGCACTCGATAGGACCATGATTCCTCTTGGATCCTGCACTATGAAGTTAAATGCCACTACCGAGATGGAGCCAATTACCTGGCCTGAGTTTGCAGACCTGCATCCCTTTGCACCGAGCGATCAATCATCTGGAACCAGACGGATTGTTTCAGAGCTTTCAAGATGGCTCATAGATATCACCGGATATGACGCAGTATCTCTTCAGCCCAATGCGGGATCTCAAGGCGAGTTCGCCGGTCTTCTTGCCATTAGGAATTATTTAGACTCCCTGGGTCAGAGTCAGCGCGACATCTGCTTGATTCCCTCTAGCGCTCATGGCACCAATGCAGCAAGTGCGGTTATGGCAGGAATGAGGGTGGTGGTTGTAGCCTGTGACGAAGCCGGCAATGTTTCATTAGATGACCTAATGTCAAAAATTACTGAATATGGTAATCAATTAGCAGCTTTGATGGTGACCTATCCATCAACTCATGGAGTTTTTGAGTCAGAAATCAGCCAGATTTGCGCTCTAATTCATGGCGCCGGTGGCCAAGTCTATGTTGATGGAGCAAATCTAAATGCACTCGTTGGACTTGCCCAACCAGGAAGATTTGGAGCAGACGTCTCTCACTTAAATCTTCATAAAACCTTCTGCATTCCTCATGGAGGGGGAGGACCGGGGGTAGGTCCTGTAATTTGCAAGAAACATTTAGCGCCCTTCTTGCCAAACCATCCGCTTGATGCCTCGGCCGGTCCTTTGACTGGCCCTGGACCAATTAGCGGAGCCCCTTTTGGCTCAGCTTTGGTTCTGCCTATCTCTTGGGCATACATCAGGATGATGGGTGCAAAGGGTTTAACAAAAGCGACCCAGGTGTCGATACTTTCAGCTAATTACATTGCAAAGAAATTAGCCCCAGATTATCCAATTCTCTATACCGGCAAGAACGATCTAGTCGCTCATGAGTGCATTATCGACATCAGAGAGATCACCAAGAGAAGCGGTGTCAGCGTTGATGATATTGCTAAACGCTTAATGGATTACGGCTTCCATGCTCCTACTATGAGCTTTCCTGTCCCTGGAACTCTCATGATAGAGCCAACAGAGTCTGAAGATCAGGTTGAAATCGATCGCCTTATCGCCGCTCTACGTTCCATAGCCAAGGAGATTAAGGCAATTGAAGCAGGGGAGATCGCAATTGAGGATTCGGCCTTGAGAAACGCTCCGCATACGGCTGAAGCGCTAATAAGCGATGACTGGAATAGGCCATATAGCCGGCAAATGGCAGCCTTTCCGATGGGTAATGAGGTTGGGGTTGGTAGGCGCGGGAAGTACTGGCCCGCAGTTGGAAGAGTCGATGGGGCTCACGGGGATAGGAACCTGATCTGCTCCTGTGAGAAGATAGAGAGCGTGGCAATAAATTCGTTTAACTTGACATAATGTAGATTATCGGTTAAATCTGGAACGCCGATCACTGACAATAGCCACGAAGAACAGCCCAATCCAGACCCAGCTGCCAAGCCTTGAGGCTATAGAAGCCTCCTGGTGCGTATCCAGCTCCATCTTCAATATTCCAGGTTCGAATTGATCCAAGGACTCAACAATCTCGCCTTTGGAGTTCACATGTGCGGTAAACCCTGTTGTGCTTACGACGGCGAAATCTCGCTGAAATTCGGCGGCGCGAGCCCTGATGATCTGCAATTGCTGCCGAGCCTGAGGTGAATCTCCGAAGGTCGCATTATTCGTTTGCGCTACGACGAATTCAGATTCAGATAATCCTTCCCGAAGGAAGTCATCGTCTAGAACCTCAAAGCAGATCACGGATTGGAAGACTCTCCCTGAAACTTGATGGCTAATCCATTCCTTTCCGGCTTGGAAATCTCTCACGCGCTTGGCTTCGGGGGCGATGAACTCTGCAACTTTGCGGATTGGCATGTATTCACCAAACGGAGCTAAATCTTGCTTGACGTACATGCTTTGCACCTTGTTTGTCTCAGTGTAGAGAATCGATACATTCTTAGGGCCTTGATCATCTCTTAAAACTGCACCAACTAAGAGGGGCGCATCAATTTTCTCAATAGTATCCCCAATGATTTGCGCGGCCTGGGAATTCTTAAACGGGTCAATGTCAGAAGCATTCTCGGGCCAGATAACTAATTCGGCGTCACCAGAAATGGATTCCGTTGCCCTTGCGTGGCGGTTTAATACCGATAGAGCTCTCTTGCTGTAATCAAAACCAAGTTGATCCACTCCCCCTTGTACTGCGGCAACTTGAATCGAGCCACTCGATACAGCTGTTGGAAGAAAAAAACCAATCGCTAACGGAATCGCTAACAAAGCTACAAATTTAGAACGTAGCGTTGAGGCTAAGACTGAAGCGAAAACAACGAGGAATGTAATACCGGCGACCCCGATGATCGCATATAGCCCGAAGAGATAATCAACCTGGGTATGACCGATGCGACCCCATCCAAAGCCACCGAATGGCCACTTCATCCGAAGCAATTCAAGAACGGTGAAGAATGAAGCGAATAGAAATGCAGACGACAACGATCTTTTCCATGAGAAGAGAGAAACCATCGAAAAGAGAAGCGTCTGCAAGATTGCCAGACTTACCCAGGGAGCCCATCCAACATATGAACCCGACCATTGGAGAAGGGGCAGAAAAAGTACTAGGCCAGTGACTCCGGCGTGCAGCATGCGAAAACGCAATCCCCTATTGATAAGTGAGCGATATAGAAGCGCCAGACCAAAGTAAGGGCCCAATGGAAATTCGAATGGAGCGAAGCCGGACCAGATGAAAAGCCCGGCAAGAAACGCGAGTACTAAACCCACCCTAAGGCCGCCTTTAGTCGGCTCAGACTTGTGGCAAGTCCGTGATCATCTGTTATCTTCTCTAACGCTTCATTGTCGGCCGCTTCGCGCGGGACTGAAAAATTGACTCGCGGCAAGGAAATACTTGTCGCACAAGATACGAGCTGCTCCACAATAGCTGCGTAAGAGTGGTCGGCCACTATTCGCTTTCGATGTATGTCGCGTAATCTCTTATCATCTGATTGAGCCGCTTCAACAACGGCTCTAATCGAACCAAAATTCGAAGTGATTTCAGCAGCACCTTTCTCTCCGATCCCCTTTATTCCAGGGAGTCCATCAGAAGCATCGCCACGAATCATCGCAAAGAGTCCATAGCGATCACCCGGAATTGAATACCTATTTGCAATCCATGCACTATCAACTAGATCGTGAGCGCTTATGCCCTTTGCGAGATAGACAACTTTCACATCTTTATTGTCGTCTACCAATTGGAACAAATCACGATCACCGGTGACTACTCGTACCGGACCCGGTTCACGCTTGGCTAGCGTTGCTATCACATCATCTGCTTCATAATCATCAGCTCCGATTATCTGAATACCTAGCGCCTCAAAGAAATCTAGGATGATCGGTATCTGCGGAGTCAACAGATCTGGCTCTTCTTCCTCCTCGCCACTCTCGTCTAGACGATTGGTCTTATATTTAGGAAAGAGTTCTACGCGCCATGAAGGTCGCCAATTCCCATCGAGACAGATGGCAATGCGATCGGGTCGATAAGAGTTAACTAAGCGCGCGGTCATGTCGATGAAACCCTTCACTGCGTTGATGGGTTCACCCTTTGGAGAAATCAAAGTATCTGGCATTGCATAATAGGCTCTATACCAAAGCGAGGCGCTGTCAACTAAGAGTAGACTCATGCCACCACCGCAGAATAGGCAACAACTCCCCTATCGACCCTCTTCACCGCTTGCCTGATTGCCGGCGCCATTTGTGGATTGGCATCTAGTAACTGACCTAGCAAATCAATGATCTGGCGCATTGCTCTGACAAAATCTCCCACAGTTATTTCAGTTTCTCGAAGAATTGTTTGAAGGCTATGGCCATTTGCCCACCGATAAGAGCTCCAGGCTAGATCAAAATTCGGCTCTCTTTGAGGGGTGATTCCATGTTCGTCTTCTAGTTTCACAATGCCAAGCCAGGTTCTCATGACCAATGGGATTGATGCATCTAGATTCTTGGGAAGTCTTGGGCTCCTGCTCTGCTCGCCTCGTCCGTCATAAACCAGAGTTGAGAGCAACCCGACTAAGTCAGCAGGTGAATAATCTTTGAGCGCATCAGTACTAATGAGCTCTGAGAGCAATAGATCACTTTCAGCGTAGATCTTGGTAAGTACCGCTCCCTTGAAAGTCAATTGATCACCGTTTATGTAATTGAGCTCTCTTAAGACTTCACTAACCCGGTCAAAGGTTCGAGCAATAACGTTGGTGCGTCCCTCTATGCGAGCTCTAAGTCCCGCAGATTCTCTCTCAAGTCTTGCAGCCTTCTCATAGCCACGAGCATTACTCTCTCGCTCTGGACAGCTGTGACAAGGATGGTTCTTAAGGAACCCTCGATGTTTCCTAATCTGCTCTTCGATATTTTCGTGGTGCCTTCTGCGACTTCCACCAGTGATGCGCTTTGAAGAAAATTGCCCCTCAAGTTCTTTGATGGCAAAGCGCGCCTTCATATACTCACCCATATCCCCAAGGGAGCTTTGGGAACCTTCGATAAGAGTCTTGATGGCAGCTTCATTCCTGGCGATCTGTCTTGCTAGGCCTACCACCGCCTTATCTGCTTGAAACTGGGCAAAGGAAAAACCAAGGGATTTCCTGGCTCGCTCATGGCCGAACCGGGAGATGAGATTGGCGCTCATGTTATAGGTTGGCGAGAACGAGGAGCGAAGCGGATAGGTTCTAGTACTAGCCAGCCCTGCTGCAATTGAACTATCCATCTGCTCATTCCAAAGAATTAGCGCATTGCCCTCAACATCTATGCCGCGTCTTCCAGCCCTTCCGGTCAATTGCGTGTATTCACCTGGTGAAACATTGACATGCGTCTCGCCGTTCCACTTAACAAGTTTCTCTAGAACTACGCTTCTTGCTGGCATATTTATCCCTAGCGCAAGAGTCTCGGTAGCGAAGACAACCTTCAATAAACCCTTCTGGAATAGCTCCTCTATTGTCTCCTTGAACATGGGAAGCAGTCCTGCGTGATGAGCAGCAATCCCACGTTCTAGCGCTTGAGCCCATTCATGAAAACCAAGCACTCCAAAGTCCTCCGATGGTAGTTCATGGGTCTTAAGCGCAATCACCCCTCTGATCGCATCTTTCTCGATGGAATTGGTCAGAGAAAGTCCTTCTCGGATGCAGGAGGTCACTGCACTATCGCATCCTGCGCGAGAAAAGATAAAGAAAATGGCGGGCAGAAAACCCCGCTCGGATAGTTTTTCAACAACCTCGGGTCTGGTAAGAGATTTGATGGCGCTAGATTTGCTCTCTTTCCAACTCTTTCCTACGCTCGGAACTCGTTTGAGCGAGTTCTTTTCAATTCGCAGAATCTCTGGATTTACTCGCCCCTCATCGACAAAAAGATCTAGGATTCGATTTCCTATCAAGATATGCTGATAAAGCGGAACTGGCCGAATCTCACTTAGCACAACCTCGGTCTCTCCACGTACATTTTTTAGCCAGTCTCCAAACTCCTCCGCGTTTGAAACGGTCGCAGATAGAGAAACGACTTGAATCCGTTCGGGAAGATGAATCAATATCTCCTCCCAGACTGCGCCACGAAACCTATCTGCCAGATAGTGCACCTCATCCATTACCACGTATCCCAGATCATCAATCGCGCTCGATCCGGCGTAGATCATGTTTCTCAAAACTTCAGTCGTCATAACTATAATTCGAGCATCGCTGTTTATCGAAGAATCCCCGGTCAAGAGTCCCACTTCAGAATCGCCATATAGCCTGACCAAATCTTGATACTTCTGATTTGAAAGGGCCTTTATCGGCGTGGTGTAAAAGCAACGATTGCCATATTTCTCTGCAAGAAAAGTTGCAAACTCTCCCACGATCGTCTTTCCAGCCCCTGTTGGGGCTGCAACTAAGACACTCCGCCCATCCTCCAGATGGTGGCAGCCTTGGGTTTGAAACTCATCAAAGCCAAATTCATAGTTGGCCATGAACTCAGTTGTCAGAGGATGAGCACTTCGCCTCTTTGCTGCAGCATATCGTTCTGCCGGGGATGAAGCGCTCACATGCGCCACGTTAGTAGGCCACCTTCAATAGCGCTGGCCTTAATTGGCAGCGGGCCAACTCTCTCCCCATCAGCATAGGCCACAGCATCACAGTCGATCTCGACATTCTTTCCTCGAAAAATTTGCACCGCAGGATGAGTGGTATGTCTACCTGAAAAGACCTTTGGGAAAACTCGTAAGAATTCAAAGCGGGAAATCGGGGTTAGGATCAGAATGTCAAAAAGGCCATCATTGATTTTGGCGTCTGGGGTTACCTTCATTCCTCCCCCATAGCTAATCCCATTTGAGACTGCAATCAGCATCGCCTTACTCTGGAAAACACGGGAATCGATTAGGAAGCGATAGTTTCTGGGCTTGAAAGTTGAAAGGACCAAGAGAATTGAAATGTTGTATTTTGCTCTCCCTTTGATTCTGCGCATAGCATTGGCGCGTTCATTCACCATAGAATCAAAGCCAGTGCTCAAGACATTTACGAAATATCTATCATTCACTTTGCCAACATCGACAAGTGCAGGCTCGTTTGATAGGTAATACCGAATCAATTCTCCAGGTCTCTTTGACCTAAGGTTCAGAGTTCTTGCAAAGTCATTACCAGTTCCTGCAGGTATGAGAGCGAGGCCGATACCGGATCCAACCAGTTCTTGAGCCGCAATATTAATAGTCCCATCTCCGCCAACTAGAAACAGACCTTCAAGATTCTCATTGGAAGCTAAGACAGATTTCAAGTTATCTTGGCATTCAATTGAACTATCTCCCGATACATCAAGAAAAGCAAGGCCTAATCTTTGCAGTTCTTCTTTGACAAGATTGCCGATCTTTCTACCGCGACCGTTTCCTGAGCTAGGATTTATTAGTAGAAGCCACATGGACCATATCAATCTATTCTGGCAAGGGCTCATCAATAGATGAGGCTTGGTCGATATTAGCAACCTCGTCATCGGGTAGCTCTCTTGATTCTTTCTCGCGCTTCTTATCCACCAAAAGCGCGATTCCGCCCGCCCCAAAATAGAAGGCAATCAATGGTGCCGCAAGCGCTGCCATCGAGAGCGGATCTGCCGTTGGCGAGAAAGCCGCAACGAAAAGAGTGATTCCGAAAATGGCAAAGCGCCACGGCTTAAGAATGGACTTTCCAGAGAGTATTCCTATCAAGTTGAGTGAGACAAGAAAAACTGGCAACTCAAATGCCAGGCCAAAGATCAGGATTATTCGAAGAACAAAGCTCAAATAATCATCGAAACGAACCAAGTTATTCAAGCTATCTGGAGTAAAGCCAAAGAGAACTCTAATGGCAATCGGTAGTACGTAGTAGGCAAGGGCCGCTCCTAGAGCAAAAAATGGGGTTGCAGCCACGATAAACAAAATCGATCTATGTCTCTCCTTTCGATGCAAGGCAGGTGCGATGAAAGCCCAGAGCTGATAAAGCCAGAACGGAGCCGAAATGATTACCCCGGTCAGAAATGCCACCTTCACCTGGAGATTCAGTGGTCCTAATACCCCACTTATAAAAAGAGATCCGCAGTTATTAGACCCGCTACTTTGAGCCAGCTTCAGATCGCATACTGGCTCTGCCAACGTGGTGATGATCTGGTTGTAATAGACAAATCCAAGCACTGAGAAGACTAAGATGAAAAAAGCGGCCCAGATGATTCTCTTACGCAGTTCGCGCAGGTGATCCAATAAGGGCATCGTGCCGCGTTCTCTTGCTGCCATATCGCTCCGTTTGCCTAAAGAGTCTTGATCCCTCCCCCCTGCCCGAATTTTGGGCACTACCGAGCCTGAAAGCTCAGCCTAGGATTTGGCTGGAGTATCGCCCTCGTCGCTCTTCTTATCATCCTTATTTAACTCCTTGACCTCGCTCTTAAAGATTCTAAGTGACCGCCCAAGGGAGCGGGCTGAGTCTGGCAGACGCTTTGCGCCAAAGAGAATTGCTACGACCAGAATGACTAAGAGCCACATTTGTGGATTACGACCGAACATGGAATCAACCTTTCCAACAATCAGGCCCACTATTAGGTAAGGCTTGGCGCCATACGCTACCACGCGCTATTTCAGGCTGTCCCGCTACCCCCTATAGGCCAAGAGCGCTTGTTTGGCGCGCTCTGCGATTTCGGCCCTCAAGGCTAAAGGCTTGGATAATTCCAAAGAATCAGCACCGGCCAATATTGATCTTACTATCCATTCTGGTTGAAAAATATCAATTTGATAGCAAGATTTTGAGACCTCCTTTAGAGAAGAGGAATTCTCCTTTAGGAAGTCGGAGTCAAGATCTTTGGCTACAACTTCCGCCCTCGTTCCGCGTGCCTGCTCCAACCTGTCTAAGTCTAAGCGCTCTAGTCTCTCACATTTGGTGATTGCCGATACTTGAGCCAGATTGAATGTTCGAGGGCCTTTTGCGCTATGGCAATAGGCGCTTATTAGCGTGCGCTTCTGTTCGGCAATGACTGCTATTGGAGTGATGCTTCTCTTGGTCGATGAGTCCTTGGTGACATTGCTATATGTGATCTCTAAGTCTAGCTCCTCATTTATAGCTTCCTCGATAGTTTCTAGAGTCAAGCGTTGCCTATCTAGAGTGAAAACAAGGGCCGATGTGGGAATACTGCTGCTAAAGGCTTTAGCTATTTTCTCTCGAAGTGCCACAATTTGAGAATGAACACTTGATGTATTGGGCGTGCTCTCCTCTAGGGCAGCTAGAGCAATCCTTGCAATAAGTGCTTCTGACTCATTTAGGTTTCTTGGAGCTTCTAGGTTCTGCGGATCTCTGATTACAACGCTCTCCTCATCAAACGAAATATCAATCAGTTCTAAAGGCGTGTATCCAGGAAGGCCGCAGAGAAAGAGAAGGTTCAAATCCCTTAGCACTTCATCTCTTGTAATTGAGAATTCCCTAGCCAACGCAGCTATAGAGATTCCAGGGTGGGCAACAATGTATGGAACAAGGTCTAGTAGTCGTATGGCCCGCAGGGCAGCATTCTCAGCCATGAGATTTCACCAACTTTTCGAGGCTTTGGATAACTAGAGTTTTCAACTCTGCTGGTTTCTCGACGATCAGGCTATCGCAATACCAGAGCGCATCTCTTAGTGCAGATTCGAAAGAATCACTTCGATAAATGATCTCATCCCATTCCTCATCGAGGCTCCTTATCTCCATGGCCCTTTGTCGAAGAGCCTCTGCTTGAGACTTCCTAATTCGAGCATTTACCTCTATTCCGCCTGCGCCATACATAATCAGATAGTCTTTGACATCGAAGTCAGTAGGAATTTCGTACATATCACGCTTTTTAGAGATATCAATTCTTGAGGTAATCCTGGAGAAGTTAAAGGTGCGAATATCGCTTCGGTCTAGATCTTCACCAACTAGATACCACTCACCCTTCCAAGCACTTAACCCCAGTGGATGGACACGTCTATTCTCTGCCCTCGAGGCCCCAGGTTTGCGATAATTGAATCCAACCTCTGATCTATTGGCTAGAGCTTTAGTGATATCAACTAAACCCTCTGCTGATAGATTCAAATTTTTGAGTGAGGTAATTTCGAGGCCAGGATCTATCAAGGCCGTGGAACTAACTCTTCGCACCGCTCCTATTGCAATACCCTCCAAGTTGGTATCTAGCCAAAGTCCCAAGGCAGTGGAAATGATTCCAATTTCTGCAGGGCTAAACGACTTGATGGGCATCTGATAAGTCTCAGGCCTTATTCGATAACCTGGTTCATCTTCAAAAAGGGGATCAGCTGATTCAACTTCAATTCCAATGCCAAGAGCCCTAAGGTCATCCTTATCTCGCTCAAACATCCGCTCTTTAGTTTCTTGAGTTCCGCTATAACCAGCAACTCTTCTAAAGATTTCACTCTTTTGCATATAGCGTCTTGAGGCAAGCAGGGCCATGGTCAGATTGACCAATCGCTCCGTCTTTGCGCTCGACATAGAGATGAGATTAGCGGGCAATAAGGCAATTGCTAGGCTGGTGCCATGAAACCCAGCCCATGGATCGCCATTCTTTCAAGCCTTGCACTTGCAATCTCACTCTCCGCCTGCACCACAGATGGCGGAGCTCCATCAAATGGCCCAAGAGGCCAGGAGAGTCAAAATTCCGGGGGAAGTGTGGCCAATCAATATGTCGAGATAGGTGGTAACGCAGGTTCTGCCCCCACGATTTCATCTCCTTCGGGAAATCCTCCCACAGCTCTAATCACCGAAGATGTGATTACTGGCTCTGGCAAAGTTGCAGCAGAGGGCTCAACCCTGACAGTTCACTACACACTTATGGCTTGGTCAACTGGTGAGATCGTCGAAACTTCCTGGAGTGGGCAGCCAGCAACATTTCCATTAAGTGGAGTGATTCTTGGCTGGCAGCAAGGAATTCCTGGAATGGCAGTAGGAGGTCGCCGTCTTCTCATAATCCCGCCAGATCTAGGTTACGGGGCAGCAGGTGGCGGCCCGATTGCACCTAATGAGACTCTGATTTTTGTCGTTGATCTAATTGATGTGGCTTAAGCCTCATCGATTAGATCACTATTTGACTTGCTTGGTCTTCGCTTTCGCCTTATTGGCGAATTGCCCATGGCAAGCTTTCTGGTAAAGAGCAAGAAGCCAGTGTGGGCATTCATCGAATGCATAGGTCTGACCGCTAAGCCTTCATGATGCCAAGGCCGCAGAAGAGTTTCGAAGCTTTCAGGCTCTGAGAAATCAGAGCTGGCTCTAATCGCCTCTGCTGTCTTGGAAAGTTGAGTAGTCGTTGCTACATAGCAGCAGAGAACTCCTCCGGGAATAAGGGCCTTAAAGGCGCTCTCTAAGCAATCCCAGGGCGCAAGCATGTCAAAGATGACCCGATCAAATTCGCTTTTAAACGATCCTTCCTCGACTCGTCCATGTATCAACTTCCAATTACTTGGCAGGTTGCCGAAGTAATTCCTCACATTGCCTCGAGCATTTTCTAGGAATTCATCACGAGCTTCAAAAGATGTTAGTTGGCCCTTCTCGCCAATGGCTCTAAGAAGTGAGATAGAAAGAGCCCCGCTTCCAGCACCGGCCTCCAATACTTTAGCTCCGGGGAAGATATCGGCATATCCCACAATCACTGCAGAGTCTTTGGGATAAATGATGGCGGCCCCTCGAGGCATCGAGAGTAGATAGTCATTAAGCAGTGGTCGCATCACCTGATACTGGGTTCCACTATTGCTTAGCAGGGTGGTTCCTTCACTAACTCCAATAATTGAATCGTGGTCTATCCATCCCTTATGGGAGTGCCACTGCGCTCCTTTAGCCAGATAAAAGGAGTACATCTTTCCCTTGCCATCGGTTAGTTGCACGCGATCGCCTTCCTTAAAAGGTCCTGAACCTATTACCTGCATTTGCTCATCGATTCTCTACTAGTAGCGGTTGAAAGAGTTGAACTATTCCTGATAGATCCAAAGCTATCAAGCTCTTAACGTGGCGAACTTTCTCGCCCTCTGGCAATGGCCCTGAGCGAGTGATTCCAAGCAGATAGGCACCGGATGAAATTGCCGCCGCTGCTCCCGTGATCGAATCCTCTATTACTAAACACTCCTCAATCGCAACCCCTATCCTTGAAGCGGCGAGAAGATAGCCTTGAGGGTCGGGCTTTGGTCTTTCAACATCATGATCTGAAATAGTGGTTCTGAAGTATCCACCTGCGATGCTTGCTAAAGCTGCATCCATAATCTCTCTAGTGGAGGCAGTTACTAAAGCCATAGGTATTTGCATCTGCTCCATCTGATCGATCAAATCTTTTGCTCCTGGGGCAAAAGGGATTTGAGAACCTAGGCGTCGCGCCATTGTTTCAAACAGAATCTTAGATAAAGCTAGTTCTTCAAACTCGCCCCGTCTGTCCATTGGCAACTTGGATCGCATATAGGCATCGACTCGGTTCTTTGGACCGCCGATGCAATATAGGGCGTCATCATCACTCCATGTTGCCCCAAGAGAGTCCATAAGTTTGCGCTCTTCGGCAATCCAGATTGGTTCACTATCAATTAAGGTTCCATCCATATCCCAGAGCACTGCTTTAAAGGGGAAATTGCTAATTTGCATTGAAATACTTTGCCTCAGGATGATGCACAATAATTGCTGAAGTGCTCTGTTCAGGATGTAATTGAAATTCCTCTGACAACTCAACTCCAATACGATCTGGTCCTAGAAGTTGACAGAGCTGCACCTGAGCCTCAAGATCTGGACAGGCAGGATATCCAAAGCTGTATCTGGAGCCACGATAGCCTTGATCGAGAATCTCAGGTAATTCTCCACTGTCATCGCCTGCAAAGCCCATTTCAGAGCGAATACGTGCATGCCAATGCTCAGCTAGAGCCTCGGTTAATTGCACGCTAAGGCCATGTAGTTCTAGATACTGGCGATATTCATTAGCGGCAAAGAGCCTTGCTGTTGCTTCACTAACAGACTGGCCCATGGTGACAACATGGAAGGCAGCTACATCAATCTCGCCTGATTCTTTGCTTCTGAAGAAGTCGCTTAAGCAGAGTCTTCTATCTCGCCTTTGGCGGGGGAAGCTAAATCTAAGCCTCTCTCTGTTCTTGCTCTCCCCTTCGTGGTGCAAGATGACTAAGTCATTTCCCTCGCTATAACATGGAAAATAGCCATAAACAACTGCGGCGTTGATCCATCCCTTAGCAAGGGCTTCATTAAGAAGCGCCCTTAACCTTGGTCTTCCTTGGTTTTCAACCATCTTGTCGTATTCGCCGCGCTCTGACTTGAGCCCCCATTGCCCCACATAGAGCGCACGTTCATCAAGCATCCAGCTGTAATCAGCAAGGGCGATCCCCTTGACAACTCTTGAGCCATAGAAAGGGACGGAAGGAACTTGATTATCGGATGCCACATCACTTCTAGTGGTATCGGTTGTAAGTGGTGCATCAACTGAAACAACTCTAGTGCGTCGCTCTCTCAGGGGAGGTAGCCGCACCCCGGCAACACCCTTCTTGACTCCCATCATGGTTTCCATTAGCGATAATCCTTCAAAGGCATCTCTGGCATATCGCACTGTTCCAGGAAAGGTTTGCGCTAGATCCGTTTCGACGAAGGTTCGCGTAAGAGCAGCTCCGCCAAGAATCACCGGCCACTTCTCGGCCATTCCTCGTTTATCCAGCTCCTCTAGATTTTCCTTCATGATCACCGTTGATTTAACGAGCAGTCCACTCATTCCGATTACATCTACCTCAGACTCCTGAGCAGAATCGATAATTTGATTAATTGTTTGCTTGATTCCGATATTAACCACGCGATAGCCATTGTTGGTCAGGATAATATCTACCAGATTCTTTCCAATATCATGTACATCGCCCTTGACTGTTGCCAGGAGAATAGAGCCACGATCACTGGTATCACTTCTTTCCATATGCGGCTCAAGTAGAGCAACAGCGGCCTTCATGACCTCGGCAGATTGGAGCACGAAAGGAAGCTGCATCTCGCCTCTGCCAAATAGCTCTCCCACCTCCTTCATTCCTTCAAGTAGAAAGTCATTGATAATTACCAGAGGGGCAATACCGCCAAGTCTTGCTTGATCAAGGTCAGACTCGAGGCCAGCCTTCTCTCCATCAATGATTCTTCGAACTAAACGCTTCTCTATCGGCAAAGCAGCGAGCTCTGCAGTTCTTGATTGGCGAGTTGAGGTAACTTCAACTCCGGCAAAGAGCTCTAAAAGCTTTGCCAACGGGTCGTAGATGCAAGTATCGCCTTCAAATTTTCTGCGATCGTAGATCAAGTCAAGGGCTACTTGCCTCTGCTCCTCAGGGATGCGGGCCATAGGGGAAATCTTTGATGGATGAACAATGGCGCTATCAAGTCCTGCCTTTACCGCCTCTGCCAGGAAAACCGAATTAAGCACAATACGCGCTGCTGGTTTTAGACCAAAGGAGATGTTGCTTACTCCAAGAGTGGTTTGAACGGCGGGAAACTCCCTTTTTAGTTGAGCAATTGCATTGATGGTTTCCAAACCATCTTTTCGCGTTTCCTCCTGTCCTGTCGCTATGGGAAAGGTCAAGCAATCAATGATGATATCTGAAGTTCTAATTCCCCATTTTCCATTAAGATCGCTTATTAAGCGCCTGGCGACTCTTAACTTCCATTCAGCGCTTCTAGCCTGTCCTTCTTCATCGATCGTTAGAGCGATTAGCGCTGCTCCATGTTCTTTGGCAACCGGCATGATTCGAGCGAATCGAGAATCTGCTCCATCACCATCTTCGTAGTTAACAGAATTGATCACACATCTGCCACCTAGTGATTCAAGTCCTGCTTTTATGACTGCGGGTTCGGTTGAATCAAGAACAATCGGTAGCGTGGTTGCGGTAGCAAAGCGCGAAGCAAGCTCGCGCATATCTTTGACGCCATCCCGTCCGACATAATCAACTGAGAGATCGAGCATATGAGCTCCTTCTCTGATTTGATCTTTCGCGATATCGACACATTTTTGCCAATCTTCGGCAAGTAGGGCATCTCTAAAGGCCCTCGAACCATTGGCGTTGGTCCGCTCCCCAATAGCTAGATAAGTATTCTGCTGTCTAAATGGCACAAATTGATAGAGAGATGAAGCCCCTGGTTCATCAAGAAAATTCCGTTCCTTCAAACTTTGCCCGTGAATCTTCTCGACTACCGCAGCTAGATGCTCGGGGGTAGTGCCGCAGCATCCTCCGATAAGACCTACTGAGTAATCCTTAACGAATTGATGCAGGGATGTAGCCAATTCCGCAGGTCCGAGGGGGTAGTAAGCCCCTCCATCTTTCAAAACTGGAAGGCCGGCATTAGGCATGGCTGAAATCCCAATTGGGCTGCTCTTACTCAAAGTCCTTAAGTGCTCACTCATTTCCGCAGGACCAGTTGCGCAATTCATTCCAACTAGATCAACGCCCAGGGATTGCAGTGAGGATAGTGCAGCTGAGATCTCAGAGCCAAGCAACATGGTGCCGGTAGTCTCCACTGTAACCTGGGCAATAATCACTATGTCTTTACCGGATTTTTCAACCGCAGCTCTTGCGCCATTGACCGCTGCTTTGGCTTGGAGTAAGTCCTGAGTTGTTTCAATCAGGAGCGCATCAACTCCGCCATCAATTAACCCCCTGGAAGCCTCTTGATAGGCCACGCGCAGCTCTTGATAAGTAATATGGCCAAGGGTGGGAAGTTTGGTTCCAGGACCTAAAGATCCTAAGACCCACTTGGGTCGGCCACTTGAAAGAGTAAATTCATCCGCCACTTTGCGAGCAATACTTGCTCCAGCTTGGGCTAATTCATAAATCCTTGATGGGATGTCATATTCGCCCAAATTGGCTAAATTAGCGCCAAAGGTATTTGTCTCAACTGCATCTACTCCAGCTGCAAGATATTGACGATGGATATCTGCGATCAAATCAGGGCGGGTAACATTTAGGATTTCATTGCAGCCCTCCAGTCCTTGGAAGTCCGCAAGGGAAGGGTTGGCCGCCTGGATCATCGTTCCCATCGCGCCATCTGCAATTACGACGCGCTTGGCTAGGGCAAGGCGGAGCGAACTAGGCTCTTTAGATTTCAATACCCTCACTGGCTAGAGTTTATCGTAGGCTCTGCTTATGCAACTCAGTGAAAGCGCCTTCAACCTTCGAAACCCTATCTTGATAGCTGCTTTTGAAGGCTGGAACGATGCTGCTGAGTCTGCGTCGGCTGCAATCACTCATCTTTTGACAATCTGGTCTCACCAACAGATCGCCATTATGGATAGCCAGGATTACTACGATTTTCAGGTTAATCGGCCGCAAATAAAGATTGATGAGAGCAATATCAGGCAGATTATTTGGCCTAACACCATCGTTTATGCAGTTAGCGCTCCAGCACTGGCACACGACTTTCTGATCATCAGAGGCGTTGAACCATCGATGCGCTGGAAGAGTTTTGTGGCAGATCTACTGGATCTGGCAGATGATTATGAAGTTTCCATGGTGATCTCTATGGGCGCACTTCTTGCCGATACCCCTCATTCAAGGCCAATTGCGGTGGCAATAAGTGCATCACATCCTGAAGTCTCGGAGCGTTTTAGCCTTGAAATCTCAAAGTATGAAGGACCCACCGGAATTGTCGGAGTACTCCAAGCTGAGGCTTATCGAAGAGGCATAGATGCCATATCCCTATGGGCGGCGGTACCGCACTATGTAGCAACTCCGCCATGCCCTAAGGCAGCGCTTGCCCTAATACATGCTCTAGAAGATTTTTTGGAAATCACCATTTCACATGGAGACTTGCCCGAGCGCGCTAAGTCTTGGGAGAGCCAGGTGGATCAAATGGCAGCCGACGATTCTGAAGTGGGCGATTATGTAAGACGGCTTGAAAGCTCCAAAGATGCTGCAGAGTTACCCGAGGTTTCAGGTGAAAGTATTGCAAGAGAGGTAGAGAGATTCCTGCGTCGAAACCCTGGAATCTAGAGAACAATCCCTAGATAGGTATCTAACGCTCGTGAGATTTCACCGGCGCTGCCTCCGACTTCTCCGCCCTCGGTTCTCTCGCACCAAGAGCTTAGAAGTTCAAAGACTTTTGGTGTATCAAGATCATCTGCTAAAGCCTTCACCATCGCTTGTATCACTTGGAGCGCAGGGGCTACTTCCTGCCTGGAGAGAGCGCTTAGAATCTTTGCCAGAAATTCTTCTGCCTCATGAATTAATTCTTCGCTCCACATGCGATCAATTGAATACTTCTGCTTCAGTAGAGCGATGCGAATCACCGCAGGGGAAACGCCTTCGTGGCGAAGCTTTGAAATAAATACTAAATTGCCTTTGCTCTTGCTCATCTTCTCGCCATTTAGACCAATCATCCCGGTATGGGCGTAACAGGAAGCAAATTCGATTCCAGTAAGAGCCTTTGCCTGAATCCCAGTCATGTAGTGGTGGGGAAACATCAGATCCGATCCCCCAGCTTGTAGGCTAATCGAGGTGACAGTGGCTCTTGGAAGATTCTTAAGGGCAATAGAAGTGCATTCAATATGCCAACCTGGCCTACCTTCACCAAATGGCGCCGGCCAGAACGGATCATCGCCCCTTCGAGCCTTCCACAAAAGAGGATCTAGTGGATGGCGCTTTCCAACTCTTGATGGATCTCCCCCTCGTTCTTGGAAAATTTGCAGAGCCTGATCAGGAGATAGCGGGAGATTTGAAATTGCCCCATCTACTTGGGCCAGATCAAGATAAATGTCACCATCTATTTGATAGCCCTTGCCACTCTTGATGAAATCAGAGACTAGATCGATGATCTCATCTATTGCCTCAATAACGCCGCGATAGGCAGTTGGAGGTAATACACTTAGTGAGGTCATATCTTCACGGAAGAGCTCTATCTGACTTTGTGCAAGATCACTCCAATCCTGACGATCTTTACTTGCTCGCTCCAGAAGTGGGTCATCGATATCGGTAACATTTTGGACGAGAATAACTCTTTTGCCGCTAGCCTTGAGATATCTATGAACCAGGTCGAAAGTTAGGTAGGTTGCAGCATGTCCCATATGGGTGGCGTCGTAGGGGGTAATGCCACAGACATATATTGAGATCTCATCCCCTGAAAGGGGGATTTTTCTTCTCTGGAAGGAATCGAGGAGATTTAACTCAGGATGGATTATCTCCTTGGGGGCGGGTGGCATGTAGCGATCGGGCCAAGAGAGCATGGACCTAGCCTACAAATGCCCGCAACTTGATACTCGGTTTTCATACCGGAGGCCAGGGCACCGCTGGCCAACCCTGGGATGGATAAGGAAATCCATCAGAAATGAGAGCCTCGACTCTCTTTCCTAACGCCTCTCGTTCCTCCATAGTGATCAAACCTTTGAGAAGTGCTTCACCTTGATCCTGTATCCAGAGCCCTAGTTCTCCTAATTGCTCAAGTTCCCTCTGATTCAATTCTCGCCCGGCAAATTGCCAGAGGACGGTCCTTAACTTGAAATCCTTGTGAAAAGTTAGGCCGTGATCACATCCAAGGATTCGACTGTTGGAAGTTGGCAGGATGTGACCGAATTTTCTATCTGAATTGTTGATGACTACATCAAATAGAGCTAGATTTCGAATTGGCAAACTTTCTTGCTGGCCGATTGCAATAACATCTAAGTCCTGCTCAATCTCAATCCATTCTTGAACCACTCCTAGCCCAAATGGGCCATCCCTGAATACAGTCGATGGGACGCAGTGAAATCCTCCATATTCGCTCACCAGAAATGCTGCGTACTCTCTTGAAGCCAGGTTCCCGTCCGCAAAGTCCCAAAGCGCTCTCTCGCCAGCGATTGGTTTGTAGACGACAGGATATGAAACTCCCATCCCGTCTGTTACTTTGCCAAAGAGGGTGGCATTTGAAGCCTCAACTAATCTGCCTTCAACTAGCAACGTCCCTGCCGACAGATCCTGCCTGCTTAGCATCTAATTCATTCTGGGGCAGGTATGGCCATTGGCGTTGATTGGAGCCCCACAGAACATGCATGTCACACGCCCGGCCTTGATAACGCTTGTAGCCCGCTCTATGAAACTTCGGGCCTGTGTAGTTGTAATTCTGATTCTCAAGATTGGCGGAGCGCCTTCTAGCTCATCACTTGCCAGTTCGTGATAGATGATTTCCTCCCCTTGGTCGCCAACAATTGCTTGACCTTCAAATCTGATCATCTGAGAATCAGTCTGCCATGTTAGAGCCATGACTCCTAAAGTGAATTCAGATTCAATAGGCGTATCCAAAGGCTCGTTATCGCGCGGGGCCGCTCCATGAGAGCTCTTAGCCTCACGAAGCATCTCCTTGTAGCGATCGACGAGGGCTTGAGCCTGGCCTTTTTCTAGCGCAAAGGAGAGAACCTGGCCGGCCTTTCTTACTTGGATATAGAACTCACGCTCTCCAGGTAGTCCGACTGTGCCAAGGACGAAGCGATCAACCTCATCAAGATCATAGATTCGTCTAAGCCACATCTTTTGAGCCGCCTAATGCGTTGCCAGCAAGACGAGTTCTCTTCTTGCTCTTCTTGAGAGAGACAACCTTCTGGTTGAAGCTATGGAGAATTCGGTGATTCTTCCCCCAAGAGAGCGTAGTGAGCGAACAGGGATCTACCGCGAATTTCTGGAAATTATCTAACCCGGCCCCAACTGTTAGAGAAGCGGCAATCTTGATCACATCGCCATGAGTGATTAGCAGGATACGCTCCTTGGGATACTTCTTGGAAAGATCCTTCAAGAGCGATTCCAAGCGCCGCTCCAATTCTTCAAAACTCTCTCCCTGCGGAAATCTAAAGGAGCTTGGGCTCTTTTGAATAACTTTCCAATCTCCTTTCCGACTCAAGGATGAGAGCTTCTTCCCGCTCCAAGCTCCATAATCCATTTCCCTCAGGCGCCTATCTAAATAGACTCTCTTCTTTCTGGATTTCGCGACCGCTTCTACTGTCTCAAGACAGCGTTGCATGGGACTTGAGATGATTCGATCAAACTTTAGATCCTGGATTGATTTTTCAAGCATTCTTGCATGCGTCTTGCCATCTTTTGACAGGCCGATCCCCTCAATTTGCCCAGCAAGAATTCCGGCGCTGTTGGCCGTCGAATGGGCATGACGCAGTAGGAGGAATGTCGTCATAGCCTGAAGATTATCTCTTAAAGGCCTACACTTCTTTTTGAATTATCTTTGCTAGGGTCATAACATGGAGTTGCGTCAGTTGGGTCGAAGCGGGGTTAGAGTCTCCCGTCTGGCACTAGGAACTATGACCTGGGGACGCGACACTGATGAACATGAGGCAGCTGAGCAACTGCGCTTCTTCCTTGATGAGGGTGGAAATTTCATTGACACCGCTACGATCTATGGCAATGGTGATGCTGAGCGCGTCCTTGGGGGCCTCATCGGAGTTATGGTTCCCAGGGATCAGGTAGTGATAGCGACCAAGGCTGGAATTTCCTTTAGAGGTGGCGATAGAATCGTTGACAACTCTAGAACATCTCTCATCGCAGATCTTGATCGATCTCTTACGCATTTAAGAAGCGCCTATGTAGATCTCTGGCAGATTCACGCTTGGGATGAGAGAACCCCCCTTGAAGAGGTTTTAAGCGCTTTGGATTACGCAGTCAGCACCGGCAGGGCCAGGTATGCCGGAATCTCAAACTTTGCGGGTTGGCAATTAGCCAGAGCAGTAACGCTTCAAAATCCGATTTTTGGAAAAGCGCAAATTATCAGCACTCAAAATGAGTACTCACTACTTAACCGACGAATTGAACGCGAGATATTGCCGGCTTCCATAGAGCTTGGCGTCGGGGTCCTGGCTTGGTCTCCTCTAGGACGCGGAGTGCTAACTGGCAAGTATCGCTCAGGGCTTCCCTCCGATTCCAGAGGGGCATCTCCGCATTTCTCATCCTTTATTGAGCCTTACCTAGATGAGCGATCAAGGAAGATAGTTGAGGCGCTGATCGTTGCAGCAGATGGTCTCGGACTATCGCCAATGGAAGTCTCACTTGCCTGGGTTCGTGATCGCCAGGGAGTTTGTTCAGCAATTATTGGAGCAAGGACTGGGGCGCAATTGCGCGGAGCGCTAAGTGCTGAGTCTGTGACCCTTCCGGTTCTAGTGCGGGAAGCGTTGGATGAAATCAGTGCAAACTAGGCATTAACTAGAAAGTGAAAGAGAGTTCTTGCGCCAAATTGTAGTGAATCTATGGGCACTCGCTCATCGATTCCGTGAAAGAGCCCTGTGAAGTCAAGATCTGGCGGCAGTTTTAATGGACTAAATCCATAGCCGATGATCCCAAGTTTTGCTAAGGCTTTGTTATCAGTTCCACCACTTAATAGATATGGGATTGGAATTCCCTCTGGATCTTCTGACCTAATGGCTGCAATCATGGCGTCAACCAATGGGCCACCGAATTCAACCTCTAGGGGGATGTCAGAGACTAAACTCTCCACCTTGACATGCTCTCCCACTAATGATTCCACCGTTTCCAGAAGCTCTCTCTCGTAGCCTGGAAGTGTTCTTCCGTCAACAACTGCGCTTGCGCTCTGGGGAATCACATTGGCTTTATAGCCTGCCTCTAACATTGTGGGATTGGCTGTATTGCATAGAGTTGCTCCAATCATTTTGCCCATGGGTCCAACCTCATCAATGAGTGGCTGTAGATTATTTCGATCATAGGGTTTTCCGGTGATCTCTGAGATTATTTGGAAGAATAGATCGCTAGTTCTTGTTATTCTCTGTGGCCAGGCGAAGTTACCGATTCTTACTACAGCTTCAGTTAGACGAGTTATGGCATTAGCATTATTAATCATCGAGCCATGACCAGCGACGCCGACGGCAGTTAACTTCATCCACTCAATTCCCTTTTGAGAGGTTTCTATGGCGTAAATGCGTTTACCTGATGCGAGAGTTACAGAGAAGCCGCCCACTTCCGAAATAGTTTCGCTGCATCCAGCAAAGACTTCAGGGTGATTCTCTGCCATCCATCTAGATCCGTATATGCCACCAGCTTCTTCATCAGCGAAAAAGACAATTAGGATGCTCCTGTCGGGTTGATACTTGTATCTAGCCCAGAGCCTTATGACTGCAAGCATCATGGCATCCATATTCTTCATATCAACGGCGCCGCGGCCCCAGATGCAACCGTCCCTAATGAGGCCAGAGAAAGGATCTACTGACCAATCAGAGACATTTGCTGGAACAACATCTAAATGGCCATTAACTACTAAACCTGGTCTTGACTTATCTCTTCCTTCGATTCTGGCAACAACGGAGCATCTATTTGGCGCACTCTCATATACCTGGCTCTCGATGCCAACCTCCTTCATCTTGGCAACTACATATCGCGCTACAGCTTTCTCATCGCCCTTGCCTTCCCCAAAATTAACGCTGGGAATCTGAATCAACTCTTGGCAGAGTTTTACAACATCGCTCTCTAGTTCGTGGCGTTGGGCATCGGTGAGTCTCATGGGCTAAAGTATGCCCGCATTGTCCGGGTGGCGGAATTGGCAGACGCGCTAGCTTGAGGTGTTAGTTCCCAAAAAGGGATTAGGGGTTCAAGTCCCCTCTCGGACACGTTTTTATAGATACGCTCCCACCGTGGCTCCAGATAACCATACCCCTTTAGATAGGGCCTTATCTCTAATCGCAGATGTCCCTAACTATCCAAAGTCGGGCATTCTCTTTAAAGACATAACCCCTCTACTTGCTGATGGTCCAGGCTTTGCATTAGTGATAGATGAATTTGCCCGCTTCATTCGCGGATTGAATAGGGATATTGATGCCATCGTTGGTATAGAAAGCCGAGGATTCATTTTGGGTGGAGCGATTGCCAAGGCATTAGAGATTGGCTTTGTTACTGTGAGAAAGCCAGGCAAGTTGCCTCGTGATGTTTATCGCAAAGAATATGCCTTGGAATATGGATTTGATGCCTTAGAGATCCATAAGGACCTTTTGGAGCCCACGGATAATGTGGTTATCGTCGACGATGTATTAGCCACTGGCGGAACCGCTCTTGCCTGCCATGACCTAGTGTCCCTAACTGGAGCGAAAATAGTGGCTCACTTATTCATGCTGGAAATTGAATTCCTGCAGGGTCGCAAAATACTTAGGGATACCCATAGCGATGTCGCAATAATCTCGCTACTTAAGGCATAGGTATCGGAAGTGATAAAATGGCTGAGTTAATTTATTACTGCGGAACCATGGATAGCGGTAAATCAACGCTAGCGCTGCAAACTGCTCATAATCATCAGAGCCGCGGGCGGGCCGGACTACTCTTTACCAATCGTGACCGGGCAGGAAGTGGAAAGATTTCCTCACGCCTTGGATTGACTTCCGAAGCACTTGAAGTCTCTATGGAGATGGATCTACATAGGTTTGTAGTCGACCAACTCTCGACGGGAAGGCGTATCGATTATGTGATCTGTGATGAGGCTCAGTTTTATTCCCCAGAGCAGGTAGAACAGCTAGCTCACATTGCTGATGGCCTGGGAATAGAGGTTTATGCTTTTGGAATCCTTACCGATTTTCGCACCAAACTCTTTCCAGGCTCTGCCAGGCTGATAGAACTTGCCGATCGGGTTCAGCCCCTGCAGGTAGAGGCGCTCTGTTGGTGTGGCAGAAGAGCTACCCATAACGCTAGAACTGTGGGCGGCATTATGGTGACAGAGGGCGAACAGGTTGTTGTTGGCGATACCAATGCAGCAAATGAGGTGGCATATGAGGTTCTATGTCGCCGCCATCATATGCGAAAGGTTACTGCCGGAAACTCTGGAGCAGGGCATCAATCTAGTGAGCCGCTTCCTTTTCAGTAGATCAGAACGCTCTCCCCAGGAGAGCAAAGAGGGGAGCAAGGGCTAAGGCTGGAAGTAAATTGCCAATAGCAATGACTTTGATCTTCAAAAGCTTTAACCCAATTGCAAGAAGGAGAACTCCTCCCGTGGCAGTCATCGCGCTGACTTGGTAGGAATCAAGAATCGCTCCCAGAGCAAAACCGATTGCAGTCCAGCCAAATTGATAGACGCCCACAGGAAGTGCTGATAGCGCTACTCCCCAGCCTAGTGCTGCCGCAAAGGCTATCGATGCAAAGAAATCGAGCATACTCTTTAGGGTAAGTTGCTCAATTCCAGTAGACATGCCATCGCTGATGCTTCCTAGAATCGCAAGAGGTCCAACGGCAAATAGTAGGGAGGCGCTGACAAATCCTTCAACAAATGGAGAGGCACCACCTTTATCGAAACGGGACTTAAGTTTGATTCCCAATGACTCTAAACGATCCTCAATCCTAAGAAGTGAGCCAATTAGTCCTCCAAGGAGCAGGGATGCAAGCAGTACTAGAAGCGGTGAGCCTTGCGGAAGTGCATTAACAAAATCCTGATCCCAGAGCGCCTTTATTGCGCCAGCTGCTGCGACCAAAGTAATGGCACCTAAGAGATCGGTGACTAAATTGCGAGTCTTCTCGCTCATCATATTTCCAAGCAGAACACCGATTGATGCCCCAGCAACTATAGCTACGATATTTATTATCGTTCCAAGTCCAATGAACATGCCACAAGTCTATAGCACTGATGGTGTAATGTAAGAAAGTGAAAAGATTGTTGAATGCATTAAGACCTCATAAGACCATACCAAGTGCCCCATGGAGCGCCGCTCATCGCTGGGATCTCTCAATCTCACGAATCTCAATTCTCACATTCGGCCTCTTCATATTTGGAATTGGCGAAAGCTTGATTATCATTTCAGAGCTAGGAAATGCTCCCTGGTCTGTCCTTGCGCAAGGAGTTGCCACTAAAGCATCGATTTCAGTTGGTAGTGCAACATTTCTAATCAGCTGTATTGTGCTTTTGCTCTGGATTCCATTAAAGGAGATGCCAGGATTTGGAACGGTTGCAAATATCATTGTTATTGCAATTGGAATTGACGTAGGCATTGCCTTGATTCCAACCCCAGACCCTTTTGTCTTAAAACTTGTCTACGTATTTACAGGCATTGCCTTGATTGGGTTTGGATCTGCTCTCTACATCACCTGCGCGCTAGGACCCGGGCCAAGGGATGGATGGATGACCTCGCTTCACCGACGAAGTGGCATCTCCATAGGAATCGTCAGGACGGCAATTGAGGTCTCAGTGTTGCTAGGTGGGTGGGCCTTAGGTGGGCGAGTAGGGCTTGGAACAGCCCTCTTTGCCCTGCTTATTGGCTATGCAATTGCCGCAGGCTTTGGTGTCGTTTCCCGAATTACCAAGGGGTAAGTAATAGATTAAGGCCACTCCCCTCGGCTTGTGGACTGCCTCCACACGGTGTCGCAACCACCACCGTTAAAAAATTAGCGACATCCCTTCATTGGGATGAAAAGGAAGAGCATGCTCGATTCATACTTCAAAATCTCGCAGAGGGGCTCATCAGTAGCCCAGGAAGTCCGCGGCGGTGTAGTTACCTTCTTTACGATGGCCTATATCGTCGCTCTCAATCCTCTCATCATCGGTTTGGCAAAAGATGGAGACGGAAAGTTTCTCGGAGGCGGAGATGCTCCAAATCTAGCGCTAGTTGCAGCAGCAACGGCGTTAATTGCTGGAGTCATGTCCATTCTGATGGGAGTTGTTGCTAACTTCCCCCTTGCAATTGCGACTGGCCTTGGCCTAAACACCTTCGTGGCTGTTGGTATTGCCTCCAAGATGACCTGGGCAGATGCCATGGGTCTTATCGTTCTTGAAGGAATTATCATCACAGTTCTAGTGCTAACTGGATTTAGAACCGCCGTGTTTCGCGCAGTTCCAACTCAGCTAAAGCTAGCTATCTCAGTTGGTATCGGATTATTTATCGCCCTCATTGGTCTAGTCGATGCCGGATTCGTACGTCGTACCGGCTCAGGCCCGGTTCCAGTAATGCTTGGGAATAACGGTGAGTTAGTTGGTTGGCCAGTAGTTGTCTTTGCTTTCGGCCTCTTCTTGACTATCGGTTTGCTGGTGAAAAAAGTCAAAGCAGCCCTTCTACTTGGAATCATAGTTTCAACTGCCCTTGCTGTCGCTCTTGAGAGCGCCTTTAAGATTGGACCGCTATTTGACGGAGCAACTGGAAACGTAAATCCAAAAGGCTGGAACCTAAACCTACCAGCTTTTCCTGAAGCCGTGGTTGCAGCCCCAGACTTTGGCCTTCTTGGTTCATTTAACCTCTTTGGTTCATTTGAGCGCGTCCCGATTATTGCTGCCCTGCTCTTGGTCTTCACGCTTCTTCTGGCTGACTTCTTTGACACCATGGGAACGATGACAGCTATCGGACAAGAAGCTGGTCTAAATGATAAGGATGGAACTCCTCCAAATTCAGATCGCATCCTCCTTGTTGACTCACTTGCTGCTGTCGCAGGTGGCGCTGCTGGAGTCTCTTCAAATACTTCATATATTGAATCGGCATCAGGCGTTGGCGAAGGTGCCAGAACTGGTCTAGCTTCAGTTGTCACTGGATTGTTATTCCTGCTCACAACCTTCCTATCTCCACTAGTTGCCATCATTCCTTATGAGGCAGCAACCCCGGCTTTGGTCATCGTCGGTTTCTTGATGATGACTCAGGTCAAGTCCATTGACTGGGAGGATTATGGAATTGCCATACCAGCCTTCCTAACCATCATTTTGATGCCATTTACCTATAGCATCACAGTAGGTATTGGCGCAGGATTTGTCTCTTTTGTAGTCATCAGATACTTGCAAGGAAGAAGCAGGGAACTTCATCCATTATTGCTTCTTACGGCAGGCCTATTCGTGATCTACTTCTTGACTAGCCCGATCAACAGCTGGGTTTCTTAATCCGAAATAGCGATTGGCAAACTGGCTCGGTGAAATCCGGGCCAGTTTGGTTTTACCAGATAATGGCAGATAGACCTTTACTTTCCAATATTTGATTAACTTTTGAAAAAGGCTTAGATCCAAGAAATCCTCTATGGGCTGAGAGTGGACTTGGATGAATACCCTCGACTAATGAATCTGGATTGAAAAGACGGGCTAGTTCTTTCGCGCTGGAGCCCCAGAGCAGGCCGATGGCGCCTTTCGCGGCGCAGTGAGCAACGATTTTTTCGGTAATCTCCTGCCAGCCTAGCCCTGCGTGAGATGCGCTTTGTCCTGCCGTAACTGTGAGAATTCGATTTAGAAGCATCACTCCTTGACTAGTCCACTTAGTCAGGTCTCCATCTGCGGTGGTCGTTGATCCAATATCGGTCATGATCTCTTTTTGAATATTGAGCAAAGAGCCTGGTAATCCGCTCTTTCTGGGTGGAACAGCAAAAGATAAGCCAATCGCGTCTGAGACATTTGGGTAAGGGTCCTGGCCAACAATTATCACCTTTACAGCCTGGGGCTCTAACTCCAATGCGCGAAATAGATGTTTCTTATCTGGCAATATGCGCTCGCCACTATCTGCCCTTGCCTGCAACTGTATTCCAATTTCATCTATCTGAGATTGATACTCTTGAAGAATCTCTTTCCAGGGCTCTGGAACAAGGCAGTAGAGCATTAATCTCTAGCTACCGCAGAATAACGCTGGCCATTGAATGAAAGTGAGACCCGAACTCCAAACACCTTTTCAATATTTGCCTCTGTAAGAGTCTCGTTTATCTCTCCGGCATTTAGAGCTTGACCATCTTTGAGGAGAAGGGCATGTGTACTTCCGGCAGGAATCTCCTCAATGTGGTGCGTGACTATCACGGTTGCAGGTGCGCGCTCTTCACTGGTGTATGAAGTAATACGGGAGAGAATATCCTCACGTCCGCCTAGATCAAGACCGGCTGCTGGTTCATCAAGTAGAAGAATTTCCGGATCTGCCATTAGAGCTCTAGAAATCTGTACTCGTTTCTTCTCGCCCTCGCTAAGAGTGCGGAAAATCCTCTCTCCTAACTCTCTGACGCCAAAGATATTTAGTAGCGCTTTTGCTCGAGATTCATCCCAAAGGTCATAATCTTCCTGCCATCTACCAGTTATCCCATAAGCGGCTGTTAAGACAATGTCAATTACTTTTTCATCTGCTGGCAAAATCTCCATGATGGCACTTGAGGTAAACCCAATTCGAGGTCTCAATTCAAAGACATCAACAGACCCCATTTTCTGGCCCAAAACTTCAACACTTCCCTTACTGGGATGAATCAGCGCAGCAAGAAGTTGGAGCAAGGTAGTTTTTCCAGATCCATTGGGACCAAGTATTACCCACCTCTCCTGGCTATTAATCTGCCAGGAGATGGGGCCCAGGATGCGCTTATTTCCACGAAATACTTCGACATCTTCGCAGCGCAGTAAGGGTTCCATAGGGTGACAAGATACCTCGTCACTAATCAGTATTCGCTAAAATTCAGCGGTGAAGGCGCGAGCAATTGTTCTAATAAGCGGAGCGGCAAGCCAAGTTCCCAATCAGATCCTGGATAAAACCTTAAGACCCTTCACTTTGAGCATTCTGGATAGACAAGAGATATTCATGGCAGGCCGCTTGATCATGGCTCTCGAGATAGAGCTAGACCCAGCCCATCTAGATGCCATTGCGTCGGATTTGAAGGATGCACTAGTCGGGCTAGATATCGCCTGTGATTTGATATGAAATACCAACTAATACTCTTTGATGTCGATTCAACCCTGATTGAGCAAGAGGTGATTGACCTACTTGCGGCAAAGTCTGAACATGGGAGCAAGGTCTCGCAGGTAACAGACAGTGCTATGCGCGGAGAAATTGATTTCATGCAAGCCCTATCCCAACGAATAGCACTACTTGAAGGGCTTCCTGAGTCAGTCTTTGATGAAGTCTTGAGTGAAATTTCATTTGCTCCTGGCTTTGAAAACCTCTATAAGTATCTTCGAGACAGAGAATACCTGATAGGAGCCGTCTCGGGTGGTTTTCACAATGTACTGGATCGATTATTTGCCGGTACTAAACTTGATTTTATACGCGCAAATACCTTAGAAGTGGTTAGCGGCAAAATCAGTGGCAGGCTCACCTCAAGCGTCGTAGATAGAGCAGCCAAGGCTCAAGCCCTTAGAGATTTTGCCACATCTCACAAGATTCCTCTAGATAAGACCGTAGCTGTTGGCGATGGAGCCAATGATGTTGAGATGATTGAACTGGCTGGCTTTGGAGTTAGCTATATGGGAAAAGAGATTCTCAACAAAAGCGCTGAACTGCATCTTAAAGAACCAGGACTTGATGCACTAATCCAATATCTTGAATAGATCCTTACAGTTACAGGAGTGCATATCGGTAACTAGAATTCCTCTAGCCCAAGTAGAGAATAACTGATCCATCACCGCATCCACTTCATGCGGCTTAACCATAGCTCTAACAGCCTCCCATTCCCGTTTTTGAAGCGGCGAAGTAGTTGGTGATTCAACTCTACGAGCTAATTGACAGGCCTTTTCCAAATTGATTTTTTGCGGCATCGTGATCAACCCAGACATATTGTATTGCAATAACTACTTCCTCGACCCGGCGAAGTAGAGCGTCGATCGCCTCCGTATCAGGGACAATCACCGCAGGCTTTTCCTGATTAATCGGGCCGAGGCGCGCATTTTTCATTATTGCCTTCTCATCCGTTATGGATGAACTTTCTACTCATTTGAACTAGAATACTAAAACTCTAGCATCGGAGAATTCTCAGTAATTGAGAGTGAAAAAAAGATTGGATGGTGGCTAGTTTGACCGAAGAAAAGTTTGATCGCCGTAGCCAGTACTGGTTTGGATTAAAAGATAAAGGTGGCTACATCCACCGTGAGCGATTGCGTAATCAAGGTTATGCTCCAGATGTCTTTGATGGCAGGCCAGTGATTGGTATTGCGAATACTTGGTCTGAATTAAATCCCTGCAATGGTTCATTAGATCATGTCGCAGAAGCAGTGAAGCGTGGCGTTTGGGAGGCCGGTGGATTTCCACTGGAATTCCCAGCAATGTCACTTAGTGAGTCTTTGCAACGACCAACCACAATGCTTTATCGAAATTTGTTGGCCATGGAGGTTGAAGAACTAATCAGATCTCATCCACTAGATGGCGTTGTGCTTCTTGGAAATTGCGACAAGACCCCACCTGGGTTGTTAATGGGAGCAGCAAGTGTTGATCTACCGGCTCTAATGATTACTGGTGGACCGATGTTAAATGGCAGATATCGTGGTGAGGCAGTTGGATCTGGCACATTAGTTTGGAAATATAGCGAGCAGGTTAGAAGTGGCAAGATCTCTTTTGAAGACTTTATGGCAATGGAGTCATGCTCTGCTAGAAGCCAAGGATCTTGTATGACTATGGGAACAGCCTCAACAATGGCATGCGTAACGGAAGCATTGGGTGTTCAGCTACCAGGAGCTGCCGCAATACCTGCAGTTGATTCTCGCAAGTTTGCGCTCGCTCATCTATCCGGACGCAGAATTGTGAAGATGGTTGAGGAGGATTTAAGACTTTCTAAAGTTCTAAATAGAAAGGCATTTGAAAATGCAATAAGAATATTGGCTGCAATTGGCGGCTCAACAAACGCTGTTGTTCACTTGTTGGCTATTGCCGGTCGAGTTGGTGTGCCACTTAATCTTGATGATATTGATAAGTTAGGTAGAGACGTTCCAGTAATTGCAAATATGATGCCAAGTGGAAGATTCCTAATGGAGGAGTTTTTTGATGCTGGTGGCGTCCCAACGGTGATGAAGGAAATTTCGCATTTAATACATACAGACCACATAACTGTTACTGGTAAAACGGTAAAAGAAAATATCGATGGTGCACAGAATTGGAACAGAGAGGTTATTACCCCAGCCAATAAACCATTTCAAGCAGCAGGTGCCGGCATTGTTGTAGTTAGAGGTTCACTTGCTCCGAATGGCGCGATTATTAAAGTCTCAGCTGCAACGCCAAAATTACTAACGCATAAAGGTAAAGCACTAGTATTTAATGAAATTGAAGAGTATTTGAAGATCGCGGATGATCCAAGTCTTCCTGTTACAGCAGACACTGTTTTAGTATTAAGAAATTCGGGACCCAAGGGTTATCCAGGTTTTCCTGAGGTTGGAAACCTACCTATGCCAAAGAAGATGCTAGAACAAGGTGTTACCGATATGGTCAGGATTTCGGATGCCAGAATGAGTGGTACTGCGTATGGAACTGTAGTTCTACATGTCTCTCCGGAATCTACTGCAGGCGGTCCTTTAGCTTTTGTTGAGAATGGCGATGAAATTGTGTTAGATGTGCCAAATAGAAAACTAAACTTATTAATATCTGATCAAGAGTTAGCAAAGAGAAAAGCTGCTTGGATTCCGCCAAAACCAAAGGCAGATCGTGGTTGGACCAAAATCTATATTGAGCATGTTCAACAAGCTCACCTTGGGGCTGACCTAGATTTTCTAGTTGGTAGTACTGGCGACTACGTACCGCGCCATTCACATTAAATATATGGATTCAAAAACTTAGTTTCTTCAATAACCTCAAGTTCAAGCAATCTGTTCCACTTCGAATTTCTTTCACTTCCGTGGGTAGAGCCAACTTTGATTTGGCCAGCTGCCCAGCCAGTTGCTAAGTCAGCTAACCATGAATCCTCATTCTCTCTAGATCGTGCTGATACTACGGTTTTAAAGTTATTTGCTTTTGCCTGCTTTAACACATTCAATGTTGAGGTGACTAATCCATTTTGATTGGCTTTGATCAATATTGAATTTGCGCTTTTTTCATCAATTGCCCGATTTAGTCTAGTCAGATTTGTGGTCAATAGATCATCACCTAAAACTTGAAGTTTCTTCGGTGCAATCTGTACAAATTTTTGCCATGTGATCCAATCATCTTCTGCAAATGGATCTTCTATTGAGACTATTGGATAATTTGATACTAAATCATTGATGTATGTGACAAATTGTTCAGAAGAAAAGATCTTCTTTGCATTTCTCAAATTATATACACCATTTTGAAAGAATTGAGTAGAAGCTACATCTAAGGCCAAGCTCACTTGATCACCTGCTTTCAGCCCACATGCTTCTATTGCGTTAATTACAAATTGACAGGCCTTTTCGACTGAATCAAAAGGAATTGCTAAACCACCCTCATCAGCAATCAAATTAGTAACAAACCCAGACATTCTTCCCAATTCAGCTGCAGTCTCACGTATTGCTACGATCCAAGAAAGTGCTTGCGTAAATGAGGTGGCGCCTATTGGCACGATCAATAGATCTTGAATATCCATCGCTTCATTAGCATGGGCACCACCAGAAAGAATATTGACCATCGGCATTGGAATATTTAATTCTGACTCTGGTTGAAAGTATCTAGCTAGTGATCTATTTTGTGAGTGTGCCGCAGCGATGCTAGCCGCCAAGGAAACAGCAAGAGTTGCATTCGCTCCTAGCTTGGCGTGATCTGCAGAAGGGTCTAAATCAACTAACAGATTATCTACCGCTGCTAAATCAATTAACTCCTCAACTAAGCAGGGTGCGATTACTCGGTTTATATTTTCAACTGCTTGCCAAACCGAAAGGCCAGCATAAAAAACTTCAGAGTACTCACCACCAATATCACGTAACTCCTTTGCTTCATGCACTCCGGTTGAAGCGCCAGAGGGAACGCGTGCGGTGTGGGTTGTGCCATCAGTTAGTGAAATTGATGCCGCCACCGTTGGTCTGCCCCTGGAATCTAGAACCTGGTAGCCCAGCACCTTACTTATCTTCATTTAGCACTCATCTTGAATAACTCAGCCAAAGTCAACCTTTTGCCATGCGCCAGTAAACATTTAGTATGTTTTTGCAATTTATGTTGTTCATCCTCAGTAAGGTAATTTACCGGAGATTTTCCTTCAATCCTTGCCAATGCAATTAGCGCTGCGTGATTTAGAAATGATGGGGATATTTCTCGCAATTTTCCATACTCATTCTTGAATGAATTTGCTGTATTAGCTAGCAATTTTGCTTGAAGAACTGCTGGAGCGTGAAAAAATTTGCATAGTAAATGAGCGATAAGAAAGGCTATATCAAAAACTGGGTTTCCAACATGGGTGACCTCAAAATCTAGGATGAAAACCTCATCACTCATCGAAATCATGATATTTTTTGGCGAAAAATCGCCATGCACTATAGAACTCTTATCACCTTCAAGATCATTGATTAACTTTTGAATTGATACTTGCAATTGCGGATTCTTGCTTGCCACAAATCGATAAAACGGATCAATTCGAAGTTGGTCAAATAGGGAGTCCTCCATGAACCTTTCTTTTGCACCTGGATTTTGCTGCCCAAAGTTGTGCCAGCTAGCAAGTGTGTGGCCTAACTTGGCACCGATATCTGGGTTTATTTTTCCAGCCAATAGATCAGATTTCCAGACAGTGCTGCCTAGCTCGACTCTTTCTAATACCAAGATAGACCGCTCAGGATCTCGAAACAACAACTTAGGAACCTGCTTCGGACTTATTTGATTAAATAATTCAATGGCATCTGCCTCTACGATTGCTCTTCTTTGATCTGCCACCCATTTTTCACTTACCGCTAATTGGGCGAGCGCTTGCTTTAGGACCATCTTCTGATTTCTAGTCGTAATTGCAAAAACTACATTTGAAACACCACCAGTTAAGATTTCAACCTGTGGGTTGTCTTTCGAAGAAAAAACCTTCTTGCCAATTAGGTAATCAACTACTGAGTCCTTATCAAGTAACTCAATACTCACCAGAAGAAATCCTAAAGAACTCTAGCTATGGAAAAGCCATGATCTACAAAGAGAGATTGGCCCGAAATTGCGGTATTTTCTTCACAACCAAGTAAGTATGTTGCACTTGCAACATCACTTGGTATGACCATTTCATGTCCTGGGGTTTGCCACTGCACATTTTCGATCTGCTCTGGCTTTAGTAATCCCCTGGCCATAGGAGAGTCCACTACTCCTGGTAATAAGCCATTTACTAAAATACTTCTAGCATTTCCCAAATCAACTGCCATTGATCTCACTAAGCCACCAACTGCAGCTTTGGTAACGGTGTAGGACATCTTGTCTTGTCGGGTTAACTGCTCCCAAAATGAGCTCAAAATTACAATCTTTGCCTTATGTTTGATTAGGTTGTGGGAAATTAGCGCTTTAGTTGTTTCGCTTATAAAAGTGACATTTGCCTCAAATAATCTATTTAAGTCCTCCAGCGAGCTATTGATGACCGAGTCATTAATGTTTTCTCCCTGAGCAAAGACCACGGCATCAAATGATTGACCTCTTAGTAGCTCTGGCACAGATCCAGCTGTAACTGGCAGCAGGAATTGATCCTTTGGATTAGTAACTTCACGTACACCATAAGTTACTTCGTAACCCTTTTCTCTAAACTTTTCTGCAATTGCAGTGCCTAACACGCCTGTTCCGCCAAAAATCAAAAGCTTTAAGTTAATTGATGTGCTCACTTATTGCATAAACCATATCTATCAAGTATTGCTTTACTAATGGCTGCCCGGCGAACTCGCTCTCTAGCGGTTGACTCAACCAATCCTTGAATATGAGCACCAGATGGGTAAAGCCCAGGGGAGTTTCTAATAGTAAACTTCAGATAGATCGGAGCTGCCACTCGAACCAGATCTGGAGTTTCATAATGGCGCACTGCACCACCAAAATCATCTGGACCTTCAACATAAATATCAACTGGAATATCGACCTGTGATCTTATGGCTGAGATCTGTTGTAATGATAAATCGGTGGCTAGATTCAAAGTAGAGGCCCCTAAATCCTCAAGTAGAGCAGCAGTTGCTGGGTTATTACAAACTAGGGCAACTGAGGTTTTAAGAATCAAATCTTTGGGTAGATCTCCTTTAGATTTTGCTTGACCCAAGACTTTAAGTAAACCAAGATCTCCAACTAGCACACTTCGTAGGCCCAAATTAACACCATGGACTACATCTTCAAGAGCGTACCTAAGTTGATCTGCTCCGCGAAGAGTTGGTGAGGCAATTACACCTGCTGAAGCTGTTACCTGTTTTCCAATATCCCATGCAGCTCTAGGACCTACAAATAAGCAAACCTCTATTTTTTCCTCTTTTCCAATTGCAACCATCTGCTTTATTTCAGCATCAGTTTGCATCATGATTCCAGAGCCTTGCGAAATTCGATCAATTACTAACCTATATTTTTTGGCCTCATCTACCACAGTCTTAAATGCACTAGGACCTTCAACAGAAGGGATCTCTATTCTGTATCTTGAGCCATCGGCAAATCTTTTTGCTGATTCAGATAGTGCGCCTGCGTCTTGTGATTGGATTTTTTGCCTATTCAGAATTCCAATGGAGCGCTTCATCGGACCTTTTGGATCACATGTACTTGGCCAATTTGCCATGAATGCCCCATTCAAATCATTTTTGAATAATCTGCCAGGCAAGTATAGTCGCAAGAAAATGAGTGACAACAGCAGAACTAAGAACGCCTCTTATCAGGGTCAACAAAGACAAGGTTTCTAACACCACTTCGTTTGCGATAGCCGGCCTGTTTCTAGGTCTGACTTGCCGATTCCCAGAGAGAACCCTCAATTGGAAGGGAGCCTTTAACACCGAATTAGCAGAGCTCATCGTCACAACTTTCCGTAGATATCGTCAAGGGAAAAGCCACGCCCAATCATGAGAACCTGCAAGTTAGAGGGAAACTGACTTTTCTCTGTAGCTAGGATTTCATCTGATTCGCGCTCACCTGCTAACCAAACCTCCCACACCTCCTCCAGCACCTCCTACAGATTGCATGCAATCCATTTTCCGAAAGACTTAACGTGCATTACCAGAGGGCTTATCAATTGCAATCAAATTCAGTTCCTCCCATAGCGACTCAAAGCTCTTGAACGAAGATGGTTGAAAAGTCATTGGCCAATTTTGCCCAATTGATTACGTTGTTCGGGTCTAATTAACCTATCCGCAATTGCTAGCCAAAAAGCGCAATTTCCTTACCATCTCGGCAGGGTCCTTTGATTCATAGACGGCCGAACCGGCAACAAATGTATCGGCCCCAGCCTGCCGAGCTATCTCGATGGTCTTTAACGAAATTCCTCCATCGATTTGAAGCCAAACATCATCTAGTTTCTTTTGATCTAGATAGTTACGAGCCTTTTCAACCTTTGGCATTAGAGATTCCATGAAGGATTGCCCACCAAAGCCTGGTTCAACCGTCATCACCACAATCATGTCTATCGACTCTAGAAGTTCTTCAACGACTTCAATTGGCGTTGCTGGTCTTATTGCAAGCCCTGATCTCTTGCCAAGAGAACGGATATCTCTGAGGGTTTGCCGTGGATCGGCGCAAGCTTCGTAGTGAACTGTAATACTTGCAGCGTTCTCTGATGAGTAATCAGCTACTTTGCTATCAACCTCTGCCACCATGAGGTGAACATCAACAGGAAGAATGGAGGACTGAACTATCTCTCTAGTACGCTCTGGTGTAAATGTAAAATTCGGGACGAAAACATTATCCATGACATCCAGGTGAATGAAATCAGCACTTGATGCCACTCGACTTATCTCTCCAGGTAGATTATCGAAATTGGCATTGAGAATACTGGGGCATATCCTTATCATCGATTCGTCCCCTCATTCTTTAGAAGCGATAGAAACATAGCATCGGTGCCATCTCGATGTGGCCATAATTGTAAATCACCGTCAATATCTGCGCGTTCATCTTTTACGGCAATTCTGGAAAAATTACTATGGCGCTTAAGAAATGATCGGATTTGAAACTTGGTCTCTGCTTGATGCGATGAACAAGTCACATAAGCAATCACTCCACCGGGAACAAGTAGAGTCACTGCTGAATTCAGCAGCTCGCTCTGTAAATGGGTCAAACTTCTTAGGTCTTCTAGGCTACGCCTCCAACGAACCTCAGGCCTTCGCCTTAGAGCCCCAATACCAGTACAGGGTGCATCAAGAATTATTCGATCAAACTTGCCCAACTCTGCCGGCATGCAGCGTCCATCACCCACGCGAACTTCTCCATGGTGCAATACTTGAGAAACCAGCTTTGCACGCTCGGCAGATATCTCGTTAGCAAGGAATTCCCCCCCATCACGATTGAGAAGCGCTGATAGATAAGCCGCCTTTCCCCCAGGACCGGCGCATAGGTCCAACCAGCGAAGATTGGGTTTGAAAGTATCGTAAAACTTTTCAACAACAATTTGTGAACCTAGATCTTGAACTCCGGCTCGCCTCTGTCTCACAGCAGCAACATCGCCTGGATTTCCATCGAGAGAGGCGGCAACGAAGCTACCTTCTATTGGCATAGCTCCGGATTCTAAGAGTTCTTGAACACTTGCTCTCCCCGGCCAGGCAATCAAAGTTGGCTTGGCGGCAATGTTATTTGCCCCCAGTAGTTGAATTACTTCATCCCTACTTTTGAGAGAGTCAAGGTAGGAACTAATTATCCACTCTGGATGCGAAAATTCGATCGATAAGCGAGCATACGTTCCATGGTTTTTGGCCAGTTGCTCAAAATCTAATGAATCAATCTTTCGCAGGATAGCATTGACAAAGGAGGCCGTTGATTTTCCTACTACCTTCTTAGCAAGCTCCACGCTCTCATAAATCGCGGCATGGCTGGGTACTCTCAGCTGTTTCAATTGATGCGTGCCCATTCTTAAAACTATAAGCGTTTTCAAATCAATCTTTTCTAGGACTCTATCACTGGCAGAGGCAATGAAGTGATCATGACGGCCCTGCATACGAAGAGTTCCATAGACCAATTCGGTTGCAAAAGCGCGATCATTAGAATCAAGAGCTGATTCGCTTAGGACCTTCGGAAGTATCAGATTGCTATATGCGCCCTCAAGTAGAACTTGCGCAAGTACTTCAAATGCTAAGAGCCTTGGATTGTCTATTCTTCGAAAGCTCTTGCTCATTCAAAAACACATGGCAATGAGATTCTTGCCCCCCTTAACCATTCAACACTACTCATCTCCTTCTTGTTTTCAGGTTTAACCCGAGATATTTCAAGTGCCCCTGAACCTGTTGCCACTATCAGTGGTTCTAAGGAGAGAATTTCACCGGCAAAACCGCTTGCATCGATGGGTTTGGCTTCGATGATTGCAACTCGCGTGTCATTTACTCTGCTGTAAGTTCCAGGCCATGGATGCAGCGCCCTTATCTGTCGATCAATCTGTCTTGAATCTCTATTCCAATCAATCTTTCCCTCACCCTTCAATATCTTCGGTGCCAAAGTAATCCCATTAGAACTCTGCGCTTTAGGGGATTGTCCAGATTCAATCATCTCAAGGGCCTTAAGTACTGGCTCAATCGCAAGAGATGCAAGCTGATCGAGCACTTGGCCACTTCTTGAGCGTTCTGTCAATTCATAAACCAGTGTGGAGTAGATCGGTCCGGTATCCATACCTTTATCCAATTTAAAGACCGTAATACCAGTACTGCTATCTCCTGCTGCAATCGCACTCTGTATCGGAGAGGCACCTCGCCATCTAGGCAGCAGTGAGAAATGAACATTGAGCCAGCCGTACTTAGGGATTTCAAGTTCATTCCCCCTTACCAATCTCCCATAGGCAAGTGTTATGACCAGTTCTGTGTTACTTTCCTTAAGGGCTACTGAAAGTTCCTGATCATTCCTTGGCCTATGGAGGATGATTCCAAGCCCTTGGCAGTAAGTAGCAAATTCATTACTGCTTTTTGATCGTCCACGTCCACTTGCTCGATCAGGGGATGAAATGGCTCCTAAGACCTCATGTTCTGACTTTCGCAGGTGCTCCAGAAGTTCTACTCCAAGATGAGATGAAGAGGCAATAAGAATCTTCACGAGCTATCTTTCAATTAAAGACTTTTGCCAAATGTTGAATGAGGAGAGAGACGGATTTGCGGAGCAGATCCTGCTTCATTGGCAGCCAAGAACCACTCAGCTTGTCTGATCTCCTTCATCGCCTCTTTTCGAAGCTCTTGCGATAATCGATCAATAAAGAGGATTCCATTCAAATGATCCGTCTCATGCTGGAGAGCTCTGGCCAAAAGTTCAGTACCTTCAATAACAAGAGGCTCACCATGCAGATCAAAGCCTTTTGCCACAGCTCTGATCGCTCTCGGCGTCTGATAGGAAAGTTCCGGAAAAGATAGACAGCCTTCATCGCCTTCCTGTATTTCTTCACCCAAATCCAGGGTTGGGTTTACCAAGTGGCCAGAAACTTCATCGACGTGCCAAACAAAAACTCTCAAAGGCACACCTATCTGAGGGGCTGCCAGACCTGTCCCAGGGGCATCAATCATCGTTTCAGTCAGATCTTTTACTAATCTCTCCAATTCCTTATCAAAATCGGTTACCTTACTAGCAGGAGTGGTTAAAACCGGATCCCCAAAAAAGCGTATTCGTCGAATTGCCATGCATGCATTCTAACTTACGTATAAGCAATCATACTTTGTATGGATCTACGCGAATCGAAAGGAGCTCCAGTCCAGCTGCAGAGCGATACTTCTGAAGCGCCTTAAGCGAGATTGATAGTGATTGAGCACACTGATGAGAGACCTTCAAATGAATTGTTCGATTATCTGAGGATGCGAGGATCTCCAATTCTTTGAACTGCTCCAAAAGCTTTCTTCTAAGGGCAGACATCGAACGCTCCTCACCTGATACTTGCAGAATTCTGAAAGAAGGAGGAAGTGCAACAGCCTCTCTTTCTGCGCTCTCAAATCGAATAGCGCGCATTACGTTATCTGCGATTAAAGCTTGTGAAAGATGATGCCTTGAAGGAAGAGATAGATAGATAAACCCCGAGGAGCGAACTTTTGCAGCCAATTTGAACCATCTAAAACGCAGCTCCTCTTCTGCACGAATAAAGGGCCTATTGAGTAAGGCCTCTCCATTAAGTAGAACAGCTCCGGCATATTGTCCATGAACCTCTGGCTCTACCCCAAAGGTTGAAACTACGATGCAAGGCGAAGGATCAACCTGAGTAATCTGCTTGTCACCAGTACTAGTAAAAACCGCGACCTTGGGAAATGCTTTGCCAAGTTCTTCAACAATCTTCTCAGCTCCGCCCCTAATTATCCGAATCTGATCTGACTGACATGTATGGCAGCGCCATTGATCGCTTTGATAGTCGCAGATAGAGCATGAATAATGATTCTTCGTGCCCATCAATAGCCTTCCTCCACATTTGCAAAGCGCTCGATTACGACATCTCTGGCAGGAGAAAGTATTTGCATAACCCCGATCTGCAACGCTTACTAGCACCGGCCCAATCTTCAGCGCTTTTCGAATGGTCCCGTGGTAGGAATCGGGTTCTGTTGCAATACTTGCCCGGTGGCCTGTCAGGAACCTTCGTTCAGAAACTAGAGAAATCCAACCCAAATCTACAAGGCGGGCTAATTCGAGAGAGGGTGAATGCGATATAAAGCTCAGATTACAATGTTCGGCTTCTGAGCGAAGTAGAGCCATATCCCGTAAATTCCAATAAGGCGCTTTTTGCTCTTGGAAATGTTCAACGGAGTCATCAGCTACCACGATTTCATCTACCGTGGCCATCGGAGCAAGAATCGCGCTTCGGGTCCCGATAACAATGAGGGATTGCGCCGTTGCTGCAACCTGGAAGTTCTTCCTTCTATGGCTTGGACTTAGGTGTGAGCCAATCTCCACCACCAGCTGTTCTAATCTTGGCAAACCGAGTTTAAGCCTCTCTATATCTTTTTGAGTAGGAACGATGATCAGCAAATTTGAACCTTTAGCATTCGAGGCCATTCTCTGCACTCTAGATTCGATTGATTCAAGGCGATTCAAAAGAAAGAGCTTCCTCTGAGGTTTTGAGCTTCTTCGGACATGGCGAAAGTTCGCTTGAGAAGCTTCATTGGCCGTCTTTGTAAAACTTGGTAGAGCAGCAGAGAGAATTGACGCTTGATTTGAGATATATCGCTCGGAGACCTTCTTTGTGTACTCTAAGAAGCTTTCTCTCAGGCAAACACTGCTCAGAAGACCGCAAATGGGCTTTAGGGCAGCCTGGTGGGAAGAGCTAGTCGATAGAACCACTCCATTTCTTAAATCGTTCTTAAAAGGAACCCTTACTAAAGAGCCGACACAAACCGAATCTCTCATCTCCTCTGGAACAAAGTATGAGAATGGTTGATCCAGATGAAAGACTCCAGTGTCAACTAAGACTTCAACTTGCAGACTATCGGAACGCTGTCGCTGTTTTGAAGATGTGCTGCCTTTCTGACGGCGCAGGGTAAGTGGCTTATCTGTGGCCACAGCAGTCCTTAGCCCTTTACAGCTGCAGCCAGCGCGCTTGCCTTGTCATTCTTCTCCCAAGTGAACTCAGCTAACTCACGACCGAAGTGACCGTAGGCGCTAGTCTTCAAATAGATTGGGCGAAGTAGATTTAGATCTCGAATGATTGCACCCGGCCTTAGATCAAATACCCTTAAGAGTGCATCAGAGATTTGCTGAACTGGAACCTTCTCGGTGCCAAATGTTTCAACAAATAAGCCGACAGGCTGGGCCTTGCCAATTGCATAGGCCACCTGAACTTCACAGCGCTCAGCAAGATCTGCAGCTACAATGTTCTTGGCCACCCAACGCATCGCATAAGCAGCGGAACGATCGACCTTTGAAGGATCCTTGCCACTAAAAGCTCCCCCTCCATGGCGAGCCATTCCTCCGTAGGTATCAACGATTATCTTGCGTCCAGTAATACCGGTGTCTGCCATGGGACCGCCAACGACAAATCTTCCGGTGGGATTAACTAGAATACGAGCATCATTCGCTGGTAGATCGAATGAGGCGACAACCGGATCTATTACATACTTTCTAATTTCTGGCGTCATCTTCTTTTCAATGTCAATCTCAGGAGCGTGTTGCGAGGAAATTACCACCGTATTTAGCGCAACCGGCTTATCGCCGTCATATTCAATAGTTACTTGAGTCTTTCCATCAGGGCGCAAATAACTGAGTTGACCATTCTTTCGCTCACCTGAAAGGCGTTCAGCAAGCCTATGGGCCATGGCGATTGGAAGAGGCATTAACTCTTTGGTATCGCGGGTGGCATAGCCAAACATCAATCCCTGATCTCCGGCTCCCTGCAGATCTAGGGGGTCCTTTGACGCAGCAACCCGTTCCTCTAAAGAGTGATCAACGCCAACAGCGATATCGGGTGACTGCTGACCAATAGAAATTGAGACCCCACAACTATTTCCATCAAATCCCTTTTCAGAGCTGTCATAACCAATGTTTAATACTGTTTCACGAACTAGTCCCATGACATCGGCATAGCCATCTGTTGTAACCTCACCTGCGACGTGAACTTGTCCTGTAGTAATCAGGGTTTCACAAGCCACACGACTCTTGGGATCTTGGGCTAGAAGAGAATCAAGAATTGCATCAGAAATAGCATCGGCAATCTTGTCCGGATGGCCTTCGGTGACTGATTCTGATGTAAAAAGGCGCTTAGCCACCACTCTTCTCCAGTTTCTTGGCAATATTCTTGACTATGCTCTTTGCTACTTCATATTTACTGGCGCCATTGAAAAAAACAGGCTCTATGCCAAGGCCAATAAGAACTCCGCTTGTCTGATCCTCTCCAAATATTGCCCCACCTGATACATCATTGACATAGAGCAGATCTGCGTTCTTATTTATCAATTTCTCGCCGCCAGCCTTGATCAGGTCAGATACAGTTTCGGCTGCAAAGCCAACGATCACCTGACCCCTATTCTTCTTTTGGGACACTTTGCACAAGATATCCGGGTTGGCAGTCAGATCGATCCTCTTGAGCTCATTCTTCCTAATCTTTGTTGCAGAGCTCATAGCTGGCCTGGCATCAGCAACAGCTGCTGCCATCACTAGCGCATCGCTACTAGTAAATTTGCTCTCTACCGCTGATCTCATCTCATCTGCGGTATTTACCCTAACAATCTCTGCTCCTTCTAATTCAAACGGATCGGTCTGACCAGCAACAACTGTTACCTCTGCACCATTTCTTAAGGCTTCAAAGGCAATGGCTAAACCTTGCCGCCCGCTGGATTTATTTCCGATAAATCTAACAGGATCAATTTCCTCTCGAGTTCCTCCTGCAGTAATGAGGACTTTTCTTCCCTCAAGGAGCAACTCCGCCTTAGAGAGCTTCAGCACTTGAGAAACTATCGCAGAGGTCTCTGGAAACCTTCCGACTCCAAAGTCTTTTCCTGACAGACGGCCAACTTCGGGATCCATAACGATTACACCGCGTGAGCGAAGAATTTCTACGTTTTGAATCGTGGCCCTATTGAGCCACATATTCGGGTGCATCGCTGGAACTATTAAGACCCGAGCAGTAGAAGCGAGCACTGTCGTGGTTAGTAAGTCAACTGCTCGTCCTTGGGCAATCTTTGCAATGGTCTCCGCTGTGGCTGGAGCGATTACAATAAGATCTGCGCTATCGGCAGCCGCTAGATGAGAGGCCTGTGCAGGATTTTCCCAAACTGTACTTAAAGCCGGTTGTCCTGAGAGCGCTTCCCAGGTGGCACGGCCAACAAAATTGAGACTTGATTGGGTAGGGATCACACGGACTAGGAAACCAGCATCTTGCAAACGACGAAGTAGATCGCAGGCCTTGTAGGCTGCAATTCCCCCGCAAACACCCAGGACAACCTGGCGGCCTCTTGGAAAGAATATCTTTTCGCCACTCATGGCTTTTCTTAACTCTGTGGTTCGAGGTTCTCAATTGTTAGCAGGCCATCATTAATCTCACGCATGGCAATTGAGAGAGGTTTTTCATGCACATGGGTTTCAACTAGCGGACCCACGTACTCAAGAAGGCCCTCACCAAGTTGTGAGTAGTAAGCATTGATCTGGCGTGCCCTTTTAGCAGCGTATAACACTAGTGAATATTTGGAACCGCCCTTATCCAGCAGTTCATCGATAGGTGGATTTGTAATGCCATCTAATGTCGCCACAGCCACTCCCTCGTTAAGGCTAATTCGTAAGGTTTACCTTCATAGACTCTATGAAGTGGCCAAGGATAGCAGTGCATCAAGCACATCCTCGACTCGATGATTCACCAGAACATACTCAAATTCGCTAGCGGCAGCCATCTCGCTTCGGGCGAGGTCTAGGCGGGCTGCAATCCTTTCAGGCGAATCAGCTCCTCTACTAACGATGCGGGACTCAAGTTCTGCAAAGGAGGGAGGCTTAAGAAAGACCATTATTGCCTCAGGCATAGATGCTTTTACTTGGCGAGCTCCTTGAATTTCAATTTCCAAGACAACGTTACTTCCCTTAGAGAGTGCCTCTTCGACCGGAGCCTTCATGGTTCCATATCTTGCTCCAGCAAACTCAACCCATTCAAGTAGCAAATCTTTGGAAATGAGATCGTCAAAGGCTTGATCACTAATGAAATGATATGACTTTCCATCAACTTCACCGAGCCTTGGCGCGCGAGTTGTGGCTGATACTGAAAAATAGAAAGCGGGGCTATCCACCAGCTTTGAAACGATGGTGCTCTTGCCGACGCCACCAGGACCTGAAAGAACCATGAGTTTGCCACGCTTACTCATGAGTCCGCCTTCATTAGTTGGAGCAATTTCAAATATTGGCTCCTACCAACTCCACCAACTCTGCGGGTTGGCGATATTCCTGCCTTCTCGAGAATATTCCTAGCTCGAATCTCTCCAACTCCTGGGAGGGATTCGATTAACTCCCGCACTCGCATCTTTTTGATTGACTCATCTTCGGCTCTAAACGCATCTTGCCAAATCCTCTTTCCTAGCCGAATCTCTTCCTTAAACGCTGCACGCAACTTTCTAGCCGCAACGGCTTTTGCCAGTGCCTGACGCCTCTGCTCAATGCTTAGAGTTGGAGGCGCGCCCATGGCTTAATTAAACCAATTCATGCTAGGGATGACGTAATCGCCTCTGCTGCCTGCATTGGATTAATCGCCTTAGTAATCGGACGGCCCACTACAACAAAATCTGCTCCAGCCGCTATCGCCTGCTTTGGGGTCATCACTCGCTCTTGATCGTCTCGCTCTGATCCAGCAGGCCTAACCCCGGGTGTAATTAAGGTGATCTCTTTGCCCAACTCTTCCCTGAGAAGTGAGGCTTCAAGCGGTGAGCAGACGATAGCCGTAGCGCCAGAGCTGACAGCATTTCTCGCTAGTTGCAGAGTCAATTCTTTGATACTTGAGTTTTGCCCCATAGCCTTCATTTGCTGTTCATCAAGTGAGGTAAGAATTGTGACTGCGGTGATTGCAACATTGGGCACGGCCTGGGCAGCAGCCCTTATCATCTTTGCGCCGCCAGAGGCATGCACGGTGAGAAATCTAGGATTGATATCAGATAATGATTTGCAAGCCCCCGCTACGGTATTTGGAATATCGTGGAGTTTGAGGTCTAGAAAGATTTCAATCCCACTAAAGTCTTTCTGAATCTGCCTAATAGCAGCTTTGCCGTTGGCTAAGTAAAATTCCAGTCCAAGCTTATAGATATCGATAAATTCTCTTGTCTGATTTATCATCGAACGACTGCTTTGAATGTCATTAAAGTCGAGAGCTAGAATTACCCGACTACTACTTTTCATGAGCCACCCCAACCGCGGATGCCACTGAATTAAAACCCCGTTCCTTTAGTAGTTCTATCAATTCACTTTTGACCTTTATGACAGCCGTTGGATCCCCGAAATTGGCAGTGCCGACCGCGATCGCTGAAGCACCCGCCATAATTAACTCCAGAGCGTCTCTTCCTGATGCGACGCCACCCATTCCCAAGATTGGAATACCCTTAAACGCTGCATGTACCTGGTAAATAGCCCTAACTGCCACTGGTCTAATCGCTGGCCCTGATAAACCTCCAGTCATACCCGCCAATTTTGGGCGCATGTTATCAATATCTATTGCCATTCCAAGGAGAGTATTTATCAAAGCAAGACCATCAGCTCCTGCAGCAATAACTTCTCCAGCAATAGCGACAAGGTCGGTCACATCAGGTGAGAGCTTCACAATTGTTGGCAGTTCGCCTCCAATATTTCTCCTTACTGATTCGACTACCAATTTGGAAGCTACCGGATCGCAGGCAAAGACCATTCCTCGATTCTCCACATTGGGGCAGGAGATGTTTACCTCAATTCCACTTATGCCAGGTACTCCCCTAAGTTTTCTGGCCAGAGAGGCATACTCTTCAATGGTTTCACCAGATATGGAAACGATGACTCGAGCGTCATTTGCGATAAGCCAAGGAATATCTTCGGCCAAGAACTGATCTATGCCCGGTCCTTGCAGTCCAATGGAATTGAGCATGCCACTCGGGGTCTCTGCCATTCTCGGAGTGGCTCTCCCCGAGCGAGGTTTGACTGAAATTGACTTAGTAACTACCGCACCAAGTTCATCTAAGCCAATGAATTGGGAAAGCTCTTTTCCAGAACCGGCACATCCACTTGCTGTGAAGATAGGTGAGGGAAAAGACTTCCTGCCAAATCTGCATCTTGGATCAAATGCTTGATACTGCTTATCCATCAAAGCCCCATGTTCCCAGAGGAACTTTGCGCAAACTATCCCAGATAACCCTGGATCCATCCATCACTGGACCATCAATGCATGAACGAGTCATCTTTATCACTCCATCTGGGTCCCTAACCGGAAGAACGCAGGTCATGCAAATTCCAATACCGCAAGCCATAGCCTCTTCAACAGCGCATTGATGAACTAATCCAGCCTTGAACGAAATTTCCTCAATTGCCGCAATCATCGGCATTGGACCGCAGGAGTAAATGATTTCAATTCCATGCTTTTCAATTAAATCTGGAAGAACCTGCGTAACTCTGCCCTTAATTCCAGCTCCTCCATCCTCGGTTGTGATGGTTAGAGAATTAACACTGCGTTTTCCTTCAAGAGGGGCATAAATCTTTCCAGCGCTAGATGCTCCAAGGACCATATCTACTCGGCATCCGCGCTCCTTCAATACCTCCGCCAAACCAAAGAGCGGAGCTGAGCCATATCCTCCACCAACTAAGAGCGCCGATGCAGGTTCGGTTGGAATACCAAAGCTAGTACCAAGAGGGCCAACAATGTCTACTACATCATGGATATCAAGGCTTGTAAGCCAACGACTTCCCTGTCCCTGAGGTGCGATGACTAACTCAATGGTTCCGCCATATTGCCCACGATCACTGGCCCGATAGATTGCGAATGCTCTACGTAGAATCATCGAAGATCCGGTTCCGCCTACTGAGACGGCAACAAAATTTCCGGCACTGCAATGCTGAGCCATATCTCCCGCAGCAAGGACCATGTGATGATAGGCCCCGACCTTTTTATTGGAGATGATCTCAAGATTTCGTTGCTGGGCGCGTCTATTTATTGAACTCACAAGGCGTGCCACTCTTGGATTGATTTAGCTATCAACTTGCCTCGCCTAAGTTCCTTTATTCCCTCAACGGCAGCCTTTAGCCCTGGAAGGGTGGTAACACAGGAGACCCCCCTGGCAACTGCAGCAGTCCGTATCTTTCGCCCATCCTTAGCTGCACCTCGTCCAAAAGGTGTGTTTATCACAAGTGCAATCTTGCCTCGGTTGATCAGATCTACTGCTGAGATCGTAGCGGTATTTGAAGTCTTTTCGCCATGTTTGGCAACAAGCTCAGTTGCTACATCATGGGCGGCAAGGAAACTATGGGTTCCAGCGGTTGCATATAACTTGAAATCGAGTTCAGATAACTCCTTCACAGCTGACAGTGATTCCTCCTTATCCTTATCTGCAAGAGATATAAAGATTGCACCCCTTAGTGGTAGTGCGCTAAAAGCTGCAATCTGTGACTTGGCAAAGGCCGCTCCAAAACTTGAAGCGATTCCCATTACCTCGCCTGTCGACTTCATCTCTGGACCAAGGACGGTATCAACACCCTCACCATCGACTCTTCGAAATCGATTGAATGGAAGCACCGCTTCTTTAACGCTAACTCCTCTAGCAATTCCATCTCCCGTTACTGGAAGCATCTTTTGCTGGCGTAAATCGGAGATCTTGGCACCTGTTGTGATTAATGCAGCCGCTTTGGCAACTTGGATTCCCGTTGATTTGCCAACAAATGGAACTGTCCGAGAGGCTCTTGGGTTTGCCTCTAAGACATAGAGTTTTGACTTTGAGATCGCATATTGGATGTTAATAAGCCCTAAAACACCAATGCTTGCAGCAAGCTTTTCTGTGGCCTGTCTAATTCGCGTGACTAATTCCTTGGTTAGCGACTGTGCTGGAATTACGCAGGCCGAGTCACCCGAGTGAACGCCCGCTTCTTCAACATGCTCCATTATCCCTGCAAGATAGAGCTCGCTTCCGTCATAGAGAGCATCAACGTCTATTTCTATGGCATCATCCAAAAATTTATCTATCAAAACTGGATGCTCAGGATTAATTTGTGCAGCGATAGTTATAAACCCCTCTAAGGAGGCATCATCGTAAACGATCTGCATTCCTCGCCCCCCAAGGACGAAAGAAGGTCGAACTAGAACTGGGTATCCAACCTCTGTGGCAACTTTTAGGGCATCTTGGAATGAAAACCCAGTTCCAAACTCAGGAGCCCTAAGAGAAGCTTTTTCCAATACTTTGCCAAAAGCGCCGCGATCTTCAGCTAGATGTATTGCCTCGGGAGAAGTTCCCAGAATTGGCAGACCAGCAGCCTTTAGCGCAGCAGCAATGCCAAGAGGAGTCTGCCCGCCTAACTGAACTATCACTCCCGAAATGGGCCCTGCTGCCAGTTCGGCTCGATATATCTCAAGAACGTCCTCGACCGTCAAAGGTTCAAAATAGAGACGATTAGCAGTGTCATAGTCGGTAGAAACTGTCTCTGGATTGCAATTGATCATGATGGTTTCATAACCTGCATCGGAGAGCGCAAAACACGCATGAACGCAGGAGTAATCAAATTCAATACCTTGCCCGATACGGTTTGGACCGCTTCCAAGAATCAAGATGGCAGGTTTACTTCGAGGTTTGACCTCACTTTCTAAGTCATAGGATGAGTAGTGATATGGAGTAAAGGCCTCAAATTCACCAGCGCAGGTATCAACTGTTTTGTATACCGGGAATAAGCCCAATCTCTCGCGCAGCCTTAAGACATCCGATGAACTATCTCCCCTTAGTTCTGCAATTTGCTGGTCCGAAAATCCCATTGCTTTGGCACCTCTGAGAAGTTCAAGAGACAACTCCGGAGCGTTTTTGATCTCCATTGCTCTGCTGTTAATCTCAACAATCTGGGACAGAAACCATGGATCTATGGCACATCTAGCGAAAACATCTTCAATTGAAGCGCCAAGCGCCAAGGCGTGTTGTACTTGAACTAGCCTTTCTTGAGTGGGAATGGCAATCTTCTTCATCAATTCTTCAAGGTTTTCAGAAATATCCCAGGAAAAGGATGAGCCTTTCTTCTCAAGGCTTCGCATAGCTTTCTGTAGCGCTTCCGGAAATGAGCGCCCAAAGGCCATCGTTTCCCCGACACTTTTCATCGTGGTAGTTAGACGGGAATCTGCCTCTGGAAATTTCTCAAAGGCAAATCTGGGAATCTTCACCACGATGTAGTCAAGGGTTGGCTCAAATGAGGCCGGCGTTTTCTGGGTAATATCATTGGGGATCTCATTTAATGAGTACCCAATTGCAAGTTTCGTAGCTATCTTGGCAATAGGAAACCCAGTCGCCTTCGAGGCAAGAGCGCTACTTCTTGAAACTCTTGGGTTCATTTCGATTACCACCACTCGTCCATTTGCTGGATTTATGGCAAATTGGATATTGCAGCCGCCGGTTGCCACCCCAACTTCACGAATGATTGCGATACTCAGGTTTCTTAAGTTCTGAAATTCGACGTCTGTTAAGGTTAAAGCAGGAGCTACTGTTATTGAATCTCCTGTGTGCACTCCCATGGGATCGATATTTTCGATGCTACACACAATTACCGCATTGTCATGGTTATCACGCATGACTTCTAACTCAAATTCTTTCCAACCGATGATCGATTCCTCTAGCAGCACCTCATTGACTGGGCTGAAACGAAGACCAGCCCCAGCAATTTGTTCTAGCTCCTTTTGATTAGAGGCGATACCACTGCCAAGGCCTCCCATAGTGAAAGATGGTCTTACCACCACTGGGTAATTGAGCTCTACAACTGCTTCAAGGCATTCATCGATGCTCTGGCAGATCATTGACTTTGCAGACTCTCCCCCGACTTTTTCAACGATAGCTCTAAACTCTTCTCGATTCTCTCCACGTCTGATTGCAGCCACATCTGCTCCGATTAGCCTTGTCTGATACCTTTCTAGGATCCCGTTTTCATGGAGTGTTATTGCAGCATTTAGCGCGGTCTGGCCTCCTAGAGTTGCCAAGATGGCATCAGGACGTTCTTTAGCGATTACCTGCTCTAGAAAGTCCAGAGTGAGAGGCTCGATATATGTGGCGTCAGCAAACTCTGGATCGGTCATGATGGTTGCAGGGTTTGAATTAGCCAGGATTACTCTAATGTCCTCTGACTTCAAAACACGACAGGCCTGAGTTCCTGAGTAATCAAATTCGCATGCCTGACCTATGACAATCGGACCACTGCCGATTACCAAGACGCTCTTAATGGATTTATCGAGAGGCATGCTTCTCTAACATCCTGAGGAAGTCATCAAATAGATAATTGGCATCATGTGGACCAGCAGCTGCCTCTGGATGGTATTGAACAGAGAATGCTGGCTTCTCCAATAACTTTAGACCTTCAACAACGGAGTCATTAAGACTGATATGAGTGACACTTGCCAGGCCATAGACTGTTGAAAAAGTTCCATCTATGGGGAGATCAACGGCAAAGCCGTGATTTTGAGCAGTTATTTCAACTCTATTACTCTCTTTGTTCAATACTGGTTGATTTAGCCCTCTGTGACCGAAGCGCAATTTATAGGTGTCAAAGCCTAAAGCCCTCCCCAAGATTTGATGGCCAAAGCAGATTCCAAATATTGGAAGTGATTCATCAAGAGCTGATCTGGCCAAAGCAACGATTGCTCCCATCGTTGCCGGATCTCCGGGTCCATTTGATAGAAAAAGTCCGTCAAAACCCCCAGATTTGATCTCCTCGAAGGTAATTGATGCTGGCATTAGGTGAACTTCAATCCCGCGAGCAGCCAAATTTCTAGGAGTAGCCGATTTAATTCCTAAATCAATCGCTGCAACTCTAAACCTCATTACTCCAACAGCAGGGATAATCTTGATCTCATCAACTGTTACCTCCTCGGCCAAAAAAGCTCCCGCCATTTCTGGCGTACTTCGAACCTTTACAACCATTTCTGCTCTGGAGAGTTGAGAGCCGGAGAAAATCCCAACCCTCATCGCCCCTCTCTCGCGCAAATGAAGAGTTAGCGCTCTGGTATCTACGCCCTTGATTCCAACTATTCCATTCGAGACTAAATCATCTTCCAAACTTCGCTCTGCTCGCCAATTAGAAAATGTTGGAGATGGATTTCTAACCACAAATCCACTAACCCAGATTCTTCGAGACTCTTGATCTTGAGAATTCATTCCGGTATTGCCAATGTGCGGGGCAGTCATTATTACAACCTGCCGGTGATAACTTGGATCAGTCAAAGTCTCTTGATACCCAGTCATTCCGGTTGAAAAAACTGCTTCGCCATAAGCTTCGCCTTGGCAAGCCCAAGGCTCTCCTTCAAAGACGCGGCCATCATCTAGAACTAAATACGCCGACATCTACTTCGATTTCCGCTCATAAACCAGTACGCCATTATGGAACGTCTTACTAATAACTCCTGGCAAATCCAGGCCATCAAAGGGTGTGTTCCTGCTCTTAGATTCAAGCTTGCTGCGCTCAACCTGCCATCTGGCTCCAAGATCTGCCAATGTAAAGTTAGCAGCCATCCCTTCGTCTATTGATCCATGGTCCTCATAGCGTCCTATCTGCGCTGGAATCTTTGAGAGACGATCGACTAGTTGCGCAAGAGTTAGAAGCTTCGTCTCGACCATCACCTGATAAGAAATAGAGAATGCTGTCTCAAGGCCAATCATTCCAAATGCTGCAGCATCCCATTCACAATCCTTTGACTCATGAGGATGAGGCGCGTGATCTGTGGCAATTATGTCTATTGTCCCATCAGCTAACCCTTCACGCAGAGCTTGAACATCATTCCTAGTTCGAAGCGGAGGATTCACTTTGTAAACTGGATTGTAGCTTTCGGCCAAGTCGTCAGTTAGAAGTAGATGATGTGGCGTCACTTCGGCGGTAACCATTATCCCACGCCTCTTAGCATTTCTCACAATTTCGACTCCACCAGCAGTAGTCACATGACAGATGTGTAAGCGAGAATCGACATGCTCTGCAAGAAGAACATCTCTTGCGATGACCGCCTCTTCAGCCACTGCAGGCCAGCCCTTTAGCCCAAGGCGTGCTGAAACTTCGCCTTCATTCATCTGTGAATCTTCAGTCAATCTTGGATCTTGGGCGTGCTGAGCAATAATTCCATCAAAGGTTTTCACATACTCAAGAGCTCTTCTCATGACCAACGGATCATAAACGCAATAGCCATCATCGCTAAAAATACGAACCCCAGCTTCAGACTGATTCATCGCAGATAGTTCGGCAAGCACTTGCCCACGCTGGCCAACAGTTACTGCCCCAATCGGATAGACATCACATATTCCATGATGCTTTCCTAGTCGATAAACCTGTTCAACCACTCCTGCAGTATCGGCAACCGGCAGGGTATTAGGCATTGCAGATATCGCAGTAAATCCCCCAGCGGCTGCCGCCATAGAACCGGTTAATACAGTCTCGGCATCCTCCTTGCCTGGCTCACGTAGATGAGTGTGTAAATCAACAAATCCTGGAAGAATCGTCAATCCTTTAGCATCGATTACCTGAGCATCATTTGCTAACTCACCTTCTTTTACGAATTTACCGCCCGATACAAAGTGATCACCGACTTTTCCATTTGAATCACTAGCCGCCTTGATGCGATATGAATTCACAGATTCTCCCCACTACTAGATAGCTCCTTAAAGGTGGCCCCACCAAGTAAGAGATATAGCACCGCCATACGAACGCTCACGCCATTGGCAACTTGTTCGACAATCACTGAGCGGGCAGAATCGGCTGAATCAGCCGAAATCTCAAGGCCACGATTCATAGGCCCTGGATGCATAACTATCGCTTTGTCTTTCATCCCTTCCATTCGCTCAGAATTGAGTCCATATCCCCTAGCGTATTCGCGCTCGGTTGGAAAGTAGAGATCATTCATACGCTCTTTCTGTACCCGAAGAACGATGATCACTTCAAGTGACTTGATCTGATCATCGAGTGAATAACTAACATCAACGCCCCATTGAGATACTCCCACAGGAATCAGGGTCGGTGGAGCTATCAAAACTACCTCTGCTCCGAGCTTTTTCAGAAGCAAGATGTTGCTTCTTGCTACTCGTGAATGAAGAATATCTCCAACAATTCCAACTTTGATTCCCGATAAATCACCCTCACTACCTTTTAGATGGCGGCGAATCGTGAAAGCATCAAGTAATGCTTGCGTGGGATGTTCGTGAGTTCCATCTCCAGCATTGATCACCACACCCTTCATCCACTCTTGCTTGGCAAGTTGATGGGCCGCACCAGAGGCGCTATGACGAATAACGACTGCATCTGCCCCCATGGCTTGCAGTGTTAAGGCAGTATCTTTAAGACTTTCTCCCTTACTAAGGCTTGAACCTTTGGCAGCAAAATTGATGACATCGGCAGATAATCGTTTGGCAGCTGCTTCAAATGAGATCCGAGTTCTCGTGGAATCCTCGAAGAATAGATTGACCACAGTTCTTCCACGCAAGGTTGGGAATTTTTTAACTGCGCCCTCAGCAAGGCGGGCAAGTTCTGCTGCAGTATCCAAGATCTCTATTGCTTCATCCTTGCTTAGATCATTTATAGATAGGAGATGCTTCATAGGGATCTCCCTTCGATGATCACTTCATCTACTGAATCAATCTCGCTTAAATGCACTCGAACTGATTCCTCTTTGGCAGTGGGTATGTTCTTTCCTACAAAGTCAGCTCTTATGGGCAGCTCTCGATGGCCACGGTCAATTAGAACGGCAAGTTGAACACTCTTTGGGCGGCCCATCTCATTCAAAGCATCAAGGGCTGCCCTTATCGTTCGCCCTGAATAGAAAACATCATCTATCAGAACTACATCTTTTCCATCGATGCTGCCTCCCGGAATAGTAGTCGGCAGCAGGGTTCTAGGAGTTTTTAGGCGGAGATCGTCCCGATACATGGTGATATCAAGGGTTCCACTTTCAAGAGTGGTCTTTTCAATCTCACAGATGGCAACAGCGATTCGCTGACTCAAGTAGGCCCCTCTAGTAGGAATACCAAGCAGGACGAGGTTTTCAGATCCGTGGTTTCTTTCTAGTATTTCGTGGGAAATGCGCCGTAGCGCGCGGGAGATTTCACCGCTATTTAGAATTACGCTCATTCTTGCTCCTTCGCCGCCTCACAGGACGGATCGTTAAAGGTTGACCAATACTAGCATGAAAGGCAGGCTGCTAGATCTGTGGAAAAGCAGAACCTCAACTTTCCTGCTTGCCCTATTTTTCCCCTATGACAACGCCGCTAGAGATATCAAAAAGACTTAGACAGATAAGAAAGCAACAGAACCTAACCTTGAAGCAAGTGGAGATTGGCTCGCGGGGAAAGTGGAAGGCAGTCGTCATCGGATCCTATGAGAGAGGCACGCGATCGCTAAGCATCTCAAGGGCTAAATCCCTCTGTGAATTCTACGGCGTACCCCTCTCGGCTCTCTTTCAAACTGAAGTTAAGCAGGAGTCGATTCAATCAAACTGGGGCTTACGAATTGACCTTAGACACTTGAAAAGCAGACTAGGGGAAGAAGATGCTTTGATTACCCAGCTTCATAGTCTCTTATCATTTATCGCCGAAAGACGTGATGATTGGAATGGCGAGATTATGAGTATTCGTTACCAAGACAATGAAGCTCTGGGTCTTTTGGTTCAGAAGGAGCCTAGCGATCTTAGAAAAGCTTTGGAACTAAGAGAGCTTCTCTTTAAAGAAGGAGATCGGACCTAATTTCCAGTACCTTACTTAGAACTCCATTTATGTACTTGCTTGATTCCTCCGTTGAAAAGTTGCTCGCGAGCTCTAGAGCCTCGCTGATTACGACTCCAACCGGAACTGATTCACTCCAGAGAAGTTCAAAGATTGCTATCCGCAAGATGTTTCTATCTAGAACTGGCATCCGATCCATATCCCAGCCTTGGGCGTAGGTGGTTATTAACTCATCAATCTTGCGTCTATTTAGCTCGATTCCCTCCAGTAACTCTTTCGTGAACTCTCTCGCTTCATACTCCATCTCAGTGATTTTCTTAGAGAGCAAATCACCAGCGTTGCTTCTTCTGATATCGCCTTCATAGAGCAGATCTAGCGCGGCCTTTCTGGCCTTGGAGCGGCCGCTCACTTAATTTGCGCGCCCAAGATAATCGCCATTGCGCGTATCGACTAAGACAACCTCGTCTTGCTTGATAAAGAGTGGAACCTGAATTGTGATTCCCGTTTCAAGGGTTGCTGGCTTTGAACCTGCAGATGAGCGATCTCCTTGCAGGCCTGGCTCGGTATAGGTGATCTTTAAAGGAACGTTCGCTGGAAGTTCAACGTAAAGCGGATTTCCCTCGTGCACCGCAACTATCGCCTCGGTATTCTCCAGCATGTAATTGGCAGCATCGCCTACCTTTTCGGCAGAGATGGTGACCTGGTCATAGGTGTTGGAGTCCATGAAAACAAAGCCTGCTTGATCCTTATAGAGGAATTGCATGTCCCGCTTTTCAAGGATTGCCACCTCCACCTTTACGCCAGCGTTGAAAGTTCTCTCGACCACTTTTCCTGAAAGCACATTCTTGAGCTTGGTTCGCACAAAGGCTGGACCTTTTCCTGGCTTCACATGCTGAAACTCCACAACGCCCCAGAGCTGACCTTCGATATCCAGCGTCATTCCATTCTTGAGATCATTGGTGGTAGCCATATCAGGCAAGATTACCTTTGATGCCCCTACTTAACTAATTCACTCATCGCCGCAAAGGCTAGACGATATGAATCAACTCCGAAGCCAGCGATGCTGCCTTGCACTACCCCAGAAATTACCGAGGTGTGACGAAAATCTTCTCGAGATAATGGATTACTCAAGTGAACTTCGATGCAGGGAGCTTTTAGCATTACGACAGCATCCCTAATGGCATATGAGTAATGGGTAAATGCGGCCGGATTAAAGATCACTGGAGTCTTACTGTCAGCGGCTGCGTGGAGCCAATCAATCAATTCGGCCTCATCATTGCTTTGTTTAATCTCAACTTCAAAATCAAGATCCTTAGCTCCTTGAAGGCACGCCTTCTCAATATCTTGATACGAGATATCGCCGTAATAGTTCTTTTCACGAAGATCTAATCGAGACAGATTAGGCCCATTGAGCACCAGTATTTTCATATTCCTGATCTACTCTCCAATGCTTTCAAGAAAACATCTCTCCAAATCTTCATCGCATAAATTCTCTGCCCTCGTAGGCTTGCCCAAAGCACTTAGCGTGACCAAGCGAATTCTACCCCCGCGCACCTTCTTATCACTGCGCATGATCTCAAGCAGTTCTGGCCAACAAACTTTTGGGTATTTCGAATTTAGACCTAGAGCATCTAAGACCTGATCATGCCTATCTCTTTCATGGGTAGACAGGCCCGAGAATTGATATGAAGCCTCAGCTGCAAATCTCAACCCCAGAGCAACGGACTCGCCATGACGGAGACTATATTTTGAGTGTCTTTCAACGGCATGTCCCAAAGTGTGTCCGTAATTGAGGATCTCTCGAAGGTCGGTCTCCCTAAAGTCAGAACTTACAACCTTGGCTTTAACCGCAATCGATCGATAAACCAGTTCATTTAGATTCTCGTGCCAGTCATCATCAATCAAATTCAATATCTCGGTATCCTCAATGAAGCCACATTTGGCAACCTCTGCCATCCCCGCCTTGAGATCACGATCTGGCAGCGTGGTTAGGAATCGATAGTCGATAAGCACCTCAATCGGTGAATGGAAAGCACCTATCAGATTCTTTCCCGCTTCAAGGTTTAATCCAGTTTTGCCCCCAATTGCAGCATCAACCATGCCCGCAAGAGATGTTGGAATGGCAACCCAATCAACCCCGCGAAGATATGAAGCGGCAAGAAAGCCTGTCAAATCAGTAGTAGCCCCGCCACCAATACCGACAATGAGGCAGGTTCGATCCAATTTTGCAGCGGCCATTTTCTCTAGGGCTTTACCAAAAGTTGAAATGCTCTTCTGCGCCTCTCCTTCCTCTACCTCTATTACCAAGACGCTAGATGGAAGGCTCTCACCGATAATACTTAAGATGGATTTTGGAGCAACAATTACAGCTTTTCGCTCAAAAGTAAGCTTGTAAATATTCTTCCATATTTCGTCAGTAAAGCTAACGAAATAGCTCTTCTCCGAACGAACAACAATCTCTTTCATAACGCTAGCTCGTTGACTATCTCTTCAACCACCTGGGCAGGCTTCTTGTTATCGGTTGAGACTCTCGCCTTTGCCAAAGATTCATAAGTTGAGCGACGTTTCTCCATCAAGGCAATCCATTGCTGTCTGGGATTTCCAAGAAGTAGGGGGCGATTTCTATTGAATCCAACCCTTGGGGCTGCATTGGAGATTGAGACATCAAGAAAGACGACTCTAGCCATGGGTTCGATTCTGTCGGACACTTCTTGATCCATAACGGCACCACCGCCAAGAGCTATCACCCCATCCTGATTTTCAAGTAAATTCATAACAACTTCACGCTCTATTTTTCTAAATGCTGGCTCCCCATCGGTTATGAAGATCTCTGAGATGCTCTTGCCGCTCTTTTCTTCGACAACCTTGTCGCTATCGACGAAACTAATACCCAGTTTCTTGGCCAGAGCTTTTCCTACTGCGGTCTTTCCAGCGCCCGGTGGTCCAATTAGCACAATCGGCAGCACGCCCTATTTCACTTTCATAGCCGACAGATAGCCCTGCAAGTTCCTCTGACATTCACTTAAGGAATCTCCGCCAAATTTCTCTAACATAGCATCGGTCAAAACCAGTGCAACCATGGCTTCAGCAACAATGCCAGCAGCAGGGACTGCGCAAACATCTGATCGTTGATTGATGGCCTTGGCTGCCTGCCCATCTTTAATGTCAATAGTGTCTAAGGCTTTAGGGACCGTTGAGATAGGCTTCATAGCAGCGCGAACTCTCAAAACTTCGCCAGTTGTCATACCGCCTTCTGTGCCTCCAGATCTGGATGTTCTGCGACGGATATCTCCTTGGCTATCCCTTTCAATCTCATCATGAGCGTTACTGCCTCGCTTCCTTGCAGTGGCAAATCCCTCTCCAAGCTCCACTCCCTTAATCGCCTGAATTCCCATGAGCGCTCCTGCAAGACGAGAGTCAATCCTTCTATCCCAATGGACATGGGATCCAAGGCCTGCTGGAAGGCCATAGACCAGAACTTCCACCACCCCGCCTAGAGTGTCGCCATTGCCATGGGCATCGCTAATTTCATCAATCATCTTTGCGCTGAAATCTCTAAATGCTGAGCGAACTTCATCGCCATCGATTCTCGCCCGATCCTTGGGTTCTGGGAGCAGGTAACCTTCATCAACGCTGACAGCGCCGATAGATACGACATGGCTAAGTACTTCTATGCCACCTATTTGCCTAAGGAATCTACGCGCAACGGCTCCCAGCGCTACGCGAGTAGCTGTCTCTCTTGCCGAGGCTCGCTCTAGTACTGGCCTTGCATCATCAAAACCATATTTTTGAATTCCCACCAAATCAGCATGTCCTGGTCGAGGTCTGGTAAGCGGAGCGTTTCTTCCTAAGGGTTCAACCTCTGCCTTATCAATGGGATCTGCGCTCATGACTCTTTCCCATTTAGGCCACTCTGAGTTTGCAATCTGGATTGCTATAGGACCACCTTGAGTTAAGCCATGACGAATTCCCCCAAGGATAGTTACCTTATCTGCCTCAAAGTTCTGCCTTGCTCCCCTGCCATATCCCAGTCTGCGTCTGCGCAAATCTTCATCTATATCTGCCGTGCTGATAGAGACTGAAGCCGGAATTCCCTCCAAGATTCCAACCAGTGCCGGTCCATGGGATTCGCCCGCCGTCAGCCATCTCATAGGTCAATTATCGCAGATGATTGATCAATCATGCGCCCAATCTCCAGCACGCCTCTATCCTCGTACCGCATAGTAGATGACGCCAAAGAACATGAAGGGAGCAAATGCAACGCGTTGAACCATTAGCCCTCGCCTTCTTAGAAGATGAAACAACAAGGCAAAGAAACAAGAAATCCAACTCATAGCATTGCACCAGATCAAGTCAGAGAATTCGCCTCCAAGGCCGGCAACATATCCGCCAATAAGTATTGAAAGTCGTATGTCTCCTAAACCAATTGCATTAGAGGAAAAGAAGTTTAGGGATCGATAAAGAAGATAATTCGTTAAGGCAAGTGCTATGCCAGTGTATGCTGAATCGATTAGAAACGGCGCTAAGGAAGCGATTGCTAGATGAGTAAGGCGTTTGGGAATAAGATGAGTGCGAAGATCTCTCCATGAGATCAAGGTTGCAAATAGGAGTAGGTGAATGAGTAGCACTCCAAGACTCTAGGTCTTTCAAACCACAACCTGGCAGCCTTATCCACAATCTAGAGTTACTTGAACTTCTCCAGTTCAGCCACCGATTGGGAATATAACCAATCCGCATCAAAATCCAAGCCGGTCATAAGAGCAACTTGCCCTACTGCCTGAGCTGCTAGTAGTTGAAGTCCTGAAATCAAAAGACCCTTGGAGCTTAACTGTAATTTGGAAAGCATCGGTGGCCACGGAGAGTATGTAGCATCTAGAAAGATATCGGGACTATTAAAGCTCTCAGCAATTGATGAAACTTGATCCGATGGAATTGAATTGATTACTAAATCACCATTCCAGGCGCTGTTGCACTCGTTCCAATCCTTGATTGCTATTTGAGAGCCCAACGCAGAGTTTTTCAAGGATCTATCGCGCGTTTTCGATCTTCGATAGACATCAATCTTGCAATTTCTAGATGCTAAGGCTGCGATTGCAGCTCTAGCCGTACCCCCTGCTCCAAGAATCGACACCGATGTAAACGAAAAATCCCTTAGTAAGAACACGAAGCCATCCACATCAGTGGAGGTAGCTTTCCATTTCCCTTGGTCCCTATATATAGTGTTGGCAGAGTTGATTGTCTTTGATCTGGAATCAATTTCAACTAGCGACTCTGCCAGCTGGGTTACTTCCTCTTTCAGTGGCATAGTCAAGGAAAATCCCACCAGATCAGGATTGCTGAGCTGAGCTTGTAAGAATCGCTCTAGTTCCCCACTCCTAACCTCTATCGCCTTGTAAGTTGCAGGATAGTTCAGGAGCCGATAGGCATGATTATGAATTAATGGTGAGAGCGAGTGAGAGATAGGTGAGCCCAGTACAGCAGCAGATTTACTCATTCAAACAACCCTGCCTTGAAGTTCCTCCTGTACTCGGCTTTCCACTCTAGAAACTGCTCGTAGGAATCGGTGAACCTCGTATCAGATGGCTTTACCGTTACAAAGTAGAGCCAGTTCCCTGTCTCGGGATTTAGAGCAGCGTCAATTGCTGATCTGGTTGGAGACCCTATGGGGCCGGGAGGTAGACCTGGGTAGATGAAAGTGTTATACCTGCTCTTCACCTTTGTATCTGCGATAGAGACCCAAATCTTGCCTCTTCGATCTAATGCATAGTGCACTGTTGAATCCAATTGCAGCGGCATTCGCCTCTCCAATCGATTATAGATGACACGAGATACTCTACCGAATACATCTGGCGTTCCCTCGGTTTGAACTAGTGAAGCAATTACCATTACTTCAAAGGCAGTAAATTGCTTTTCGTTGCGCCAATTCAAATCCTTCGTTGCAGCTACGAAACGATTCAACATGGCAGTTACTATTTCATCAGCCTGGATATCCTTGTCGAAGGAATATTGAGCTGGATAGAGAAAACCCTCGACACTAGTCGTCTTGAAAACACTAGCTGGCGAAAGAGCCTTGAAGCCTTGGGAAACCTCGCTTTTGGAAAGACCAAAATTGACCAAGCTCTCACCAATCTCGCTTAAGCGCATGCCATCTCTCACGACTATCAAATTTGGTATGCGAGTTGGGTCCAGAAGTTGTTCTAACGCTGTCTTTGCCGGAATCTGAGTTTGGATTCGATGCTCCCCAGGTGCAATGCGCCGAGAGCGAGAATCTGCCACTGCAATCCTAAAGAATGCAGCCGAAGATTTAACCACTGAGAGTGATTGCAGCTTTCTGCCAATATCAGAACCGCTTTCACCTGCAATGATTTTCACTATGACTTCCTTGCCAGCAGCTCCTGCCGAATAGTCCGGAGCGCTCTGCGTCCCGGAATTCAACGCACGCAATGACAAGGTAAAAACGAGAATAAGAGAGCCTGCTACCAGTAGGCGAAGAAGAGCACTTCCTTCAAAAACTTTGGTTATCGAGACGCTACCTAACTTCATGGCCAGCAAGCTCTCCGCTTGTCCTTTCAATTTCAAGGGCAAATTCTAAAATCTTAACCGCAGCTAATTGATCAATATTCTCCTTACTGCTTTTTTGTCCAGTACGTCTTAAATCCTGCAGCGCAGAGGTCGTCGTCAGCCTTTCATCTAGCAGACGTACCGAAATTCCCTCAGGCATTGTCTGAAGAAGCACTCCGGCAAATGCTCGCGCCTTATCACTTGACGAACCCTGGCTACCAGAGAGGTGAAGAGGCAGGCCGACATAGATCACTGTCACGAAATTTGCTTGCGCGATTTCTTTGATTCGAAACGATATCTGCTCCAGGGATTGGGCGTCATCAAGAGTCATTAGAGGTGATGCGATTAGTCTGGAGTTATCTGACTTTGCAACTCCAATTCGCCGATCGCCGTAATCTATCGCCAATCGCGACCCTTGGATTATCACAGTAACTAGATACCCGCAAGAGAAGCTCTTATTGCCTTAAGCGCTTCGTTAATCTTTGCAAAGTCACCGCCGCCACCCTGAGCGAAATCATCTTTACCTCCGCCACCGCCACCAAGGATGCTAGAGGCGATCTTTACCAACGCTCCAGCCTTAGCGCCTGCGCCTCTAGCGATCTCATCTACAGCGACAACTAAAGTCACCTTCTCATCTCCAGCGCTAAGAAGTGCAACTACCGAGCCCTTGAGACGGTTTCTTAGATCTAGCGCCACTGTTCTTAAATCATCTCCTGTAAAACCTTTATCCATCTCATGGGCAATCAACTTGAATGAGCCTATTTGCTCGGCATTCTTTAGAAGAGAGGAAGACTCGGCCAGAGCTCTTGCAGTTCTGATCGCACTAATTTCCTTCTCGGCCTCTTTCAAGCGAGCAAGAAGAGATGTGATTTTCTCTGGTAGTTCCTCCGCGCGTGTTCCCTTTACTAGCTCAAGAATCGATTTGAATAGAATGTGCTCACGAGATAAGAATGAATAAGCGTCAAAGCCAACTAGAGCCTCAACACGTCTTACTCCAGCGCCAATTGAAGACTCCCCAAGAAGCTTTATTATCCCCAGCTCTCCACTTCTTGAAACGTGGGTGCCACCACAGAGCTCCTTGGCCCAATCGCCAACGCTAATTACTCTAACACGCTCTCCATATTTCTCACCAAAGAGCGCCATTGCACCAACTTTCCTAGCTTCGGCCTGTGACATCTCTTCGGCGCTGACCACTAGGTTTTCAAGTAAGAGTGAATTGACCCTAGCCTCAACATTGTTAAGAGTTGCTTCTGAGACCGCACCCCGTGCTGGAAAATCAAAGCGAAAACGTCCGGGAGCGTTTTCCGATCCTGCCTGAGTCGCTGTTTCACCAAGGATCTCTCGAAATGCTTTGTGAACCATATGAGTTGCCGTGTGAGCCCTTGAAATTCCCTTACGCCGATCGATATCAATCTTGGCCATAACTGATTCGCCGGCCTTTATCTGACCTGAAATTACCCGACCGCGGTGAATAAAGATCCCCGGAATCGGCGCTTGAACATCCTCGACCTCGATGCGTGATCCATCTGAGGCAGTGATAACTCCGGCATCAGCAAGTTGGCCCCCGCCTTCGGCATAGAACGGAGTTCTATCAAGAAGAATCTCTACCTCATCACCGACTGAAGCGGCTTTCACTGCTGAACCATCAACCAAGAATCCAATCACCTTAGATTCAACTTCCTCGCTGCTATAGCCGACGAACTCTAATCTTCTAGCGCTACCCGCTAATTTGCGATATTCAGATAAGTCACCGTGTCCACTCTTCTTTGACTTCGCATCAGCCTTTGCTCTCTCGCGTTGTTGCTTCATTAATCGAGTAAAGCCCTCGGCGTCAATACTCAAGCCTTCTTCATTGGCCATCTCAAGGGTTAAGTCAAAAGGAAAGCCATAAGTGTCATGCAGTTGGAATGCATCTTCGCCTGAGAGCACTCTTGCACCAATCTTTTTTAGTGAAGCACTTCTTTGATCAAATATCAGAGTCCCGCTCTTTAGAGTTTGCAAGAAGGTTTCTTCTTCCGCCTCTGCAACTTTGAGTATTCGAGCACTATCGGTATTCAGCTCTGGGTATTGTGTGCCCAGCGCCTCGATGGAGGCTCTGATTAGTTCTCCCATATTTCGATCATCTGCCCCAAGCAATTTCATGTTTCTAGTAGTCCTGCGCATCATCCTTCTTAAGACATAACCACGACCTTCATTTCCAGGGGTTACTCCATCGCCAATCAGCATGGTCGCAGTATTGGCATGGTCAGCAACAACCCGCAGCGAGATATCGCCAGATGACGACTTGCCATATTTGACTCCGCTTAGATCGCTCGCCCGATTAAGAACATGGCGCGTAGTGTCGATCTCATAGATATTTTCAACCCCCTGCAGAAGAGCAGCAGTGCGCTCAAGGCCGAGTCCGGTATCAACATTTTTTGCGGGAAGTTCGCCTATAATCGGAAAGTTCTCTTTCCCGCCCCCTTCACCTCTTATATTTTGCATAAAAACCAGATTCCAGATCTCTAGATAGCGATCCTCGTCAGCAATTGGCCCGCCTTCTTTGCCATAGGCAGATCCGCGGTCCAAATAGATTTCAGAGCATGGACCACATGGACCTGGAACGCCCATAGACCAGAAATTATCGCCCATCCCCCTTCTCTGAATTCGCTCTTTGGGAACGCCAATCTTCTCATGCCAGATGTCAGCGGCTTCATCATCATCTAGATATACCGTGACCCATAACCTATCTTCTGCAAAACCATAACCGCCATCGTTAATCGATCTAGTAAGCAACTCCCAAGCAAGTGTGATAGCCCCCTCTTTGAAATAATCTCCAAATGAGAAGTTGCCACACATCTGAAAGAAAGATGCGTGGCGAGTTGTCTTTCCAACCTCTTCGATATCCAAGGTTCTCACGCATTTTTGCACCGAGGTAGCGCGCTTGTAGGGAGGAGTCAGTTCACCTAGAAAAAAAGGCTTAAATGGGACCATGCCAGCATTTACCAAAAGAAGGTTTGGATCATCTGCAATAAGAGATGCAGAAGGAACCACAGTATGGTTGATGCCTTGGCTATTGGCTGACTCAAAGAATCTTAGCCAGCGAGAACGAATTTCCGCTGAATTCACGAGGAGTTAGAACTCCTCGTCGTCAACATACTTGCTGTTTTTCGCCTTCTTTGACTTCTTTGCCTTTTTCTTTTTACGTAGCTGAGCGGCTGATAGTACGGCCCCTGCTGCCTTCATCGCCATCTGATTCCTATCTAGGAACCCTGAGGCGCTTTGGGTGACCTTTGAACTGAACTCCTCCATTGTCTTTGTCACCATATTGATGCTCTGCAGAGGTCCATTTACTAACTCCACAGTGGTGGCCACTTCACTTAGCAGCGGGGTGGTCTCTTTAGAGATATCGCGCACCGCAATTCCAACTTCGTCTATGGCTCTACCTAGTCGAATGACGGCGTAGGCGATGGCGATACCGATGATTAGCAGGGCGCTGGCTGAGATGATCGCTGCGATTCCACCTGCGGACATAGCGCTAGCCTACTAAAGATCTCTCGCCCTATTCTGGCTTGAAATCCACTCCGCTTTCTCGTCTCTGAGCGGTGGTTATTGGAGTCGGAGCTCCAGTTAGTGGATCTGCGCCGCTTGCCGTCTTGGGAAAGGCAATAACTTCGCGGATGGATTCAGCCCCAGCAATAAGAGCACACAAGCGATCAAGACCTAAGGCAATTCCTCCATGAGGTGGTGGACCATAATTAAAGGCCTCTAGCAAGAAACCAAACCTGGATTCTGCTTCATGTCTAGCTAAACCTATTACATCAAAGACTGCTTGCTGTACATCGCGCTTATGTATGCGGATGGATCCACCACCGATTTCATTGCCATTTAGAACAATGTCATAGGCATAGGCAAGGGCTGACTTAGGATCGGATTCAAAGCTCTTTTCATATTCTGGTTTTGGCCCAGTAAAGGGATGATGCACTGCTGTCCATCCCCCAGACTCTGTTGCCTCAAACATTGGCGCATCAACCACCCAGAGGAATCTCCATTCATCCTTTGCGATCAGATTGCATCTCTGTCCAATCTCTAGGCGGACTGCTCCAAGAAGTTGAAGTGAGGCATTTCGGTCGCCTGCTGCAAAAAAGATGGCATCCCCACTCTTGGCGCCTACAAAGGAAGCAATTTCCTTACTTTCCTCCACTGAGAGATTCTTGGCAACTGGGCCGCCCAGCGTGCCATCCTGGCCAACGAGAATGTAGGCAAGTCCCTTGGCTCCTCTAGTCTTTGCCCAATCTTGCCAAGCATCAAGCTCTCGTCTTGCCGAGGCTGCTCCACCCGGCATAACAACAGCGCCGACAAAGTCTGCTTGGAAAACTCTAAAGCTTGTGTCTTTGAAGAATTCTGTGGCATCTGCTATTTCATTACCAAAACGCAGATCTGGCTTATCAGAGCCATACCTTGAGAGCGCCTCGTGATAAGTCATATGAGAGATTGGCAATTCAATGTCGATATTTAGCGTCTTCCTAAATACCTCTTTTAGAATCTTCTCAACAATTGCAATGACATCACTTTGATCGACAAAAGACATTTCGATGTCTAATTGGGTGAACTCTGGTTGACGATCGGCCCTGAAATCCTCATCCCTGAAGCATCGAGCGATTTGATAGTACCGCTCCATCCCAGCTACCATCAAAAGCTGCTTAAATAGCTGAGGAGATTGCGGAAGGGCATACCAAGACCCTGGTTGCAGTCTTACCGGAACTAAGAAATCCCTAGCCCCTTCCGGGGTTGAGCGAGTCAGATTTGGCGTCTCAATGTCAAGAAAGCCTTCACTGTCCATAACAGATCTGATGATTGAAGTGACTTTTGAACGTAAGCGTAGAGCGTTACTTGGTCCTTCGCGTCTTAAATCCAAATAACGATATTTGAGTCTTACCTCCTCACTTACATCAACAGTCTCTCTACTGTCTACTGGAAATGGCAAGGCCGAAGCTTCACCTAAAACTTCAAGGTTTTCACAATTAACTTCAATCTCACCAGTTGGCAGAGCTGGATTCTCATTGCCTGCTGGACGTTTGGCGACTACGCCTTCAACTAACACGCACCACTCTGCTCTCAGCGCTGCAGCTACCTTCTCATCGGATATAACGACCTGAACAATTCCTGAGTAATCACGTAAATCAATAAATGCCACGCCGCCATGATCGCGCCGTCTAGCCACCCAGCCAGCGAGTCTTACCTTTCCTCCGATTTCACTTGATCGAAGCGAACCAGCTAAATGCGAGCGAAGCAACTAAGAAACCTACTCTCTATATCTTTTTCAGCCCAGATGACTTTTCGGCCAAAACTTTTGCAAGAGCGTCAAGTCTAACCGAAGTCACAGCTCCAGTGCTCATCTCTTTCAACCCAACGCTCTCTGACTGCAGTTCTCTATCACCTAGAACTATCGTAAAACGTGCTCCAGATTTATCGGCAGCTTTCATGGCTCCCTTTATCGCCCTATTGCCAAAATTCTGCTCCACAACAAAACCCTCTTTTCGAAGCGAATCGACCAGAGTAAAGCATTTAGAACGAGCCTTATCGCCAAGTCCAATCACATATAGATCAACGTACCTAAGTTCTCCGGGTAGCGATTGCCCTGACTTCGCTTCTGCTTCAAGGGCAAGAAGTATTCGATCTATTCCTAATCCAAACCCGATACCAGACAGTTTCGAACCTCCAAGAACTTCCATTAAGCCGTCATATCGACCGCCACCGCCAATAGCAGATTGGGCGCCTAGGCCCTTGTGAACAAACTCGAAAGTTGTTCCAGTGTAGTAATCAAGCCCTCTCACCATTTTTGGATTGACCCGATAAGGAATCTGCAAAGAGTCAAGTGCCGCCTTGACTTGGTCAAAGTTCTCTCTGCTCTCCTTACTTAAGTAATCAAGGAGCAAGGGGGCTGAACTCATAGCAATCCGGATCTCTTCACGCTTATCATCAAAGAGACGTAAGGGATTTTTCTGCGCTCGCTGACTTGTTTCTTCATCAAGATCTAATCTAGAAATAAGAGAATCGAGATCTCTTCTATGTGTAAACCGACTCTCACTATCTCCCAGTGAGGTAATTTGCAGTTCAAAGTCCTTCAGCCCAAGCTTTCTATAACCATGATAAGCGATAGAGATTACTTCAGCATCAAGGTAGGGGTCATCACTTCCGATAGCTTCGATTCCGAATTGATAAAACTGGCGATAGCGACCTGCCTGCGGCCGTTCTGCCCTAAAGAAAGGGCCCTGATAAAAGAGTTTGACCGGGAGAGCTCCGCGATCTAACCCATGTTCAATCACAGCCCTAATCACGCTAGCAGTTCCCTCAGGGCGCAGTGTTAAAGAGCGTCCTGCGCGATCTTCAAAGGTGTACATCTCTTTGCTGACCACATCAGTTGAGGTGCCAACTCCCCGAGTGAACAATTCAGTATCTTCAAAAATAGGCAGTTCAATCAATTCATAGCCAGCTGCAAGTGCTGGAATCCTTAGTCCTCGGCAGATGTAATCAAAAATAACCGATCTAGGAGGCAGATACTCAGAAACGCCCTTAGGAGCTGCAAACTTTGAACTCATGCCAATCTCCCTTGAATCGCCGATAAGAGGTATTGATTACTCTTCATTTCCTCATCCATCCTGCTCTCATCTCCATGTCCAGGGAGAACGCGAAGATGAGGTGGCAAGGGCGCTATTTTCTCACGAAGAGTTATCTCCATGTCGCTAATTGAGCCCTGTGGCAGATCAGTTCTTCCAATACCGGCCTTAAAGAGGACATCTCCGCTTATTAAAAGTTCATCATCAACGATGGCAAGAGTCGAACCTGGAGTATGGCCAGGGGCATGCCTAAAGGAAAAGTTCATTCCACCTAGCCTTGCAATGCTATCTGACTCTATCGACCAAGTTCGCCTCGGCTCACGAAAATCAATTTTCTTTCCAGACAATTTTCCAAGTTCAACGAGGAGCGCTTGTGATTGAGGACCCATGGCTGGCTCTGGATTAGAGAGTAAATCTCTATCAGCTTCATGGATGTAAGTATCACTTTCAACGAAGTCTTCAGAGAGTGAAAAGAGAGAGAATGTATGATCTAGATGTCCGTGAGTGATAAAGATGGCACCGATAAGAAGATTATGTTCTGCTAACTTTGCTTTGATCTCCTTAGTCAAATTTGGAATACCAATGCCTGGATCTACGACTACACAGTGGGAGTTCCTAGATGGGGCGACAATCCAGCAATTGGTGCCGAAGTAAGAGGCCACGACTCGATCAACTAGAAGGCTCACCTAGGCATTCTTTCAACCCAACCCACAACTTCCGTTCAAAAGAACCCAAGATGAGGCACTTTTTTTACAGAATTGCCCCTAGGGCGGTAGCGTGTGACCCCTATTGACCGCTGAATCCATAACGCCAGGGTTGAAAATCTTGTGGCGCGCAACGTTCGAGAAAGTGGGACCTGATGGAAGTTCTAGACAACCAAGTTCTACCCAATTCGGCCGCTGCGGCGCTAATCGGTGATCCTTCTAAATATGGTCGCGTTGATGAAAATGGCATGGTCTATGTACGCACCAGCGAGGGCGAAAAGGTAGTTGGTTCATATCCAGGAAAGTCTGCCGAAGAAGCACTTGCCTACTTCGTCCGTAAATTCGAGTTTGTGGCATCAGAAGTTGCCCTACTTGCTGCACGCATTATTAGTGGTGCCATGGTCCCTCACGATGCTAACGAGTCAGTCAAGAAGCTAAGGAATCAGATTGAGCATCTAAATGGAGTAGGAAACCTGGAAGCCCTAAAGAGTTCGCTAGAGCAAATTCCTCCATTAATTGATGAGCATCGACCAGCCTATGAAGCAAAGAGGGCGGCAGAAGCTCAAGCCAAGGCCGAAAAGCGTGCCGCGACGATTGCCACTAAAGAAGCTTTGGTTGTTGAAGCAGAGGGTCTAGTTGAATCAACTAGTTGGAAAGCTACTGGGGAGCGCCTGAAGGCTCTGCTAGAGGAGTGGAAGAAGGCGCCACGTTTAGATAAGAAGACAGATTCAGAGCTTTGGAAGCGTTTTTCCTCTGCGCGCAATAAGTTTGATAAGCGTCGTCGAGTTTACTTTTCGGCGTTGAGCGCCCAACAGAATCTAGTCAAAGATTCTAAAGAGAAGATCGTTAGTGAAGCTGAATCTCTGGCCGATTCCACAGATTGGGTGGCAACGGCTAGACGCTATAAGGCGCTAATGGATCAATGGAAGGCAAGTGGCCGGGGAAAGAAAAGCAACGATGCCAAAGCCTGGGCTCGATTTAAGGCTGCGCAAGATACCTTCTTCTCCGCAAAGAATGCTGACTTAGAAAAACGCGGTGAGACAATGGCTGCCAACCTTGAAAAGCGTGAAGCGATTGTGCTCGAGATGGAAGCTCTATTGCCGATTACAAACCTAGAGGATGTGCGCAGAAAACATCGTGCTCTTCGCCAGAAGCTCTCAAGGGTTGGCATGGTAGATCGTAAGAAGCGTTCCGTTTTGGATAAACGCGTTGACAGCGTTGAAATGACGATCAAAGAAGCTGAGCAAGAGCGCTGGCGCCGCAGCGATCCAACAGCCATTGCTAGGGCAAATGATGTGGTTACTCAATTAACCAACGCCGTAGCTGATTACGAAGCAAAGGCAGCCAGGGCTCAAGCCGCGGGAGATTCAAAGAAGGCGGCCGATCTACTAGAAGCCGCTACTGCAAGACGAATGTGGCTGAGTGAGGCTCAAAAAGGTCTGGCAGATTTCAAATCTTAGTTATTGGTGATGCGATAAACATCGTAGACACCTTCAATTTTCCTAACCGAGGCTAAGACTGCTTCAAGATGTGAGGCATCTGCCATCTCAAAGGTAAAACGAGAGAAAGCCACCTGATCTTTCGTGGTATTTACCGCTGCATGCACAATGTTTATTTCCTGATCAGATAAGGCCCGAGTGATGTCTGAAAGAAGTCGGGCACGATCTAGAGCTTCAATCTGGATATTGACTAAGAAAACTGACTTGGTCCCTAGATCCCACCTGACTCCAGTTATGCGATCTCCTTGATGAAACTTCAAATCTGCAACATTTACGCAATCACTTCTATGAACTGATACTCCATTTCCACGTGTGACAAAACCTGTGATGGCATCTCCCGGCACGGGAGTGCAACATCTTGCTAGCTTTACCAAAACATCGCCAACACCTTCGACAATAATACCTGAAGCGCTTCGTCTATTGATTCGACTTGGCGCACCGGTAGTGATGTTCTCATCTATCGGGCTGTCATAAGTTTCAGCCAGGCCTAAGGATGCCTCAAGCCTTTCAATTACATGACTTGCCGAGACATGGCCATCGCCTACTGCGGCGTATAGAGCTTCGATGTCTGAGTAATTCAAATCGTGAGCTAGTTGTAGCAAGCTATGTCCGCCAAGAATTTTCTGGAGCGGCAATCCTGCTTTTCTCATCTGCCGAGCAATGGATTCTCGCCCAGCATCTATGGCTTCCTCACGTCTTTCTTTAGAAAACCAAGCTTTGATCTTGGAGCGGGCTTTAGATGATTTTACAAAGTTGAGCCAATCTCTACTGGGCGATGCGCCCTCTGCTTTATTGGTTAGAACTTCAACGACATCTCCGTTTGCTAGAGGAACTTCAAGAGAGACCAACTTGCCGTTCACTTTGGCCCCAATGCACCTATTTCCAACATCGGTGTGAACCGCATACGCAAAATCGACCGCGGTTGCTCCAAGGGGAAGGGCAATGACGCTGCCTTTTGGAGTGAAGACAAAAGTCTCAGGGGTCCTAAGATCAAAACGCAGCGCATCAAGGAATTCGGAGACATCCGAGGTCTCTTGTTGCCACTCATGTAGTTGCTTAAGCCAGAGCATATCTGGTGAGTCTTTAGACCTAGACGTGCTGCCAAGCTTGTATTTCCAATGGGCAGCAATTCCATACTCAGCTCGGCTATGCATATCATAAGTTCTTATTTGAATCTCAACTGCCTTGCCATTTGGGCCAATCACCGTGGTGTGAAGTGATTGATAGAGATTAGATTTGGGCATTGCGATGTAATCTTTGAATCTTCCAGGAACCGGGTTCCACCTAGCGTGAATTGCTCCAAGAACAGCATAGCAATCGCGAACATCATCGACCAAGACTCTGATGCCAACCAAGTCATAAATATCATTAAATTCGCGTCCCCTGATCACCATCTTCTGATAGACGCTATAGAGATGCTTCTGGCGTCCCATCACCTTTGCAGCAATCGACTCTGCGGCTAGGTCTTGCTCAACAAGGGCAATCACTTGATTGGTCAACTTCTCTCTTGAGGGATTGCGTTCTTGGACTAGTCGTTCAATTTCATCAAATTTCTTGGGCTCAATATATTTGAAGGAGAGATCTTCTAGCTCCCATTTCACTGCGTTCATTCCCAGGCGGTGAGCAAGTGGGGCATAGATATCTAAAGTTTCTCTAGCCTTGCGCTCTGATGTCTCTGGCTCAACATATTGCCAAGTCCTTGCATTATGGAGGCGATCGGCCAATTTAATGACTAGAACTCGGATGTCTTTCGCCATGGCCACAACCATTTTCCGGACCGTTTCAGCTTCAGCTGTCGGACCATAGGTCAAGCGATCTAACTTTGTTACTCCATCAACCAAAGCTGCAACTTCAACTCCAAACTCTTTGCGAAGGGCCTCTGGAGAATAACTGGTATCCTCCACCGTGTCATGAAGCAGAGCAGCTGCAATGCTGTTGGCATCAAGACCAAAATCAAGAAGTATCTCAGCCACTGCAACTGGATGGGTAATATACGGGTCGCCACTTTTTCTTAACTGCCCTTTATGAGCTCGCTCAGCAACTTCAAAGGCGCGCTCAACAGCGCCGGTATCAATGCCCTCTTGGCCCTGCTTAAGGCGTTTGATTACTGGGATGATTAGAGCGTTCATGGGGATAGATTACTTCTACCCTATTTCTTGCGCTTCCTCTTTCTATCTCTGTTTGAGAGCAACGGGCTTGTAGTACCTCCCCCTCTTGCAGCGACTCTGGCATTAAGAGCTTTAATCGCAGGTTCACGCTCACGTAAAGATGCCAGTACTGGAGGAGCTATGAAGATCGATGAATAGGTTCCTGCAATAAGACCGATGAAGAGGGCTAGCGCTAGATCTTTCAAAGTCCCAGCACCCAACAGGCCCGCACCAACAAAGAGAATCCCAGCCACAGGAAGCAGAGCTATTAGAGAGGTATTCATAGAGCGTACGATTGATTGATTCACTGCAAGATTTGTCGCATCAGAGTAAGTTGACTTTCCAGTGCTGGTGATTCCTTTCGTATTCTCACGAATCTTGTCGAACACCACGACGGTGTCATATAGCGAATAACCTAGAATCGTTAAGAAGCCGATGACTGTTGCCGGAGATACCTCAAATCCAATAAGGGCATAAAGGCCAACGGTGATAAAGACATCGTGAATCAGGGATACCACAGCAGCTACTGCCATCTTTGGTTCAAAAGTCAGCGCCAGATATATCATTATGCAAATCAAGAATGCGATAAGACCTTGGAAAGCTTTCTTGGATATCTCCTCTCCCCATGACGGTCCAACATTTTGAGTATCGATCGACTCCACAGTGACCCCAAACTTGGCAGCGAGGGCATCTTGAATTGCATTTGATTGAGCTGTCTCCAAAACGCCAGTTTGGATACGAATCTTTTCCTCACCTAGAGTTTGAATAATCGCATTATCGCTATATCCGGCAGATGAGACAGCCTCTCTTGCCTGCTCAACAGTTCCAGTAGAGGTTGCAACTACAAAGGCTGATCCGCCTTCAAATTCAATTCCAAGGCGTAATCCTTGAGCAGCGAGTGCAAAAACAGAGAGCGCAATAAAGAGGGCACTAAAGGCATACCACTTCTTTCGGGCGCGGATAATATCTACTGAAGTTTCTCCACGATAGAGCCTGCCACCAAGACCCGTCAACTTCATGGCTTATGCTCCCTTGCTCTCTAGGGATGGCGATGCAATCCCAATGCTGCGCTGGGAAACTCCAGAGTACTTGCCGCCTGACTGGAAGTATTTGCTCTTTGCCAGCAGTGTTACTAGTGGTTTGGTGAAGAGGAAAATAACCACCAAGTCAATAGCCGTTGTTAGACCAAGGGTAAAGGCAAAGCCACGGACGCTCCCGACCGAGACGGTATAGAGAATCACCGCGGAAATGATTGAAACAAGGTCGGCGATAATGATGGTTCTCCGTGCTCTCTGCCAACCAGTTTCAACCGCAACGCGTAGAGGCTTGCCCTCTCGCATTTCATCTCGAATACGCTCGAAGAAGACGACAAAGGAGTCAGCGGTAATACCAATGGCCACAATTGCTCCAGCCACGGCTGCCAGGGTTAGGGTAAAGCCAATCCACTCACCTAAGAGTAGGAAGAGAATCAATAACTGAGCCGCGGCAATTACTAGAGACCCCACAACGACTAGCCCAAGTGCTCGATAATAGAAGATTGAATAGAGCATGACTAGAAGTAGTCCAAGTCCACCTGCAATAAGACCTGCCTCTAACTGATCATTTCCAAGCGTGGGCGAAATCTGCTGAACCTCTCCTCGATCAAAGGCCAAAGGCAGTGAGCCATATTTCAAAACATTCGCTAGATCTTGCGCTTCAAGTTGGGTAAAACTGCCTGTTATCTGCGCGCTTCCGCCTAAGATTGCTTCATTGATTCTTGGCGCTGAAACCACAACTCCATCTAGCACAATTGCTACTTGATTTAGTGGTTCGGCAAGATTAACAACGCTCTGGGTGAGTGAGCCAAACTTGCGAGTTCCATCGCCAGTGAAATCGAGAGATACAAACCAGCCGCTAGCGCTCTGTTGATCAATAGCGGCTGTTGCCCCCTTGATATCACTTCCCACAACTTGAGCAGGTGCCAAGATATAGCGCGCTACGCCATTTCTTTCGCAGGTAACGATTACTGAATTAGCATCATCTCCTCCGCTGCCTAGGGTTGACTCAGGTTTAGTGCAATCCAGCGCTTGAAACGCTGCAGACTGCTCAGCAGTTAGGCTTGATCCTTCAAGAAGAGAGCCATCATTAGGTGTCGGAACAGAGCCTGCCACTAACAAGACTTGTCTGAACCGAAGCTCTGCCGTTTGCCCCACTAAGTCAACAACTCGTCTTCCAGTCTCTCCTGGAACTGAGATGACAATCTGTCGATTATTTCCTGCTCCCTCTGCAGTGACTTCAGCCTCTACTACGCCGAGAGAGTTAACGCGTTGCCGAATTATGGAAACTGCTTGATCAATAGACTCGCCAGTAATCTCACCGCTTTGACCAGCCTGAAGCCTTGGCTGCAGGGTCACACTCGTTCCACCACGTAGATCTAGGCCAAGGTTGATAGAGGTAGCTCCGATTACAATGGCAACGCCAAAGAAGATTAATGTGGCTAGAACCGTCAGAGTTAGGGTTCTAGCCGGGCGGGCCTTTCTGACCTCGCCTGAGTTACGTTGCGAATTTCCGTAAGACATGGGGAGAAAGTCTAGGGCTCAAGTTCATCACTGTCGAAAAGCCCCAACCCGGCCTCTGGTGCTTTCTTACCTAAATGTCGCCAAGCTGCTGCTGTCGCCGTTCTCCCCCGTGCAGATCTGGCAACAAAACCTGAGCGAACTAAGAATGGTTCGGCCACAGATTCCAAAGTTTCACGCTCTTCACCAACAGCCATCGCCAGGGTGCTAAGGCCAACCGGTCCGCCATCAAATTGTTCGATCAATGCTTTCAAAATCGCTTTATCTAAACGGTCAAGACCAATCTCGTCGACTTCATACATGTTAAGTGCTGATTTGGTCATATCAATATCAATAGAGCCATCGCTATGGACTTGGGCGTAATCCCTTACTCTACGAAGCAAGCGATTGGCTATTCGCGGAGTTCCTCGAGAGCGCTTTCCTAATTCTACGATCGAATCCTTGCTGATTCCCACATCAAGTAAGGAAGAACTCCGAGAAACAATATCTGCAATATCTGCTTCATCGTAGAAATCTAGGTGAGCAGTGAATCCAAAACGGTCTCTTAGCGGCCCTGGCAGCAGCCCAGCTCTGGTAGTCGCACCGACAAGCGTGAAGTGTGGCAGCGTCAATGGAATAGCAGTAGCCCCAGGGCCCTTACCGACAACTACATCAACTCTGAAATCCTCCATTGCCATATAGAGCATCTCCTCTGCAGGCCTTGCCATTCTGTGAATCTCATCAAGAAAGAGCACTTCGCCTTCGACCAGAGATGAAAGAATTGATGCTAGATCACCAGCATGGGTGATTGCAGGCCCACTAGTAATTCGAATTGGTGAATCCATCTCACTTGCCACAATCATGGCCAAAGTCGTTTTACCAAGACCTGGAGGGCCAGAGAAAAGAATGTGATCGGCTGGGGCGCCACGCTCCCTGGCAGCCCTAAGCAGTAGATCAAGCTGATCCTTTACCCTCTGTTGTCCGACAAAATCATCAAGTGATTGTGGTCTCAAGGCCTGCTCTGCGCCTATCTCCTCAGGAGAAAGAGAGCTACTCATTATCTCTTCATTCATCAGCTATCTCTTCTGTCGCGATTGGGCCAGGGCGAGCTTCAACATCTCTGGCGTGTCCTGCGAAGTTGGCGTTGTATCAAAGCTCTCTAGTGCTTTATCAAGTGCGTACTCGGCCTCTTTTCGAGAATAACCAAGTCCAGTAAGTGCGCCAATGACTTGGGCTCTCCATGGCCCACTAAGGGGTGATTTTGACCTATGGCTTACTCCAAATCTTTCTCTTAGCTCTAGCAGGATTCTTGAAGCAACTTTCTTGCCAATTCCAGGCACTCTCTCCAAAGCGTCACTATCTTGTGAGGCGATAGCGCTTCTCAATTCATCCGGGCTATAGACGGCAAGGAGCGCACTAGCAACTTTCGGCCCAATCCCGGTAACTGATTGCAACTCTTCGAAGAGGCCCTTTGCGCCCTGAGATAAGAATCCATAGAGACTCCAAGAATCTTCTCTAACAACCAGAGATGTGTGAAGCGATAATTCACTTCCAACTCTTGACTCAGAGGCAATATCTGGGGCGACGATTACCTCATAACCGATTCCATTGACCAATAGGATGATGCGATTGAGTCTGATCTCAAAGACCGTGCCGGTGATGTAGGCAATCATCTATCGTTTTGCCTTTCTAGATTTTGGCTCAGATCCTAATCGCTGCAAACGCCTTCGCTCCTTGGCTGTGGCAGTTGCTAATCTCTTTGCCCCAGCTCCTCTCCAATGATTGCAGATGGCAAGGGCAAGGGCATCAGTGGTATCCACTGGCGTTGGAGCTTCTTTCAATTTTAAGACCTTAACCACCATAGCAGCTATTTGCCTCTTATCTGCTCTGCCCGAGCCAGAGACAGCAGCCTTCACCTCACTTGGAGTGTGCATCGAAATTGGAACTCCGGCCTTTGCTGCTAGCAGTAGCGCTACTCCTGCCGCTTGACCGGTGGCCATAGCAGTTCGAACATTCAGCTTTGAAAACACCCGCTCAACTGCTATCACATCTGGCTTATATCGATTGATCCAAGCTTCAAGCTCGCTACTTAGGTGCATCAAGCGCTCCTCCAGAGGGACATCAACTCCCGTTCGAATCACGCCGCAGGCAATCAATTTGAGATCTTTTACCCCAACTTTCTCGACAACTCCAATACCACAGCGCGTCAGACCAGGATCAACACCAAGCACGCGCATTGGCTAAGCCTATTGGCCAGTCAACAAAGAGCTATGACAGGCTCGCCATCACCTCATCTGAAACGTCGAAGTTTCCATATACATTCTGCACATCATCGCACTCCTCAATAGCCTCAATTAACTCGAAGAGGGTTTTGGCATCATCTGCGCTAACCGGGGTGGAGATTGAAGGCAGGAAGGAAACATCTGCTGATTCATAATCGATATTCGCGTCTTGTAGAGACTGTCTTACAGGAACTAAGTCTGTGGCCGCACTGATTAACTCAAAGCTCTCTCCCAGGTCATTAACTTCCGTCAAACCATGCTCTAAAGCAGCTTCCAATATTTGCTCCTCGTTTAGGTTTCTATCAGCCTGCTTCTTCTTAACAATAATGACACCTCTTCTTTCAAACAGATAGGAAACCGATCCAGGATCTGCCATAGTTCCACCGTTTCTAGTGATAGCCACCCGCACTTCAGATGCTGCCCTGTTGCGATTATCAGATAGACACTCAATCAATAGCGCTACTCCCCCAGGCCCATAGCCTTCATAGATGATGTTCTCCCATTGCGCCTGAGAGCCACCTTCACCAACTGCCCTTTTAAGGGCTCTTTCTATATTCTCGCTGGGGACAGAATTCTTCTTAGCTTTAGTTATAGCGTCATACAAAGTGGGGTTGCCACCAGGATCTGCTCCACCATTTCTAGCAGAAACTTCAATTGCCTTGATGTATTTAGCAAAAGCTCTCGACCTCTTGGAATCGATTAGCGCCTTCCTGCGCTTGATGGTGGTCCATTTGGAATGACCAGACATTATCTAAAGCCTGACCTTAGAGCTTTCCTTACAGAGCTGGTCAACAAAGAAGCGATGAATGCGATTATCGCCAGTTAGTTCTGGATGAAATGAAGTTGCAAGAAGATGGCCCTGCCTAATTGCCACAGGATGTCCATTGAAAGAAGCTAGAACTTCAACGCCTGCCCCTACCGATTCAACCCATGGAGCTCTAATGAATACAGCCCGAAAAGTCGTGCCGCCAATTCCGGCAAATGATAGATCTGTTTCAAAGGAATCAACTTGTCTGCCAAAGGCATTACGCCTGACCTGGACATCAATTCCACCAAGAATCTCCTGATCAGGCCCGCCATCCAAAATCTGATCGGCGATCAATATCATTCCGGCGCAAGAACCATAGGTGGGCATGCCTGAGCCGATACGAGCCTTGATCAAGTCAAATACCCCAAATGCTCTAGCAAGTTTGGCGATTGTGGTTGACTCACCTCCTGGAATTATCAAGGCATCAATAGAGTCAATGTCATCTCTGGTCTTAACGCTTCTCGCGCTAACGCCACAATCTCCAAGTGAGGCAATATGCTCGCGAACATCACCTTGGAGCGCTAAGACTCCAATCTTCACTTTCTTACCAGCCTCGCTCTGCCAGTCGATGTGGCGCTGGGATATCAGATACGTTGATGCCCACCATAGCCTCACCAAGTCCTCGTGACTGCTCTGCTAGTACTTTGGCATCATCAAAGAAGGTTACTGATTTAACAATCGCTGCAGCTCGCCTTGCAGGATTTGCTGATTTAAAGATTCCAGAGCCCACAAAGACTCCATCTGCTCCAAGCTGCATCATCATCGCCGCATCTGCTGGAGTGGCAATGCCGCCTGCGGTAAAGAGAACTACGGGAAGTTTTCCGGTGGTAGCAACTTCTTTTACTAGATCGTAGGGAGCTTGTAGTTCCTTTGCTGCCACATATAGTTCGTCTTCACGCATAGAACTTAGGCGACGAATCTCATCTGAGATTGAGCGCATATGAGTGGTGGCATTGGAAACATCGCCGGTTCCCGCCTCACCCTTTGAGCGGATCATGGCAGCGCCTTCATTCACTCTCCTTAAGGCTTCGCCAAGATTGGTAGCTCCGCAGACAAAAGGAATTGTGAAATTCCACTTATCTATGTGATGGGTGTAATCAGCAGGAGTGAGAACCTCAGATTCATCGATGTAATCCACGCCGAGTGATTGCAAAATCTGGGCTTCGACAAAATGGCCGATACGAACCTTAGCCATGACAGGAATTGAAACGCTCCTTTGAATTTCGGAGATCATCTCTGGATCTGACATTCGGGCAACCCCGCCTTGAGCTCTAATATCTGCTGGCACACGCTCAAGTGCCATAACCGCAACCGCTCCAGCATCCTCGGCTATGCGCGCTTGTTCAGCGTCAACCACATCCATGATGACCCCGCCTTTGAGCATCTCTGCCATGCCGCGTTTAACGCGCGAGGTTCCGGTCTGGACTAACTTCTCTTCTGACATAGGCACGATTCTACTTTGAATAGCCCATCTGGCGAATCGAACTACCCCTTGGAAGCCTTTGGCAGATAGGTGAATTCAGGTTCGATATCAGTCAGAAAGAACCAGATCTGTCCCGGCGCAAAGTAGGCGGGGCTGCCATCTTCAAGACTCCAAACCGTTGGCTCATTTAGGCTCGGCCGATTCCAGAGAGCCTTAACCACTCTTGCATTGCGAAGCAGATAACCATGGCCACTTCCTACAACTTCGCTCCTTGGAGTAATTCCGCCAAATTTATCCGCGTATTGCGATGGCGAGATTTTCACTATTTGGACCACCATCATCGTGGAGCCTAACTGGGTCCCAGAGGATGCGAGATCTGCTTGGCCATTATGCTTTAGGAGAAACCGCTTCTCTTCCAAACTCCAGGTAGCCTCATAACTGGCATTAGGCCAATTGATTTTCGCAGAGAGGATCTTCTTTGCTTCCTTGGCTCGAATACCATGTTGCCAACCAGGTTCTCTGGCTGCCTCAACGTCTGCCGCCTTTTCTAGAAGGGGATTTGGCCTGACCATCATGGAGTAAGGCGAGCGACGAGATGGATCATCAAAATAAATCGACGCAGGATTTCGCTCGGCGCTGAGATTGACTAAGTTTGCCGCAGCAATTACAGGCCGCATCTTGCTCTGCGCTCCGCTATAGAGATATCCGACTCTTCCGTATTCACCAAGGATCGACAGGTCAGAGATTCTGGCAGACCTGATTGGCCCAAGAACTGCCGGATAATTGGAGGAATAAATCCCCAGCAACCTAGTTAAGCCTGCTTCAACTTGAGTTATGTAGACAACGTCAGCCGACTCTACTCCCTCTTGCGGGTGGGCATCTCTGGTGTCATCGAACTTAACAGCAAGAACTCTCCCGCTACTTCCCGGTAAATTTGTGTAGACATTTCTCTCAATCTCAATATCTTCATCGGCTAAGGGAGGCGAGGAGCATGAAGTAACTAGAAGGAGCAGTAGGAGTAGTGAGAGCTTTCTCATCTCTGAACTTCTGCTAAAGAGTCATCCTCAAAGGCATACTTGACTGGCAGAGGAGCTCTGCCTGCCAGACGAAAGATTCGATAGATCGCCTTGGATCTGCGAGCTCTGGCCGCTGATACCCCTTCAACATGTAGTGAGATTCCGATCTTTAACCGCTCTGTCAGGTGATCAAGTTCTGCAAATACTTCTGGGTACTTTTCAACTAGCCACTGCTCTTGGCGCAGTAGCAAAAGAGCTCCCGTCAGAGCACTTTCTGCCTCACTTCGCTCAGAGATATCAGCGGCCCTGGCCTGATGGGCAGCGGAGGTAAGTAGGAGATTGGCTGCAGGATCAGATCCTGGAAGATGCGTTAACTGCAGAGCAAGTGAGGCCCTTCTCTGCAGAATGGCGTCAAGGTTGGCCCAAGATGTCTCCACTCTTTGATGAAGGCGATCCAATCTAGTTGCGCTAGCAGTTAAATACCAGATGATTAGAAGAATCACTGTAGGAATTAGAAGTATCGGAAATTCCATCATTCTTTATTACCTCTAGTAAAAAGCCTGCTCCAGGGCCTAGCCTCTGATAACAGTGTCACTTTCTCATCCTCAGCCCTGGCATGCAGATAAACATTCATAACCTCCTCGCCAACCTGACTCCAATCAAATCTCTTGGCATACTCAACTCCAGCCTCTGAATAGCTCTTGGCAAGAGCTTCATCTTGAAGAAGATGGATGATCTTCTCTGCTAGATCTGATGTATTCTCGTTCTCAAAAAGCAATCCATACTTACCATCTTCTAGTAACTGCTTAAATGCTGGTATATCACTTGCCACAATCGGAACTCCAGAGGCCATCGCTTCGGCGAGAATAATGCCAAAGGACTCGCCTCCGGTGTTTGGGGCGACATAGACATTGATTGATTTGAGAAGTGAAGCTTTTGCATCATCATCGACTCTTCCAAGAAAAGTGATCCGTGATCGAAGGGGTGGATCAACGCCTTCTATCGCCTCAACTACCTCGCCAGGGCCTGCAACAAGGAGGCGAGAATTTGGAATAGCTTGTGCGATCCTAGCAAGCGCCTCAAGAAGAACATCAAAACCCTTTCGCGGCTCTGAGAACCTGCCAATGAAGCCAATGGTGAAATCCTTCTTCCATGCGGGATTTGGTTCTGCTGTCTCATAGAAAGTCGCGCTTATCCCATTTGGAATGACGACCGCATCGGTATCGAGATGAATCCGTAGGGTTTCACGTGCTATATCACTTACTGCGATCCTGGCCCTTAGCTTCTCAATAACCGGTTCTAGAAATGGCGCGATGGCAAAAGTTGCCTTCTGTCTGGGCGCTGCGGCGTGGAATGTTCCAACCAGAGGTCCTTCTGCAATTGAGCAGGCAAGAAGTGAGAGGGAGGGAATTGCTGGTTCATGAAGGTGAAGAACATCAAAATCGCCCCCAGCAATCCACTGTCTAACCCTTGAGGAAGCTACTGGGCCGAAGAGAACCCTGGCTACAGCTCCGTTATAAGGAATTGCAACGGGCCTGCCAGCGCTTATCACAAAATTTTCAACTATAGCGCTCTCATCAGTTGCTGGAGCTAGGACCGAAACCTGATGTCCTTGCATAATATAGTGAGAGGCAAGATCTCGAATATGAGCTTGCACTCCCCCCGGAACATCCCAGGCATAAGGTGAAACCAAACCGATCTTCATCTTCGTTCCACAAAATCACTGTCGATGAATATTCGTTGTTGCATATGCCAAGAGGATGGATTCTGCCTTATCGCATCTTCGAATCGATTAGCTATCACTTGAGTGATTCTAGCAATTTCACCTTTTCGCTCAGCGCTCTTATCAACCTCTATCGCAGGTGCACAATTGATAAGAATCCCATCTTCGGTATATGAGACATATACTGTCACCAAATCAGCGCCTGTCTCTAGGGCAAGTATCGCTGGCCCTGCTGGCATCCTTGCCCTTGCCCCAAAAAAAGTTACGTCAATTCCTGATTTACTCAAGTCCCTATCTGCAACCAGTGCAACTAGCTGGCCTTGCTCAAGAAAGGAGCGGAGTTCGCGCATTACTCCAGCATCCAGGTCAAGAATTCGCATGCCGATTGATTCTCGGTGCTCGAGAAATCTCTTAAATAGACGATCCGGCTTTAGATGCTCAGCCACGCTTATTACCTTTAATCCCCGAGCACAGAAGACTGCTCCAGCATGATCCCAATTACCGGCATGAGGAACGGCAACTATTACTCCACGTCTGCTTGCCACGGGATCGAAGAGATAATTGTCATTGATACTTCTAGCACCTCGCAGTATCTTATCTTTGTTCCAATCTGATATGCGAAAGGTGTCACACCAGTAACGCATCCCGGATTTGAGTCCTGATAGGACTAATTCTTCTAACTCTAATTCACTAGCAGAGGGACGAACATGGATATAGTTCCTGCGAAGTCTTTGCGCTCTTTTACCATTTCTTCGATAAGCATACTTTGCTAACCATGCAAAAAGTGAGTAGGCGCTCTTCTCAGGAATAGTGCGAACTATTCGCCACAGAGCGCTATAAATAAAGTAAGTGAGCCAATCCTTAATCATCTCTTCTTCCTAGCTGCGAGCAACAACTAGCAATCGCTGAGCTATGGTCACAAGACCTAAGATATTAATCAGCGCTAGCCCAACTACTAAGGCAATCTCAACGCCTAATCCATAGAGCCCAGTCGCCGCCAAGATGATGATCAAGCGCTCAGCTCTTTCGGCAATCCCCACGCTACAGGCAATTCCCATTGACTCCGCCTTGGCTCGTATATATGGAATTAGCCCTCCGGTAATAAGTGCTAGTAGGCCTAAGGCAGATAAATTTGAATCGTCATTAGATATGGCATAAGAAATCACTCCTGCATAGATTGCAGCATCGATAGCTCGGTCTAGCGTGGAGTCAATCAAGGCACCCCAAGAAGTTGTTCCCTTTTCAGAAAGTCTTGCCATAGTTCCATCAAAGAGATCGCTTAGGGCAAAGAATGAAACTAAGATAGTTCCTAAGAGAAAGTCACCCTTGGAAAAGAAGTAAAGAGCACAGATAGAGCTACCAAGGGCCCCGATGAAAGTTAACCAATTGGCAGTAATGCCAATTTTCAAAAGGAATCTACAGCTGGGGGTAATAAAGGCTGTGACTGGGGCTTTAAATCGATTCTGAATCATTGAGTACATCGTAGGCTTTAGCCATGGCTGAACCCAATATCTCGCTAGAAAAAGCTGGTAATAATCAAATCCTGCTTGCGGCAGACGCTTCCTCTGAGCCGGAGATCCTTGCAGAACTACTTTCTATGGAGACCAAGGTTGCCACCCTTGATCCCAAGGCCTTAAGCCTTGATCAGGCTCAGGAATTAACCCAAGGAATCAGCGCAATTGCCCTCTTGGTGAGTGCAAAAAGTGGCATGACCCAGGCAATGATTGATTTCTGGAATTACGCTCTCGATCGACAATTTCCCAGGATGATAATTGTCAATAAGTTGAGTATGAGTGAGACTGACTTTGATGACATGGTGGTTATTGTTAATAGAGTTCTTGAACAAGGACTAACCCCTTACCTAGTCCTTCATGATGAGCTGGGCGAACCTATTGGATTGATCTCTCTTGGAAGCAAAGAGGTGCACGATTACTCAGGTGCTACCCCAAGTCGTTATCTAGCAGATAGTGAACTGCAGACGCTAATTGAGGAGTTTGCCTCTGAATATGAGGAACAGTTATCGGCCTTTGAATCTGACTCATTTTCCCAAGGGCTTCTTGTCCCAATACTGCCAGTGATGGAATCAAAATTACTTGGATTAGTTGAAGTAAATGAATATCTAGCTCAACTTAAGTGAAACTACCAAGCAGAGGCTAGCTCATCTCTGGTTTGGCTAAGCAACTTTGGAAGTACTTTGGTTTTCCCTATTAGCGGCATGAAATTAGCATCTCCCAACCAACGTGGCACTATATGTTGATGGATGTGATCGGCAATTCCAGCTCCCGATAGAGCTCCTTGATTCAAGCCAATATTAAGGCCGCCACATTTTGATACCTTTCGAAGGACGGACATTGCATGGACGGTGAACTCTTGCATCTCATTACGTTCACTTACGCTTAGATCAGTTAGGTCTGCGACATGTCGATTACTGCAGATGAGCATATGGCCTGGGTTATAGGGATAAAGATTTAGGACCGCATAAACTTCTCTCCCTCTTGCCACAATCAGAGCTTTTTCATCACTCATCTTCAAAATCTCGCAGAAGGGACAGGTCACATCGCTATCAGGCTTAGGTCTATTTTCACCTGCAAGGTATGCCATTCGATGGGGCGCCCAAAGCCGCTCCCAGCTATCAGGCATCCCAGCCCCGCCACTTGATTCGAAACTCATGTCTAGGCTAAACCTGCCTTCGAGTAGCTATTGCTCCTTGGATCTCTGCAATTGCATCAGAGAGTGAAATTCCATTCTTCTGTTCCCCATTTCTATAGCGGAAAGAAACTGCACCGGCTTTCACATCTTCCTCTCCGGCAATCATCATGAAAGGAATCTTTTCACTCTGTGCGTTTCTTATCTTCTTCTGCATTCGATCAAAAGAGGCGTCAATTTCAGCCCTTATGCCGAGCTTTTTCATATCGGCAACTATCTTCTCCAGATACGAGTTAAAAGCTTCAGCAACCGGAATTGCTCGAACTTGGACTGGTGCCAGCCATGGAGGAAACGCTCCGGCATAGTGCTCGGTTAGTACTCCAAAGAATCGCTCAATTGAGCCAAATAGGGCTCTGTGAATCATCACTGGCCGACAGCGTGATCCATCAGATGCGGTGTAACCAAGATCGAATCTTTCTGGCAGTTGGAAATCAACTTGGATAGTAGACATCTGCCAGGTTCTGCCAATGGCATCTTTTGCTTGAACTGAAATTTTCGGACCATAAAATGCTGCCCCGCCAAGGTCTTGAACCAACTCTAGATTCTGTTTTGCGGCAGCAGTTGCCAAAGCATCAGTTGCTGCCTGCCAATCACTTTCCTCCCCAATAGATTTCTCTGGATTTCTTGTAGAGATTTCCAGATAGAAATCACTCAATCCATAGTCGCGCAAGAGATTAAGCACGAAAGTCAAAAGACTATCTAACTCATCGACCATCTGCTCTTTAGCGCAGTAGATGTGTGCATCATCTTGGGTAAAGCCCCTGGCTCTAGTGATTCCATGAACCACTCCCGTTTTTTCATATCTATAAACTGTGCCAAACTCAAAGAGACGAAGAGGCAGATCTCGATAAGACTTGGCGCCGGACTGATAAATCAGATTATGGAAAGGGCAATTCATCGGTTTCATGTAATACTGCTGACCCGCTCTTTTTATTGTGCCATCAGTATGGTGCTCTTCATCCATGATCATTGGTGGATACATTGCATCGCCGTACCACTGTAGATGGCCTGATTTTTCAAAGAGGGCAGCTTTAGCTAGATGGGGCGAGTAAACAAATTGATATCCCTCTTCTTCGTGGCGCTTTCTAGAGTAATCCTCCATCGCCATTCGTATAGTCCCACCTTTGGGATGAAAGATTGCAAGGCCTGAACCAATTTCCTCTGGAAATGAAAAGAGATCTAACTGCGCCCCTAACTTTCTATGATCACGTTTCTCTGCCTCTGCCAGAAAATGGAGGTAGGCATCAAGGGACTCCTGGCTTGGCCAAGCAGTGCCGTAAATTCTCTGCAGCATGGCATTCTTCTCAGAGCCACGCCAATAGGCACCAGCACTTCTCATCAACTTATAGGTAGGGATGTATTTTGTAGAAGGAAGATGTGGCCCTCGACAAAGATCAATCCAAACCGCCTTTCCATCTCTGCCAAGATTTTCATAGATGGTCAGCTCACCCTGGCCAACCTCAACGCCAGCCCCATCTGCCGCATCAGCTGACTTCAATCTAACTAACTCACATTTGTAAGGCTCAGCTGATAATACACTCAGAGCCTCGGAATCACTGAGCACTCTCCGTCTAAACCTCTGGCCATCTCTGACAATCTTTTTCATCGCAGATTCAAGTTTGACTAGATCATCTGGAGTAAAGGGATTCTTTGGATCAAAATCATAGTAGAAGCCATCTTTGATTGGTGGACCAATTCCCAACTTAGTCTCAGGAAAAACTTCCTGCACTGCTTGAGCTAGAACATGGGCGGTGGAATGGCGAAGGACGCTGAGACCTTCTTCCGAGCCAATAGCAATAGATTCAATAACATCTCCATTAGCCAAATCACTCCAGAGATCTTTTAGTTCTCCATTTATCTTGCAGACAATGATGGCATCAGCCCCCGGCTTCATCCGCTCTGGATAGAGCTGCCCTAGGACTTGGGTGGCCTTGACCCCTGCTTCAACTTTTCTCGATGAGCCGTCAACGCTTATCTCAATTTCGCCAGGCGTCATGACATCAGGTTACCAAAGCCCAAGCCCAGTAGGCCTTAGGAGATAGGAGATTAGCTGTAATAAATCGCTATCGCCAGCAAAGAGGCCAGAGCAAGAAGCGAGGCGATGAGATATTTCACCCAAAGTGGGATTCCAATCTTGCTTGATAAATCCTCAGCAATACTTCTAGTCTGCTTTATTGCCCTTGATGCCCATGCAAATTCTGTTGCCAAGATACCCAGACCAGTTAGAAGAACTAAGAGTCCTGGACCTGGCGCAAAGAGAAGTGCTGAACCAATCACAGTTACCAAACCACCAATGATTCCAATAAAAATGCGCCAGACAAGGGAGCCATAGGCAGTGGACTTAATCTGTCGTCTTACTTTCACTTCTCTAGATTACCCAAAATCCGACTGCGAAAAGAGAGCTAGTCCTCTAATCGCCTTAGAGTTTGGCGTAGAGATGGCCTTCAATAACCTGAACCCCAACAATCTCTCCTACACTTGATGTCAAAGCCTGCGCCTCCATCTTATCTAACTCATCTACCTTGAGAACTCCTGCCTTACTCCAAAGGTTTCGACAAAAAGGGCTATGATTGCCAAGGTGTTTTGAGTGATTTCAGATCCTTAGATATTTCCACCTGCTCTCTTGCCAGATCAAAACCCATCCAAAAGAGCGGTTGCATAAAGGTTACGCTACCTAGAGGCGAGGCGGGTAAGTACTGCCAACCCATCCACTAAGTGGCGCCTTTTTCTTGAACCGGACTTGGGCAAGCGGCGTTACTTGCGATAGATTTCGTCCTCTATTGGCGAATGCCACTAGATGCGGACGTAGCGCAGTTGGTAGCGCGGAACCTTGCCAAGGTTCAGGTCGCGGGTTCGACCCCCGTCGTCCGCTCTCTTTTTTGGAAGATATTCAACTCAATAGTTTTGGTGGAGTGGCCGAGAGGCGAGGCTCGGGACTGCAAATCCCGCTACACGGGTTCAAATCCCGTCTCCACCTCCATTTCGGACATGTTCATTTTCGTAAATGTATAGTTCTCACCCCGGACGATTAGCGCAGCGGTAGCGCACTTCCTTGACATGGAAGGGGTCACTGGTTCGATCCCAGTATCGTCCACTCTCTACGCACAAAATGGAAGAAAAGTTCGCAAAACGAACACTACTTCCTCATTCGTAGGTGTTTGGAAGTGTTGTCCATCCGAACCATATGACCCATACCTTGTTTGCACTCGTATGTGTGGTTTTAGCCGATCTGAACCGAATCAGAAAGGACAGAATCATGTAGAGAATGTCAGAGCCTGAAAAAAAACTATCATTGCCGCCCACTTTTACTTGTGCTTGAGTCAATGAAAATCTGTAGAAGAAATTCTTAATTTCTGCAATTGCCACATGTGAACCAACCATCAAAATGGTCACAAATATCGCGAGGAACTTCTTCATTTCTTTTTATATCCCTTTAGACACTTGGGATTCTTGCCCATAACCTTTAGCGAAGACTTGCCTTTGCTTCAGCTTTTTGTTGCTAACTCGTTTTCCAAGATGAAGGTCAAGTGCCCTCTCCGAATAGTTGCCGAACCAGTCCCACGTCGTAGTCGCTCAAGCCCGGAGGACCTTAAGGAGGCTGCCTTGGATCTTCTAGGACGGTTACAAAAGGCGTAGATGTATTAGGACGAATATCTCCAAGTCTCAGAATATTTCCGTCCTCATGCTGTACCAATCGCTTAGCAGTAAATTGAATTTAGCAACCAGCACGGTCGGATGGCCGAGAAGCGAGGCTCGGGACTGCAAATCCCTCTACACGGGTTCAAATTCCGTTCCGACCTCTAACAATAATTTAAGCCTGAGGTGGGCGTGAGAGAATCCCAGCACAGTTTTCAATTGAAAAACCGCCTGCTGTATATGGAATCACGACTGCATCTCCAATTCGAACAGATAGTTTTTCGCTATTTCCAAAGCTCATAACTCCATCACCAGTTAGAACAAGAAATATTCCAAATCCAGGCTCCACCTTTTTACTATCTCCAGTTAAATAATCTGCCCTAAAAAAATTATCTGCTATTGAATTAAAGATTTGGTGTGAGGCTGCCTCGTTTTGTTCAAACCGACTTACAATCTGTAGTCGCTGCTGTTGTGACAAGGGATCTAATCGCAGAGCATCTAAGGCGATGTCAAAACCAAGATCTAAATGTCCATCTTTATCACCATCGACTGCAAATCCATCCCATTCCAATAAGATTGAAAGATCGGTTGGCTCTTGTAGTTCGAGTACAAAAATTCCAGCCTCAATAGCATGTGGCACTCCAGCGGGCACGAATACTGCATCACCTGCCTTAACATTCTTAAACTCTAATGAGTTAAGCAGGCCAGTTGAATCATGATCTTTTACTAGCTGGGCAACTTGATTTTTCTTCATAGATTCCTTGAAGCCAACGCCAACACGAGCCCCATCGGGTGCATCCAAGACAATCCACGCCTCTGTCTTGCCATGGTTAAGTTGGAGTTTTTCCTTCGCAAACTTCTTATCTGGGTGGTAATGAACTGGCAATCTTTGATCAGGATCCAAAAGTTTAACTAAAACCTCAGTTGATGTACCAAATTTTTCAAAGTGCTTTTGTCCAAGCCATGATGAAGGATCTGAATCAATCTCGTCCTTTAGAAGTTTGCCTGTTGGTAATTTTGAAAGCCCATTTACCGCTTCACCAAACCGGGTGGTAGTTGAACCTATCCACTCCTCTGGGCGCATGGGACCACCTGGACCATTTCGAAACTTTCCTATCCGATACCCGCCCTTATAAAAGTGATCAAATTGATTTGAAGGTAATTTGGTGGGTTTGGCAGAAATCTTACTCACCTATGTAGTTTAAGGATTAAAGTTCTTTCATGCTAGAAAAATCTGATCGCCCATGGGGTCGTTATGAGGTATTCCAGGAGGCGGCTAACTACAAGGTCAAATCCATTCACGTCCCACCTGGCAAGCGACTGCCCTATCAAAGGCATAGCAAAAGAAGTGAGCATTGGTACATCGCCGATGGCACTGGTCAAGTCACTCTCAATGGAAAAGTTAATAGAGTCTCCCGTCCCTGCTATCCAAAGACGGGGACCTGGTGAATTGGGGTAGCAGCAATTGCTGAAGCTTCAACTTCCTTAACTATCTTTTCCGGTTGACACCGAGTTTTTCATTACCAATCTGCTCATGCAGCTTCAAAATTGCATCCATCAGCATCTCAGGCCTTGGTGGGCAGCCTGGCAGGTAAATATCAACAGGAATTATGTGATCAACGCCTTGGACGATTGCATAATTATTGAACATGCCACCAGATGAGGCGCAAGCTCCCATCGATAGAACCCACTTGGGAGCGAGCATCTGGTCATGCTTCCAGGGCAACCTTCAGAGGATCTAGTGGGTTTCGCTAGATCCCTTGGGATTGATCTAGTTTGGGAGGAAGAAGGAGGGTCTAGTAGTCGCTGATTCTTGTCCCTTAGCGTTTATTTCTTCTTGTAGCCCGCAGGGCATTTGGGCTTGACCGCAGTTACTTTCTTGACGGTTTTGCCTTTAATGCACGTAATGGTGGACTTCTGTGCAACCGCAACTTTCGTTGGAGTTGGAGTTGGTGCTGGAACCGGTGCCGGAACCGGTGCCGGAACTGGTGCCGGAACAGGTGCCGGAACTGGAACCGGTGATGGAGTTGGTGAAGGAGCAACCACTCTTGTGGCCTTAGTTAGTTTAAATGCTCCGATGTATCCACCCAATGAAGGATCGAACCCACCGGCCCACAAAACCAAATTCCCGTCTTTGTCCAAGAAGACATTTGCATCATTTCCAAAACCTCTAGGAAATAGTGCTGGGAAAGTAATCATCTCTTCCGTAGTAAATGTCAAACCATTATCGGTGCTGGTTGCATACCAAAGCCCCTGAGTTCGTGGATCGCAGTACCAGCCAGACGGAAGAAATGAATCTTTACCTGCCGGATCTCTTGTAGCCTTTGCGCAATTGTCATAGTAAAAAAGCGTGACTGTTCCATCTTCGTGCGCAATAGCCCCAGGATGTTCTGCGCTTCGAGTCAATGTGGTTCCGTTTGGACCGATCCGAACTCCGGAATCTGCTTTCCAATTAACCAGATCACTCGAAGTCGCAGAGAAGACATTATGAGGATCTGGACCCGTACCCGCTTTAACCATATCAGAGAAATATGCACGATATGTACCATCCTTGAGTTTTACAATCGAGACACCAGTAAGTCCATTTGGCGCCAACGGATAATCTCGAGCATCAATACACAGCTCCTTCTCAAGTGTGAAAGTTAATCCGTCTGTGGAGATTGTACACGCTACGCCTTTGCTAATCATGTTGTACATCCGAACTCTTCCATCACTCAATTTCACAACATGAGGCATTCCATAACCTTTGTCCCCACCAAATGCATTTCCTACTCGCGTAAAAGTCTTACCGTCGCTAGATTCTGCGATTTCAATACCTTTGTTTTGAGCGAAGACATAGGCGCGGAGTTTGCCGTTTGATAATTGCATTCCGGTTACGTCAGCAACTGGTAATCCCGCAGAGACCCCGAATAGTGATGGGTAAAGAATCTTCTCGCCAATCAAAGTCGCGTCATAAGGTCCCTTTTGAGCAAGATCGGCAGGATCTGATATTGCTTTAGGAGCCACCATTACCATTGTCATCAATGATAGAAGTGCAAAAAGCCGCTTCATGTATGAAGGCTATCGCAGCACAGTATCGTATACATACGTCTGAGAAACGTTTTTTCTACTTGTTAACAGAATGGATTCGGAATAAGAAATGCACTTCGGCGCTCACGGACACAACCTCGCCGCGTGAAGCGACGAGGTCTTGGTGCTAAATCGAACTATAGCAGATGTCACTACCCAAACCTTACCTTCGCTAACCTGTCACTCCCCCATGCTAGATTCCGAGGTAATACATAAACCTATGTATCCCTACAGAACTGATTGACCCATACTGCACCAAGTGTGTGAAATCAGGATATGTAGCCAAATTGAACAAAGTGAAGGACGAAGTTAAAACTACATAAACAAAGTATTGACATGGAAGGGGCCACTGGTTCGATCCCAGTATCGTCCACCACTTTAAGGAGGCTGAACCTATTCTTCACTCATGAGTGCCAATAACCAGATGCCTTGTGATTTCTGCTTGCGCCCCTATGACCCGATAGCAACTAGATGGCTCTGCCCGCATTGCCATTTGAAGACCAATTGTTGCGATGGAGCTCCTTGCCCATTGCCTAGTAGCCCTAGAGTATCGATTGATTTAACAAAATCCAGCGAGCCTGCAGGCGCTTAAGCGGTAATCACCCCTGTAAATAAAAGTATTAGTAGAAGCGTTCCAAGAAATATTCGATAGATTACAAAAGGCATGAAGCTCTTGGTTTCAACATATTTCATAACCCAGGAGATAACTAGGTATCCAATTACCAAGGCCGTTAGCGTGGCAACTAAAGTTTCTGCAAGCGAAAAGGCATTCAGCGGTCTAGAAAGTGAGTTGAAAAGCTCAAAGGATCCGCTTCCAAGAACTGCTGGAATCGCTAACAAAAAGGAGTAGCGAAGAGCAGCTTCTCGCCTATAACCCAGAGCTCTTCCCATAGCAATTGTAGCCCCGGAGCGAGAGACACCTGGAATTAGAGCAAGTGATTGCGCAATTCCATAAGCCAGACCATCTTTAACTTCCAGACTCTCCAGATCCTTTATCTTCTTGCCGTAGAGATCAATTAGACCAAGAAGGAGGCCAAAGGCGATAAGCGTAAAGGCAACTAGGTAAAGTGAGCGAAAACTCTGGCGAATGTATTCCTGCCCAAAGTAGCCAAGAAGAAAGATGGGAAGAGAACCAATAAGTATTAGCCCTGAAAGACGGGCATCTGATTGCTCTGGGCCAAGCAAATCTTTTCGCCTTGTAGCCCACTTGAACGATGCAGAGATGAGCCTTGCAATATCGGCTCTAAAGTAGAACAGTACTGCCAGCTCAGTCCCTATCTGCATTATTGCTGTAAAAGTTGCCCCAGGATCTTGAGCTGATGGCAAGAATTCGCCGAGAATACGGATATGGGCGCTAGATGAAATAGGTAGAAACTCAGTTAAGCCCTGAATGATTCCTAGAAATATTGCCTCAAGCATTGCTTATTAAGCCTCGTCGTTTCAATAGCGGCTCAATCACCGCATCTCTGCCTCTAAAATTTCTAAACATCTCCAGTGAATCAAGAGAACCTCCTTGACTCATTAGAGTTTTTCTAAGGTGGTCTCCATTCTCTCTGTTTAGACCATCATTTTCTTTAAACCACTCTCCAGTATCGGCATCAAAGACTTCAGCCCAGATATAGCCGTAATACCCAGCAGAATATTCCCCGCCAAATATATGTGAGAAGTAAGTGGAGCGGTATCTAGTAGGAACACAGTGGTAGGAAAGGCCATACTCTGCTATTGCTTGCTCTTCAAACTTTTCAACATCAGGGATGACTTCATTTGAGGATAAAGAGTGCCAAGCAAGATCAAGAATTGCTGCTGCCATATAGCTGGTTGTGGCATGTCCTTCATTGAAAGTTGATGATTCATTGAGTTTATCTATCCAAGCTTGGGGTAGCCGCTCTCCGGTTTCATAATGGCGGGCGTAGTTATCAACGACTTCTGGATCAAGTATCCACATCTCATTGACCTGGGAGGGAAATTCCACGAAGTCGCGTTGCACTGCAGTGCCAGAAAACCTTGGGTATTTCACATCAGACAAGAGTCCATGAATGGCATGGCCAAATTCATGAAATAATGTGGTGGTCTCATCAAAGGAGAGCAGAGTTACCTCACATTTTGGAGGTTTAGGAATATTGAGATTATTGACTACAACCGGCAACTGATTAAGTAGGTGGCTCTGTTTTACTAGGGAGTTCATCCAAGCTCCTCCTCGCTTGGAATCTCTGGTGTAGAAATCAGCTATATACAACCCAATCTTTGAGCCGTCCTCTCTAAAAACTTCAAAGGCTCTGGCCTCTGGATGATAAGTGATCAAGTCTGGGCGCTCCTTAAAACTCATTCCATAGAGCTTACTTGCAGCAAAAAAGACTCCATTAAATAAGACGCTCTCTAATTCGAAGTAGGGCTTCATCAAAGCGGTATCAAGATCGTACTTCTCGGCTCTTACCTTCTCGGTGTAGTAGTCCCAATCCCAGCTCTCTAGTTTTTCAATGCCATCCAGTTTGGCTAGGCGCTCAATTTCTCTGCCCTCAGCTTTGGCGTTGGCAAGGGCAGCTGGAGCGATTTTCTTAAGCATCGCGTGAACATTCTCCGGACTTCCTGCTGTTTGCTCCGATAGTGAATACTGAGCATGACTTGATTTGCCAAAAATCTCCGCTCTCTTAGCCCTTAACTTAACCATCTTCAAAAGAACTTGCCTGGTATCGAAATCATTACCTCGAAGGCCTTTACTAAGTGAGGCTTGCATAATCTCTTTTCTTAATTCACGATTCTTAAGTGAACGCAGAAGCGGATGCCCGGTGAAATTAACCGCAGCAATCATGTATTTGTCCGAAATCCCCCGAGCCTCTGCTGCCGCCTTACAGGCCTTTATCTGATTATCAGATAGACCATCTAGCTCTTGGAGATCATCAACAAATACTGCCAAGTCATTTGTCTCACTTAGAACCTTCTTACTAAATTCAGTCTGTAGCTTGGATAACTCCTCGTTTATTGTCTTGATTTCCTCCCGCTCTGCCTCTGATAGCCCTGCTCCGGCATGGAGTAAGTCACGGTGATATCTTCTTAGCAACCACGCATCTTCACCATTGAGGCTTATCTCTGCCTGAACGAGGTGATTGATGCGGCCAAATAGTTTCTGGTTTAGTTTGATTTCATCTGAGTGAGCAGCAAGTTTGGGCGCAATCTCTGCTTCAATCTTATCTATTGCTTCATTGGTATCGCTTGAGGACTTGTTATAGAAGACCGCCGCTACTCTACTTAGTAGCTGGCCACTTCTCTCTAGGGCCACCAAGGTATTTTCAAAGGTAACTTCAGGTTCATTAATTATCCTCTCAACTTCAGCCAGCTGCTCATCCATCCCGGCATAGAAGGCTGGCAAATAGTCAGACTCAGCGATATCAGCAAATGGCGGTAGCTCATAGGCAAGGGGTGATTTGGTTAGGAACGGATTCTTGTTCACTTGCTCTCCCGCTGAATGAACAAATGAGTATTTTCATGAATCATCTCTGCATCATAATCCAGAGTTGCAACATGGTAGCTATTTAACAGCTCTATTCTCTGTTTACAGTTAGAGCCTATCTCATCAAGAACGATTTCGGTGTTGGAGACATCTAGAGTGTGGTCCTCTACGCTATGGAAAAGAAGCAGAGGACTTTTGATTGACGGCAAGCGTTTTCGAGCAAGTTTCAAATATTTATATAACTGGGCTACTCCTTTGATGGGGAGCGCGTCATATCCCCATTCAGTCACTCCAGGCTTCTTAATGTCATCGCCAACGGAGGCGCGAGACTTTTGCAGTTTCGAAATAATTGAAATGAATCTAATTTGTATACCGGGGATGTGGATCATCGGGTTTATCAATATTATTCCAGCAACCTTATCTTGATGATCAGCTGCCACATAAAGACCATTTCCCCCACCCATGGATAGACCTACAATAAATACTCTTCGACATGCCCTCTTGATCTCAAGAAGTTCGTTTTCTAACTTCTCGGCCCACTTAGACCAATGCACAACATTGAGATCCTGCCATCTAGTCCCATGCCCGGGAATCAAGGGGACTGAAACCTGATATCCCTTTTCATTCAAGAAGTGCGCAAATGGTCGCATTGATGCTGGAGATCCGGTGAAACCATGGACTAGAAGAATTCCGATATCGGCATTTGAACCTGATCCCTTTGCCCGAAAGTCAGATAGCCAACCTGGGGGCGCCCCTTCAATAGCCATATGCTCACCTTAAAGTTAATCGCGCTAAATGTCATTTATCCCATCTATCTTTGCTTCATGAAATCAGAGCAAGAGGACTCACTTGGTCTAGCTTTTCAACCAAGTTTTGATGAGATATCTCCGAGCCTTTATGAAACCACCTTTGTAGTTGTTGATCTGGAAACCACTGGTGGCTCACATAACAGCGAGGCAATTATTGAAATTGGCGCGGTAAAAGTAAGAGCTGGGGAAATCATCGGTGAATTTCAAACTCTGGTAAATCCTGAAAGCCCAATTCCGCCCTTTATTACAGTTCTGACGGGAATTACCGACGCGATGGCGAGTACAGCACCGAAAATAGGTGAGGCACTTTTTTCATTTCTAGAATTTGTCGGGCCTGTATCAGAAAGTGTCTTAGTCGCTCACAATGCTCCCTTTGACATTGGCTTTTTGAAGGCTGCTTGGTCTAAATTGGAGATTGCTTGGCCAGCTTATCAAGTTCTAGATACTGCCAAGATCGCCAGATATGTAATAACTAGGGATGAGGCCCCCAATTGCAAACTTTCAACTCTCTCAACCTTTTTTGGAGCAACGACCAATCCAGATCACCGAGCGCTCTCCGATGCCAGGGCCACAGTAGATGTTTTCCATGGAATCCTAGATCGCCTGGGAGGTCATGGTGTGCAAACTCTTGAAGATCTAAGATCCTTTAGTAATCGAGTGACAAGTGCACAGAGAAGAAAGAGGTATCTAGCTGAAGGACTTCCAAATAGTCCTGGTGTGTATGTCTTTAGGGATGATCAAGGCTCTGCTCTCTACATCGGAACTACTAGAAACCTAAGAAACAGAGTTCGCTCCTATTTCACTGCAGCAGAGACTAGAAAAAGAATCCATGACATGATCTCTATTGCTGTATCACTTGATGTGATCCAAACAGCCACCATCATCGAAGCTGAGGTGAGAGAGCTGAGATTAATCACCGAGAAACAGCCTCGCTTTAATCGCCGCTCCAAGTTTCAAGCGAAATCTCTCTGGATCAAGTTAACCAGAGAAGCCTTTCCAAGGCTGGTAGCCATCAGAGGTGCCAAAGGATTAGATGATGACAGCGGCTGGGCAGGGCCATTTAATGGTCGCGATGAAGCAGCAAGGGCGATCGAGGCTCTCTATGAGGTGACCCAGTTAAGACAGTGCAAACCAAGAATCACTCTTACTTCCATCAAGAGCGCTAGTCCTTGCGCCTTATTTGATATGAAACGTTGCGGGGCTCCCTGTATTGGTCAAGAATCTATCGATTCATACTCATCTCACGTCAAAGCAATTCATCAGAGCCTGCACCTTGATGCTCGCCCAGCGCTCTCCTCACTTAATCAGCGGATGGTAGAGCTAGCAGAGCAGGAGCGATTTGAAGAAGCGGCTGAGGCAAGAAATCGCTTAGGCGCGCTAATTAGAGGAAGTGCCAGAGCCCAGCGCATAAGGAGTCTAACTAGAGTTAAAGAGTTAATCGCCGCCCGTGCTATCTCAACTAATACTTGGGAGATCGTGATTGTCCGTCATGGAAAGTTTGCAGCAAGTGCAATTGCAAAGAGTTCAAATTACAAAGAGGTCGTAGAGTCCTTGAGATTGACTGCTGAAGTGGTCTTTGACAATGGCGAAGTACTTCCGGCAAGCCATCATGAGGAGGTTGAGGCTTTGCTTCGTTATCTAGATCAAGAAGGCATCCGAATTATTGAAATTGATGGAATATGGGCGTTGCCCACCTTCGGCTCTGCTGCAGCTAGATCAGAAATCGAGAAGGTCAGAGCCAAAGTTGATGCCAATACTTATAAAGAAGACTTCGCTAACTCTGTAGATAGATTTGCCCAACGCTCAACTAGTTGAGCAGCAGCTCCTGAATCAATGGCTTGTTTTGCCAAGGTATAGCCATTTGCTAATTGTTGGGTAATTCCTAGGTGAAAATCTGCCTCAAAGGCAGCGATGGCTGCTGCTGCATTTAATAGAACAGCCTGACGATAAGCGCCACCTTTTCCAGCAAATATCCCTCTGGCAATAGCAGCATTTTCCTCAGGGCTACCTCCCTTTAACTCTTCTATAGATGCCAGCTCTAGTCCTAGCTCTCTTGGATCAAATACATCTTTACTCATCTCACCCTTGCTTATCTGATAAATGGTGCTCGTCGTACATAGTGAGATTTCATCTAGCCCATCATCCCCCCTAAAGATAAAGCCCTCAGAGCCCCGCTCTGCCGAAACTCTTGCCACTAGCTCTAAGAGTTCAGCCCTGGCAACACCAATTGCTACTGCCTTTGGCTTTGCTGGGTTTGCCAGGGGTCCTAGGATGTTAAATACCGTTGGAGTTGCAAGCTCGCGCCTTGCGCTAGCGGCGTTCTTCATCGCCGGATGAAAGACTGGGGCAAAGGCAAAACCAATCCCAATTCTTCTCACACATTCTTCGACTTGCTTGGCCCCTAGTGAGATATCAATTCCAAGAGCCTCCAATAAGTCTGCTGCCCCGCTCTTTGAACTGGCTGCGCGATTACCGTGCTTGATAGTTCTCGCTCCAGCCGCCGTTGTTATGATGGCAGCAGTCGTTGAGATATTGATCGTTGATGCTCCATCACCGCCGGTTCCAACAATATCTACTGCCCTATCAGGGATATCGATGGGGGTGCCTCTTTGATACATCACATCAACTAAGGCTCTTACCTCACTTGCTCTCTCCCCTTTTTCCTTGAGTAGAAGCAGGAAGTCTTTTATCTGATCATTGCTGGCAAGGCCATCTAGAATCTGAAGCATCGACCAAGTAATTTGCTGATCCGATAGATCAACCCTACCTCTTAGTTTTTCAAAGATTTCTTCCCAAGAAGAAGATCTCTCGCTCATGCTTTTCTTGCCGACTTAAGATGCGGTAGGAGTTTTGGCAAGAACATCAGCAACACTCTTTGCAAGAGTGAAGGGATCAATCGGATGGATTATTACTCCCTCAGCCCTAGACCAACCAGCAAGCCAGGCATCAGAGCTTCTTGCCACTAAGACGATAACTACCCCGCAGTTGAAGACTTCGTCTCTTAATTGTTTGGCAACTCCCAGCCCGCCTTCAGGAACTGCCTCACCATCAAGAATGAAAAGGTCGAAATTCTTCCCAGCATCAACGGCGCCCCTTAGGGCCTTTGCGGTAGCGAATTCAAAGATCTCATGCTTACCCAAGTGCGGCGATATCTGCTTTCCGAGAGCGCTTTTTACTGTGACCCGAACGCTTGCATCGTCTGAGTAAAGCGCGATTTTTAGGCTCTTCTGGCTCGCTTCCATAATTGATCTAAGTCTAGGGGTTTAACTGCTGGCCACCTGCTGCAAACGAGGGCAATAATCCGTGATGCGTTTCACCGCCGATACCTAGCTATTGAGCCCTGCAAGAAGAGGCTATCGCCCCTTTTTACGGAATAATCGCCCCTATGAGTAGCGCGGTTGCCACACCACCCAGATTGAACCGCCCCAATATCGTTGCAGTAGGAACCATCGTCTGGCTCTCAAGTGAGCTGATGTTCTTTGCCGCCCTCTTTGCCATGTACTTTACGACCAGAGCGGTGCAAGGCCCTGCTGTCTGGGCCGAGGGTGTGGAGACGCTCAACATTCCATTCTCCGCCCTTAACACCACAGTCTTGGTGCTCTCATCAGTTACCTGCCAATTTGGAGTCTTTGCTGCTGAGCGTTTTCAAAACGCTAGAACTGGTTCTCTACTTCAATTCTCAAGATGGGGAATGCGCGAGTGGTTTGCTCTGACATTTGTTATGGGCTCCTTCTTTATCGGAGGTCAGGTCTATGAATATGCAGAGTTTGTTCATGAGGGTTTAACCATTTCATCAACTGCATATGGATCCGTGTTTTATTTGGCAACCGGTTTCCACGGACTACATGTGACTGGCGGCCTGATTGCATTTCTTATTGTGATGATACGCGTCTCTAAAGCTCGTCGTTTTAGACACTCACAAGCAACCACGGCGATAGTTGTTTCTTACTACTGGCACTTCGTGGATATTGTCTGGATCGCACTCTTCTCAGCGATCTATCTGGTGGCATAGATGAGATTTATCTCTAAGTATCGCCGCCATAGATTTGCCGCTCCCCTCCTGCTTCTTGGTGCTCTTTTTCTTGCTGGCCTGACCTACAGCGCTGCGCAAGCGGTAACTCGGCAGGCCACTCTTTCGCAATCAGATAAAGCCACATTAATCGCCGAGGGCAAAGAAATTTTTGCTCGTGGATGCTCTTCTTGTCATGGGATAAATGCAGAGGGCGCCGGAATTGGTCCATCTTTAGTTGGGGTTGGCGCTGCCTCCGTTGATTTTCAAGTGGCCACAGGTCGCATGCCAGTAGCTGATATGAGTCAACAGATTGCCAGAAAGACCCCGGTTTATGACGATCAAGAAGTAGCTGCTCTTGCAGCCTACGTGGCTTCACTTGCCCCAGGGCCTGCAGCTGTTACCAATGAAGAACTTGCTTGGGAGCGCGATGGCAATACCGCAGAGGGCGGAGAGTTATTTAGAAATAACTGCTCGATGTGCCATAACTTAGCCGGACAAGGAGGGGCACTTACTCAAGGAAAATATGCGCCAACTGTCATGGGAGTTGAACCAAGGCATATCTATGAGGCGATGCTCACCGGCCCGCAAGCGATGCCAGTTTTTTCGGAGACGATTCTGACTCCGCAAGAAAAACTCTCAGTTATCAAATGGATCAAGCATGCCGAGAACGAGCCGGCGCTCGGTGGCGCAGCACTTGGTCGAGTAGGCCCGGTTACTGAAGGCTTGCTCGCATGGGTTCTAGGTCTTGGGCTATTGATTGGCGTAGCAGTATGGCTAACTTCAAAGGCGCGGTAGATAGATGAGTAAAGAACTCACCCCGCTATCTGATCCAGGTCTATCCGAACATGTGCATCGCAAGGCGGATGTCGATCCACAGGCAGCTAAGAAGGCAGAGCGACAAGTCGGCATCCTCTTTCTGCTCTCAGTATTTGGAACTCTCTTATTTGTCTATGCCTATGTTGGAATCGATGAGGATAGTTTCATTTTCCTTCCCGTACTCGGCAGTACCAATGCCCATCAACTCTTTTTAGGTCTTGGCTTAGCAATTGCGTTATTTTTCATTGGAATGGCGGCAGTGCATTGGGCAAAGGTTCTGATGCCAGATCATGAAGTGATAGATCATCGGAAAGAGCAACGCTCAAAGGATGAGGAGCGTGATGATTTTGTCGCAACCGTCAAGGAGCGCTCAGCTGAAGCGGGCCTTGGTCGTCGCCCCTTTATTAAGCGAACCATGCTGCTCTCACTTGGACTGGTTGGAATCTCACCGATACTCCTTCTTGGGGATCTCGGTCCGCTTCCTGGTGATGATCAGAAGAAGACCAATTGGAAATCTGGAACCCGGCTTCTAACAGATCCAGGTGATCGCCCAATCCGCCCTTCAGATCTTGAAGTCGGCGGGGTTGCTCAAGTTCAACCAGAGCTTGCTGCCGGAAAGGTGCGACATCTAGATGACATCGCAAAGGATTCGGTGCTTCTCATCCGGATCCGCCCTGAGGAATTTAACTTAGATGCTAAGCGCCTCTCATGGACCTATGAAGGAATCATCGCCTTCTCCAAGATCTGCTCGCATATGGGATGCGCGGTAGCTCTCTATGAACAGACCACAAAGCATCTGCTCTGCCCTTGTCATCAATCAACCTTTGATGTGACTAGGGCTGCCAAAGTTATTTTTGGGCCATCTGCCAGAGCCCTGCCACAATTACCCATCACAGTTGATAGCCAGGGATATCTGGTGGCCAAGGAGCCGTTTAGTGAACCCGTGGGACCGAGTTTCTGGAGGCGGAATAAGTAATGAGCGCAAGAGAGAGAGTTGTCGGTCAAGTTGCCAATTATGTCGATGAACGTACTGGCGCCGCCAAGTGGCTGAAGAAAACTCTAACTAAGGTTTTCCCAGATCACTGGTCATTTATGCTCGGTGAGATCGTTCTCTACTCATTCGTAATCTTGCTGCTCTCTGGAACCTTCTTAACTTTCTGGTATGACCCATCTATGAAGGAGGTTGAATACGAAGGCTCCTATCAACCGTTGTCTGGTTTGAAGATGAGCGCGGCTTACGCCTCAACCCTTCACATCTCATTTGATGTAAGAGGCGGACTATTGATGCGCCAGATTCACCACTGGTCAGCCCTTATCTTCATGGCAGCGATGGTTGCTCATTTAATGCGTATATTTTTCACTGGAGCTTTCAGAAAACCAAGAGAATTCAACTGGATCATCGGTGTTGGACTATTGACTCTAGGAATTCTTGAAGGATTCCTTGGCTACTCGCTGCCTGATGATCTTCTCTCTGGAACGGGAATTAGAATTGCTGAAGCAATTGTTCAAGCAGTGCCAGTAGTAGGTTCATACCTCTCGTTCCTCATCTTTGGCGGAGCCTTCCCCGGTGAGATGTTTATCCAAAGAATTTATGTGGTTCATATCCTTCTCTTGCCAGGCATTTTCCTAGCTCTCATTACCGTGCACTTGATGCTCGTCTGGTATCAGAAGCACACTCAATATCCAGGACCAGGCAGAACTGAGAAGAACGTTGTGGGATATCCGCTTATGCCGGTCTATATGGCTAAAGCTGGGGGCTTCTTCTTTATCGTCTTTGGTGTGACAGCATTTCTTGGAGCGGTGGCCTCGATAAATCCAATTTGGATCTATGGACCATACAACCCAGGTCAGATTGGCGCTGGCTCACAGCCTGATTGGTATATGGGATGGCTGGATGGATTAGTTCGTATGGCGCCACCAATTGAAGCTTACATTTTTGGATACACGCTCTCTTTAAACATTATGATCCCAGGATTAATAATCCCAGGAATCATCTTTACCGGAATGGCGCTATATCCATTTATTGAAAGTTGGATCACGGGCGATAAGCGTGAGCATCATCTGCTAGATCGCCCTCGAAATGCCCCAAATAGAACCGCTCTGGGAGCGATGTCGCTCACCTTCATGTTGGTTACATTGATCAACGGTGGTAACGACTTACTTGCCACACACTTCGATCTCTCGATCAATCAGATTATGTGGTTCTCACGAATCGGGATAATTGTTCTGCCCCCACTGGCCTTTGTTATCACTAAGCGCATCTGTCTCTCCCTACAAAGGGCTGACCGAGAACTAGTGCTTCATGGCAAAGAGACTGGGCGCCTTGTAATGCTGCCACATGGTGAATTCATCGAAGTGCATGAGCAACTATCACCTGAGAGGGCATATCTGCTCACCCAACATGAGCAGTTGCCGGCACTGCAGGCGAATCTCACTGATGAAAGTGGCGTTCGGAATCCTAAATCCCTTCGCGCAAAAGTCCGCGCTCGTCTATCACGCTCTCATGCTGAGCAGATTGCTAAACCCGCGGCCAGTGACCTAAAAGAACTAGAGAGTGGACAGCACTAAATTCGGTTTCGAGCCGACAAAGGACCTACTAGCCAGCACCTTCCTCTGCCAAAGCTTTTAGTCTGACTAGAGTTTTGGCCATCGCCTTTGGCGCCCATCTTTCCGAGCTCTTCATAGTTGGCCACCACGTAAATCTAACTTTTCTGCCATCCCAGCTTTCAACAACTAAAGTCGTATTGGGATCGATTTGCATCAACTCATAGCGCCATATGTTGCCTAGCAGATGGTGCCAAGCGATGGCTCTATTCTCTTCAAATTCAATAACATGATTATTGATTATGTATGGAATTCCAATTCGCATTTTCATGCCAAAACTTGCACCTAGAGATAAGCGTGAGGGGGCTCTTAACTGCCCTCTAACCGTGCCTGAACCATCAATGAGAGCGTGATTCTTAGGATCGGCGATCAAGTCAAAAACTACTTTAGCTGAAGCCTTGATCTCTAATTTGACCTTGTAGAAAAGCGGAATACCCGTATCTACTATCTCTGCTCTTACTCTCTCCATTAGTGATGGGAGGCAGATGGTTTTTCATACTCTAGAACAAATCCCACCACGGCAACTAGAAGGGCCCCCACAGCAATTAGCGTCAACCACCAGCCAATAATTAATCCAACTCCTGCAGCCGTTGCTGCCAGTCCTACCGCAAGTGGCCACCAAGAGTGAGGGCTGTAGAAACCAAGCTCTCCTGCCCCATCTGAGATCAGTCCATCATTATTATCCTCAGGCAGGACTCCCCCGGTTCTTCGATTAGTGAACCAGAAGTAATAGCCAATGATTAGGGAGAGACCGGCACATAATAAAACCGCGGTAATTCCCAAGGGCTCGCCGCCTAGAGACCAGTAGATCGCGCCAACAATCGCGTAGAAAGCAAAGAGGAATAGAAATAGGCGGTATCCAACCTTCATTAATGCCCCTCAATTCGGGCATGATTTGGATGGTTGAGGTCAAAGGCCGGGCGCTCGGACCTAATCTCAGGCATACGAAGGAAGTTATGTCTTGGTGGCGGACAGGTCGTGGCCCACTCCAAGGATGAGCCATATCCCCAAGGATCATTGCTTTGAACCTTAGGTGCCTTCCGAGTAATCCAAACATTTATCGCAAATGGAATCATGGAGATAGCCAGAAGGGTTGACCCAAGAGTTGAGACCATATTCATCCAGGTAAAACCATCACTTGCCAGGTAGTCTGCATATCGGCGTGGAAAGCCCTTAATGCCTAGCCAGTGTTGGATAAGAAATGTGGTGTGAAAACCCAGGAAGACAGTCCAGAAATGAATCTTTCCGAGAGTTTCATTAAGCATTCGCCCGGTCATTTTTGGCCACCAGAAATAGAACCCGGCAAACATGGCAAAGACCACTGTGCCAAAGAGCACGTAATGGAAATGGGCCACTACGAAGTAGGAGGCAGAGATTGCAAAATCAAGCGGCGGGCTAGCCAAAATGACGCCTGTAAGACCACCTAGAAGGAAGGTGACTAAGAATCCAACTACCCAGATCATTGGCGTTTCAAAAGTGAGCGAACCCCGCCACATAGTTCCAATCCAGTTGAAGAATTTCACGCCCGTTGGAACTGCAATTAAGAAAGTCATAAAAGCGAAGAAGGGCAACAAAACTTGGCCAGAGGTATACATATGGTGGGCCCAGACTGCGACCGAAAGGGCAGCGATTGCGATAGTTGCTGCTATTAAGCCTTTATATCCAAAGATTGGCTTTCTGCTAAATACCGGCAAGATCTCACTAGCAATTCCAAAAAATGGCAGAGCCAGAATATAGACCTCAGGGTGACCAAAAAACCAGAAGAGATGCTGCCAAAGCATCGCTCCGCCATTTGCCGGATCGAAGATATGAGACCCAAAGAGACGATCTGATTCCAGGGCAAGAAGAGCTGCAGCAAGTGGTGGGAATGCGATCAGCACCAAAATAGATGTCAGAAGCACGTTCCAAGAAAAGATTGGCATTCTAAACATCGTCATTCCTGGAGCGCGCATCGTGAAGATAGTTGTTACAAAGTTAACTCCAGTAAGAATTGTTCCAAGTCCGCTAACTGCAAGGCCCATTATCCAAAGATCTGCGCCAATTCCTGGTGAGTAAATGTCATTTGATAAGGGAGCATAAGCAGTCCAGCCAAAGGATGCTGCCCCTCCTGGAGTTAGAAAGCCTGCAAGGGCAACAGTCCCACCAAATAGATAGAGCCAGTACGAGAGCATGTTCATCCTGGGAAATGCCACATCGGCTGCGCCAAGTTGCAGCGGCATGATCGCGTTGGCAAAACCAACAAAGAGTGGTGTGGCAAACATCAATAGCATGATGGTGCCGTGCATAGTAAATACCTGGTTATATTGCTCGGAGCTTAGAAACTGCATCCCTGGACGAGTTAGCTCCGCTCTTAGGAGAAGTGCCAAGATTCCACCAATTAAGAACCAGGCAAATGAAGTTCCCAAATAAAGATACCCGATCACCTTATGGTCAGTTGAGGTCAATATCCTTACTGCCAAACGCCCTCTGCTCATAGGCTTTGGATCTGGCGGCAGTTCATCTCCTGCTATCAGGCGGGTGGCATATGTGGTCAAGAGCTCACCTCAGCTTTGAGAGACTGGATATAGGAATCATATTCACCGGGAGTAACTACTTTCACAGTAAATCTCATCTGTGAGTGTTGACGTCCACATAAGATATTGCAAAAGCCTCGATATTCACCCAATTCATTGGCGGTGAATTCCAACTTGTTGGTAACTCCCGGAATGCTCTGCATCTGAATCATGAAATCAGGGACCCAGAAGGAGTGGATCACATCAGATGCGGTAAAGGTAAATCTAACTCTTTCGCCTAGAGGCATATGAAGCACAGCCGGTTGGCCAGGAGTTCCAGTAACAGTGGTTCCTTCTCCAGCTTCCTTGTAAGTAAATTGCCAAGCCCATTGAAAACCATTGACCGCTACATCATGAAGCGCGGTATTGCTCTCAGATGAGAGTGCGACAATTTCATTCTCTGCCTTTGCCGTGTATCCAAAGAGCACAGCTACGATGATGAAAGGGATAACGGTATAGGCAACCTCTGTGGGAATGTTATATTGAAATTGTCTTGGAAATGATCCATCATCTTTCTTGCGATGAAAGAGGACTGGCCAGAGAATCAAGATCAGAGTGAATGCGCCAACAATTGCCGCCGCTAGCCAAGCCCATTGCCAGAGCCCGAAAGATGCCTCATTAACGCTAGTGACTCCCCCGCGATAACCAATTCCAGTTAGCTCTTCATTGGAACAACCAGCCAAGAGCGGCAAAGGGGCTACTAGGGCTATCTTTCTAAGAGCGGGCATAGGATAAGAGTACTTGCACCTCGCATATGCGCCCATTTGCGGGTAGGTTTCTAAGGGTGTTGCCCATCACAGATATCGCCCCCGAAGATGACTTCCAGAGCGAACTGCCTCTTGAGCCAATGGCCCGTCAACATCTAGCAGAACTCTTTGACTCTGCCTGGTTTGATCCTGCAAAGATTCATCGAAATTCAGCGCAATTAAGAAATCTGATCAATCAAGCTAAAGAATCCATTGTTTCACATCTAGGCATTGCTAGTAGCGAACTAGAAGTAGTTGGCGAGCTAGGTTTTGGATTCCAAACTGCTCTGGCAGGGCTATTGACTGATAGCAAATCAAAATTTATTTACTCATCCGTTGATCGCCAAGTAATTCACGCTTTTGCAAGGCTTCATCAAGCAAAGGGTGGAAAAGTACTAGAGCTAGGAGTTAATAGCCAAGGAATCATTGATTATCAAGTGGATAGCAATGAGCAGACAACCCTTAGCTTCCAAGCTGTTAATAGAGAGACTGGAGTGATTCAACAAGCTCCAAAGACCTCGAGTAAGACTGCGGTTTTTGCCGATATGAGCTCTGCCTACCCTCTATCAAACCTTCCTGACAGTTGGGATAGCGCTCTCTGGGATCCAAGATATTTTGGTGGGCCTTCAGGAATTGCTCTAATTGGAATTGCTAATAGCGGCAAGTGGCAGAACCCGGGCCCCGCAATAGATAAACGACGGGTCTATGGGTCTTTTTCCAAACCGCTGCTTCTTGCCACCGCAGTGGCTCTAGAGAATTGGTCAAAAAGGTCACGAGAGGATTTCGTTAGATTAGGCGAATTGAATACCTTCATCAGGGCAGAGCTCAGCCGGCAGATAGAGGAAATTCGGATTGCAGGAAGTGGTAATGATTGTGATCCGAGGTTCTTGGCATTTGTGATTCCCAATACTCATAGCGAAGAAGTATTGAGAAAAGTTGAAGCTCAAGGCTTGCTAATCGATGCAGGCTCTGCCTGTGGATCAGGGCCACTGTCGCCGAGCCATGTATTAGCGGCGATGGGATATAGCGAGCATGGAAATTATCGAATAACTTTGAAGCCAGCCCATAGCAAAGAGGGACTTAAGAATTTGGTATCAGTCTTAGTTAAAGGAATCGCCGCAGGCGCATGAACCTTGGGCATTTGGATTATCGATTGTAAACCCCTGTTTCTCAATGGTGTCAGCGAAATCAATTGTTGCTCCCATTAGATATGGAGTGCTCATCTTGTCGGTAACAACCTTGACACTTCCAAAGGTCAAAACGGTATCGCCATCAAGTGCGCGATCATCAAAGTAGAGCTGGTAGCGAAGGCCTGAGCAGCCACCTGGTTGAACTGCAACTCTAAGGCTTAAATCATCTCTACCCTCTTGAGCAAGAAGTGCTGCAACCTTCTCAGCTGCCCCACTAGATAGCTTGATCCCATCAGTCTTGGTTTCTGTGCTCATATATCTCATCCTCGCTCTTGATGGCCTAAGGGCAATACTTTAGCGCACACGAGCCTAACTTTCGCGAGATAATGGGGCCATGGCATCAATCACAGATCTGCTCCTCTTAGGAAAAGGCTCCGACCTTTCTAGTGAGCGCGGAGTTTCCTGCACAGGTGAGCTTCCTGCCTCAAGTGATCCACGCCTAGCTGAACGGGCAAGTGGCGCAAGAGCTGCTTTGGCCGATAGAGCAATGATCTTGGGCCATCACTACCAGAGAGATGAAGTAATAGCCTTTGCAGATATCACTGGAGATTCTTTCAAATTAGCCCAAGCTGCTGCTGATAATCAGGGAGCGGAGTATGTCATCTTCTGTGGCGTGCACTTCATGGCAGAGAGCGCAGATATTCTCACCAGAGATAATCAGAAGGTAATTTTGCCAGACCTTGCTGCAGGTTGTTCTATGGCTGATATGGCAGCGGCCAATCAAGTAGATGAAGCTTGGAAAGTCTTCGAAAAGTTAGGGATTGCAAGCAAGACAATTCCTGTGACCTACATGAATTCTTCTGCTGCGATTAAATCCTTTACCGGGGAAAATGGTGGAACTATCTGCACCTCATCTAATGCCGAGCGAGCTATGAGGTGGGCCTTTGAAAAGGGCGAGAAAGTCTTTTTCTTGCCTGATCAACACCTTGGTCGAAATACCGCAGTTCTCAAGCTTGGATTAAAACTTAGCGATTGCGTAGTTTGGAATCCTTGGAAGGCCAATGGTGGGCTTTCTGATGAAGAACTAGTTTCTGCCAAGGTAATATTATGGAGAGGGCATTGCTCGGTTCATGGACGTTTCTCAGTGGAAAATGTTGAGCAAGTAAGACAGAATATTGCCAATGTTAATGTGATAGTTCATCCTGAGTGCCAGCATGAAGTTGTCTTAGAGGCAGACGTCATTGGTAGCACCGAGATGATTATTAAGACTGTTACTCATTCACCTAAAGGCTCTGCCTGGGCAGTTGGAACTGAGTTAAACCTAGTCAAGCGCCTGGCTGCTAATAACCCAGATAAGACTGTAGTTTTTCTAGATAGAGATATCTGTTACTGCTCCACTATGAATCGAATCGATCTACCCCATCTGGTTTGGGCTATGGAATCTTTGGTTAGGGGGCGCGTGGTTAATCAGATCAAAGTCGATCCTAAGACGGCGAAGTTTGCTCGAATTGCGCTAGATCGAATGCTTGGCCTACCGTAGCGTCTATGGTAGAGAAAAAGGGTCGTCCCACCCCAAAGCGCAAAGAGGCAGAGCAATCAAGAATCGTTAACCGCCTTGCGCCTGCTGCGAATAAAGAGACTAGGAAATTGCAGAAGGCCCAGGCTCGAGTGTTGCGTGCTCGACAACGTGCTGCATATATGCGCGGTGATGAGAACGCTCTACCGCCAAGAGACAAGGGCCCGGTGAGGCGCTTTGTCAGAGATTTTGTCGATTCACGTCGCTCTGTTGGGGAGTTCTTTCTCCCCATGATTGTTCTAGTTCTTTTCATGACGCTAATTCCCGTGATGTATGTGCAATTTGCTGCTATCGCTCTGATGTATTCAGCGCTGATTCTCTCGGTTGTCGATGGATACATTCTCTCGCGTCGGATCAAACGCGAGGTAAGCACACGCTTTCCTGGTGAAGCATTGAAGGGCCTTGGCATGTATGGCTGGCTGCGCTCCACCCAGATTCGAAGGCTTAGAGCCCCACTTCCCCAAGTCAAGCGAGGCGAGAGAATCTAAGTCAAGCCCGGGGATTTGGGCTAACAGTTTTCGCAGGATCTTTCTCAGGAAGAGCACCTAGCGCGCCATCTATTGCTCTCATAGTTTCGCTACTTAACTTGACTCCGGAAGCTTTGACATTTTCCTTAATTTGAGAAGGCTTGGTTGCGCCAATGATTGCTGATGAGACATTCGGATTCTGCAATACCCAAGCCACTGCTAGTTGAGCCTGAGTTAATCCTTCCTCTTCAGCAATTGGTTTTAGTTTCTGAACGGCAGTCAAAACATCATACTTAACCCAGCGCGAGATCATATCTGCGCCACCTTTCTTGTCAGTAGCCCTTGATCCTTTAGGTGGCTTCTTGCCGGCCAGATATTTACCAGTTAGCGCACCTTGTGCAATCGGCGACCAGACAATGTGGCCAATGCCCTCTTGGCGACATAGTGGGTCGACTTTGCTCTCAATCACTCGCCAGAGCATGGAGTATTGAGGCTGGCTCGAGATAAAACGGGTATAGCCCTTGGCATCTTGAATCTTTAGCGCGCTACTAATCTGGGCAGCATCCCATTCAGAGAATCCAATATATAAAACTTTTCCTTGGCGTATTAAGTCATCAAAGGCAGACAGGCTCTCCTCCAGTGGAGTTTCATAATCAAAGCGATGCATTTGATAGAGATCCAAATAATCAGTATTCAAGCGCTTCAAAGAGGCGTGAACTGATTCCATGATGTGCTTACGCGATAGGCCTCGATCATTTTTCCCACTGCCTGTGGGCCAATAAACCTTGGTGAAAAGTTCATATGATTGCCTTCTTATTCCCTTAAGGGCTTTGCCCATCACGCTCTCTGCGCGCGTGCCGGCATAGACATCTGCCGTGTCAAAGGTGGTAATACCCAAGTCAAAGGCCATTCTCACGCACTTGATTGCCGCATCTTGCTCGACTTGTGAGCCGTGGGTGATCCAATTTCCGTAAGAGATCTCTGAGATGTACATCCCCGAGCTGCCAAGTTTTCTGAATTCCATAAAGAGAGCCTAGCGCCTCCTTGCAATTTGGCCACTTATCTGATTAATTAGCCCCTACAACTTAATAGCTCTTTGGAATGGGGAAGTCGGTGAAAATCCGGCGCTGACCCGCAACCGTGATCCTATTTTTTCAAGATAGGTAAGTCGGATTACCACCCAAAAAGCATCTTTACCACCCGTCGTGGTTTGCGGGGCGGAAACTTTTTTTCGCCGTCGTGAGCCCTTTTATTCTATGAAAGGTTCACAATGCTTAATCGAAAGACCAGTTTGGGTATCTTAGATACTTGTCCAAAGCTAATTGCATTCGCAGTGCTAGTTCTTAGCTTGCTTGCTCCAATTCCATCTCATGGCGCTAAGGGCTATCGCTACTGGGGATATTTTCAGGCAGCAGCAGGGGCTTCCTCTTGGAGCGCTGCAATGACTGGGCCATCGGTTGAAGTCAAAGATGGGGATGTTGAGGGATGGGCATTTGTATTTAGCTCCAATGACATTCCAGCAATTGAGCCAATGATGGATCCTGACTTTGCAACTCTCTGCGCAGATACCCCTGAAGCATCAGGAAGAATCCGCGTAGGACTAGTCGTTGACTTTGGCGCCGGAAATCTTGCCCCTGAAGGTGAGATTCCCAATGAGTTCTTCTCAGATTGCGTGGTAATAAACAAAGGCGCAGTTGGCCTTGATGTACTTGAGGCAGCACTTCCAGTAAGAGCCGCAGACTCGGGGCTTATCTGCGGAATTGCTGGATACCCAGCAAGTGAGTGCGGTGCAGAGGTTGATGAACCAGCTCCTGATGAGCCAGTGGCGATAGAGGCAACTGGTGAAGAGGCAAAGGGCTACGGCAGCAATTCACCAATACTTCTAGGGGCTCTAGCAGCGCTACTAGTCATTGGTTTCTTGATCAATCGCCGTCGCGCTGAGTAACTTGTGGAAAGTAGGAAGTTAATGCCCAAGGTCGATACCGGCAGCTTTCATCCGCTCTTCTGGTGGCTCTGGGCGCTTACTATCCTGGTAATTCTCCTTGTTGCAGATTCAACTCTGATCTCATTTTCAGTATCCCTTGGAGCAGTTGCTCTAGTTCTGCTAAAGCGCAGCAACACCTATTGGTATCAATCATTTAGGTGGGCGCTACGACTTGCAGCTCTGGCCTTTGTTCTTCGAATGGCGATAGGGGTAGTAATTGGAGTCCCCATGCCCGGGCAGGTGCTCTTTACCATTCCAAGAATTACTCTTCCAGACCTCTTTGTGGGAGTAAGACTTGGCGGAGAAGTCACCTCACAGCGCTTATCAACCGCATTTGATGAAGCAATGTTGCTAGTTGCATTAATTCTCATCTTTGCTGCGGCGAATGCATTAAGTAATCCTCATGAACTCCTACGAGTTCTTCCGCGGAGGTATTACGCAATAGGGCTAGCCACAGTAATCGCTAGCTCCGTTGCTCCCCAGAGCGCTAGAAGCATTCAAAGAGTCAGGGCAGCCAGACGCTTAAGGGGGAAGAAATCGACTGGAATTGCATCATTTAGAAATGTTGGCATTCCTGTTCTTGAAGAATCTTTGGAGCGATCGATAGATCTTGCTGCCTCTCTAGAATCTAGAGGCTATGGATACTTTCCAAATCCCAGCAGATATCGCCCACACATTTGGCGCTTTCGAGAAACGCTAGCGCTAGCCTCGCCGGTCTATGGCTTGATTTTCGTTCTTCTACTTCCAGCGCTATCAGGCGTGCTGCTGGCCTGCCTTCTTCTAATAGCAGTAATAACTCCAGGGTTCATCTGATGATTACCTTCTCTAATGTCTCCCTGATCTATCCCAATGCGCAGAGAACGATCGTTGAAGATATTACATTTACCGTCAATGAAGGAGAGTTGCTCCTTCTAATTGGCCACACTGGAGCTGGTAAAAGCTCACTACTTAAGTTGATTAACGGCCTTATCCCCCATCACACTGGAGGAATCCTGACCGGTGAAATCAGCGTTGATGGACGTAGTACCAGGGCGCTAAGACCTGGAGAGCTAGCTGATGTCGTGGGAATCGTTGGCCAAAATCCGATCAATGGATTTGTCTCAGATGTCGTAGAAGATGAGATCGCATTCGGGCTTGAGAGCCTGGGAATTGCTCCAGAGATAATGAGAAAGCGAGTAGAGGAGGTGTTGGATCTACTGGCACTTGCCCCCTTAAGACGAAGAAATATCTCAGAGCTAAGTGGCGGGGAGCAACAAAGGGTTGCAATAGCTGCAGCTCTTGTGACAAATCCTAAGGTCCTACTTCTTGATGAACCCACTAGCGCACTTGATCCAATCGCTGCAGAGGAGGTGCTATCGATTCTGCATCGCCTAGTTCACGATCTAGGGCTTACCGTAATTCTGGCAGAGCATAGACTGGAGCGAGTAATTGGATTTGTTGATCGAATAATCTTGATTCACGGAGATGGATCTATGGATCTTGGTCCTGCAAGACAGATACTAAACGACTCTTCGATAGCCCCTCCTTTAGTGGAGTTAGCTAGAAAACTAAAGTTAGGCGATATCCCTCTTTCGATCCGTGAATTCCGCAAGAATGCCCCCCAAATCAAGGAGAGCGAAGTAGAGCCGGTTAGAAAAGCTAAAGGTGCTGCGATATTGAAAATTGATTCTGTTAGTGCTTCATACGATGAGGGTAGAAAGGTTCACGCCTTAGATGGGGTGAGCCTTGAGATCAATGGTGGTGAGATCGTTGCTCTAATGGGAAGAAATGGCGCGGGAAAGACCACCTTACTTAGATGTGCAGTCGGGACAGCTCCACTAATCAAAGGCGAGGTTAGAGTTAAAGAGAGAGACCCAGAGGCTCTTACCGATAAGGAGTTAATAGAGTTTGTCGGCTACATCCCCCAAGACGCTGGCGATCTGCTCTATGGACAATCAATTGAGGATGAGTGTGACCTGGCAGATTCTGATAATGGGGTGGAATCTGGAGCCACCCTTTCCATCTACCAAGAGTTAATGAAGATTCCGGGCCTAAACTCACACCCCAGGGATATTTCAGAAGGGCAGCGCCTAGGACTTGCTCTAAGCATCATCCTTGCAGCACAACCTTCATTAGTGATTCTGGATGAACCAACTCGAGGTCTTGATTATGAGGCCAAGAAAGTACTTATTAAGAACTTAAAGTCAATTGCGTCAGATACCAATCGCGCAGTCTTTATTTCAACCCATGATGTCGAGTTAGTTGCAGAGGTTGCAGATCGCGTGATCTTTCTTTCAGATGGACAAGTAATAGCTGATGGCAGCAGGCAAGAGGTCCTTAAGGCATCTCCTGCCTTTGCCCCCCAAGTATCAAAGGCTCTGCCCAACAACACCTGGCTCTGCCTCAGTGATGTCGAAAGATTCCTAAATGCCAAGAATTAAGGATCTCTCTAAGTTCTTCTCTTGGCTGCCCATACTTATTGGCTCAATTGTGGGACTTGTTTCATTCACTTGGCCCCTCTACATCCCAGAGAGCAACTTCTTTCTCTTTGAACCAGACTCTGCTCGATTCCTGGCGCTCTTTGTAGCAGGGATTGCAGTACTAGCAATTTCACTAGAGATTTCAAGAGGCGCACTCAATAGCAAGATCGTGGCCCTCCTTGGGGTTCTCGCCGCCCTTATCGCTGCTCTGCGCTTAGTGGGGGCAGGAGCTGTTGGAGTTGAACCAATGTGGTTTATCTTGATAATCGCCAGCTATGTTTTCGGTGCAAAGTTTGGCTTCTCACTTGGAGTCATCTCTATGGCGGTTTCTGCAATTCTCACTGGAGGAATTGGTCCGTGGCTCTCTTTTCAAATGTTGGCAGCAGGATGGATTGGGCTCTTTGCAGGTCTATTCTCAAGAGTGATCCCTAGGCGCTTTGAAATTCAGTTTCTCATAGCAATCGGAATTATTTCCTCCCTTACATTTGGCGCCCTTATGGATCTTCAGCTCTGGCCATGGATCGCCTCAACTAATACTCAACTAGGTTTTATCGCCGGAGCATCCGTCCTGGAAAATCTTGCTCGATTTCTAACATTTCATCTAACGACGGCTATGGCTTGGGATATTCCTAGAGCTATGACTACGGCGATACTAATTGCGGTAAGTGCTAGAGCGCTTCTCCCATCGCTATCTAGAGCCTCAATGAGAATGGGGCTTACTTCACCCGTGAGGGGTGAAAGGGCAATGGCTTAATCAATCCCTGGCTAAGGCGGCCTCTAATATCGATAAATACTTCACTATCGATAGCCAACTTACTATCCAGAAGACCCAGGGCAATTCCAGTCTTGAGCGATGGCGAGAAAGTTCCACTAGTGACATAGCCGATAGCTTTGCCTGACTTATCTCTTATCTCCATCCCAGCCCTGGGTATCCCACGGTCAGAAATTAATATCGCAGCCAGCCTTCTATGCTTCTTTTCTAGACGTTGTTTTTCTAGAGCGCTCTTTCCCCAGAACTCTTTATCAAATGCCAGAGCCCAGGAAGCGCTTGATTCAAGCGGGGTTATTTCTAGTGTGAGCTCGTGACCATGGAGGGCATAGCCCATCTCAGTTCTTAGAGTATCGCGAGCGCCAAGGCCTGCAGGCAATCCTGCAAACTTCTTAACCTTGCCTAAGAGTAAATCCCAGATCTTTCTGGCAGAAGCCCAGGAGGTGAGGATTTCATAGCCATGTTCCCCGGTATATCCCGTGCGGCAAATGATGAGTTCTTCAGAATCCAACTTACTTTCCATGAAAGACATGTAATCAAGTTCAACTTCTATATCAAGCTCTCTCAAGACCTCCCCAGACCTTGGTCCTTGAAGAGCAAGGAGGGCAAAGCTTTCATGCAGGTTCTCTATCTCAAGGCCCTTGGGTGCATCTTGGCTTATCTGTCTTATGACTTCAGAACAATTTGCCGCATTCGGAATCAATAAGAAGTGAGAAGTTGAGTAGCGATAGATGATCAGATCATCAATTACTCCACCATTACCTTTCTGGCAAAGCAGCGTGTATTGAGCCTGACCATCTGAAATTTTTCTCAAGTCATTTGTAAAAATTGAGTTTAGATAGCAAAGGGCGCCTTCGCCTTTTACTAAAGCTTTGCCAAGATGAGAAACATCAAAGAGGCCTACGCTGTTTCTAACCGCGTTATGCTCGTTTAGAACCCCACCACCCTTGGCTGCAGGGTATTCGATAGGCATCTGCCATCCCCCAAAATCGGTAACTTTGGCTCCAAAATCAAGATGGAACTGGTGTAATGGCGAATATTTGCTCACTCCAATAACCTAGCCTAATGCCGGCAACATTGCCCACTATCAACGCTACCGATACCTCAGTCATTGATGAAGTATTAGTCCTGGGATTTGCTCTTGATAACAAGAGTAAGAAGTATTCGATTCTAAGCGGTGACCTGCAAGTAGATCAGGGACCGCTGCTTCGAGCTCTTGCAGATCTGCAAGCAAGTGGAGCAAGTGATGAGGTAATAAAGCTTCCAGGTAGCTCCAGTAAATTGATTCTCTTAACCGCGCTAAGTGCGCTACCAAATGGCTCTATCGCCCATGAGGTTCTACGAAGAGCAGCAGGTGCGGCCGCAAGAGCCCTCGCTGGAACTTCTTCAGCAACATTTGCTCTGCCACAGAACTCTAAGCAAGATTTCCAAGCCATAGCCGAAGGGGCGTTGCTTGGCGCCTATGCCTTTGATGAATTTAGAGGAAGTTCAAAGGCTGATAGAAAACTTGCCTTGAAGAAAATTACCCTCTACTCAAAGAAGGCGAAAAATAAGAGTTATGTTCAAGGAATCAAGCGGGCAGAGATAATTGCCAAATACACTCACCTAACTAGAGACCTAATTAATACTCCGCCAAGCCATCTAACCCCTGATTCTTTTTCACAGAGATTCAAAGGGATTGCCTCAAGCCTTGGAGTGAAAGTTGAGATTCTCAATGAAACTCAACTCAGAAAGGGTGGCTACGGTGGAATCGTTGGCGTTGGCCAAGGTTCTGCTAACCCCCCGCGTTTACTTCGTCTCTCCTATAGCGGCAAGGGCGCAAAGAAGCGCTATGCCTACATTGGAAAAGGAATCACATTTGACACCGGAGGTCTTGCGCTAAAACCTGCTCAAGGTATGGAAGCGATGAAATCCGATATGAGTGGAGCAGCAGCGGTATGTGCCGCTGTTCTAGCAATTGCTGAATTGAAACTTCCAATTCACGTTGATGCTTGGGCGGCCCTGGCAGAGAACATGGCCAGCGATAAGGCCACAAGACCAAGTGACATCATCACTATCTATGGCGGTAAGACCGTTGAAGTACTAAATCCAGATGCTGAAGGACGGCTCGTGCTTGCAGATGCCATGGTTCGCGCAGCCGAAGTTGGAAAGAAGGCTGGAGGCCTTGATGGCATGGTGGATGTGGCGACTCTTACTGGTGCCCAAGTTGTAGCTCTTGGCACTAGAACTAGCGCGGTGATGACAAACAACGAGGGCTTTAGAGCGCAATTCTTAGCTCTTGCAGAAATCACTGGAGAGGCGTTCTGGCCCATGCCACTACCTGAGGAACTTCGAGAATCCCTTGATTCCCCAGTTGCTGATATGGCAAATATCGGTGATCGAATGGGCGGGATGTTAGTTGCAGGGCTTTTCTTAAAAGAGTTTGTTGATTCAGAGCTACCTTGGCTCCATCTGGACATTGCAGGGCCGGCCTACAACGAGGCAAAAGCCCACGGATATACCCCAGTTGGCGGAACAGGTGTCGCACTCCGCACTTTAGTAGCCCTTGCCGAGTCATCATCAGCTAAGTAATGCTGGCAGGATAGGGGCATTGAGAAACCAAAAGCTCTAGGAAGGCTTGATGTGGCGGACTTTGATCTAGTAGTCCTTGGCGGTGGCAGTGGTGGTTATGCCTGCGCTCTCAGAGCTGCCCAACTAGGTTTGAGGGTTGCCCTTGTTGAAAAGGAGAAACTTGGCGGAACTTGCCTCCATAAAGGTTGTATCCCAACTAAAGCTCTGCTTCATGCAGGCGAGGTAGCGGATGGGGCAAGGCACTCAGCTGAATTTGGAGTAAAGGCTGAGTTTCACTCGATGGATATGGCCGCAGTAAATGCCTACAAGGATGGCGTTATCTCAAAGCTACATAAAGGACTTCAGGGTTTAGTTAAATCTAGAGACATTACCTTTGTTGAAGGCGAGGGAAAGTTAGTCTCATCTAATACAGTAAAGGTTGGTGCAGAGAGCTACACCGGCAAGAATGTCGTGCTAGCAACCGGTTCTTATGCCAGAAGCCTTCCCGGCCTCGAGATAGATGGCAAACAGGTGATTACTAGCGATCACGCAATTCACATGGGATATGTCCCAAAGTCTGTGATTGTTCTAGGTGGCGGCGTAATTGGTTGTGAGTTTGCCTCGGTCTGGAAATCATTTGGCGCTGAGGTGCGAATCATTGAGGCCCTTCCTCATTTAGTGGCCCTAGAAGATGAGTCATCGAGCAAAGCCCTAGAGCGAGCCTTTAGAAAGCGTGGAATTGATTTTGAACTCGGAGCTAAATTCAAGAGCCTTAGTAAGAGTTCATCAGGGGTGGAAGTTCTACTTGAAGATGGCAAGCGCTTTGCTGCCGATATCCTGCTAGTTGCAGTCGGTCGCGGCCCAACATCATCGGGCCTGGGATACGAGGATGTTGGAATCAAAATGGATCGCGGATATATCTTGGTTGATAATAAGTGTCGCACCAATGTCAAGGGCATCTGGGCTGTTGGCGATCTAATCCCAACTTTGCAATTGGCACATGTGGGATTTGCTGAGGGAATCCTGGTAGCCGAAGAGATTGCCGGTCTAGATCCTCGTGCGATTAATTATGACGGAGTACCGAGGGTTACATACTCAGAGCCTGAGGTTGCATCAGTCGGTTTAACCGCAGTTGAGGCAAGAAAGCGTGGCATTGCAGCAAAAGAGCTGAATTACGACTTAGCTGGCAATGGTAAGGCCCAGATTCTAAAGACCGCTGGCGCCATCAAGCTAGTCGCTGATAGCTCAGGCACAGTAATTGGAATACATATGGTTGGTTCAAGAGTTGGCGAACTTCTAGCAGAGGCGCAGTTAATATTTAATTGGCAAGCCGATGCCAATGATGTCTCTCCTCACATCCATGCCCATCCCACCCTCTCTGAGGCGATAGGCGAGGCTCATATGGCCCTTGCCGGAAAGCCATTACATGCCCACGGATAGAGTGCTTTGGTTAGGCTTTTTAGCATCAGATAGGTTGCTCGTTAGACTAAGTCGCAGATTCGACAAAAGGGGCGTTGAGAGAAAATGTCATTTTCAGTAAAGATGCCAGCCCTTGGTGAGAGCGTCACCGAAGGAACAGTGACTCGTTGGCTCAAAGCCGAAGGCGACCAAGTTGCACTTGATGAACCATTACTAGAGGTCTCCACAGATAAAGTCGATACCGAGATCCCATCTCCCGCTGCCGGGAAGTTAGAAAAGATTTTGATTCCGGTAGATAGCGTTGTGGCAGTTGGCACCGAACTTGCTCTCATCGGCGATGGCACATCATCAACAAGTGCTCCCTTTGCTGCACCTGCTCCAACTCCAGCACCGACTCCCGCCACTGCTACATCCCCTCCTCCCGCTCCCACTGTGCAAGCGCCCATTGCTCAAACTCCAGCCGCTCCAGTGACTGCAGTTAAGCGGCCAGTTCCGGCTCCACCAAGGACTCCACCACCACTACTTCCAAAACCTGCTACGGCCTCAGTGCTCGATGATTCTTATATCACTCCAATTGTTAGAAAACTAGCCAGTGAAAATGGTGTTGATCTATCTCGGGTCCGTGGAACTGGAGTTGGCGGAAGAATTCGCAAAGAAGATGTGATGGCTGCCATTTCTCGCCCCCCTCAAGCAGCTTCTGCTCCCACCCAGAGTTTCTCAGCTCCAAGCGAAGTTCGCACACAATCAGTGGCAGTCTCTCCACTTCGTGGCACCACAGTTAGCATGTCAAGGCTTAGAAAAGTTATTGCAGCAAGAATGCTTGAGTCCCTTGCCGTTAGTGCTCAATTAACCACTGTTATTGAAGTTGATATCACCAAGATTGCACGACTTCGGGAGAAGGCAAAGGCAACTTTTGAAGGCCGTGAGGGCGTCAAATTAACTTATCTACCATTTTTTGCGGTGGCAGTATGTGAAGCGTTGAAGCAACATCCGGTAGTAAATGCCTCAGTTGAAGGCGATCAGATCACTTATCATGACGCTGAGCACCTAGGTATTGCAGTTGATACCGAGCGCGGCCTATTGGTTCCAGTAATTCGTGATGCTGGAGATCTCAATATGGGCGGCATCGCTAGGCGAATTGTTGATGTGGCCTCAAGAACTAGAGATAACAAGATTTCACCTGATGATCTAGGTGGTGGCACATTTACCATCACAAATACGGGATCTCGTGGCGCGCTCTTTGATACTCCCATCATCAATCAACCCCAAGTAGCAATATTGGGGGTAGGCGCAGTGGTTAAGCGTCCAATGGTCGTGAAGGCAGAGGATGGTGGAGAGACGATTGCAATTCGCTCCATGGTCTATTTATCCTTCTCCTATGATCATCGCATCGTTGATGGCGCAGATGCGGCAAGATTCCTAACAACTCTTAAAGATCGCTTAGAAGAGGGACGTTTCGAATCTGATCTAGGGCTCTAAATGTCACTGCCACAGCGCATTGCCATCACCGGTGCGTCAGGTCTTATAGGAACTGCGTTGGTTGGCCATTTAAAGTCTGAGGGCCACACTCTTCAAAAACTAGTGCGCAGAAAAGTAGTTTCTCCCGATGAAGTTTTCTGGGATCCCAGTAGTGGCGCTATTGATCTAGCTGCCCTTGACGGCGTTGATGCCATCATTCATCTAGCTGGTGCAAATATTGGCGATAAGCGATGGACCAAGGATTATCGCGCAGAGATCCTTAATTCCCGTCTACTTGGAACCACCACAATTGCTAATGCAGTTTCAACTCTAAAGCCTGATGTATTTATCTCCGGAAGTGCTATTGGTTGGTATGGCGAAACGGGCAATAGAGCCTTGAGTGAATCAGATAGGCCGGGAGACAATTTCCTAGCAGCGGTTTGTAAGCAGTGGGAAGCGGCGGCCGACCTAGCCACAGGGACCAGGGTTGTAAAAATTAGAACGGGGTTAGTCCTAGACCCAACAGGTGGAGCACTCGGAAAAATGCTTCCATTGTTTAGGTTTGGAGTAGGCGGAAAGTTAGGCAGTGGAAAGCAATGGTGGTCATGGATAACCTTGCATGATCTTGTTGAGGCAATCTGTTTCATTCTGGAAGAACCCATAAGTGGTGCAGTAAATCTAACAGCCCCAAATCCGGCGACTAATCAGGAATTTACCTCAGCACTTGCTAGGGCTCTAAATCGTCCTGCGCTAATTCCTGTACCAGGTGTTGCCCTAAGAATTGTTCTTGGTGGCTTCTCAACAGAGGTTCTAGGATCTAAGAAGGTGTTGCCAACTGCTCTATTGGATGCTGGATTTGAATTTGATTACCCTCACATTGCCCCAGCGCTTACCGCCCTAATCTCTGAATAAGTCTTATCTAATACTCATCTGGCGCGCTTGATCAATTATTCTGGCAACGCTAAGGGATAGCTCACGACTTACCGGTAGGTCGTTCCCATACTCAATAGCAAGTCTTACTGCGTTATAGAAGGCAGGATAGAAACCGGGCTCACTCTTATAGGAGAAGGAATCGGTGCCTTTGTGAATCTTCGCGCTGCTTCTAATCTCATCGCTATCTAACCATTCACCTGGAGAGCCTCTAAAGCCCTTCCTTAGGAGCTCTTCCTGCTTATCAAGTTCGGTGATCACAAGCGTTGCCTTGTCACCATTTAGGCGAATCTTCGGCCCAGGACTTCCACTGATAGCACTTGATGAAAGATATGAGTCAACTCCACTGTGATGCTTTAGAACTAGAAGGACATCATCATCGCTTCCCCCACGGATACTTCTTACACTAGAGAAAACCAGATCTGCATCGCCAAAGAAATCAATGGCGGTTGCAAGCAGATGGCTCTGTAGGTCAAGCAATACTCCCCCACCTGCTTCAATTGACGTGCTCTCACGCCAGGAGCCAGAATTTCTCTCTGGTCTAAACCTCTCAAATCTTGACTCCAAGCGAAAGATATTTCCAAGAGCGCCTTCTTGAATCACCTTTTTTATGGTTAGCGAGTCCGAATCCCAAATTCGATTGAAAGACACGGTTAGAAGCACGCCGTTTAGTTCTGCTGCCTCATAAAGACCCAAGGTTTCATAATAATCACGTCCCATGGGCTTATCCACTACCGTATTTATTCCAGAATTGATCGCCGCTAGGGCATGCTGGCTATGAAATTCATTAGGTGATGCCACCACAATCAGATCTAGATCTTCAGCAACTAGCTCATCAATTGAATTGACGATTACTGCCCTAGGAAAATCTTGATGAACAGCAGCCTTTTTATCTAATGAGCGAGCACAGATTGCTGTGACGTGAAATCCTGAGGCGAGAAGTGTTGGTCCATGAAAATAGCGACCCGCCATTCCATATCCAATTATCCCGGCCTTCATCTAAGTTCGAATCAGCTCTCTTGATGATGCAGCTTCGAAGGCCACCAAATCTTAGGTCCCATTACTCTGACTAGCGCTGGTACCAAAAGAGAGCGGACGATGATGGTATCTAAAAGAACGCCAAAGGAGACTGCAAAACCAATCTCTGCCAAGAAGACCAGAGGTAAGATCCCCAAGACTCCAAAGGTTGCTGCCAAAACAATTCCAGCTGAGGTGATGACCCCGCCGGTAACGGTTAAGCCTTTGATGATTCCAGCTCTGGTTCCAATCTTCAATGATTCTTCACGCACGCGCGTCATTAGGAAGATGTTGTAATCAATTCCAAGTGCTACAAGAAAGATGAAAGCAAATAGTGGGAAGGCCGCATCAGTGCCTGCAAATCCAAATATATGATCAAAAACTAGAGCACAGACCCCAAGGGTGGCACCAAATGAGAGAATCACTGTTCCCAGTAGAAGCGCAGCTGCCAGAATGCTTCTGAGCAAAGCCCCTAGGATAACTGCAATTAGGAGTAGGACGATGGGAATGATTACTCGATTATCCCTGCGAGATGATTGATCAACGTCATAACCAATCGCGCTTTGACCGCCCACTAGAATGTTGGGATTGACCGCCTTGGCAACTTGGCGTATCAGAGGAATCGCCCCCTTGCCCTCAGCAGAATCTGGAGCGACCTTTAAGGTGGCATAAAGCACTACTTTTCCATCAACTACCTTTAATTCAGAAGTTGGCCTTTGTGTAACCGGATCTATATTTGTTAATGGCACGACTGTTGCCACACTTGCCACCCGCCCAATTGCAGCAGCTGCGGAGGCAATATCTCTTCGATCAACAACAATTTCAACTGGAGTTCCCTCACCACTTGGGAAGTGCTCTCCCAGTTTTTCAAGTCCTATCACCGAATCGGTTCTAGTTGTAAAGGCCTCGCTCTGTGAAAGTCCATCAGATTTCAAAGTAGTGGCAAAGCCCGAAAAGATAAGAAGTGCTAGACCGGTGCTGATCCATACTGCCTTAGGGCGACGGTCGACCAAACTCCCAACTTTGGACCAGAGCCCAGAGAGTTTCTCGTCAGCATCATCAAAGCGTGGAATCTTTGGCCAGAAAATCCAGCGACCAAATACGATCAAAAGTGCAGGAAGTAGGGTTAGAACTGCAAGCATCGAGGAGGCAATTCCTATTGAACCCACTGGGCCAAGGCTGCGATTGCTCGAAAGATCACTAAGTAGCAGAACCATCAGTCCTGCGATGACAGTGGAACCAGAGGCGATAATTGGCTCTACCACTCCACGAAGTGCGATCTTCATGGCATCAATACTTGATTGATGATGGTGCAATTCCTCGCGATAGCGGGCGATTAGTAGCAGGGCGTAATCCGTCGCCGCTCCAAGAACTAGAACATCCAAAATTCCTTGAGTCTGGCCATTTAGATCAATAATGTCTTCCTTGGCTAGGTGATAGACGATCATCGTGGCAATACCTAGCGCGCTTCCTGCCGCAAAGAGAGGAAGTACCCAGAGCAATGGAGAGCGATAGACCACAATCAGAATGATTGCTACAACTACTAAGGTAGTTTGGAGCAACCTGGTATCAATAGACCCAAATGCTTCAAATAAATCAGCAAACAGTCCGGCAGGGCCGGTGACATGGGTAGTAACTCCTAAGTCAGAGAACTCCTTCTCCATATCTTCTCTGATGAATTCGATAATCTTTGGAAAGACTGGCTCCCCCTCGATTTCTGCGTCAGCGTTCTCGAAATCTAGTTGAGCATTTATCAAGATGGCTTTTCCATCAGCTGATGGGATGGGCGCAAGCGGGATCCCAGCGGCAAAATATGAGCTAAGCGGCTTTCCTGTCTCAGGAAGAGTTCTAGCAAGTAGGGTTGCTGAATATTGATTTACACGCTCGAAGGCTTGGGCGTTAGTAACCGGGCTTAAGTCTCCAAGCAATAAGAGCAAGGCTGGAAAGAGTTGATCATCCTGAGATGAAAACTTGACCAGCACTTCACTGGCAATAGTTGATTCAGCGCTCTCAGGCAAGAACGAAGAACTATCATTTTCCTGAACCGATGAGATTTTGGAAAAAGCTCCCCCCGCAAGACCCCCAATCGATAGCCAGGCCAAGATGGAGATAATCGCTATCCATAGAGCCTTGCGACCCTTAGCTTTAGACCTCTGCCTCTTCTGGCTTGAAACTTCCTGGCTCAAAGCGTCTCCTTCCAATCTCTTGGCTCGATAGATTTAAGAGGTGAATTGGCGACTGCCCACCCCTACCCTGTACATCTTAGGAGCCTGAGTCTAACCCTCATTCTGCCCAGAGCACCGCTGTAAAGTTAGGCTCTACCTATGTTTTCACCCACACTGGCAAGTCTGAGGGACCAAATCTCGACTCTTGATTGCCAGAGTCTTGGATTAATAGATTATGAAGAAGCGTTAAAAATTCAACGTCAGGTTCATCAAGCAGTAGTAGAAGGAAAAGGGCCGAGCTGCCTGCTTTTGCTTCAACACCCAGCAGTATTTACTGCCGGACGAAGGACTCTAGATAGCGAACGACCCATTGATGGCTCAAAGGTAATTGATGTCGATAGAGGCGGAAAGATAACTTTTCATGGCCCAGGACAGATTGTCGGATATCCCATCGTTAGATTGAAAAGGCCCAATGATGTGGTGGGATTTGTAAGGCAAATTGAGCGAGCCTTAATTCAAGTCTGCCAAGACTTTAGTCTCAACGGACAGACCTACTGCCAACGATCTGGGGTATGGATTCGTGATGAGCAAGGTGATCGAAAGATTGCTGCAATTGGTATTAGAGTGGCTAAGGGGGTAACCATGCATGGATTCGCCCTCAACGTTAGCCCGGATCTTTCATATTTTGATCGCATCATCCCCTGCGGAATCCCTGATGCTACCGTGACTTCTATGCAGAAGGAGTTAAATCAAAGCATTGAATTAGAGAGGGTCTTAGAGGTTGTCGAGGCGCGGATGAAGCAATCTCTAATGGAGGTCTGCCTCTGATGCTCGCGCCTAATGGACGTAAGTTAATAAGAATTGAGGCTCGTAATGCGGCCACCCCAATTGAGCGAAAACCAGAGTGGATTAAGACCAAAGCCAAGATGGGGAGGCAGTACAGCGCACTGCGATCGCTTGTGGCCAAAGAAGGTCTGCACACTGTCTGCCAAGAGGCAGCTTGCCCCAATATTTATGAATGCTGGGAAGATGAAGAGGCAACATTTCTAATTGGTGGAAGCGCCTGCACCAGACGATGCGACTTCTGCAATATCGATACCGGAAAGCCTGAGCCTTTGGATAGAGATGAGCCAAGAAGGGTTGCCGAATCAGTGGCAACCATGGGTCTTAAGTATGCAACGGTTACCGGAGTTGCCAGAGATGATCTAGAGGATGAGGGAGCCTGGCTCTATAGCCAGACTATCCGCCAGATTCATCAGGCAGTTCCTGGATGCTTAGTTGAAATGCTAGCCCCGGATTTTTCAGCAAGACCTGAGCTACTAAATGAGATATTCGAGAGCCAACCTGAGGTATTCGCTCATAATCTAGAGACTGTTCGGAGAACATTTAGGCGGATTAGACCGGCCTTTGACTATGAGAGATCTTTAAGCGTTATCACTCAAGCCAGAGATTTTGGCTTGATTACCAAATCAAATCTCATTCTTGGCATGGGAGAGGAGCGAGGTGAAGTATCACAAGCACTCTTTGATCTAAGGCAAGCGGGATGTGAATTGATCACCATCACTCAATACTTGAGACCATCTAATTTACATCACCCAGTTGAGCGTTGGTTAGAGCCAGCTGAGTTTGTGGAACTAGCAAGAGAGGCAGAGGAGCTAGGTTTCCTTGGAGTTATGAGTGGGCCGCTGGTGAGATCAAGTTATCGAGCAGGAAGGTTATATAAGCAAGCTATCGCTGCCCGACAAGGGATCGCAAATGGCTGACCTGGTTTATCCCCCAGTAATTGGAATCGTTCGAGCGCTCTGGAAGTATTTAGATCTTCGCTTCACCTTCTACGGCCAAGGCCACATTCCTGCCAAAGGTCCAGCAGTTCTTGCGATGAATCATGTTGGATACCTTGACTTTGCTCTTGCTGGAACTGCTTTCTTGCCCACCGGTCGTTTAGTTAGGTTTATGGCGAAGAGAGAAATCTTTGATCACCCAATAGCTGGACCACTAATGCGCGGGATGAAACACATCTCAGTAGATCGCAATAATGGCGCACCTTCTTTTCTGGCAGCGCTTAAAACGCTCAAGAAGGGTGAGATTGTTGGAGTATTTCCCGAAGCCACGATCTCTCAGAGCTTTGAGCTAAAAGAGATGAAAAGCGGTGTCATTCGCCTAGCGATGGAATCTGGTGCCCCAATTCTGCCGATGGTTATATGGGGTTCACAGCGAATATGGAGTAAGAAACTACCTAGGAACTTATCTAGGAGTAGCATCCCAGTCTTCATTTCAATTGGGCAGCTCAGATATGTCCAGCCAGGCTGCGATATAGATAGGGAGCTCTCCGCCCTGAAGGAGGCGATGGGCCAATTACTAAAACAAGTTCAGAGTGATTACCCTGACCCCCATAAGGGCGCTAGATGGGCGCCGGCTAGATTGGGCGGAAGCGCTCCAAGTCTGGCAGAGCTCGAGGCTTTGCGAGAAAGTAAAAGGGAGAGTTAAGAGATGCTCGGAAGAAAGAGGAAAGACCCAAACGCTCCCAGGAAGGTTAGATTCAAGACAATTCGCGATGCCTATTCACTTTCAAAAAAGCAGTACTCATTTGTCTTACTTCGCTGCCTAGCCGTATTCGCACCGCTCTGGGGCTTGGGTATCGGAATTGGAGCCTTCTTTGGCCGTCCTGGCTATGCCGCCTTTCTCACATTTCCGCTAGCTTTTCTCGGCGCTTTTTTCTATTTCACCCGTTTGGCAGGAAATGCCGCCTATGCCTCAATTGAGGGACAGCCTGGGGCTGGAGCTAGTGTCTTAATGTCAATCCGCAAAGGTTGGACAATTACCCCGGCAGTTAACGTTAACAAGAATCAAGACATGGTTCATCGCGCAGTCGGAAAAGCTGGGGTTGTCCTAGTTGGCGAAGGTGGTCACGGCCTGCGCTCATTACTAATGGATGAGAAGCGAAAGATGGAGCGCTTCGCCCCTGGGGTTCCTATCCATGAATTAGTCGTAGGCAACGGCGAGGATCAAGTTTCAGTTCGAAAGCTCCAGAAGAGAATGAAGAAGTTTCCAAAGAAACTATCAACAGTTCAGGTCAGAGAGCTACGAGCAAGACTTAAGTCAGTTGGTGGACTTAACATCCCACTACCAAAGGGCCCAATGCCTAAGAACATGAGGATGCCAAAACCTCGTTAGGTCTTCTTTTGCCTTACTTTCATCACCACCGATCTTGCTGCGCGATCATGAAGGCCTCGCCCATCTTTATCAGTGACCACAGCTGGAATTACTAGCGCAATAAGCATTGTACGAAGCAGAATCGGCCCTGGACGAAGGAATAGGTAATCCGGCCAACTAAGAACTCTAAGGCCCATAACTCTCTGGCCGGCGGAAGCCCCACCTAGTGAGGTTAGAAGCGCAACTTCAAATACAAAGACCCCGAGGCGAAATAGCGATGGCCCCAAAGCGCTTGATTGCAAGGGATAGAACAAGGCTGCACTGAATAAGGCGATAGCCCAATCGATAGTGAGGGCTAGCACCCGCCGGCCAAGTCCTGCCTGTTCCATAGGCTCAACCTAACTAAGAAAGGGTCTCTAGGCCTGATTTGTGAAACATAGCCGTAACCCACCGGTTATGGACATTTCACGGCCCTGGCCTAGGTTTAGGCCATTGCCGGAGAGCTCAAAGTGGAGCTGATTAGAAGATGTGAGAGACCTTGGGAGAGAAATGTTTAAGAATTCTGCAGAAGTTTTGAATTACATAAAGAAAGAAAATGTTGCACTCGTTGATGTGCGCTTTACCGATCTACCGGGTATTCAGCATCACTTCAACGTCCCAGCCTCACAATTTACAGAAGATATCTTCAAAGATGGCCTGATGTTTGATGGCTCCTCAATTAGAGGGTTTCAATCAATTCATGAATCAGACATGAAGATTCTCCCCGCTCCGGAGACAGCCTTCATCGATCCCTTTAGAACGGAGAAGACTTTAGTTATGCATTTCTCAGTAGTAAATCCTGATGATAACTCTGCCTATAGCAGAGACCCACGCCAGATAGTAAACAAGGCAGTGGAATTCATGAGATCTACTGGAATTGCCGACACTGCCTATTTCGCTCCAGAGGCTGAGTTCTATGTCTTTGATCGAGCTAAGTTCCAGACCCGAATGAACACTGGTTTCTATGAAATTGACTCCTATGAAGGAGCATGGAATACCGGAATCGATGACGATCCAGATGGCACGCCAAATCGTGGATATCGCACCAGAATCAAAGGTGGATATTTCCCGGTCTCTCCCGCAGATCAATTCGCAGATCTTCGTGACCAGATGGTTATGAATCTAGCCAAAGTCGGACTTGTTGTGGAGCGTGCTCACCATGAGGTGGGAACTGCCGGGCAAATGGAGATCAACTATCGCTTCAATGACATTCTCCATGCCGGAGATGATCTAATGAAATTCAAATATGTCATTAAGAACACGGCCTGGGCTGCTGGAAAGACTGCGACCTTTATGCCAAAACCACTCTTTGGTGATAACGGATCTGGAATGCATGTCCACCAATCACTTTGGAAAGATGGCAAGCCACTTATGTGGGGAGATGGCTATGCCAACCTCTCAGATACTGCCCGCTGGTATATCGGAGGGCTCCTAAGGCATGCTCCAACACTCCTGGCATTTACCAATCCAACTGTTAACTCCTATAAGCGCCTAGTTCCTGGTTATGAAGCTCCAGTAAATCTTGTTTACTCCGCTCGTAACCGCTCAGCTTGTATCCGCATCCCAATTACCGGATCAAGCCCTAAGGCCAAGCGCATTGAGTTCCGCTGCCCAGATCCATCATCAAATCCATATCTAGCCTTTGCAGCGATCTTGATGGCAGGTCTTGATGGAATCATAAACAAGATAGAGCCATCAAAGCCAGTTGATAAAGATCTCTATGGGTTGGAGGGTGATGAGGCCAAAGCGATTGCTCAAGTTCCAGGTTCCCTTGATGCGGTTATCGATAACCTAGAGCGAGATCACGACTTCTTAACTCGCGGCGGTGTCTTTACTAAAGACCTGATCGATACCTGGATTGATTGGAAACGTAAGTCAGAGATTGATTACGTTCGCCTACGCCCACATCCAGCAGAGTTCGAACTCTATTACGATATCTAAATAGAGCTAAGCAAGAGGGCCTGTGAAAACAGGCCCTCTTGCTCTTCTATCCTAAGTTATTAAGCCTCTGTAGCAGAGTGGGATGGGTGTAATTAAATGCCACGAAGGCAGGATGAGGCGAAAGATTCGCCAGGCTATCGGTGGAGATCTTGCTTAGAGCACTTCGCATCGGTTCTTCCTTGTAGGTCTGCTTAGCAAAAGTGTCTGCTTCATACTCATTATGGCGAGACCAGGTGTTGCTTATTAACCCAAAGAAGATACTAAGTGGAGTAAAGAGAATAAAGAATGTTAGCGCTGAGAGATGAAAACTGCTCTCCTTAGCGCCTAATGCTGTTGATAGCTCTGGATATCCTAGGAGCCAACCAAGTAGGGCAAAGGTCGCAAATGTCTGGATATTGCTAAAGATAAACATGGAAAGCGTATGTCTCTTCTTGTAATGGCCAATCTCATGGGCGAGAACTGCAATTATTTCAGTGGTACTTAATTTCTCGAGCAAAGTATCAAACAAGACAATAGTCTTGCTCGAGCCAAGTCCACTAAAGAAGGCGTTTGCCTTTGATGATCTCTTAGATCCATCCATTACAAATAGTCGTCCTAGGTTGTAGCCCTGGGAAGCGCAGTACTTCTCTATGCCCTCTCTTAGGGGTCCCTCTTTAACAGGCTCTAACTTGTTAAATAGTGGCAAAATCAGAGTCGTTCCAAACATAAACATCAGGAGCGAAAAGAGGGCAAATAGAGCCCAGCCCAGAATCCAGAAACTTGCCTCAAGCTCCTGATAGAGCCAGAGAACTGCTGTTAAAAGGCTGCCGCCTATAGTAATGGCTAGGGCCGCGCCTTTTATCGTGTCAGTGACAAAGACTTTAGGAGTGGTTTTGTTAAATCCATATTTTTCTTCAATTCGAAATGTTCCATAAAGTGTAAAGGGAAGATTAAGTAGCCAGAAAATCACGCTCAAAGATGCAACAAAGAGAAGTGATACCAAGATCTGACTATCAAAGATGCCTCTTGCCCAACCATCAAGGGATGCAAACCAGCCATAGCTAAGGGCAAATATCAGTATCAGAGTCGAGGTTGTTGAGGAGATGAATCCGAATCGAGTTTTCTCTGCGCTGTAACTTATAGACCTCTCCCGCTCTCTAGCATCATAGAGGTGGGCAATCTTGGGGTCTAGGGTATTTCTTGCAGTAGATAGGTTTAGGTTATCGAGCATTGATTCGATTATGTAGGCCGCTAGGACAATGATTACCAAGGCAGTTAGAAGCACCCTCTTAGGGTAGCCGATAGACTCGCCTTATCTGTTGACTTCTGGCCTATAGCGCTAAGGAAGCGGTTAATTTGCCGGAGTTTATGGGGCCAGGCTCTAACGACTTTCTCAAACTCTCAGAAGTTCATATTGATTCTTGGGGATTGGCTCTGGCTAATCTAGATAGCGCAACAGTTGTCAAGCAGGTTGGCAGCGCAGCATCAAGCACCAAGTTCAGCGAAGCCATAAGCTCTCAGAACGCCCCAGCTGCTCTGCTTAACTCTAGATGGGCCTCCTCTGGCCTTGGAGTTACTCGAGAAAATGCCCATCCGTTTAGTTTTGAAGATATTGCCTCTATTCATTATGGGGCACAGTTAGCCCCTTTGAAGCGCTGAAATCACCTATTTCCCCAGAATATGCAGCACTTTGAGAGGGCGTTACTAGATGGCGAGCTTTTCCTTCTCTTCTTACTAACAGAGAATGAATCAAATGGATTTGTCGATGGAGTCATAAAGGCCATCAAGAGCCTCAAGGACGACTTCGAATATAGCTCTATTAACTCCATGATCATCAACTCTGATTTCTTGATCGTGGTTGGCGAGAACGGTCCAGAGAAAAAGCCGAGTTGGAGTGATGATCTCTACTACGAATTTCGCTATCGCATCTATGTTAATGGAGTCGCCGTGGCATCCTCTGGTTGGGGCCAAAGCGGCTGGGGTTTAATGCAGAATCACTCTATTTTAACTGTTAATCGCCATTATTTATCCCATGAGATAGAGGCGATATAAAGCTTAGATAGCTGGTTCTTTCTTGACTCGCTCCGCTGAGACCACCAAGATGACTCCAACTAAGACTATTGCTGCCCCAGAGGCGTAGGCGCTGGTGATCAATTCATCTAGGAATATCACGCCTAATGCCACAGCAATAATCGGATTAACATAGGCATAAGTAGCAGTTAGTGAGACTGGAGCATTAGCAACTAACCAGAGATAGGCGCTATAAGCTGCAATTGATCCAAAAATAACTAGGTAGAAAAACCATAACCAAGACCAACTTGTGGCATCAAGGAAATCAGAGATGGATTCACCTTTGATAAAGCCGCCCAGAGTGAGCGATACTCCCCCTGCCAACATTTCATAGGCAGTAAAGACCAAGGTATCTTTTGGAAGGGGAAATCTAGGGGCTAGGAATGTGCCTAAAGCCCAACCAATATTGCCGAGCAAAACCAAGAGCATAAAGAGAAAGAGCTTAGAATCTTCAATGTCGCTAACTGGAGTAATGCTTCCAGGCTTTAGCAGTAGCGCCATTCCAGCAAAACCAATCACTAGCCCTAGCCAAGACACTCTTGCCAATCGTTCGCCAGAGATAGTGCGAAAAATTGCGATCCATAGAGGAAGAGCCGCAATTATTAGGGCCGCAATTCCCGAGGGCACATAAGCCTGGGCGATAGAGACAGTTCCAAGTCCAAAGCCAAGAAGCAGAAAACCCATCACTAGTGAGCTCCTCAATTCTTCTTTAGGAATCTTTAGTTCACCCACCCCTTGTCGAAGCGAGATGAGTAAGGCAAGCAATAATCCCGCAATAAGAAAGCGAATCCCCATCGCCAAAAGTGGAGGCATGCTCTCAATTACATTGGCGATGGCGAAGTAGGTTGATCCCCAGATTAGATAGACAGTCCAAAGCGAAAGCCAGGTCATTGCTGACTTTGAGATCCCTGGCGACACTTGAGAGCTCATGGCGCCACCTTAAGGCTTGAAAATAGAGTTCATGGCCTTTCGGCCTATCATATGCAAATGCCAAGGATTTGCATTAATCTGATCCCATGCACATTCCTGATGGTTTCATCGATATCCCTACCTCCGCGGCCTTTGGGTTGCTGGCCGTTGCTGGCACCGCCGTTGCCTTGAAGAAGGCGAAGTCTGTGGTCGATGATCGCACCGCGCCCATGGCCGGATTGACGGCAGTATTTATCTTTGCCGTTCAAATGCTCAACTTCCCAGTTGCTGCTGGAACCAGTGGCCATCTCTTAGGAGGGGCACTAGCAATGGTTCTAGTTGGCCCTTATGCCGCATCTCTAGCCGTCACAGTCGTTCTTGGCGTTCAAGCTCTTTTATTTGCCGATGGTGGGCTGATAGCTTTGGGATTAAACGTTTTTAATCTAAGTGTTATCGCAGTGCTTGCAAGCTACTTGGCATTTAGAGCGGCGATAAGGCTTCTACCAAAGACAAAAACCGCAGTTCCGCTAGCTGCAGGCATTGCAGCCTTTGCATCAGTTCCAATTTCAGCATCAGCATTTACTCTTCAATATGCCATAGGAGGCAATGCAACGGCGCCGGTAGATGCCGTTTTTGCCGCTATGTTCTCTACTCATATCTTCATTGGTATCGGTGAGGCAATGATTACCATGCTGACAGTTTCTGCAATATTGGCATCAAGATCTGATCTAGTTCATGGCTGGAGCAGAAAAGAAGTTCCTTTGAAGGTACGCTCGTAATGAAGCAGAGTAAGGAGAGTCTAAAGAGATTCTATTTTGGTTTTTTCCTTGCTGCCACAGTTCTTGCTATGGGGGTTTCTCATTATGCTTCCTCAAGCCCTGATGGGCTTGAGAAGGTTGCCGAGGATGAAGGGTTTCTGGAAACAGCTAAAGATTCAGCCCTCTCTGGTTCACCGCTTGCCGATTATGGTGTCGCCTTTCTTGATAATGAACGCCTAAGCGTTGGGGTGGCTGGACTCGTAGGGGTAATTGCTACTGCGGTTGTAGCTCTGGTGCTATTTAGCCTAGTGAAGAAGCGTCGGTAGTAATCCTTACTATAGCGCACCACCACGGACATGATGTAGGCGAACGCCTATATCTCCATCGCCATACCTTCATTCATGACCTTCCGCCACAAATCAAAATCGTGGCTGTCCTGCTCTTCATCTTGGTCGCCGTTGCCACCCCAATAACTAATATTGATGCTCATATTGCCTATTTTTCCGTCATTTGGCTGGCCCTTGCGATTGCAAAGATTCCCCCATTGATTGTGATAAAACGCAGCTTGATTGAAATACCCTTCGTAGCCTTCGCTCTCTTAATGCCCTTTTTTGGTCAGGGTGAGAGAGTTGATTTCCTAGGGTTATCGCTTTATCAAGAGGGAATCAACGCTGGTGCAGCAATTATTGCCAAAGCAACGCTAGGTGTACTAAGTGCAATCTTGCTTTCAGCAACTACTACCGCTAGGGAGATTCTGCGAGGACTTGAGGTACTTCGACTGCCTAGTATGTTGGTGCAGATAGCAACCTTCATGCTGCGTTATCTCAATGTGGTCACCGATGAGATGGAGCGTATGAGAGTTGCTAGAGCCTCCAGGGGCTTTGAGGCTAAGGGCATCAGACACTGGAGAGTTTTAGCTAACTCTGCTGGTGCGCTCTTTATAAGATCATACGAACGTGGAGAGAGAGTTCATCTAGCTATGCTCTCTCGCGGATACAGTGGAACGCTGCCGAAAGAGGAGCGGGTGACGATCTCACCTAACCAGATAGTTCTTGGTTTGGCCCTGCCACTTCTAGCTCTGGCCTCCCTGTTAATCTCCGTTTCCCTCTAGCAGATATGGATAGAGAGATGCGAGAAAAAAGCCTCGAGATATCAGAGCTTGCCTATGTCTATCCCGATGGAAATCAAGCGCTCTACGGAGTTAACCTTTCAATTAGTAAAGGAGAGAGAGTTGCATTACTGGGCCCAAATGGCGCCGGAAAAACTACGTTAGTTCTCCACCTAAACGGGATCATCCCTACTATGCAAGGGAAAGTGCGAGTTGCCGGAGAATTAGTAGACGCGAAAAACGCTGAGAGCATCAGATCTATCCGCCATAAAGTTGGCATTGTCTTTCAAGATCCCGATGATCAGCTATTTATGCCAACCGTTGGTGAAGATGTGGCCTTTGGGCCCTATAACGCAGGGCTTCGAGGCTTGGAGTTAGAGAAGGCAGTTAAAGATGCCCTGGAATTAGTGGGAATGAGCGATTTCATCGATAGGCCCCCGCATCATCTCTCCTTCGGTCAGAGAAGAAGGGTTGCAGTGGCAACGGTTCTAGTGATGAAACCTGCGATATTGGTAATGGATGAGCCATCATCAAATCTAGATCCTGCTGCCAGGAGAGAATTAGCAGAGATAATCACCTCTCTAGATATCACGCTGCTGATGGTTACTCACGATCTGCCATTTGCCCATGAACTTTGCCAGAGAGCGGTGATCCTCTCGGCGGGGGTGGTAGTGGCAGATGGTCAGATAGGGAGCGTTCTATCCGATAGCAAACTTCTTGAAGCCCATCGCTTGGAGCTTCCTAAGGGCTTTACCCTTTAATCAAGGAAGAAATCTAGAAGAAAGTCTTTAGTTCCAGGAACTACTGAATACCTATCTAGATCAGTTATCCCCTCTGAGGCTAGAACTTCATCGTCGACAAAGAAGTTGCCGCTGCAAGTATCAGATGAGCGATTTAGAATGATGTAGGCAGCATCAGCCAAGATCTCAGGGGTCCTGCAAGCTGCCCTATCAACCCCAGGAATCATTGCAAGAGCTGCAGTATCAATTGCGGTCCTTGGCCAGAGGGCATTAACTGCGATCCTATCGCGCTTGAATTCTTCAGCCATTCCCAGCACGCACATACTCATTCCATACTTTGCCATGGTGTAGGCAACATGGTTTCTAAACCACTTTGCCTTCATCGAAAGGGGTGGAGAGAGAGTCAAGATATGTGGGTTTCGCCCAGCTTTAGCACTTTCTTGCAGGTGAGGTAGAACTGCTTGGGAGGTCAGAAAAGTTCCTCGAACATTTACATCAAACATTAGGTCAAATCTCTTAGCAGGCGTTTGCAGCGTGGGAGTGAGATTAATAGCACTTGCATTGTTAATTAAAATGTCGATACCACCGAACTCTTTAGCAGCCTGATCCACCGCTGCACTTATCTGATTTTCATCTCTTAAATCGCATTGAATAGCTAGGGCCTTTCCCCCAGCTGCAGTGATATCACTTGCTGCAGTGTGAATGGTTCCTGGAAGCTTTGGATTTGGTTCATTAGTTTTAGCAGCAATTGCAATCATTGCTCCATCTTTTGCAGCCCTAATTGCGATGGCTAGTCCAATACCTCGAGATCCGCCAGTAACGAAAATCTTCTTTCCTGCAAGACTCATCTACTTGCCTTTCCTTGCTGCTAGTTTCATAAAGGCCTCTTGGGCCTCATCTGATCCAAGGGCCCGAAGAAAGAGCTCCCCTTCTGCCTGCATTACCACTTTAACCTTCTCATGGAGATCGCTCTTTAAAAGCGCTTTTGTCTGCAAGATTGCATTTGGTGGCTGGCTTGCAAGCTTTAGCGCAATTTTTCTAATCTCATCTTTTGGATTTTCAGCTATACCTGCAATAAGACCCAGCTCAACGGCTTGCACTGCGCTAAAAGGTTCTCCAGTGAGAAGAATTTGTGCAGCTTTTTGATATCCCACAAGCCTTGGAAATAAGAGAGTCGCCCCCGCTTCAGGAACAAGGCCTAGGTTTACAAATGGCATTGAAAAGTTAGTTTTCTGAGATGCAATAGTGATATCGCAGTGAAGCAACATCGTTGTTCCAATTCCAATTGCATTTCCTGAAACTGCTGCAAGGAGTGGCTTTGTGAAGTTGTGAATTTCTTGCAGGAAATTCCAAACAGGTGAGCCAGGCTCATGAGGCGGATTGTTTAGAAAATCAAAGATGTCATTTCCAGCGGTGAAATGTGGCCCTTCATGCGTGATAACTACTGCTCGAATCCCAAAGTCTCCGTTTGCTTCTTTCAATTTATCAGCCAGGAATTGATACATATCCCGAGTAATAGCATTTTGCTTCTCGACGCGATTGAGGCTAAGGGTTAGGATTTGATCATCCAAGGAGCTCAAGACCTGAGTCATGTGCTCACCTTATAGCCCGCTGGAACGGAGAGCGTTATGCAGAACCTGACAATCTTGACCAGAGACCTAACTCCTGTTGAACATCTAGTTGCGGGCCTTTTGTGCGAGGGATTATCTAATTCAGCAATTGCCACCAAGACTGCTCATACTGAGAAAATCGTAGAGAACACCGTTTCTCGAATGGCCAAAGCTCTTGGTGTTTCCTCTAGTCCAGATATAAATATCAGAGTACTTATCGCCCTTGCTTATCGAGCTCATTTTGGAGATAAAGCATTTGATGATTTAAATGTTCCTTGCAAACACTTAGAAGTTGGACCAGATGGCCAAATGATTTGCAGCAAGGAAAATCACTAACTCTATTTCTGTGATCTATCTCTAAGTGATAGCACTCATTAAATTCTAGAAAGTGCTAGCACTCACCAAATTTCAACTTTCAACTCCTTAAGTCCTGTTTGAGGTCTATTAAGAGTTCATAAAAGTGAACTCCAAGCAGAGAGAAATCTCTGTAACTACAAGGATTTAGGAGAGGTAGTTATGAAACGCAGGACAATCGATAAAATAGTAAGTCTGTTAGGACTTGGGCTCGCGGCATTTCTATTTATAACAGCGGCGCTACTGAATTGGGGATATAGCTTTGCCGACCAGAATGTCACTGAGCAACTTTCTGCGCAAAAAATAATGTTCCCTGAAGGCGATAGCGATAGTTTTAAAGCCTTAAAACCTGAAGATCAGGAAGCAATTTTGCCTTTCGTTGGCCAACAACTAACTACTGGCAAGCAAGCTATGGCTTATGCCCAGCACCACATTGGTGCGCACGTCAAAAACATTGCTGGTGGAATGACTTATTCGGAAATTAGCGGAGCTGCTTTAGGAGCAAGTGCTGCATCAAAGGCTGATCCTGCTAATACTGAGTTGGCCACGAAAGCAGCAACTCTGATGGGGCAACGTCAGACGCTCTTTATGGGAGAAACATTAAAAGGCTTACTTGGTAATGCCTATGCTTTCTGGCAATTAGGACAGATTGCGATGTATGCATCTTTGGCATCTTTTGCCGCCGGAGTTGTTATGTTGATTCTTAGCGCTCTTGGCTTTGCAAATCTGCGTCGCACATCAGAGGGTGTAACCATCTAATCCCTCCACTCTCCGTGAGGGCTAACAGGGCCCTTGAGGCTTAAATAGCTTCAAGGGCTCTGTTTAATTTAGCTCTTTAACTCTCCTGCGATAAATGCTTTCGTTCTCACTAAAGCCTCTTCATCTGAGTACTGCTCAGGAGGTGATTTCATAAAATAACTAGATGGTGAAAGTAGTGGACCACCAATATCTCGATCCAATGCCACCTTTGCGCAGCGGATAGCATCAATAATTACCCCAGCTGAGTTTGGTGAATCCCAGACCTCTAGTTTGTATTCGATAGTTAGTGGAACATCGCCAAATGCGCGACCCTCGAGACGTACGAAGGCCCACTTGCGATCATCCAGCCATTGCACATAATCAGAAGGACCGATATGGACATTACCCTCTCCCATATCGTAAGGAAGCTGGGAGGTAACCGATTGGGTTTTAGAGATTTTCTTTGACTCTAGGCGATCCCGCTCGAGCATATTTTTGAAGTCCATATTCCCGCCGACATTTAGTTGATAAGTCCTATCAACTTTAACTCCGCGGTCTTGAAATAGCTTAGTCAGTACTCGGTGGGTAATAGTTGCTCCAACTTGCGATTTAATATCATCGCCCACAATAGGAAGGCCTGCTATAGTAAATTTATCAGCCCACTCAGGAGTTGATGCGATAAAGACAGGAAGGGCGTTAACAAAGCCGCATCCAGCATCAAGAGCGCATTGGGCATAGAACCTAGTAGCTTCCTCTGAGCCCACCGGCAAATAACAAACTAGAACTTCAACCTTGGCATCTCTTAGCTCCTTTACTACGTCAACAGCAGGCGCCTCTGATTCTGTTATTGCCTCGCGGTAGTAGCGACCAAGGCCATCGTGGGTCACTCCTCTTAGAACCTTGACTCCAGATTCTGGAACCTCAGTGAACTTAATAGTGTTGTTCTCACTTGCCCAGATGGCATCTGCTAGATCTAGACCGACTTTTTTCTTATCAACATCGAAGGCAGCCACAAACTTCACATCTCCTATGTGATAGCCACCGACCACGACATTCATCAGGCCAGGAATCTCTTGATCCCTTGCCGCATCACGATAGTAATGCACCCCTTGCACTAGAGAGTTGGCGCAATTGCCAACTCCAACTATTGCTAGGCGAATCTCTTTATCTGTGCTCACTGGCTTTTCCTCTCAGATCTGATCATTTGATCAAGCCAAGCGATCTCTCGCCGGGCAGTTTCAAGAGAGTGGCGGCGCCACTCCAGAAGATACTTATCAAGACCAACTGCTGATCTATCTAAATCAACTTTCAATATTTCAGCCTTCTCCTTGAGGCGGCGCTGTCGCCCCTCAAGAATTCTTAGTCGATTACGAATTGAGGTGGGACCAAAGAATGCAACGCGAACTTCGAAGTTATCGTCATCTAGGGAGAGCTCGCCTGCTCCCCGAGTTAATTCATCAAACTTAGATATTCCCTTTGGGGTAATCGAGTAGACGATTCGAACCCGCTTGGACTTTCCACCTTTGGGAACTTCCAATTGAATGATTAATCCGGATTCAAGCATTCGCCTTAGCCGCGGATAAAGAACTGAAAAAGAGAGAGCCCTAAAAGGGCCAAAGATGGCCGATAGCCTTTTGCGAAGCTCATAGCCATGAAGTGAGCTCTCCTTCAATAGGCCAAGGAGGGCAAACTCAAGAGATTCAGCCCTGGATCGCATCTACCCCACCCCCTAGTTATATCGATTCGATATATCGAGTGGATAGTTAACCTGATTTGCTCAAGCTCCGCAACTTTCGGGCTCATGAAAAAAAGGGGGGGTTATTTCGTAATAAGACTCTCAGTGTTCAGCGCGCCCCTTATAAATAGAGGGCGAAGGGCATACCCTTTGTTCTCAGAGTTCGCCCAGACCATACAAATTGTCTACAAAACACCGGGCGCTCTAGAAATGAGGATCTCTTAAATGAGTCTCTTCTCTTGGAAGGTACACGGGACCGGAACCAGCATCTCCCCTGGCGAGGTCGTTTCTACTGATGAACGGCTAAGCTGGCCACGAACAATCGGCGTTGGTTTACAGCACATAGCCGCAATGTTTGGTGCTACTTTTCTAGTCCCAATCATCACAGGCTTGCCACCTACGACCACTCTTTTCTTCTCTGGCGTAGGAACCATGCTCTTCCTCATTATTACCCAAAACAAGGTTCCGAGTTATCTTGGTTCATCCTTTGCATTCCTTGCCCCAATCGCAGCCTCGGTCAAGAGCGACAGCATGGCTGTTGCCCTTGGTGGAGTCGTTGCAACTGGTGTCTTGCTGGCAATCGTTGGTCTAATCGCTCGCGCAGTTGGCACGGGTTGGATTAACTGGATGTTGCCCCCTGTGGTCACGGGAACCATCGTTATGGTGATAGGCCTTAACTTAGCCCCAGCTGCCAAAAATGGCATGGCTAGTGGACCGGTTCTTGGAACCTTGACTCTGGTTGCCATCGCCTCATTTGCAGCCTTCTCACGAGGCTTTATTGGACGCATTTCAATTTTCCTTGGAGTTGTTGTGGGATATCTAGTGGCATTTGTCATGGGAGATGTCAAAACCGATGGCATCGCAACTGCCAAGTGGATTGCTGCCCCAACTTTCACAACTCCTGAATTCAAGACCAGCGCCATCATTCTCTTCATCCCAGTAGTGCTGGTTCTTATCGCTGAAAACGTGGGACACGTTAAGGCTGTTGCCAATATGACCGGGAAAGATCTGGATGATCAGATGGGTAATGCCCTCTTTGCCGATGGCGTTGCCACAACCCTTGCCGGCGCTGGCGGCGGATCTGGTACCACCACTTATGCCGAAAATATTGGCGTAATGGCCGCCACTCGAGTCTATTCGACTTTGGCTTATTGGATTGCCGCCCTGGGCGCAATCCTACTGTCAGTATCACCCAAGTTTGGTGCAGTTCTTAGCGCCATTCCTGGTGGCGTTCTAGGTGGCGCACAAGTTGCCCTCTTTGGAATGATCGGAATTCTGGGAGCAAAGATCTGGATTGAGTCTAGGGTGAACTTCACTGACTCAACAAACCTACTGGTAGTAGCTTCTGCAATCATCATCGGAATCGCAGATATCTCATGGACCAGTGGTGATTTCACATTTAATGGAATCATCAATGCAACCGTTGTTGCAATCGTTGGTTATCGCGTATTTCACGCGATCTCAACATCGCGGGGAACCAGCGTCGCATAAAGAAGCGATTAGTTAGCTCCCCACAGTAGCTAGAAGTGGCGCCTGGCTTGAAATTCAGGCGCCACTTTCTTGCTTGCTCACTAGTTCTGAACAAAAGTGTTGGATAATCTACTAATGCTTGCCGACTTTCCCGCCCGATATCCTGAATATCTAATTGCTGCGATGATCATTATTGTGGCCCCGGGTCCGAGCGTGCTCTTCATAATTGCCAGGGCTATCGCTTGGGGAAGAGCAACTGCTGTGGCAACAGTTGCTGGCAACGTGTCGGGGGCCTTCACGCTCTCACTAGCTGTGGCATTTGGCCTTGGACCAATCTTGCAGGCAAGTGAGTTGGCATTTATTGGAGTGCAGCTTCTGGGCGGCGCTTATCTGATCTATCTCGGAATTGATGCCTTTAAGCACTCCAAAATCCATGCGGAGGATATGGTCAATCAAGGAGATATCAAGCCTTCAAATCTTCGCTCCATGGGAGATGGTTTCTGGGTGGGAGCTCTAAATCCCAAAGGCTTAGTCTTTTTTGCTGCGATCTTGCCGCAATTTGTCGATAAGGGCTCAGATAATGTCACAGGGCAACTTGTGATCATGGGAGCAACTTTTGCCGTTCTAGCCTTCTTCTCTGATGGCACCTGGGGCTTACTTGCCGGGACGGTGAGGCAGTGGATGGCCACCTCGCCACATCGTTTAGCTCTGATGCGCCGCTTTGGTGGGCTGGTAATGATCACCCTTGGAATTTTTACCTTAACTTCAGCGATCTAAGCGATGAAATGTCAGCGCCACAGGGCAGAATCGCGCCCATGAGCAGAGCAAGGGAGTTTATCAGCCCGAGTGATTTAACCTTTTCTTGGAATGGATGCCATAGATGTCTATGGCTTAATTACAATCATGGAGTCAAAGCTCCGGCATTCTTTCCGCTAGTTGGAGAGCTTTCTGCCATGCAGGAGAAGCATTTCAAAGGCGCCAAATCAAAGGATCTTCATCCTGATATCAAATCAGGCAAAGTCCAAGATCTTGGTGGTTGGGTTAAATCTCTTCCAATTACCTACAACTCAAATCCATCGCCTTATGCCATCCGTGGGAAATATGACTTACTAATGGAATTTGATGATGGCACCTATGGCGTAATTGATTGCAAATTCCAAGGAAAGAACAACGACAAAAGTGACTTTTATTCACCTCAGCTTGAGGCCTATGCCTTTGCCCTAGAAAATCCTCTCCAAGGTCCACCGAGACAAATTTCAGTTCTAGGTCTCCTCGTTTGGTCACCAGAAAGTCCTAAGGGCAATCCTGATAGCGGATTTAGCCTCAATTTGAGTAGCGCCTGGTATCCAATTACCAGAAATCCTGAAGGACTAGCTGAGCGCATTCAAGATTTCATAGAAGTAATTAGCGGTGAAGTTCCACCTGCCGATTCAACTTGTGAAACATGCAAATTCATCACAGATCGCAGAGAGATTTTTGGAGGGGAGTAATCACTCTTCCCTATTTTTCTTTTCTCGTCGCCTCTGCTCTTCGATGGCCTCTTTAGCTTGCGAGGCGTAGATATCAACATATTCTTGGCCAGAGAGTTCTTGTAGGCGCTTCATTAGTGAATCTGTGGCCTTTCTTAGTTCCTCAGGATCATTAGACTTATCAGGGGTAGGAAAGTACATAGGTTCACCAAAGACCATCCTTACTCGCACAATCTTTGGAATCACCCTTCCAGTTGGCTGAATCTCTGCGGTGTGAAACATTGCTACTGGTAGAACTGGAGCCCCGCTCTCCATAGCCAGCCTTGCTATCCCAGTTCTCCCCCGATAAAGGCGGCCATCTGGAGATCTCGTTCCTTCAGGATAAATTCCCAGACATCCACCTTCTGCCAGAACTGAGAGGCCAGTAAGAAGAGCTGCCTCACTTCGAGAGCCACCTGCTCTATCAACTGATACTTGGCCAAGCGCGATAAAGGTCAGCTTCTTAACCAGACCCTTAAGGCCCGGGGATGTGAAGTATTCACTCTTGGCAAGAAAGGTAACCTTTCTTGGGATCACTAAAGGCATGAATATTGAATCGCTAAAGGAGAGGTGATTCGAGGCGATAATTACCGGGCCCGTGGCTGGAACAAACCTAAGCCCAGTAACTTTGGGGCGAAAGAGCAGGGTTAGCACGGGAAGCAGAAGCGATTTAAGGAGGCCGTAGGCGATCTTGTCGCCCTGAACCATCACTTCGACTTTACTTCTCCTTCTCCGCAGAACCATGGCCCTAATTTAGAGCCTTTTGCTCCCCTTATGACACTATGGGTGTCGTGAGCGTAATTCCTGATTCGCAAGCCTTCCATATTCCAGGCGGCCCAGTTGCAATCCTAATGATCCATGGCTTTAACGGATCTCCAGCGTCAATTAGGCCATGGGCTCACGGTTTGGCAGATCTGGGATTTAGCGTCACGGCTCCCTGCCTGCCAGGACATGGAAGTAGCTGGCAGGAGATGAATAAGACTCGCTGGCAAGATTGGTATGGTCATGTCGACAAAGAATTTACTAAATTAAGGCAGCAACATAAGAGAGTCTTTGTTGCCGGATTTTCTATGGGCGGTGCTCTATCGCTCCGCTTGGCAAGCATTAGAGGATCAGAAATTGAGGGCTTGATCCTAATCAATCCCTCGGTAAGAGATTCAAGGCTTAGAGTCAAGTTTATACCACTTTTGAAGTATTTCATAGGCTCAATTGGTGGTAGAGGAACTGATGTAGCAGCCCCTAATCCCTCGCGTCATAGTTATCTCAGAACCCCCCTTAAGGCATTTGCCTCACTACAACAACTCTGGGATCTAGTTCAGCGAGATCTATCTCTAATAGAGATGCCATTGATGGTGGGTTACTCCATAGATGATCATGTAGTTGATCCCTCTAATTCAGAATACGTCATAGAAAATGTTTCGTCAGTTGAGATAAAGGAAGTTATTTTTGAGAAGTCATTTCATAATGTAGCACTTGATTATGATCTCGATATCTTAGTGGAGGAGAGCCAGAGCTTTATTAACGATGTGTTAAGTGGAGAAGTTGATAGAGATGATAGAGATAGCCTTGGTGGGCAATTCGAATCAATCGTTTCAGGGCTCTCGCTAGATGAATCATCTCCCACAACTTTTCTGGATGAGTTGGAAGAGATAGATGCCATGGAGAAATATCCTGGAGATAATAAGGCTCTACCTCAGCTAAGCAGCATTCAACGAGCAGCTCTGCTGGGGGTAATAGGCGGACCGCTCTATCTGATTGCAGCGCAATTTCTAGGCTTAGATCTATTGGGGCTTGGCCCCTGGCCTGGCGGCTTGGCCCTGCTTGCTGGAATCTTCGCCTTCTTCTATCAGATGAAACCCGAATCAGATGATCAAGGCGATGGATCTGCGTTATGAGTCAGAGCTTTCGCGTGAACAGGCAATCTAATTTGCCAAACTCTATAGAGCAGGGGCAAAAGTATCCGATCTAATGACCTATCAAGATAGCCAAGAGATAGTGGAGATCATGGATCAGATCGGGGGCGCTACTGCAGTTAGCTATCCTCTTGAGTCTTTCTTAGCTTCTAGCCAGATCGGCAACCCCAACTAAACCAGCATCGTTTCCGAGAAGCGCTGGGACAATAACTGGAGCCGGCCTTTTGCCGGTAAAGGGAATCAAATCATTCATCGCTTGCCTAGCGGGATCTAGCAAGATATCGCCAGCATCAATTACCCCTCCACCGACAATAAATGCCTGAGGATCAAGAGCTGCAACCAGTGATGCGCAAAGCGCACCTAGCCATTTCCCTGTGGTATTAAAGGCAGCGATGGCTAGGCTATCGCCATCGCTTGCCGCATCACTTAAATGTTTGCCAGTTAGACCTTCAATGCTTGAATTACCGCGAGATAGCAGGCTTCTAGCTAGTCCAGGTGAGGCGGCGATAGCTTCCCGAGCATGGCGCAGAAGGGCATTGCCTGAGGCATACTGCTCGAAACATCCTCGCACTCCACAGCCACATAAGTGTCCATTAGGAACTGCTCTGGTGTGGCCAAATTCTGCGCCGATTCCATAAGCGCCACGATAGAGCTGATCATTAACAATTAGCCCACCGCCTAGCCCTGTTCCCACAGTTAGCATGATTACAGTATGGAAGTCTTTGCCAGCGCCAAACTTCTTCTCTCCCCAGGCTGCGCTATTGGCATCATTTTCCAGAACAACTCGTCTAGCAATCTTCCTCTCTAGCTGCTCTGTTAGATCAACACCGTTCCAACCCACGATATTTGGGGTGGCTAACATAGTTTTGCGATCTGATGAGATGAATCCTGCAGCACTTACCCCAACTGCTGAAACGTCAAATTCTGAAATTAATTCACGTGCCAACCCCGCAATAGTTTCTGTAAGAGCAGAACCACCTTCATTGGGTGTTTGCTTGCGAGCGCTCTTTAATATTTTGCCTGAAGGATCAACCACTCCTCCAAGAACTTTGGTACCTCCAACATCGATACCAAGGGCAAGGCTCATCTATCCTTCGAGTTTCTGCTTTAACTCAATTAGAGATTGCTCGATGGTCGTTTTTTCAACTTTACGCCTCATTAGATCCGGTACTGGCATAGATAAAGCAGTAGTCAGTGAGTAGGTCACAGTCACTGAATCATCGCCATTATCTTTTATCTCATACTTGCCATCCATTTGAGTCATGAGATCTGCCTGCTCAAGTGAGAAGGAGATCTCATCAGGGGCTTTGCTCCAGTCATAAACTAGAGTTGGTCGATCCTTTAAGACTCCTGCCTCAACTTTGAGAGTCAATTTTGTGGGGCGAGATGAAACATCTCTCTCATGAACCTCAACGCTCTTAATCGCACTTGACCAGCTGGGATAACCTTCAAGATTGAAGAGAACCTCACGAACTTGCTCGATTGGAGCCTGGATTTGGGTGGAATGAGATGAGATATCGCCCATGGGCAGAGGCTACCTCTTCCCGTTACCTACCAGTAACGGCTAATTTTGCCCAATGAGCGAATACTTCGTCCCAGCCCTTGAGCCAGCAGCATCAGCAGGAAACCTAACTAACTTAGTAGCCGAGAGAGCCTGGTTTGAACCAGAGCGGATTTTGGTCTCGCGCCCACTTGGCGATGGTTGGCAGCCCGTTAGCGCTCGAGAGTTAGAGGCTGAAATCAGGGCCACCGCTAAAGGTCTGATTGCATCTGGCATTCAGCTAGGAGATCGGGTAGCCATCATGGCTCGCACTCGCTATGAATGGACTGTTCTAGATTTCGCCATCTGGTTTGCCGGAGCGGTGACAGTTCCTATCTATGAAACTTCATCTGCAGAGCAGGTGGATTGGATTCTCTCTGACTCTGCCTCGGTGGCAATAATTGTTGAGACCCCACAAATACGTGAGATAGTAACTCCGGTTCTAGGTAGCAATCTAAAGAACTGTTGGGTAATTACCGAGAATGTTCTAGCTCAGCTGGCATATCTGGGTCGTGATATTTCTGATCAGGAGATTGATAAACGCAGAAATGCTCTAACCCCTGATTCATTGGCAACTCTTATCTACACCTCTGGAACTACTGGTCGGCCAAAGGGTGTATCACTAACGCATGGCAACTTTTTGTCCGAGTGTGGAAATGTGGTGATGGGAGCAGCTGATTTATTCATGAAGCCAGGAGGTTCTACCCTGCTCTTTCTGCCAGTTGCTCACGTATTTGGTCGTATGGTGCAAATTGGCGCTATCCGTGCTGGCCTTCAACTGGCACACTGCCCAGATCCAGTTGGCAGACTTCCGATCGATCTTGCATCATTTAAACCAACCTTCGTTCTTGCAGTTCCTCGAATTTTTGAGAAGGTTTTTAATGGAGCTGAGGCTAAGGCTGATGCCGCTGGCAAGGGCGCAATATTTCGCGCAGCCGCAGCTGTTGCTGTGGAGTACAGCAAGGCCCTTGATAGCGGGGGTCCATCCTTAACTCTTAGACTTAAACATGGCCTCTTTGATAGGTTGGTCTATTCCAAGATTCGCCATGGGTTAGGAGGGCGAGTAGAGGCGGCGATCTCAGGAGGTGCTCCCCTAGGAGATCGTTTAAGCCACTTCTATCGTGGCGCTGGAGTCAGAGTGCTAGAGGGTTATGGATTGACTGAAACCACAGCCGGCGCCACTCTAAATCTATCTACCGCCCATAAAGTGGGCTCAGTTGGAAGACCAATTCCAGGAACCACGATCAAGATTGCCGATGATGGCGAAGTTTTGATTAAGGGCCCCATCGTGATGCGCGGATATTGGCAAAATGACGCCGCCAATAAAGAGGTTTTCACCGATGATGGATATTTTCGCTCCGGTGATTTAGGAAAACTAGATGAAGAGGGCTTCCTCTATATCGTAGGTCGAAAGAAAGAACTGATAGTTACCTCAGGTGGCAAGAATGTTGCCCCTGCAGTTCTAGAGGATCGACTCCGTGCTCACCCACTAGTTAGCCAATGCATTGTAGTTGGCGATAACCAGCCATACATCGCCGCCCTAGTAACCATCGACCCTGAAGCAATTAAGGGTTGGATTACTGCTAATAAGAAGGATGGTGCGTCTCTCGCGGAGCTCACTAGAGATCCCGATCTAATAGCAGTCATCCAAACTGCAGTTGATGAAGCCAATAAGGCAGTTAGCCGAGCTGAATCAATTCGCAAGTTCACAATCTTGCCGGTCGATTTCACCATCGCCGGAGGTCATTTGACTGCCAAGTTGTCAGTTAAGCGTCACGTAGTCCATAAAGAATTCGCGGCAGAGATCGCAAAACTCTTTGGCTAAACCGAAACCAGTTCACCAGGAGCCCACACTGCGCCTGGATTTAGCGCGCCGGCTGCATGAAACTCTGGCCCAAGATCTAGCGGTGATTGGTTACCAGCTGGATGAACTAATTGGGGATGCAAATATAGGTAAGGCTCATCGACTAAGGCTGCGCCAGATTCGCTTTGCTATTAGTGATACCACCAAATCTTTTCGTGATCAGATCTACCAGTTAAGGGTTATCTCAAGAAGTCAGCTAGCAGAGCAGGTAGGCCAAATTCTAGGTCAGATCGACATTGATGCGGATTTTCGTTATCCAGAATTTGATATGGCAGTTGAGGAGAGCCTAAATCAAGTGATTCTGGAGCTAGCTAGAAATACCGCTCGCCACTCAAAGGCAAAACTCTTCTACCTCAAATACCAAGTCAATGAAGATAGCGTTGCATTTGAGATTGGAGATAATGGAATTGGTGGGGTCAAACCCAAGGACTTTCGATTTGGCCTGGCTAGCATCGACGAATTACTAAAGCAGATTTCAAGCACTTACTCTACCTGCTCAGATCAGCGTGGAAGTTGCTTTAAATTCCAGATCATGAAATCTGGTAGCCAAAGTGCTTAAGGTCTTGGTAATTGATGATCACACTATGGTTAGAGAAGGTCTGCGCCGTCTGATCGCTCGTGACCATCAGATGTCATTAATTGGGGAAGCTGCATCCAAGCGGGAGGCTCTTGCCCAAATATCGCATTTGAATCCAGATGTGATTGTCGTTGATCTAAACCTTCCCGATGGCAATGGCCTCGAAATCGTAGCTTGGGCAAGATCGCTCTCTCAGCGAATCGGAATCGTGGTCTTGACCATGTCCAATATGCCTGAGCATGTTCTAGCATCGATGCAATCTGGCGCCAGCTCCCATATCGATAAGGCAGCTCCAAGCGCTGAACTACTAAGTGCTATCAAGGCAAGTGCAGTAAGGCCCCTAAGTTTTACGGCAAGAAAGTTGACTCAAGCAATTGATGTAAAGAACCGAGATGTGGGACTCACTCCAAGGGAGCTTGAGATTCTAGAAAAGCTTCCCACTGGTGATACCGTCCTTGAGATAGCAGCCAAATTATTCGTTACTGAATCAACAATAAAGACGCACCTGGCATCGATCTATAGGAAGTTTGGAGCGCAAAATCGCGTTCAATGCATCAATTCGGCTAGAAAGATCGGACTACTTCCCTGACACCTCAAGTAATTCGTTAAAAGCCTTTGACCAGATGTCCCAGCTCCAATCACTCTCAACCCATGCTCTTCCTGCCTCACCCATTTCTTGGGCTACACGGGGATTCTCAATTAGATACAGAACTCGATCAGCAATCTGATTAATATCTAAGCCATCAACAACGAAGCCAGTTTGGCCATCTATTAGAGCATCTGGTGCTCCCCCGGAGTCTCCTGCTATGACCGGCAGAGCGCAAGCGCTTGCCTCTAAGTACACAATGCCAAGTCCTTCAACTTCTAGGCCCATCAGGCGAGATCTTGAAGGCATGACAAATAAATCCGCAGCATTTAGGTATTTAGGAAGATCAGAGTATGCAATGTTGCCCAGGAAAATCACAGAACTTTGAATGCCGTATTTTGCAATTAGTGAATCTAGCTTGGCCTTTCTTGGTCCTTGGCCAATAAATAGTAATCTAGCATCAGGCCTTGCGGCCAACACTTTAGGCATTGCCTCAATCAATCTATCTTGACCTTTTCTATGAACTAATCGGCCGACGCATAAGATTAGAGGTTCTGATCCAACATTTAGTTCAGCTCTTACTCGATTTATCTTTGAGATATCCGAATCTGGCTTGAAGTGATTGACATCGATTCCTGGTGCAATCTTTACTAACTTAGCCCCACTTTTAAAGTGTTTCTTCATAGCCGAACCGGTGTATTTACCTAGATAGGTCACAACATCAACGCTTCTTGAGATCTCTCTGATCGCTAAATTGAAGGGAAATACCTTTGACCACCAGGCCTCATGGCCATGGCTGAGTGCCAGAATTTTCTTGATGCTGCCCACCCTCAAATACCTCGCCGATAAAGCAAGCGGGGCTGCAGCTCCAAACCAGATCTTTTCGACCCCGCTCTGCTCTATGACTTTCCTGACCTGCCTTATAACCCTAGGGGTTGGGAGTAATATCTTTGATGAATCGCGAATTACTCGTACTCCAAAGATATCTAGCCAGCGCTTATCAAAGCTCTCACTGCCGCTCTGACTTGCGGTGTAGACGATTACCTCACCTTTTGGAATTCTTTCAAGAAGGCCAGCTATGAAAGTTTCGATTCCGCCTGCGCGTGGTCCAAAATCATTGGTAACCAGCAGGATTGAGGGCATTTTTCAACTCGACTACAAGACCTTAGAGTCGACGCGCTCCTACATACCTCTTGCGACCAAAGTAATTACCAAATTCGGCGATCTGCACCCTCGCTCCAGGCCTTGGCGCATGAACCATCTTGCTCCTGCCAAGATAGATTCCAACATGGGATATGGGAGAACCAAAGAAGACTAGGTCTCCTGCTTGAAGGTTATTTCTGGAAATCGATCTGCCATAGCCATATTGGGCTCGTGAGGAGTGGGGCAACCTAACCCCTGCTTGTTGGAAGGCCCTCATAGTCAACCCTGAGCAATCCCAACGAATTGGCCCTGATGCTCCCCAGACATAGTTATCACCAATCTGTTTAACCGCATAGCGAAGCGCAGTGCCAGCTCTTCCTGAGACGGCATTGGCCAGCCTTGCTTGCTCTTCAGAGTATCTCTGCCGTTCAGCAGCGTCCATGGCTTGAAGCTTCAAGATCTTCTCTCGATCTGCTTTCTCCAGTTTTGATAATAACTTTTCAGCTTGAGCAAGTTTTGCTTCTACCTGAGCGGCTTGAGCGCGATAGCGAGCCTCTGCTGCCTGGACTAATTTAACTTTGTCGCTAACCGTTAGAGATGTGGCATCCAGACGCTGCTTGGCGGTGGCATATTTGCGAAGTTCTAGAGATTGCTTTCTTGTCACATTTTCCAACGAACCAGCAGCTGAGAGATAAAGGGTTGGATCTGAGGAGAAAAGAAGTTCTAGGCCCGCACCAAGGCCAGTTGATTTATAACGAGCTACAGCAATTGCTGATAGCGATTTCTCAATCGATTCCACGCTAGCTTTGCGAACATTTGCCTCTTGGCGCACTGACTCCAATTGAGATTTTAGGCGGGCAAGTTGAATCTTGGCAGCTTGAGCATTTTCGCCAGCTTCAGCCGCATCTTCTTGCAGACGCTCGACCTCTGCCCTGACTGCAACTAGATCAGCGCTCGGGGCAGCGCTAGATGATGGAAGCAGGGTTATGGCCAAAACCAGAGCCAAGGCAGGGGCTGCCCACCTGAATGCGCATTGCATCTAATTAGGCTAACTGCGAAAGTGAGGCTAACTCAACCCAAGAGGGCTTGATTTACCTGTGAATTATCTCCTTCACCCTCAATTTGAACGTAACGAAGCGGAGGGATCATGCCTCGTGAGGAGAGAAGATCAATTACGCGGGCCTCCTCCACCCCTAGCTCTGAGGACGCCTGACCCTGGCTTACGCGAGATGAGATAAGGACGGAAACTACGCAATCTTTACATGCGATATCTCGCATGATGCAACTTTCACAGTCAATAATCATGATGGCAACGATAAAGACAGCCACTGACATCATCGGGCAGGCGGTAGCGTGATACCTATGAAACAGGGCCTCGAAGTCAAAACTATGGCAAATCTCCTGCTTGCCAAAAACTTGGCAACTAGCCTTGGGGGTAGCTCAATTGCCTTAAGCACAAAGGCGGATCGCATCAGATTTCACCAGATTCGAGCTATGTCTAAGGCGATATTGATTGGCGGGCAGAGTTATCGAAATGAGCCCTATGCCAACGTAGGCCTTCCGCTCTATATCTCATCTCGCACACTTACCCAAGGTAGGAGTGGCAATCAATATATCTTCAATCAAGACCCTGCTTGGCTAGTTAATCAGGCTCGCAAAGAGCAGGGCTCACCTGTCTTGATAGAAGGAGGCGTCAATTTCATCTCTACTTTAATTGCTCAAAGCCTGATCGAGCTAATCTATATCACCAGAGTCGATCAAGATGGTGACTGCCACTTCTTTGATGAGGGCCCATTCCTAAGCAATTATGAGCGGCAAACCATTGAGTCAGTTGCTGGATGCACTTTTGAAACTTGGCAAGTTAAATCAAGACGCAGCGATCAAAAGAACCCCACTCAAAGCAAATGCAATTCCTAAGTATTGGACCTTAGCTAGTCTTTCATGAAGGAATTTATAAGCCAAGAGAATTGTCACAATCGGAAATAGCGAGCCTAGGGCCATAGCTATCGAAACCAGGCCTTTGGTGGTTGCTACCCCAAGGAAAAAATTGGCTAGAAAATCAGCAACTCCAATCAAGATCAAGAGTGGAATTTGTCGTATTGGAATTCCACCAAGGCTTCGATAGCGAAAGGCTAGCAAAACACATATCGAAACTGAAGCCACACGCATCGAGGTCATGGTGTGAAGAGAATCAGTTTCTGAGCCAATTGCAATAAAAGTTAGCGCAAGACCAAAACCAATCGAGGCAACGACTGCTAACAATAGAGGCTTGATTGGGAGACCATCTCTTACTTCAGGCCCGCTGGCCATGAATGCTCCAGCAATTGCAATAGAAATTCCGACCGATTCTAGGGCGCTGGGGCGCTCACCTCTTGCCAGGGCAAGGAGCAATGGGATTAGTACTGAGAGTGAGCTAATTGGTGAAACTACTCCCATTCGACCAGTAGCAAGACCGGTATAGAAAGCGACAAGTCCAACAAACCCAGCAACTCCTGCAATTACGCCAGGAATGAAATAGCCGCTCATTGAAAGATTTGGCTTCATGAAATCTGCAAAGAGAAAGATTGCTAAGAGTCCAAAGGCAAGGCCAAATAACTGTGAAATCGCAGTGACAGCGATGGCTTTATAACGTTTTGATAGGTTTCCTGCCAGATAATCTGCAGTTCCCCAGAGCAGACTGGAGACCAGAGCTAGCAATGAACCCATCCATCAAGGTTATCGCCTCATAGACCCTCGCGCCTCCCGCTAAGGTATTTGGCCATTGCCTACCCTTATCCTTATGAAAGAGGCGAACCGCGACTTTGATCTCTTTGTAGCTGATATCAAAGCTATTAAAACGCGCCCTGAAATTTCCATATCTGAAATCCCGGCGCCACAAAAACTTGCTCCATTTGCTTTTGCTATTACTGCCGATATAGCACTTGATATAGAGAGCCAAGATGACATCGCCACTGGAAGGTTTGTTCTGCTGCATGATCCAGATGGCCAAGAATCTTGGGAGGGCACCTTTCGATGCGTTACCTTTGTTCGCTCTGCACTTGATATTGAGATTCAATCAGATCCAATGCTGTCTGATGTGGGATGGTCTTGGCTTATTGATGCGCTCAAAAATTGCGGGGCTACTTACAGCCAGCCCAGTGGCACAGTCACTCGAGTTGCTAGCGCCTCCTTTGGAGAACTTTCATCACACGATGAATCATCAGAGATAGAGATTCGTGCTTCTTGGACTGCCGATAACCCCCTGGAGTTAATCAGCCACGTCCATGCTTGGTTAGAACTAATGGCAAGTGCCGCAGGCCTTGCCCCCTTGCCTGAGGGCGTAGCCTCGCTTCCGCAAAAGCATTGATCAACTGTGAATGAGCGGGAAACAAGTCTTCGCGCCCTAAAGGTTCCAGATCAGGGAACGCCAGAGCTGATAGTTGATGAGAGCAGATTTGCTGCAGCAATAAATGAGCTCAAATCAGGTCAAGGTCCCATTGCCATCGATGCTGAGCGAGCCTCTGGTTTTCGCTACAGCTCAAGGGCCTATTTAATACAGATATACCGCAGAGGTGGTGGCCTGCATCTAATTGATCCAATTGAGTTTAGCGACAGCCCGCTGATTGGCCAACTAAGTGCCGTAATAAGAAGTGCTGAGACAATAATTCATGCCAGCACACAAGATCTGCCCTGTCTTCGCCAGTGGGGTCTTGATCCAAAGGACTTATTTGATACTGAATTAGGTGCCAGAATTGCAGGTCTTCCAAGAGTGGGTCTGGGATATCTAGTTGAAAGTCTTTTGCAAATCCAACTAGCAAAAGAGCATTCCGCGGTTGATTGGTCGATTCGCCCTCTAGAACCTGAGTGGCTTGATTATGCCGCACTCGATGTGGCACTGCTAATAGATCTTCGAGATAAAATAGCAGAGTTACTTGAATCAGAAGGAAGATTAACTTGGGCGATGCAAGATTCTGCTGCAATACTAAGAAGCTCTCCACCAGAAAAGCGTAAAGAACCTTGGAGACGAACCTCTGGGATGCATGAGATTAAGTCGCGATATCAATTAGCCATCATCAGGCAGCTCTGGCAGGTGCGAGAAGAGATTGCAGCTTCAATTGATTTGGCCCCAGGAAGGCTCTTATCAGATGCGGTAATAATTGCTCTGGCTAAATCAAATGTAAAGAGCCGAGATGAATTGATGAAGCTTCCAGAGGCTAAATCACGAATCAGAAATGAGATTCAAAAGAGCTACATAGATATCTGGCTAGAGACTTTTCTTGCTGCGCAGCATTTAGATGAAGAGCAATGGCCAGCGCTTCGAAGTAGGAGTGACTCTCTGCCGCCGGCAAGAATCTGGAAGGTAAGATTTCCTTTAGCGCATGCTCACTTAAGCCATGCCAAGGCTAAGTTAGGTCAGATTGCAAGAGAGCTAAGTCTTCCACTTGAAAATCTCTTAGGGCCTGATGTGGTTAGAAAGCTCTGTTTTGATCAAGCACGTGAGCAGGTGTATGAAATGAGTCAAGTTCTGCTTGAAAAAGTTGAAGGCCAGCTAAGACTTAACGGCGCTAGAGAATGGCAGATTGAAAAGTGCGCTCAGGCTCTTGCCGAAAGCCTTGGGCAGGGAGAGCCTCTGCCCAGCCCGGCCTCAGAGCCTGAAGCTGAGAACCAGCCTTAAGGTGAATTACGCAACATAAATGTTGCTTAAATACCCTCAAGGGCGATAGTCTGCCTGTATGAGAACAAACTGTATGAGAACAAAGAGGGTCCGCCCCATCGCCCTTCCCATCGCCCTAATTCTTTCCGCAAGCCTTCTGGCTGGGTGCGCTCCCCAAGAGGATGCAGGCCTGGTGATCTACTCAGGCAGGAGCGAGAGTCTTATCTCACCCTTTTTGAATGAATTCACCGCTCTTACCGGAATCAAGCCAGATGTTCGCTACGGTGATTCAGCTGCCCTTGCTGCCCAACTTCTTGAAGAGGGTCATAACTCTCCTGCCGACCTATTTATCTCCCAAGATGCTGGAGCACTCGGTGCAATCAGCGAAGCTGGCTTATTTGCTACCCTTGATGATGCAATTCTAAATCGCGTTGAAGAGAAATTCCGCTCCAGCAGATTAGATTGGGTAGGTATTAGCGGCAGAGTTCGAGTTCTTGCCTACTCGCCAGAGCGAGTAAAGAATCTTCCAACCAGTATTGATCAATTAACTTCACCAGATTATCGAGGCAGGATTGGGATCGCTCCGACAAATGCATCTTTCCAAGCATTTATCACCGCTCTGATTCTATCAAGAGGCGAATCTGCAGCCGGTAATTGGCTGGAAAAATTGAAAGCCAACGCTGTAAAGCTCTATGAAAGGAACTCTCAAATCGTGGCAGCGATAGATGCTGGAGAGATAGATCTTGGTCTAGTAAATCACTATTACATATGGGAGGTCTCTAAGGCTCTTGGTCGAGAAATTGCAGTGGCCAATGGATTCTTTGCACCTGGTGATACCGGAAATATGATTAATGTGGCTGGGGTCGGGATACTTAGTACTTCTAGCAAAAAAGGATCGGCAAGTGAACTACTCGCTTTCTTACTTAGCGAGGCAGTTCAAAGAGGCTTTCTAGAAGATACCCATGAATACTCGCTTGTTCTAAAGGATGCCAACCCACAAGGTCTCCCTCCTTTGAGTCAGATTCCTGCACCTAGAGTAGATCTCTCACTTCTTGCTAACTTATCCAAGACTCAGGCTCTCTTGATGAAAGTGGGGTTGATTTAATTTCTATTCAACTAGAAAAGTCGGGGACTTCTCAGGGTGCTTTGCCACGGAGGCCAGCTCGGCCAAGTTTTGCCCTGGCCCTGAATCTGACATCTTTGCTGGCATTCCTTGCTGCCAGTTTGCCCCTGTTCTATCTACTTCGGCGGGCCCTAGATGCTCAGATATCTGAGATAGCCCTGATTCTATTTAGGGGTAAGACTCTTGAAATCCTGGCAACTACCTTAGGGTTAACCGCAGCGGTCACCGCTTGCGCGAGCTTAATTGGAGTGGCTCTGGCTTGGATGCTATTTAACATTGACTTTCCATTCAAATCTGGCCTGCAGGCCCTGGTAATTTTGCCAGTAGCAATACCTAGTTATGTCTTCGCCTACAGCTGGATCTTATTGATTCCCGGATTCAAAGGTTTTTGGGCCGCTCTTTTTGTTCTAGTACTTGCCACAACTCCTTATGTAACTCTTACAACTCTGGCAGCCCTCCGTCGTAGCGATTGGTCAACTTATGAGGTCTCTCAGACTCTTGGGCTAAATGGCTGGCAGATATTTGCAAGAGTTACTTGGCCACAGATAAAGAATTCTGTGGCAGCTGGCTCTCTCCTCTCCTCCCTCTACGTTCTTAGTGACTTTGGCGCTATCGCACTTTTGGGAGTTGACACTCTAACCAGAGCGATTGAGAATATTTATCGAGGCTCTTTTGATCGATCCAGCGCCTCTATCTTGGCTCTAATCTTGGTGGCAATCTCTGCTCTATTGATAAGACTTGAAGAACGAAGTAGGCAGAAACTAAACATTGTTAAGTCATCGGCCCGAATTATCACAAAGGGCGTAACTACTGGAAAACTTAGGATCAAACTCATAGCGCTTCTAGCAATCAACACTTACCTTGCCCTTGGCCTGGTAATACCGATATCTCAATTACTCTCTATTTTCTTTGCCAACTCAACGAGTATCAACTACTCACTTCTTTCTAAAGCATCCCTATCTACTCTTCTTGCAGCCTGCCTTGGTGCCTTAATTGCGCTGGCTCTAGCTCTTCCGGTTGGAGTTCTCTCAGCTCAAGGTTCCAAGTTAGGCAAAGTGAGCGATAAAGCGATTTTGATAGTCCATGCTCTGCCGGGAATCGTTATGGGCTTGGCTTTAGTGTCCTTTGGCTCATCTATAGGCTGGCTCTATCAGAGCCTGCTCCTTCTCTCCTTTGCCTATGCTCTGCTATTCATGGCAAAAGCTGTCGGTTCGGTGCGAAGTAGCGTTGCCAGAGTCCCTGAAAATTTGATTGAAATATCGGCAACCCTTGGCCAGAAAAAATCAGCCACCTTTAGACGAGTTGTGATTCCACTTGCTACCCCAGGGCTACTGAGTGGAACCTTGTTGGTATTACTTGCGGCCATGAAGGAACTTCCTGCCACCTTAATGCTCAAACCTATCGGCTTTGAAACTCTAGCCACACAGATGTGGAGTTATACCTCGATATTTCGATTTAATGAAGCTGCTCCATACGCTCTACTCTTAGTCCTTGTTGCAGCAATTCCGACATTTTTGATCAACAGACCAGATAAAGGCGATGGGCTCGGAGGTGATCGAATATGACATCTTTAGAGATTAGAGATCTAACAGTGCAGCTTGGAAGTAGAGAAGTCCTAAAGAATCTTGATCTCTATATCTCTTCCGGATTATTTGCTGCCATATTGGGTCCTTCAGGCTGTGGTAAAACTACTTTACTTAGAAGTATCGCAGGCCTTATCACTCCCAAGGGTGGAGCAATTAGATTCGGCAAGCAGCTAGTTAGCATCTCATCCCTAGTTCTTCCACCACATAAGCGAAACGTCGGTTATGTCCCTCAAGAAGGTGGGCTATTTCCCCACCTAAGCGTTGAAGAAAATGTTTCCTTTGCGTTAGGAAGAAGAGTGTCCAGGAAGGAAAAGCAAGAGATAGTTGAGCAACTATTGGATCTAGTTGGCATGCCAAATTATCAGAAGAAACTCCCTCAAGAGCTAAGTGGTGGACAGCAAACTAGAATAGCTCTAGCTCGAGCTCTTGCTATGAAGCCTGCGATGATTCTGCTTGATGAGCCCTTTGCTGCCCTTGATCAAACCTTAAGAGCTGAGATAAGCCAAGAGGTGGTTGCTCTTCTCAAATCTAGTAAGACTACTTCCATCATGGTCACCCATGATCGTGAAGATGCTCTTGTTTCAGCCGATATCATCGCTTTGATGCGCGATGGTCAAGTGGTTCAATCAGGAAGCCCGTCTGAGGTTTATCTAAGACCAATCTCCGCTGCTGCTGCCGAGAGCACTGGAGATATTCTCACTCTTCCAGCAAGAAGAATTGGAAGAAACAAATATCTCTCCCCCCTGAACTCCCCAGTTGAGCAGATAGGCAAGCAGGTCGGCTTTGAAAGTGGCCAGATTCTGGTTCGCCCCGAGGAGATAGTCCTTATGGATGAGCCTGATGAGAATTTGGTCTCGGCCAAAATCTGCAAGATCAATTACTACGGACATGACGCCTTAGTTGAGTTAGATTTTACCGGTCTTTCTCAGACTATTAGGGCCCGGGTGACAGATACAAAGGGCCTAGTAGTTGGCTCCAGGGTCTTTGTGAGCCATAAAGGACCATTTAGGTGGATGCCAGAAAAGGCTACTGGCGAGTAACCTAGCGGCATGAATACTGCCACTACCTCAACCAATGTCGTTCTCCTTGATGCGGTCCGCTCCCCTTTTGGAAAAGCTGGAAGTTTATATGCCGGCACTCGCGCCGATGACATTATCGTGCGAACTATTCGCGGGCTTCTTGAGCGAAATCCAACAGTTAAGCCATCTGAAATTGATGATGTAGCAATCGCTGCAACTACTCAATATGGCGATCAAGGAATGAATATTGGAAGAAGCGCATCTCTTCTTGCAGGCATTCCCAATACTGTTCCTGGTTATTCAATTGATCGCTGGTGCGCAGGAGCTCTAACTTCAGTAACAACTCTGGCAGGTTCAATTGCTATGGGAGCATATGATCTTGCAATTGCTGGTGGCGTTGAACATATGGGCCATCACCCCATGGGTGATGGTTTGGATCCAAATCCTAGATACCTAGCGGAGAAACTAGTTGATACCGATGCGCTCTCTATGGGAAATACGGCAGAACGCTTGCACGACAAATTTCCACATCTAACTAAAGAGCGCGCAGATAAGTATGCCCTTCGTTCTCAAGAAAAAACTGCTCAGGCCTATGAGAGTGGAAAGATCCAACCTAACTTAATTTCAGTAGCAGTTAGAAGCGTAGAACAAGGTTGGGGCGTTGCCACAATTGATGAACCGCCAAGACCTGGGACAACCCTTGAAGCACTTGCTGCTCTTAAAACTCCATTTCGTCCTCAAGGAAGAGTGACTGCAGGAAACGCGGCAGGTTTAAACGATGGAGCAACTGCAGCTCTTCTAGCTAGTGAGAGAAAAGCCAATGAATTGGGGTTATCACCAAAGGCAAAGATGATCACTTTTGCATTCGCAGGTGTGGAACCAGAGATTATGGGCTATGGGCCAGTACCCTCGACGCTTAAGGCCCTTGATAAAGCTGGGCTAAAGATTGAAGACATTGGACTTTTTGAGATCAATGAAGCTTTCTCTATCCAAGTCCTTTCATTCCTTGATTACTTTGGCATTGGCGATGATGACCCACGTATCAATATCTATGGTGGAGCAATAGCCGTTGGCCATCCATTAGCATCCTCTGGAATTCGTTTGATTCTAAATCTAGCTGAAGGCTTCAAAGAACATCCCGAAGTTAAGTACGGAATTACCACTATGTGTATTGGACTTGGAATGGGTGGCACCATCATCTGGGAAAACCCAAATTACAAGAAGGGAGCGTAGGTAGTATGTCAGATCTCCTAACTCCCACAGGAGCCCCGGATGAAGTAGTAACTAATGCCCTGCTACGACGAGTTGATCTATCAGCATTTGGAGCATCGGGAGGCCTTGCGCTAATCACTCTAGATAACGGCCATGATCACACCAGGCCGAATACTTTTGGAATTCAATCGCTCAACTCTCTCAATGAGGCAATCACCGCAGCCGAAAATAGCGATGCGGTGGCAATAGCAATCACTGGAAAACCCTTTATCTTTGCAGCTGGAGCAGATCTTTCTGGTATTTCACATGTTGTAAAAAGAGAGCAATCGCTTGCCTTGGGAAAACTGGGCCACGACATATTTAGAAGACTTGGCCGGAGCAAAAGAACCACCTTTGCATTCATTAATGGTTTAGCTCTCGGTGGTGGACTTGAAGTAGGCCTGCACTGTCACTATCGAACTATGGCTTCAACTGCTCTTACCGCGCTTCCTGAATGTTTTCTCGGCTTAGTCCCTGGTTGGGGTGGGGCAACGCTGCTCCCTAAACTAATTGGACCAGAAAGAGCTGTGCAAGTAATCATTCTCAATGCCTTAAATAACAACACCATGATGAACGCTAAAGAAGCCCAGGGTCACGGGGTTGTTGATGCAGTCTTTGAGCCTGCTGATTTTCTAGAGAAATCGATAGCATTCGCAGCCAGAATCATCTCTGGAAAGGAGAAAATAGAACGTAAGGACTATTCTGCAGATCCCAATTGGGATAAGGCTCTAGATACTGGCCGCGCTGCTATTGCAAAGAAGTATGGCGGTGCAGATATTGAAGCGCCACGAAGAGCCCTAGAGCTCATTTCTGCTGCTAGAAGTAACACTCTTGACCAGGGCTTTGATGCTGAAGATGAGATCTTGGCAAACCTAGTGATGGGAAATCCATTAAGGGCCTCGCTCTATGCATTTAATCTAATTCAAAAGAAACGTAAGAGAGTTGAGGGCGCTCCAAAGCCCGCTCTAGCTAGAAAAGTTGCAAAAGCTGGAGTTGTGGGAGCAGGTCTAATGGCATCTCAGTTAGCGCTATTGATAATTAGAAACTTAAAAGTCCCAGTAGTAATGACCGATCTTGACCAAGAGCGGGTAGATAAGGGCGTTACTTGGGTGAAGAATGAGATTACGAAATTGGTTGAAAAAAAGCGACTTGGCCCAGAGGCTGCAGCCAGGTTATCCTCTTTGATCTCAGGATCTGTTAGCCAATCAGCTTTTGCTGGATGTGACTTCATCATTGAAGCAGTTTTTGAAGAACTACCAATAAAACAGAAGTTGTTTAGAGAATTAGAAGAAACTATCTCTGCCGAATGCGTTTTGGCCACCAACACCTCATCACTTTCAGTTGAAAAGATGGGTGAGAGCCTCAAAAACCCTGAGAGAGTTGTGGGATTCCACTTCTTTAATCCAGTTGCCATCATGCCGCTTTTGGAAGTTGCTAGAACCTCAAAGACTGATGATGCCACCACTGCAACCGCAATTAATGTCGGCAAAGAACTAAAGAAGACGATGATCATCTGCAAAGACGCCCCCGGATTTGTGGTTAATCGCCTGCTAACCAGATTCATGGGAGAGGTAACTGATGCAGTTGATGAGGGAACGCCAACAGATGTTGCAGATAATGCTCTTCGCCCTCTCGGATTTCCGATGTCGCCCTTTGAGCTATTCGGCTTAGTGGGTCCTGGGGTTGCACTACATGTCTCAAAGACTCTCAATGCCAACCTAGGTCCTCGCTATCGCATCTCCCCAACAGTTTCTCGAATGGTTGAAAATGGTGTTAGGACTTTCTACGTTAAAAGTGAAAAGGGCACACTTGTCGTAAATCCTGAAGCGCTGGCTCTAATTGAAAAAGGAGATAAGCCATCAACAGCAGATGAAGTCCGCGCCAGGGCCCTTTCCGCCCTTGCTCACGAGGCAAGGATGATGCTGGATGAAGGCGTTGTGGCTACTGCATCAGAGATTGATCTCTGCATGTTATTGGGAGCTGGATGGCCTATGCATTTAGGTGGAATCTTGCCTTATCTTGATAGGGAGGGAATCAGTGAAGCGGTTTGCGGTCAGCGTTTTCATCCGCCGCAAGTTGCATCCCTTCCTGCTTAACTGTCAGCGAGGCCCAGCCCACTAATTGTCGGCTGATGCTCTGTGAAGTTATTCCAATATCTTGCAAGATCTCTGCACGCTTTGAATGCTGAATAAATTCCAAAGGCACACCAACTGAATGAATTGGTATCTCCAAAGAGTTTTCACGAAATAGCTCAGATAAAGTACTAGCAATTCCTCCATGTTTGATTCCATCTTCTAGCACCACCACTCTCTCAAAACGCGGAGCCATGGCCAGAAGTGCGCCTGCCGGGAGTGGTTTAACCCAGAGTGGGTCAATTACAGTAACTCCAACGCCCTCCCGATATGCCTGAGATGCGGCATCAATTGCCAGAGAGGCCATAGCGCCAATACTTACTAGAAGTATGTCTGAGCTCTCACCGCGATAGAGAATATCTAGCCCTCCTCTTCTTTCAAATGCGGGTAAGTCTCTGCCGATTGCGCCTTTTGGAAAGCGAATAATTGAAGGGGCATCTGGGATAGCAACAGCCTCGGCTAATGACTCCCTTAATCTTGCCCCATCGCGCGGAGCTGAGACGAAAGCATTAGGAATGATTCCGGTTAGAGCTAGATCCCAGATTCCATGATGAGAAGGTCCATCATCTCCGGTGATTCCTGCCCTATCCAAAACAAATGTAACTCCAGCCTTATGTAATCCCACATCTAGTAAGAGTTGATCAAATGCACGATTTAGAAATGTTGAATAGACGGCAACTACTGGGTGAAGGCCGGTGTAGGCCAAACCTGCAGCTGAGGTGACTGCATGCTGCTCAGCAATTCCCACATCAAATGTCCGCTTAGGAAATTCTGCTTGGAATCGATCAAGCCCGGTGGGGCCAAGCATGGCAGCAGTAATTGCCACAATATCCTCGCGCTCCCGACCAAGCTCTACTAGCGCTTCAGAAAATACTTTGGTCCAAGTAGCACCACCGCTAGAGAGAGGCTCACCGGTCTCAGGGTCCATCACCCCGACTGCATGGAATTTCTCAGCTTCATCTTTGAGGGCAGGGGCATGTCCTCGACCCTTTTCAGTGATGGCATGAACTAACACAGGGCCTGAAAACTTCTTTGCTTGGGTCAAGGCCCGCTCCAGGGCTGGGATGTCATGGCCATCAACCGGTCCTAGATACTTCAAGCCTAGATCTTCAAACATTCCCTGAGGGGCGACAATGTCTTTAATCCCCTTTTTCATACCATGAAGAGTTTCATAAATGGGATTGCCCACAACTGGAGTTTTCTCCAAGACTTGCTTGCCCCAGTCAAGGAATCTTTCATATCCCTGAGTAGCGCGAAGAGTTGAAAGATATGTCGCTACTCCACCAATGGTTGGTGAGTAAGAGCGTTCATTATCGTTAACCACGATTACTAACTTAAGATCATCAGAGGCTGCAATATTGTTTAAAGCCTCCCATGACATTCCACCTGTTAGCGCTCCATCGCCAACGACAGCGACCACTGTTCTATCGCTCTGGTTTTGTAGGGCAAAACCGCGAGCTATTCCATCTGCCCATGAAAGGGCCGTGGAGGCGTGAGAGTTCTCGATGACATCATGCTCGCTCTCAGACCTGTTTGGATACCCAGCGATTCCTCCGCGTTGGCGAAGTTTTTCAAAACCTGAGGCTCGGCCCGTCAAAACCTTATGGACATAACTTTGATGACCGGTGTCATAGACCATGACATCTCGAGGAGACTCAAATACTCGATGCAGAGCGATACTTAGCTCCACAATTCCGAGATTTGGCCCTAGATGTCCACCAGACTTGGAGACTTTCTCAATTAGGAAAACTCTGATCTCAGAAGCTAACTCAGTTAACTCCTCTTGGGTAAAGCGCGCCAAGTCTCCAGGAGACTTAATTCGGCTCAGGTGCTTCATGTCTGGATTCTATCGGCGAACTAGGAAAGAAGAGAGCGCAAGACGTACTGCATGATTCCCCCGTGGCGATAGTAATCAGCCTCTCCTGGGGTATCGATACGAACCTTGGCCTTAAAGCTCTTATCACCGGCCGTTACTGTGACACTCTCTGGAATACGACCTTCATTTAGGGTAGTGATTCCAGAAATTGAAAATACTTCTTCGCCACTTAAGCCCAGTGAATTAGCATCTTGTCCATGAATGAATTGGAGAGGTAGAACTCCCATGCCAATCAGATTAGATCGATGAATTCTTTCAAATGATTGAGCAATCACTGACTTTACTCCAAGCAGTGCTGTTCCCTTCGCAGCCCAATCTCTAGAAGATCCAGATCCATATTCTTTCCCTGCCAAAATAACAAGAGGAATTTTGGCTTCTTGATATGCCATCGAAGCATCATAAATTGCGCTCTGCTTGCCTCCATCAATAAAGTTTCTAGTAAAGCCACCTTCAACTCCATCTAGCAAGAGATTCTTGAGGCGAATGTTTGCAAATGTCCCTCTGATCATCACTTCATGATTACCGCGGCGCGAACCATAGGAATTAAAGTCAGCCTTTCTTACACCATTATCTGCTAAGTATTTTCCTGCTGGCGAATCAGCCTTGATTGAACCTGCAGGTGAAATGTGATCTGTGGTGACAGAATCCCCAAGCTTTACCAGAACTCTTGCCCCCGAAATATCAACTACTGGAACTGGATTTCTGGGCATAGATTCAAAGTAAGGTGGCTTTCTGACATATGTTGATTTCAAATCCCATTCAAAAGTCTTGCCTTCAGGGGTAGCAAGGGATGTCCAACGATGATCTCCGGCAAAGACACTTGAGTAATCTTTCTTGAACATATCAGAGGTGACTACAGAATCAATCACCTCCTGGATCTCCTGAGTGCTTGGCCAGATATCCTTGAGGAAAACTTCATTACCAGAACTGTCCTTGCCCAGAGGCTCCTTCTCAAAGTCATGATCCATACTTCCTGCAATTGAGTAGGCCACTACCAGAGGAGGTGAGGCCAAATAGTTCATCTTCACATCTGGGCTAATACGGCCCTCGAAGTTTCTATTTCCAGACAGAACTGAAGCAACCGCTAAATCATGATCATTAACGGCTTTGCTTACCTCATGCGGCAGTGGCCCTGAATTGCCAATACAGGTAACACATCCATAGCCAACAAGATTAAAGCCAAGTTTTTCTAGATATGGGGTTAATCCTGATTCTCTATAGTAGTTGGTAACTACCTTGGAGCCTGGAGCAAGAGTTGTTTTTACCCAAGGTTTGCTCACCAAGCCTTTTTCCACTGCTTTCTTTGCAAGGAGTCCTGCGCCAATCATTACTGAAGGATTTGAAGTATTGGTACAAGAAGTTATTGAGGCGATAACCACTGAGCCATTGGTAATAGATCCCTCTCTGGAATTTACTTTGATATTGATAGGCTCTTTGGCGCTCTGGCTTGAAAGATATGTTGGAAGAACTTTCGCAAATGAACTCTTTGCCTCACTTAAAGAAACCCTATCTTGTGGTCTCTTAGGTCCTGCAATTGATGGAACAACACTTGATAGATCTAGCTCTAGGCGCTCTGAGTATCTCGGATTAGCAGATGGGTCATGCCATAGGCCTTGAGCCTTTGCATATTTCTCGACGAGCTCTAACTGCTTACTGCCTCTTCCAGTCAACTCTAAATACTTGATGGTCTCTTGATCTATGGGGAAAATTGCCACAGTTGAGCCATATTCGGGAGACATATTTCCGATGGTGGCTCGATTGGCCATAGGAAGGGCGCTTACACCAGGGCCAAAAAACTCAACAAACTTACCAACTACTCCATGCTTTCTAAGCATCTCAGTGATAGTTAAAACTAGATCTGTAGCAGTTGTTCCAACCGGAAGAGATCCACTTAATTTGAAGCCCAATACCCTAGGAATTAACATCGAAACTGGCTGACCAAGAAGTGCAGCTTCAGCTTCAATGCCTCCCACTCCCCAACCCAGAACTCCAAGACCATTTACCATAGTGGTGTGTGAATCAGTTCCAACTACCGTATCGGGATATGCCCGTTCTACTCCGCAAACACTTCTAACCATTACTACTCTTGCTAAATATTCAATATTTACTTGATGAACAATTCCTGTTCCTGGAGGGACTACTTTCAATTCGTCAAAGGCGCTCTGGCCCCAGCGCAGGAAGCGATATCGCTCTTGATTTCTCTCGTATTCAATATCAACATTTTCTTGGAATGAATTCACTGTTCCATATTTATCTGCAATAACTGAATGATCGATAACTAACTCAGCAGGGACTAGAGGATTGACGCGAGATGGATCTCCACCAAGATCTGCAATCGCCTCTCGCATGGTAGCAAGATCGACAACGCATGGAACTCCGGTGAAATCTTGCATAATCACTCGTGCTGGAGTGAATTGAATTTCAGTATCGGGAATGGATTCAGGGTTCCAAGAAGCGAGAGCTTCAATCTGCTTGGCGGTGATATTTGCCCCATCCTCCGTGCGAAGGAGGTTTTCTAACAATATCTTTAGTGAGAAAGGCAGGGTATTTGCTTGAGCAAGCCTGGTGATATCAAATACTTCATAGCTTTTCCCTGATACTTCTAGCGAGCTTTTCGCGCCAAAGGAGTTCTTGCTCATGAGCGCATCCTAACTGCTGGCCTGCGAACTGCTGAAAACGAATTCCAGGCTAACAACTTAGGAAGCAATGAAACGCGCCACAAGCTCCATATGGGCAGTCATTGGAAATAGGTCAAATGCCCTTATCTGATCTAGCTTGTATCCCTGCGCTGTGAGATAGGCGCTATCTCGGGCAAGTGAGGCCGGATCACAGGCAACATAGACAATAGTTCTTGGAGCAAGTGCGGTAACACTTGAGATGACTTTCTTCCCAGCTCCGGTGCGAGGTGGATCAAGAAGAATTACATTTGCTCCTTGATACCTTTTCAGACTTACCTCAACTTTTGCCTCAACTATCTCCACTCTTGGCTCAAGCGCGAAATTTCTACGGGCATCAACAATCGCATTCTCATCAGATTCAATCAAGGTGATTCTGCCAGCAACGCCAAGTTGAGGTAGAAGCGCTGCGGTAAACAACCCAGCTCCTCCATAGAGATCAAAGATGTGATCAGTAGCTTCTGCCTGCACATAACCTCTAACAACTTGGCTTAGCACTTTAGGAGCCATGCGATGGCTCTGCCAGAAGGTGGCTGGATTGAGTGAGAAGTTGACCCCCTCCACCTCCTCCTCAATTAGCTTTAGGTTTTCTCTCCCTTCTATTACCACTGCCCTCTGGCCTTTACTGGTGATAGCAACATCAACGCGCTGTGCTTGAGGCAACTTAACTTGATTTATTCTTTCAATATCTATATCTTCATGGGCGATAAGGCACTTATCAATCTCAACAATTTTGTTAGATCTCGAGGCATAAAGACCCAACTTGCCGTTTTCTGATGCGGTGAATTCCATTCTATTTCGCCAATGCAGGGTGGGCTTAACTTCCTCAACCTCTAGCTGGATATTAATCTTGGCGAGACGGGCAAATTGCTCTCTTATGATCTCGCTCTTTAGCTGGCGCTGATAGCTCAAATCAATATGCTGAAAGTCGCATCCTCCACAGCCATCAAAGCGCGCGAAAGAGCAAGGTGGGCCTACTCGATACTTTGACGGTGTAATCACTGAGATGCAATTTCCCCGGGCATAACTCTTGGTTACATCACTTATTTCAACAATTATTCGCTCTCCAGGAATTGTATGTCTTACAAAAATTACTCTTCCCTCATATCGCGCTATGCAGTGGCCGCCATGTGCAATAGCTGTGACATCAACTTCCAATTGATCGCCGCTCTGCACTGGCGCACCTTTCTTGGCTTTTCTTTAAAGCACTTACTATTCTGTCTATCTCTCGCGTGGATTACAGGGAAACTAGCCTAAAGGTGTAAATTCTCCTTTTGTGCATGTCGTAATCATGGGTTGCGGCCGAGTCGGTTCTACCCTCGCTAAAGACTTCCAGGCTCTAGGCCATAGCGTTGCCGTAATCGACCGAGATCGTGAAGCATTTCGCCGCCTCGGTGCAGATTTCAATGGATTGACTGTGGCGGGAATGGGATTTGATCGCGACACTCTCCTTGGGGCTGGGATCCAGAGAGCTGATGCATTTGCTGCCGTTTCAAATGGAGATAATTCGAATATATTGGCAGCAAGAGTTGCTAGAGAAACCTATGGCGTAGCTAGCGTCGTGGCTCGCATCTATGATCCAGCTCGAGCTGAGATTTATCAAAGACTGGGTATTCCGACTGTTGCAACAGTTCTTTGGACCACAGATCAGATTATGCGAAGACTGCTTCCTCAAGGTTCTCGCTCTGAATGGCAAGATGCCTCTGGCAAAGTGCATTTAGCCGAGATTCCATTTCATAGGAAGTGGTATGGAAAGCCAGTTTCACTAATCGAACAACATACTGATGCCCGCGTCGCCTTTGTAACTAGGCTTGGTGAAGGTCTGATTCCCGATGAACATACCGTCTTGCAAGAAGGTGATGCCATTCATGTGATAGTAAAGGATGAGAACTTATCCTCAACTGAAGCATCTCTAGCCCTTCCTCCGAGTGGTGAGCAAAGATGAGGATTGCAATTGCAGGGGCGGGTAATACAGGACGTGCCATCGCCCGAGAACTTATTGAGAACGGACATCAAGTTCTACTAATAGATAAGAATCCTAATTCGCTCAAAATGGAGAGCGTCCCCTCTGCTGAATGGCTCCTGGCTGATTCTTGCGAAATTAGCTCACTGGATAAGGCAAAACTTGATACCTGCCAGGTGATGGTTGCGGTCACTGGAGATGACAAGGTAAATCTCGTGGCATCTCTCCTAGCAAAAACCGAGTATGGAGTTCCAAGAGTGGTAGCAAGAGTTAATCATCCAAAAAATGAATGGCTATTCGATTCTTCCTGGGGTGTTGATGTTGCCGTTTCGACCCCAAGAATCATTGCAGCGTTCGTGGAGGAAGCGGTTTCTGTTGGAGATGTTGTAAGACTCTTCTCGCTGAAAGCTGGGGAGGCAAACTTAGTTGAACTAACCCTTCCCGATAACTCCTCATGTATTGGCAAGTCCGTAGAGGAAATATTGCTTCCAGCCGATGCCTCACTTTCAGCAATTATTAGAGATGGTCATGTAATAACTCCAGCAGCTCATGATGTTTTTGCCACAGGTGATGAATTGATTTTCGTTGCTACCGAAGAGGCTGAGGGCTCACTTAAAGCCTGCTTTGTAAAGGATTAACTCCCCTTGCTGACCTTTAGGTCATCTCTTAGCTTTGGACCACTCTTGATCACTAACCAGGTTGCCCAAGCGGTAGCGATAAATAGTGGATAGCCCATAATCAATCTGGCACTTCCAAGTAAATTGACATTTCCACTCAAGTAAAGTGGATACTGCACAAGAAGGCGGATTGCAAACATCCCAACCCAGAGCCAAGTTGCTTTTATGTAGACCTTGGTCCTTACGGGATCTTTACGCCATCTAAGGTTCTCCTCTAGAAGTGGCCCAATAACTAACCCAATAACCGGCCAACGAGCAATTATCGAAACTAAATAGACCGAGCCATAGATGGCATTGGTCCAAAGCCCTGGAAGATAAAAGTCTTCTGCTCTTCCAGTACGCATTGCGATCCAAGCACAAATTCCGACCCCAATCACCCCTGATACGGCGTGTTGAATAGTTTCGCGCCTTACTAATCTTGCAAGTGTAAGAAGTAAGGAAAGAGTAAGTGCGGCATAGGCCGAATCTCTAACATCCTTAGTGATGTTGAAGGTAATGAGAAACAGCAGCGCAGGTAGACCAGAATCTATTAGCCCTTTAACTCCCCCTATCGCTGAAAGGATCTTGGCCTTATCTGCATTTTCGCTCATGAGCCCCCACTCGAGCCAAATCCAGTATCACTACGACTAGAACCAGGAAGCTCTTGAACTGGAATGAATTCGGCCCGCTCAACTCTTTGAAAAACTAGTTGAGCGATGCGATCGCCACGCTTGATTTCAAAGCTCTGGCTTGGATCATGATTGATTACTATTACTGAAATCTCACCGCGATATCCGGCATCTATTGTCCCTGGAGCATTGACTAAACCAACTCCATACTTAATCGCAAGGCCGGAGCGGGGATGAACAAAGGCGGCATAACCATCGCTTAGAGCTATAGCGATCCCTGTGGGCACTAGAGCTCTCTGGCCAACATCAATTGTGATATCAATGGCTGAGTAGATATCAGCTCCAGCATCTCCTGCCTTGGCATAGTTGGGCATTGGCAGGTCTTTGTCTAGTTGAGTAATCAGTACTTTCATGGATTAATCTCGAAGTCAGTATCGATTGACAAATCTCTTCGCTCATTTAATACGTTCTTATACTCTTCTGAAGCATGTTTGATGAAGTGCTCCATGGGAACGACTATGTATATCGCTGCAGCCTCCACTGCTAGAACTCCATCATCTGAACCGATTCTGCCCTCAGCTCTGGTGTAGATCTTTCGCCCCTCTTGTCCAGTTATCTCAGCATTGATAAGTAACGTACTTCCAACTGGTACGGGTGCTAGAAAGGATATTTCAAGTTTTCCAGTCACTGCTGGCTCTCTAACTAGCCACATTAATTTTCCCAAAGCTTCATCAAAAGCACATGAAAGTAGCCCGCCATGAGCAAGGCCTGGAGCTCCTTGATGTAAATCGGTAACTGTAAATTGTGCAGTGATACTCATCGTCTCTTGCGCATAAGCAGCCAGATGCAAACCTGCCGGATGGTCCGGCCCACATCCATAGCAATCTAGATTGTGAGAGCCAAGTAACTTGCCACTTGCTGGAGCATCAGGATGGCGAGGTGGGATCCTAACACCCGAAGGAACTTGAATACTCAACTGGCGTGACATGGGGTGAAGGCTACCTTGCCGATGGTCAGGCGCTATCTGGAGCAGACAAGTACTCTCATCTCATGCGCGAGGTGATGAGATGGCCAATCTGGCTCACTTTCCTAGTTATCGGCCTTGACCTATCAATCCTGCTAGCCATCTGGGCATCTCTTGGAAATCTGGCCACAGCAGTTACTGCAATTACTCTGAGCGTTTCAACGCTCTATTTCTACCTAGCAACAGCGCTAACTATTGAAATTGATTCAACTCACCTTAAAGCTGGACGGGCCAATATTGAGACCAAATACCTTAAGAATGCGATAGCACTAAATGAGGAGGAGATGTCTTTTCATCGCGGAGCTGGAATCAATCCACAAGCCTTTCTGGCGCTGCGCTTCTGGGTTAAGAAGGGGGTGAAGATTGAAATTGCGGACCAGCGTGATCCCACACCTTTTTGGTTGATAAGCTCGAATCACCCAGAAATGCTTGTAGCGAAACTAGATACTTAGGCGCAATCCTTACAGACTGCTTTGGTCCCATCGCCACGAGCAAACTGGGTAATATGATGGACTAAGAAGCAACGAGAGCAGGTAAATTCGTTATCCTGTCTAGGAACCACACGGACTGCTAACTCCTCACCAGATAGATCCGCCCCTGGCAACTCAACGTTTTCAGCCTCTTCTTCATCGAGATCAACCTGACCTGATTGAGCCTCAGCCCTTCTAGCCTTTAGCTCTTCTAGGGATTCCTCATGTAACTCTTCATCGGTTTTTCGAGGCGTGTCGTAATCAGTTGCCATTGATCTCTCACCACCAATCTCTTTTTCACGGAGAGCTAGACCCTCTAGTCACTCGGCTACGGGGCGGATAATGCCCAACTACTTGCTGACTGTCTTATCCAACGCACGGCGTGTCGCGACTATTCCCTGATGTTAAGCCTATTGGCTCAAATTTGAGCGACGCTTGGCCTCCTCCTGCCTCCATTTCTTAATCTGCCCATGATTTCCCGAGAGTAATACTTCAGGAACGTCTAAATCTCTCCACTTAGCAGGCTTAGTGAATGTGGGATATTCCAGAGCGCCAACTTCATTATGTGACTCCTCATCTAATGATGCAGGATTACCAATTACTCCAGGAATTAATCTGCTGACTGCTTCAATGATCACTAGCGCTGCCACTTCACCGCCATTTAACACATAATCTCCAATGGAAATCTCATGGACTCTTACGCCCTTTACCCCTCGGTAATAATCACCAACTCGGGCGTCAATTCCTTCATAGCGACCACAGGCAAAAACTAAGTGGCTAGCGCGACTTAACTGCTCAGCTCGCCTCTGATTGAACTTAGATCCTGCTGGACTAAGAATGATTAGATCAATTTCTTCATCTTTTTCAAGGATTGAGTCTATGGCTTTGCCCCATGGCTCGGCCATCATCACCATTCCTGCCCCCCCGCCATATGGAGTGCCATCAACGCTATGGTGATTATCGGCTGTGTAATCTCTCAGATTAATACTCCTGAAATCGATCAAAGACTGGGTACGAGCTTTACCAATCAGGGATAGTTCAAGGGGTGAGAAGTATTCAGGAAAGACTGAGATGGCGGTAACCTTCACGCTAACTCCTCTAAGTGATCAGCTGTAATTATCTTACTAGCAATATCAATTTCTGGAGTGAAGTGCTTAACAAATGGTATCAGGAAGTCCCGTCCTTGATAGCCCACAACTAATGTGTCTTGAGATGGCAGTTGAAGAACTTCTTTGACCTCTCCCCACTCTTTCCCTACTCTATCAATAACTTTGCAACCTAAGATTTGAGAGATATGAAAGTCATCTTCACTGATATTGGATTCTTTAGGATTAATATCGGCAAGCAGTAACACATTTCGCAAAGTCTCAACAGCAGTTCTATCGTGATAGCCTTCGAATGAAAGTAGAAGAGTTCCGCTGTGAACTTTTGCTGCTGCTATTTTTAGTGGGCCTTTGTCTTCGGGATCCGTTTTCAGAATCGATCCGATGGCAAATCTAGCTTCTGGATTATCAGTGTGAATTTCGATTGTAGCCTCTCCGCGCACTCCATGTGCGCGACCGATGCGACCTACAACAAGAAACAAATCAACTAAGCGCGCTTAACGCGCATCATCCTCCTCAACGAGATCTACGCGAACACTTCGTCCTGCAATAGCTGAAATCACTGTTCGTAGCGCCTTTGCTGTTCGACCATTGCGACCAATTACCTTGCCAATATCATCTGGATGAACTCGTACCTCAAGAGTTGTTCCACGTCGCCCCTCTTTTTCAGAGATTATCACCTCTTCAGGATTATCAACGATTCCCTTGACTAAATGTTCTAGGGCTTCATCAATCATCATAGTTGCTCACCTGGAGTCTCAGTTGGCGCGGCTTCTGCTGCAACTTCAACAAGTGCAGATTCTGACGGAGATGCAGCTCCTGCCACAACCTCTACTGGAGCTCTCTTTGCTGCAAGTTTTTCAGCAGCGCGCTTTTTCATAGTAGTTGCCCCATCTGCCGGTTGATTGCTGGCCGCCTTCACTGCCTCTTCATAGGCAACTCGCTTACTCGGACGTGCTGGAAGAGTCTTAAGGGTTCCCTCCTGGCCAGTGGTTCCCTTGAATTTCTGCCAATCACCAGTTGCTTTCAAAATTGCCTCTACAGCTGGGGTTGGTTGGGCACCATTTCTTAGCCAATGCTGGGCGCGATCTGAATCAACTTCAATTAACGAAGGATCAGATGCTGGTGAGTAACGACCGATCTCCTCGATCTTTAGGCCATTACGAGCCTTACGAGAATCTGCGACAACAATTCGGTAGTGCGGGGTGCGAATCTTTCCCAAACGCACCAATCTAATTTTTACTGCCACTAAGGCTGTCTCCTTGCATAGTCAATCGAACCTATCTTTTCTCCCTTGAGTAGGATGCCAAGTGAAGAGAAAAAAGTTCTTGCGTTGATAAGTGCCGGTCAAGAGGTAGAGGGCCCTTGAACAGGTGGTCAATACTGCCATGAGCCCGTCATATTTCCCAATTGGGCAGATCTATCGCCCCTCTTGGGCTGCACGCTTTGCGGGATTTCCAGATCGTGACTTCTTCTTAGGTGCAGTTCTAGGCGAACTCTTCTGCGCGGCGACCGGGAGGCTCACTCCGGCAGGAAGTGCCATTCCTGGAGGCAATCCACCGCCGGAGCGCACCTGCTTCATCACCTTCTGCGCAGCTGAAAAGCGATCCACTAAAGAATTAACCTCTGTAACACTTCTGCCGCTACCTCGCGCAATGCGTGCTCGCCTCGAACCATTCAGTATTTTTGGATCTCGCCTTTCATCTGGAGTCATCGATTGCACAATGGCTTGAGATCTAACTAATTCAATGTCATCGATGCTATCCATCTGTTTTTTCATAGCTGCAGAATTGGCGCCAGGTAACAAGCCAAGAAGTTTGGTCACAGAGCCCATCTTCTTCATAGCCCCTAATTGCTCCAAGAAGTCCTCGAGAGTGAATTCCTGCCCTGATACAAATTTCTCCTCCAATCGCTTAGCGCTATCCCCATCAAGAGCCTTCTTGGCTTGCTCTGCAAGCGTGGCAATATCTCCAAGCCCTAAAATTCTTGAAGCCATACGCTCGGGATAGAAGTAATCAAAGTCAGTTAACTTCTCTCCGCTTGAAGTGAAGAGAATTGGTTTTCCTGTTACTTCAACTATTGATAATGCAGCCCCAGCTTTGGCATCACCATCGAGCTTTGTCAAAACTACTCCATCAAAACCAACGCCCTCTAAAAAGGCCATTGAGGTGGTCAGTGCATCTTGTCCGATCATGGCATCTACGACAAAGAGAACTTCATGCGGGTTTATAGCTTGCCTAATGGAACTTGCCTGCTGCATTAACTCACTATCAATACCAAGACGTCCTGCGGTGTCAACGATTACTACATTGTGCACTTTCTCCTGGGCATAGGTGATTGCGCTCTTGGCCACTTCTACTGGATCACCAATTCCATTACCTACTTGCGGTGCAAAAATTGGCACTGGAATTGAATCTGCTAAAACTTGCAATTGAGTAACGGCATTAGGCCTTTGTAAGTCCGCAGCTACAAGAAGTGGAGTATTCCCCTCCTCCTTAAGAAATCGAGCCATTTTCCCAGCCAAGGTTGTTTTTCCAGATCCTTGAAGACCTGCCAACATAATTATTGTCGGACCAGTCTTGGCGTATCGGATCCGTCGCCCTTGGCCACCAAGAATTGCGATCAATTCTTGCTTGATAATCGAATAGATCTCCTCAGATTGATTAGTTGATTGTCTTATCTCTGGAAGTCTTTCGAGTGATCTTGATCTAATTCTTTCTACAAATGATTCGGTGACGCTTGAGGCAACATCTGCCTCCAGAAGTGCAATTCGAAGCTCTTGACAGGTGCTCTCAACATCATCTGGAGTAATTCGCCCCTTTTTCCGCAAGGATCCAAGAAGATCAGAGAGCTTGGAGCTTAAGGATTCGAACATGACTTTAAGCCTACATAATGGCTAGATAAATAGAAAAAGGTGGATACGCGCTGAGGTAATCCACCTTTTCTCACTCTTACTTGCTAGCTAAGGACAGTTACTAGATTGCCGCCTCACCTTTCTCGCCGGTGCGTACGCGAACCACACTATCAACAGGGGTGGCCCAGACTTTGCCATCGCCGATTGATCCCGTGGATGCTACCTTGACAATGGTGTTGATTACGGAATCAACATCCCTATTTTCGGCAAGAATCTCTATCTTTACTTTGCTTATCAAGTCGATGGGATATTCAGCTCCGCGATAAACCTCGACATGGCCACCTTGGCGACCAACTCCAGACACCTCAGATACTGTCATTCCCTTCACCCCAGCTGCCCGAAGAGCGCTTTTAACCTCATCGAACTTGCCCGGCTTGATGATTGCGGTAATTAACTTCATGATCAACGACCTCCCTTGAGAACTCCAGCCAATTCATAGGCGCTCTCTGCATGTTCTGCTTGATCGACTCCAGTTAATTCGCTCTCGCTTTTAACTCGGAATCCAATCGTCTGTTCTATGAGGAAGCCGATAATTAGGGTCACCACAAATGAATAACCCATCACAAGAGCGACACCGATGGACTGCTTACCGAGCAGTTCGGTCCCCCCTCCATAGAAGAGGCCATCTAGCCCAAGGATCTTGCTGGTGCCAAAGAAACCAATAGCCAAACTTCCGATGATTCCACCAACTAAGTGAACGCCCACAACATCTAGTGAGTCGTCATATCCCAACTTGTACTTAAGTCCGACTGCAAGGGCGCAGCCTATTCCAGCAACTAATCCAATCACTGCAGCAGCCCAAGGGGCTACGAAGGCACAAGCAGGGGTGATAGCCACTAGCCCTGCCACCGCGCCAGATGCAGCACCTAGAGTCGTGGGGTGTCCATCACGGAGCCTCTCGGTTGTGATCCATCCAATTACCGCGCCAGCTGTTGCAACTTGGGTGTTAACAAATGCTAGAGCCGCAATTCCAGAAGCACCAAGTGCAGATCCTGCATTAAATCCAAACCATCCAAACCAGAGCAAGCTGGCACCTAGTAGTACTAGTGGCAGCGAGTGAGGACGCATTGGAGATTTCTGCCATCCAATCCTCTTGCCTAGAACAATTGCTAGAGCCAACCCGGCAGCACCGGCATTGATGTGAACTGCTGTTCCACCAGCAAAGTCTTGAACGCCGAGGGATGCTAGATATCCAGCGCCAGTTACGGTATCTCCGACTTTATTTCCAAAGGCAAATACCCAGTGCGCGACAGGGAAATAGACCACAGTCACCCAGAGAGCGACAAATATCGCCCAAGAGAAGAATTTGGCTCTATCTGCAATCGCACCAGAGATTAGTGCTGGAGTAATGATGGCAAACATCAATTGGAATGCAGCAAATGCCAGAAGTGGAATTGGATAAACCCCGCCATTATTTGCTAATTCACTTACCGCATCACCAAGACCTGAAGTTGAAAGAGATCCATACCAAGGTGAATCGGCTTCATAGCCAAATGCAATTTTGAAACCATAGATAACCCAGAGGATGCTCACTACTCCTATTGTGATAATCGACATCATCATCATGTTTAGCGCGCTCTTTGCTCGCACCATGCCCCCATAGAAGAAAGCCAGCCCTGGGGTCATTAGTAGAACGAGGGCAGAGCTGGCCAACACCCATGCGGTATCGCCAGCGCTTAGTACTACTTCATCCATTGTTATTTTCTCCCAACCAGTACTGCCAAGAGCAGTATCTGCCAATTTAGGTCATATATCTCGACTCTGAGAATGGTCAGATAATGCTCCAGCAGTATTTCCCCTGATGGCTCATGATGATTTCACCTATGTGACGGTTGTCCCGCCTCTGTTACGGCTAGGTTAAAAGTTCTGAGATATAGCCATCGGCATCAAAGGGGACCAGATCCTCTAGCGCCTCACCAGAGCCGACAAATTTCAAAGGTATTTGCAGGGCTGCCTCTGTGGCAATTGCAATCCCGCCCTTAGTTGAGCCATCAAGTTTGGTAACCATGATGCCAGTCAAATTCACACTTGTGGCAAAGGTCTTAGCCTGCTTGATTCCATTCTGCCCAGTGGTTCCATCAAGGACAAATAGAATCTCATTGACTGGAGTCACCTTTTCAATAACTCTTTGAATCTTGGCCAGTTCGTCCATCAGATTGCTCTTAGTATGAAGTCTTCCTGCAGTATCAACGATGAGAAAATCAAATCCCTCATCTCTGGCTCTTTTGGCCCCATCAAAGGCAATTGCTGCCGGATCACTATCATTTGAACCACTTAATACCTCAACGCCAATGCGCTGGCCCCAAGTTTGAAGTTGGTCAACTGCCGCCGCCCTAAAAGTATCAGCGGCAACCAATAAGACTCTCTTGCCGGCTTTTGTGAAGTAGTTGGCTAACTTAGCCGCACTAGTGGTCTTTCCGGTGCCATTGACTCCCACAATTAGAATTACCGTTGGGCCATCACTTGATAAGTTGATGGACCTTAATGATGTTGTCAATTTAGATTTGAGTGCGCTAGTGATGGCCGATAGAACGGTGTCACTTCTCTCGCGCTTTACTAAATCTATAATCTCATCGCAGATTTTGACTCCTATGTCTGATGAGATAAGGATCTGCCTAAATTCCTCTAGATCCTCAATTGATGCTTTTGACTTGGAGAACTTTCTGAGGAAAGAGCCAAATAGATCCATGGTTAGGCGGGTTCAGTTTCAATCTCACGCAGGCGCTGAGAGATAACTTCTGATACTCCATCACTGCGCATGCTCACGCCATACAAGGTGTCGCCAATCTCCATGGTTCGCTTTTGGTGAGTGACTATGATTAATTGTGATGACTGTCTCAACTCCTCTAGAACTGAAAGCAGTCGACCCAGGTTTATATCATCAAGGGAAGCTTCAACCTCATCTAAGACATAGAACGGACTTGGCCTTGCCCTAAAGATTGCAATAAGAAGTGCGACTGCAGTTAGTGAACGCTCGCCTCCTGAAAGCAGTGAAAGGCGCTTAATCCGCTTTCCTGGAGGACGAGCTTCAACATCGACTCCGGAATTGAGTAGATCACTAGGATCAGTTAACAGCAGGTGACCTTCACCGCCTGGAAAGAGTCGGGGAAAAATCTTTTCAAACTCACGGGCTGTGTCTTTAAAGGCCTCTTCAAATATCTCTTGAACTTTATCGTCAACTGATTTGATGATGCCAAGAAGATCTTTCCTAGACTTCTTTAGATCTACTAATTGGTCTGCAAGATACTTTAGACGCTCCTCAAGGGATGAGAATTCTTCAAGTGCTAAGGGATTGATTTTCCCCAGCAGTGCTAGGGACTTCTCAGCCACGGCTAAGCGCTTTTCTTGCTCTTGGCGAAGATAAGGAATGAATTCACCTTGGATTACATTGCCAACGTCATCTTCAATGAAGGTGGGAACTGGCTTATCTGGGCCATACTCATTCACGAGAGATGAGCTATCAACTCCAAATTCTTCCATTGCCTTTATCTCAAGTTGTTCGATTCTTAGCCTCTGCTCAGCCCTAGCTATTTCATCACGATGAACACTGGAAGTTAATTGATCAAGCTCAACACCTAGATCTCTAATTGCTGCGCGCGTGGCAAGGATTTCTCCATCTCGGTTTGAGCGAGCGATCTCAAGTCTCTCTCGTTCGCTATTGGCCCTTGATATAGAGATTTCAATTTGAATTAGCGCTTCATAAGCAGCATCGGCAATCGCTTGGGCAGTGACTGCTCCCCTGGCCCTTGCGGCGCGGCGCGCGATGTTATTGCTTGTAGCCTGTCGCTCATTTGCGGCAGCAAGTTCTAGATCTCTAGCCCTTTGTGAAATGGCAGCAACTCTCTCCTCGATAGTTCGAAGAGCAAGACGCGCCTCTACTTCAACCGCTCTTGCTGTGGCAAGGGTGGCCCTTAGGTTCTCAAGGGCACTTAATTCGGGCTCCATGGGCTCGCTACTTCTTTCAAATTCGCTATTGGCGATACTTATTTCATCCAGATCGCTACTTAGGGCTTGTTTCAACTCAGCGATAGATTTTTCCAATCGTTCAACCTCACCAGTTGCGCTCTTTACTCCCTGGCTAGCCGCTGCCATCTGCTCGGCAAGTGCTGCCATAGCCGCATCTGACTCATTTAATCTTGCTAGAGCTTGATCATAGGTTGCTTGATCTGTTCTTACTTTTGTTTCTGCAGACGAAATCCCAAAGTGGATTCGATCGCAATCATGTGCATGTCTATGCAGCTCTATCTCGCCTTTTTCAATCATTTCAGAGATCTCGATTAATGAGGTGCGCGCAGATGATCCGCCACTTGCTCGTCCTCTTCCAATCAAGTCACCCTCGCGGGTCACCGCAATCAGGGAGGGATTAGTAGAGACTATCTCACTAGCTTGCTTTAGCGACTCAGCGGCAACGAAACCTGAAAAAAGAGTCGGCAAGATGGAGTTTAGGGTCGCTGACGAAACTTTGCTTACCAGCGGGGTATATCCAGCTGGTATCTCAACAATTGCTTTGGCATCACCCTCGGATATAAAGAGCAACTCGGCACTTCCTGCAGATTTAGATTTCAAGAAGCTAAGCGCTGAGATAACTTGGCTTAAATCTTGAAGCACTAGAGCATTTGCTAAAGATCCTAAGGCATTAGTGATTGCGCTCTGCCAGCCAGGTTCAACTGTCAATAGCGAAGCTAGGCTGCCACGAATCACAATTCCCTGATCATTTGTCAATAGCGCGCCGCTTCCATCTTTATGCAGAGTGGCTTGTCTAAGGGCATCTATCTTGGCCTCAGAGGCAGCCCTCGAGCGCTCTGCTAGAGAGAGGGCGCTTCTTAACTCTTCAAGATGCGACCGACTGGAATCTAGTCCATTCTTTGCTCTTTCAAACTCAGCATCCAGTCCAAGCTCTCCGGCATCAATGCCAGCAATCTCACTTTCAAGACGTGCAAATTCAACTTTCGATTTAGAAACTCTGGTCCGAGCTCCTGCAAGAGCACTTTCTAGGCGATTGATTTCAGATCCTGCGCCATCGATGCGAGATTGCAAAGACTTGATATGACCTTCTTGTCGGGCAGTTCCCTCTCGATAATCAGCAAGAGCTCTCTGTGCCGCTGCTACTCGATCTTCCTCTCGTTTTAGCCGCTCTTCTAATTGAGCAACGCTATTACTTGCTGTGACCAACTCATCTCGTGCTCTGTCGCATGAACCTTGCAGAACTGATTCTTCCCCTCTCAAGACTTTCGCTTCTGATTCAAGTGCTTCAGGATCTCGACCCGATGCTCTTGCCTCCTCTACTTCCTCAGCTAAGAATCGTGCGCGCTCTGATGCTAAGTTCTGTGTTCCTCTTAACTTTTCTTTCTGAGCAGTTAGGCTGTAATAATTATCTTGAGCTTGTGCTAACTCTGGGCCCTGAGTCACCGCTATCTGATCTAACTCAATCTCTCTACTGCGCAGTTTATCGAGCTCTTGTTCAACCTCACTACGCCTTTGGCGAAGAGCAGTCTCATCTGCAACTTCTGAACTTAGAGTTGAACTAAAGGAAATCAAGTCATCGGCCAAGAGCCTTAGCCTGGAGTCTCTTAGGTCGGCCTGTATTACAAGAGCTTTCCTAGCCACCTCTGCCTGCTTGCCAAGAGGCCTAAGCTGTCTTCTTAATTCATTGGTTAAATCCTGAACTCGAGACATATTGCCTTGCATGGACTCTAGTTTTCTTAAGGCTTTCTCTTTTCTCTTGCGGTGTTTCAAAATTCCGGCCGCTTCTTCAATAAATCCCCTACGCTCCTCTGGGTTTGCAGTAAGGATGGCATCAAGTTGTCCTTGTCCAACTATCACATGCATCTCACGGCCAATGCCGCTATCACTCAATAGCTCTTGAATGTCTAGTAGGCGTGTGGATTCGCCATTGATTTGATAATCACTCTGGCCATTTCTAAAAAGAGTCCTTGAGATAGCTACTTCAGTAAATTCGATAGGCAATGCGCCATCGGTGTTATCAATAGTTACTGAAACTTCTGCTCGCCCAAGAGGCGCGCGCCCGGAGGTTCCTGCGAAGATTACATCTTCCATCTTTCCGCCGCGCAGACTCTTTGCTCCTTGCTCACCCATAACCCAGGAGAGAGCATCAACCACATTGCTCTTGCCCGCACCATTGGGTCCCACCACGCAGGTGATCCCGGGCTCGAACTTCAGGGTGGTTGGAGCGGCGAAGGACTTAAAGCCCTTCAGGGTAATGCTCTTCAAATACACAGGTAGAACCTATCGGGTGAGCGCAGGCACGCTTGGTTTCTACCCCCGCTTGGAGCTGACTTTCTTCCTTGGCGCGCTCTTTTCCCCCGTTTCTTTAGCGGGAGATTTCCTTTGGCATTGCGGACAAAAATGCGATGATCGGTTGCCGAGAGTGATCCGGCGAATTTGTCTGCCACATCTGGTACAGGGCTCATCTTCCTGGCCATATGCCTCAAGTTCTACTTCAAAGTATCCACTCTCGCCATTGACATTGATATAGAGCTCATCAAAACTCGTTCCGCCTTGTTCCAAGGCTTCTTCCATGACAGATATGGTGGCCTTAAGAAGCTCTGAAATCTCTGGCACTGATAGTTCCTTTGCTATGCGCTCAGGATGAATCTTGGCACGCCACAAGGCCTCATCAGCATAGATGTTGCCAACTCCGCTAACAACGCTTTGGTCGAGTAGCACTCGCTTGATCGCGCTGTTCTTCCTGCTTATCCTATTAATGACTCCTTGGCGATCGAATTTCTTGTCAAATACATCAGGAGCGATGCGAGCAAAAGATTGAGGAATTGTGTCCGAACCTTCGGGTACGAGCTTGTCGATGGCAATCCAGCCAAAAGTCCGCTGATCAATAAAACGGATTTCTCGCTTTCGGTCTCCGCAATCGATACGAACGCGTAAGTGTTTCTCATAGGCCCTGTGCTTGTCTTGGATCAAGAACTGGCCGCTCATCCCTAGATGAGCCATGAGGGCAAGATCTCGATCTAGTTGAAACCAGAGGAATTTTCCACGCCTGGCAACGCCCAAAACTTCTGCTCCCTGGATAGCGCCAAACGGAGCATACGTGGAGGATCGATTACCTCCCTTGTGCACCACATCAATTTCCCTTATTTTCTTCCCAACAATCCAAGGTTCTAGACCTCGGCGCACCGTTTCAACCTCGGGCAACTCAGGCATAAATCAATCTTTTGAGAGCGCTTCGAATGCGATTCGAGCTGCAACCTGTTCTGCTTCGCGCTTTGATTTGCCGTGACCTTCTGGATATTGAGCTCCATTGACAATTGCATAGGCGACAAAGTCTTTATCGTGATCAGGGCCTGATTCACTCACCTTATACTCTGGTGGAGCCCATCCGGAGGCTGCAACAATTTCTTGAAGCGCCGTCTTGCCATCAAGACCTGCTCCCCTTGTGGCCGCTTCGTCAATGGTACTTTTCATCAGATTCATTACTATCTGGGAGCTGACTTCAAAGCCGTGATCTAAATAGATTGCGCCGACTAAGGCTTCGAAGGCATCTGCCAATATTGAATTCTTATCTCTTCCGCCGGTTACCTCTTCGCCCTTGCCAATTTTGAGCGCAGGGCCAAGTCCTAACTCTCTGGCAATACGTGCAAGCGCGCGCATATTTACTATCCCTGAGCGAAGCGGTGAGAGACGAGATTCATCAAGACCGGGAAAGCGCTCATAGAGAGCTTGGGTAATGACTAGACCTAAGACGCTGTCGCCTAGGAATTCCAAACGCTCATTTGTTGGAAGACCGCCCAATTCATAAGCAAAGGAGCGGTGAGTTAAAGCAAGTTCAAGTAACTCTGGACTTACCGAAACTCCGAGCTTTTCGGTCAGAGTCAGATTCAGATCAAACCTCTAGAACTTGACGACGGTTATATGTGCCGCAGGTTAAGCAAGCGGTATGTTGCAACTTAGGTTGCTTGCACTGTGGGCAAGTCGAAGTAGCGGCAGGAGTTGCTCTCCACTGGCTGCGACGAGAACGCGTGCGCGAGCGCGACATCTTTCGCTTGGGTAATGGCACGGTCATTCTCCTTTTGAAGAATACGTCTTCAAGATATTAAGGGCCAAGTATTGCTCAGGGTCGATATCTTTGCAAAACCACCCCTGATCAAGGCTTCCAATCAGCCAATCCAATCCACCTAGGATCGCTGGCCTGATGGCTGTGATCCTTTTCAAGCTCGCGCCACTTAAGGCCGCAGACTGGGCAAAGGCCTAAACATTCGCTCTGGCAGAGTGGATTAATGGGCATGGCAAGTATCACAGCATCACGGATAGGGACTTCAAGGTCTGCAATATCACCATCTAGGCTAAAGATCTCATCTGCATCATCTTCTACCTCGCCAGCTCGTGAGGTGTAAAGAAATAGTTCTCGAAATTTCTGATAGATATCGAAGTCAATCGGATCTAAACATCTGCCACATTCTCCCCTGGCATGAGAGATGACTTCACCGGTGAGCAGAACCCCGCCATCAACAGACTCTGCCTTAAAGGAGATTCCTAGCGGCTCTGACTTTGGAATCTCAAGCAGGGCAACCCCAATTGCTTGTGGGGCCAGAAACTCCAGGCGATATTGGCGAAATTCTCCAGCTCGCCTAGGAAGTTCATGGAGATTGACCTTAAAGGGTGACTCAGCATTGGAATTCACAGAAGTGCTACTCCGCTAATCGGGAGAGCACATCTTCATCGCTAGCGCCAGCCAGTCTTTCACGGCCGCGATTAACTGCCTCTAAGGTCTTATTTAGGATCACTTCAAGGGTAGCAAGGCGCGAATCAATGTAAGCATCAACTTCTTCGCGTTCCTTCTCAACTTTGGAGTGGGCTTCATCAATTATTCTTGCAGATTCCTCCCTAGCAGCTGCCACAATCGCAGTCTGCTCAACCATTCGAGCAACTTCCTCTCTGGCATGGGCAATCAACTGCTCGGCGCTCTGTCTACCCTCTTCAATAATTGTCTCCCTACTTCCCAATAGCCTCTGGGCATTTGAGAGATCTTTTGGCAGAGCTTGACTAATCTCCTCGAGAAGTTCCAACATCTCACCTCGATTCATCACGCAAGAGGCAGATAATGGAACTGAGCGGGCTTCATTGACCAGAGTTATGGCAGATTGGAGTTTCTCAATTGCTTCCACTTTATCACCTTCCTAATTGCGAACCCGCCGAAGAAGAATCCTTAGCTTTCTTAACTAACTCTATTAATACCCCAGCTGGAACCAGGCTTGAAACATCCCCACCGTAGCGAGCAATCTCTCTGACCAGAGATGACGACAGAAAAGAGTAGGCTGGTTTGGCTGCCATAAGTAGGGTGTCTACCCCTTTCAATTGCAGATTTATCTGAGCCATCTGAAGCTCGTAGTCAAAATCACTGACCGCTCGTAGCCCCTTAACTATGGCATCGATGTCGTTCTCTCGACAGTAATCAACTAACAATCCGCTCCAGCTATCGACCTTTACATTTGATAAGTGCTTTACGCAGTCCTTTGCTAAGGCAATCCGCTCATCTACCGTAAATAAACTACCCTTGGAACTATTTACTAGAACTGCAACAACTACTTTGTCAAAAAGGTGGCTAGCCCGCTCAATAACATCAAGGTGCCCATTAGTTATCGGGTCAAAGGAGCCTGGGCATATTGCTTTCTTCACGGGGCAACGCTAACACGAATTGCAAAATTCGCTATTGCCTTGGTTCACCGTAGTAGATGCTGGCCGCGCCATACTTTCGCACCTTCAACTCAGCTAAACCTCGGGGCCAAGAGAAGGGTTTGGATTTTGAATCACGCTCAACTGCAATGATCGATGACTTCTTAAGAAATCCATTACTAGTAAGTAAAAGCAATATTTTCTCTACATCGCTATTTGGCAAGTCATATGGTGGATCAATAAAGACGATATCAAACGAAATGTCAGCTCCCTTGTCCAGATATTTTCCTGCAGACATTGTTATCGCAGAGGCAGAACCGAGGCCGGGGACTTTTTCAAGTATTTCAAAATTGCTTCGAGTAACACTAGTTGCCTTCTCATCATTGTCTACAGCAACTACCATCCCAGCACCGCGTGAGAGCGCTTCGCAAGAAACAGCTCCCGAGCCACAGTAGAGATCAAGAAATCTTGCTTCACTTAAGGATCCAAACTCAGACTCTAGAGTTGAGAAGAGAGCTTCTCTGGCGCGATCAGAGGTGGGATGAACTTGACCGATGGGTGAATTCATATTTCGTCCCTTGGCAAGGCCAGCAATGATTCTCATTTACCGTTTCTCCAAATAGGCGGCTCGTTCTTCTTGTCTTAGCTTCTCCACCGCTTTAGCAAGTTCTGGGTTTGCCGAAAGAGTTGGATCCTGGCTTAGCAGATTCTCCGCCACCAAACGCGCTTGAGCAATTAACTCTTCATCTCTAATGACTCGAAGTAGCCTCAAGTGAGATCTTGCTCCAGATTGCGCACTTCCCAAGACATCACCCTCGCTACGTTCTTGCAAGTCAAGACGGCTAAGTGCAAACCCATCAGTGGTTTCAGCTACTGCTCGTAGCCTTGCCATCGCAGTTGACTCCTCGCTGGCTCCGGTAACAAATAGGCAGAGCCCAGGTGAGACGCCGCGGCCAATACGGCCACGAAGTTGGTGAAGTTGTGAAACTCCAAATCTCTCGGCGTTCATAATGATCATCATCGTGGCGTTGGCAACATCCACGCCAACTTCAATCACCGTGGTACTAACCAGGACATCTAATTCATGAAGGACAAAGGCTCGCATAACCGCCTCTTTCTCCTCTGAAGATAGGCGACCGTGAAGCTTCCCAACTCTCAGATTCTTCATCACAGTGCCAGTAAGCATGGGATAGAGCTCCTCCACCGAGCCCACAGCCATCTTGAGAGATGATCCTTCTTCTTCGTCAATCAAACTCTTTGCAAGTATTAATTCATCAGGAGTAAGTCCAAATCTTTGAAAATCTGATTCATCATCTGCTGAAATTCTAGGAGCCACGATATAGACCTGATTTGAATTACTAACTTCCTCGCAAGCTCTCTGCCAAGCCCGGGTTAAATGCTCTGGTCTACTAGATTGCGAGACAACATGGGTGGTAATCGGGGATCTGCCTCGGGGTAAATCTTTAAGAGTTGAGACATCTAAATCTCCAAAGATGGTCATCGCCACTGTTCTTGGTATCGGCGTTGCAGTCATAACCAATACATGCGCCGGCTCTCTAGCTTTATCTCTAAGCGCATCCCGCTGCTCAACTCCAAATCGATGTTGCTCATCAATAACAATAAGACCAAGATCTTTAAAATTAACGCGCTCGCTTAAGAGCGCATGAGTCCCAATAGTTATTCCAGCTTGCCCAGATGAGATTGCAGCAAGGGCTTCTTTGCGAAGTGCTGGAGCAGTTGAGCCTGTTAGAAGACGAACCTGAATTCCACTTTGGTCCCCTCCTATCATTCCCCCTTCAGCCAAGTCCTTTAGAAGCGATAGGAAATTTCGGTAATGTTGCTGTGCTAATACTTCAGTTGGAGCAAGAAGGGCAGCCTGCCCCCCCGAGTCAACAACAGAGAGCATGGCACGCAGAGCGATAATCGTTTTACCCGATCCCACATCTCCTTGCAAAAGTCGATACATCGGATGATCACTAGCGAGATCTCTGACTATCTCTTGCCAGACTTCTTTCTGTCCTACGGTTAGCTCAAAGGGAAGTCGCTTATCAAAAGCTGCTAATACTCCATCCTTTCTTGGTGCGCGTGAGGTGGTCTTTGCCGCTCTTACTTCGTATCTTCTTAAGACTAGGAACAACTGCATTAATAGTGCTTCGTCAAAGGTTAAGCGCTGCCTAGCAAGCTCTGCGCTTTCAGCGCTAACTGGTTGGTGAACCTGCCTAAATGCTTCCGAAATCTTCGGATAATCAAATTCAGCTAGGAGATTCTGAGGTAGATACTCGGTAATCTCATCTAAAGTATCGAGTGCTAATCGCACACACTTAGCGATTTTCCATGAGGGCATTCTTGCAGTTGCTGGATAAACTGGAAGAAACTTTCCAGCAAAATCGCCAATCGCCTGGTCTAGATCATCGCCTTCAGGAATTAGTAAGTAGTCAGGGTGAGCTAACTGGCGCTTTCCTTTGAATATGCCAACTTTGCCAGCAAAGAGCCCCCGTCTTCCAGGTCGCAACTCTTTCTCTCGCCAGGCTTGATTAAAGAACGTGAGCGTTAACCTAGCCCTACCATCTGTCACTACACTTTCAACAATCCCTCCTTTTCTTCCTGGAATCCTCTTCACCTTGCTACTTTCCACCTTGGCAAAGATGGTTACCTCCTCGCCTTCAATCAGGCTCTGAATATCGGTAAGCTCCCCGCGAATGACATAGCGCCTGGGATAGTGACGTAGAAGATCAGAGATGGTTCTAAGCCCCAGGTTTTCATCTAATACTTGGGCCGTCTTATCTCCAAGTATTGAAAGCAGTGATGAATCCAGGCTTGCCATGCTTCATTCTCTCAGGTGGGAGTGATAAGACTTAGGCTCACTTTGCTATCCATGTGGGGAAATTTCTCGCCTAAATTGAAGGCTGATTGGCGCAACTGGCGCCTTTGCGACTAATCTTGCGCCCGCAACTAACCAAGCCCTAGTGTGGGCAAATCCAAGGAGTAGTAGCGTGGCAGCTGTATGCGATATCTGTGGCAAGGGACCTAGCTTTGGTAACAATGTCTCTCACTCAAACCGCCGTACCCGCCGCCGTTGGAATCCAAATATCCAGAAAGTCCGCACCCTAGTTAATGGATATGCCAAGCGCCAGTATGTCTGTACCTCCTGCTTAAAGGCTGGAAAGGTTCTCCGCTAGCAGAGCTGGCTACCAAATGTGTTGGTAGCCCGGGCTGGTATCTGCTCTTTTCCCATCTAGATAAACCCCATCGCCTTTGATCACCTCACCTATTTCAATAAATCCAAACTCCTTAGCTGAGCTGGTGGCAAGGAGTAGATGATCCTCTCCCCCATATAGAGCATGCTCAAGGGCAGACTCTCTAGATTCGGAAGCGCTTTCTAATTCTTTGAATTCTGAACAATTAAGTAAGGCATCGACTCTGATGTTTATCCCAATCCCACTTGCCTTGGCAATGCGAGAGGCATCGATAACTAGCCCATCGCTAGTATCAATTGCCGATGATAAGAATTCGTAGCTCTTGCGATACTTCTCATAATCCAAATCAGGAGCTAGGTGAAGCAAGCGAGCTTGTAGAGATGCACCGCTTTGGTTATTACTCGAGCGCTTTAGGAGCGACAGGCCAGCTGCTGAAAATCCTGGCAGGCTTGAGATAAATAGCTTATCTCCAATCGCTGCCCCACTTCGACGAATTGGCTTCTTGACTCTTCCGATAGCAGTCATGGAAATCACGACTTCGTTTGCCTTATTCAGATCACCGCCAATTACTTTAACCCCAACTCTTTGGCATTCGGTCTTTATCCCTTGAGCCAACTTGGTTACTTGATCGGCGAATCTTGCAGGAAATGCCAGTGCCACCAGGAGATACTCTGGCCAGGCACCCATCGCGCAAATGTCTGCAAAGTTTGCGGCAGATACTTTTCGACCAACTTGTTCAGCGCTACTCCAAGAGAAGCTGAAGTGAACTCCCTCAACGGCCATATCGCTTGCAAGGACGGTCAAATCACTTCTTGGCCCAAGAACAGCGCCATCATCTCCATTGCCTACGATTAGAGCCGAATCGCCCCGGCCATCATCCAAGATGGAGCGCACCCTGATCAATACTTCATCTTCGCGCAAAGGCCCACTTCCAATCCCAAAATTGATACTTACGCAGGCTAGCCTAAATGCGCTAACCTCTCACCTGTAGCAAGGGGGGGATTTAGAGGGCGGAGTCCAACGGGGAGACTCAGTCCTATCTCTTATTGAAGGATGGTAAATCAATGTCAATTCAGGCATATATCTTGATTCAGACCGAAGTAGGCAAGGCCGCCAGCGTTACCAAGGCGGTTAATGCCATAGCTGGAGTAACTATCGCCGAATGCGTCACTGGCCCTTATGACGTGATCATGAGAACTGAGGCATCAAGCATGGAAGATTTAGGAAGAGCAGTTCTTGCAAAGATTCATGCAGTTCCGGGAATCACTAGAACTTTGACCTGTCCGGTAGCAATCCTCTAGCTAGGTAAATCTCTAACCATTATTTGATACATCTGGCCCGGTCTGCTCAGGCTCGACATAGGTTCGCCATGCCTTTCAAACCCGCAACTTAAGTAGGCCCTAATCGCAATCTCGTTATCGGGCCAGACTCCTAAACCCTGAATCTTCCAGCCTTCGCTTCTACAAATCTGATCTAGTTGCGCAATCATCATCGCGGTAATTCCTCTGCCTCGAAGCGCAGGTTCAATCCAACAACCACCTAGCCAGCAATCAGTCCCTCTTATTGGTTCTGCCTTCTCTACGCTCATGATTCCAACATCGCGGCCATCATAGGTATAGATGACAAAACGGATGCTTGTAACGAGTGAGCGCCAATCGGCTTCACTTCGTTCACTTTCTTTCTTAGAATTCCCCGCAAACCACTGTGGGCTATCAGTTAAGGCGCGTAATCGAAGTGCAGCAATGCGGCGCCATTGATCAGAAGTTGCTCGCTCTGCTTGGAATTGGAGTTTCATGCCAATTAGCGAATTACATTCTTTGACCTATCAAGCGCACTTCGGCAGAGCACACTTATTACTTCTTTATAAGACTTGCCAGTGGCCCTCCAGAGCATAGGGAATACCGATCTTGGGGTGAAACCAGGCATCGTGTTTAGCTCGTTGATTATCACTTCGCCAGAATCGGTCAAGAAGAAGTCGACCCTTGCTAGCCCTTCACAACCGAGGGCCTCAAAGGCGGTAATGGCTGCCTGGCTAATCTCGCGAGCGATCGCTTCTGGGAGGTTTGCTGGAATATCAAATGTGGTTGAACTATCTAGATACTTGGCATCAAAGTCATAGAACTCATGAGGTGGATGAACTCTCACCTCGCCTAAGACTGAAGCCTTAGCAATTGAATCAACTTGGAGCACCGCGCACTCAATCTCCCGGCCTTTAACAGCGACCTCAACCAAGACCCTTGGATCAAATCTAAATGCATCTTCAATTGCCCCACTTATTGCTGATTCATCCTTTACTTTAGCAGTCCCCCGACTTGAACCACTGCGAGCAGGTTTTATGAAGATAGGAAAGCCCAGGGCTCTAATCTTCGCTATTTCCAGATCTCTTGACTTCTCCCAATTATCTCTGTGAACAGTAATTCCATCGACAACCTCTAATCCAAAGTCTGCATAAATTGGCTTGGCAAAACTCTTGTCCATAGCAACTGCTGAGGCCAAAACCCCAGAGCCTACATAGGCAATTCCAGCCATCTCAAGGAGGCCTTGAATCGTTCCGTCTTCGCCATATGCCCCGTGCAGAAGAGGAAATGCGATGTCAATTGCTAGATCATGGCCTTTACTATCTTTGATGCCATGAATATCAACAATTAACTTCTCGCCCCCATCTGGCACATAAGAGAGTCCATCACTGCCTCTTTCAAATCTACTATGGCGCATATCAATCCAGGCGCCAGATTGGGTAATGCCGATAAGTATTGGGTCAAATCTTGATTGATCGATTGCAGCTAGCACTCCACTGGCTGAAATACAAGAGATCGGATGCTCACTGCTTTGACCGCCTGCGATGATGGCCACGCGCATTCTCTTCATACGTGATCTATCTCCGCTCCAGTTTGAATCTTCATTAAATTAACAAATGCCTGTTGCGGACTAATCTTACTTGTAACCACATCACAGACTGCCTCCATGATTGGAGCCTCAATGCCAACAAGATGAGCAAGTTCAACTACTGCTTGGGCTGAGGTTACCCCTTCTGCAGTTGATGAAATAGCTTTCATGGCCTGCTCAACTGAACCGCTTCTTCCTAGAGCTTCCCCGAATGTGCGATTGCGCGAGAGTGGAGATCCACATGTTGCTAAAAGGTCACCGACTCCGGCAAGTCCTACAAAAGTTAGGGGCAAAGCACCTCTGGCAACTGCTAATCGGGTCAGTTCGTTTAAACCTCTAGTAATAACTAATGCTTGAGTATTCTCGCCAAAGCCCATGCCGATTGACATGCCAACTGCTATGGCAATGACATTCTTGGCGGCACTTGCTAATTCACAACCAATAACATCATTTGAGGTATAGACACGAAAGTATGGTGTGCTAAAAGTTTTAGCAGTCATATCCGCTAACCCTTGATTAGTTGAGGCGGAAACTGCTCCAGCAGGCTGTCTTAGAATTACTTCGAGGGCTAAGTTAGGCCCGGTCAATGCTGAAATCGTTGAGCCATCCCTACCTAGTACCTGGCCAATCACCTCACTCATACGAAGTTGAGTAGAGATCTCGATTCCTTTCAGGCTGGAAACTATTGGAATATCAGGTGAGATCAAGCCTTTCCAGGTCTCGAGGCTCTGCCGTAGAGCTTGGGAGGGAATAGCTAGAACTATGAGATTTGCCCCACCTAAAGCTTGTCTGATATCGCAAGTAGCAGATATCTGCTCTGGAAGAAGATGCTGAGCAAGATAGGCGTTGTTGGTGTGCTTCGCGTTTATCTCATCGATCACTTCTTGACTTCTTCCCCAAAGAACAACTGCATTGCCGGCATCAATAAGGACTTGGGCCAGAGCGCTGCCCCATTGACCTGAGCCAAGAACTGCGATCTTCACTATTCCTTTGCTTTCTTTGCTTTCTTGAAATTGCCAATTCTTGGCAGATCAGAGCCTTTAGGATCAAAGCGAATTGCAGGTGCGCTCTCTCCCCTTAAGATCTCAAGTAGCTCGGTAATTCGGTCCATGATGTGATCTACTGCTGCCTCAACTGCCTCTAGATCATCGCTCTTTCCATGCCAAGGCGAGAGATCAACAGGTGCTCCCATAAGAATTGAAACTTTGCTCCTCGGAAATACCCTTAACTTTTTACTATAGGGCGGCAGTACCTTCTCAGGCCCCCAGGATGCACAGGGAATTACTGGTGCTCCGGTAATTAGGGCAAGGCGAGCAACTCCTGTCTTGGCCTTCATCGGCCATAAATTTTCATCACGAGTAAGGGTTCCTTCAGGATAGACGCCGAGCAGGTGTCCGGCCTTTAATACCGCAATGGCATGCTCTAGACCTTTGACTGCATCCTTTGATTCGCGGCTGACTGGAATCTGCCCCGTTCCGCTGATCACCCGGCCGATGATAGGAATGCGAAAGACCGACTCTTTTCCTAGGTACCTTGGGGCGCGACCATTGTTATAAAGAAAATGGGTGAAGGTAAGAGGGTCAATGTATGAGAGATGATTACAAACTACTATCACCGGCCCGCTTTTTGGCAGATGCTGCGCACCCTTCCAATCTTTCTTAATGATTAAGTTAAGAATTGGCTTGATTACCGCAGCACCAAAGCGAAACCAAGGATTGGTTCCTGGGGGATCTCCTTGAGGCGGAAGATATAGAGTCTCTGGCCGCACGGCGCTCATGGCTCTAGCCTAGGACAGAGAGAATAAAGGCCACGCCCCCTAGGCGTGGCCTTTAGATGAAAAGATAACTATCTCTTCTTGGCCTTCTTGGCCTTCTTGGCCTTCTTGGCTGGCTTTTTAGCCACTTTCTTGACTGCCTTCTTAGCCGCAGGTTTGACTACTGGAGCTGGCTTTGGCGCCGGTCCTAATTTGCGAGCACCAGAGACAATTTCCTTGAGGGCCTTGGCTGGCAGGAAGCGAACCTTCTTGCTTGCCTTGATTTCGATAGTTTCGCCAGTAAAAGGATTCCGTCCCTGACGAGCTTTGCGATCTACTTTCTTAAACTTTCCAAAGTCGTTGATGATGACATCTTCGCCTCTGTGAAGGTTGCGCACGAGTGAATCGAAGACGATTTCAACAGCGTGTGCTGCCTCTTTCTTGCTTCCGTTGAAGTGAGGAGCCAACGAAGCAATGAACTGGGTCTTGTTCATTTAATCCCCTTATATACGCGTGAAGTTAAGCTTTTGCCTAACCTAGTGGTTAATTTACGCAAGAAAATCAAGGTTTTCGCGCATCAAAGTCGGTGTGTCGCAATAAATTAATTGCCAGTAAACACTAAAAAATGCCTGTTTTATGCGTAAAAAACTCTCAATTCAAAGTTGAGAGTCGCGCAAAAGAACTGCTTAGGGCAAGGCAGGCAGCGTTTTTGGCTTGAATTTCGCGCCTTTTTCTTCGAAATTCTCTACTTCATGAATGTTTCTTAAAGTTAGACCAATATCGTCAAGGCCCTCCATCAAGCGCCAGCGGGTGTAGTCATCTAAATCAAAGGAAATTACTTGATTTCTATAGGAGACCAAGCGAGTCTGGAGATCTACTTTTATCTCCAAGGTTGGCTCTGCCTCAACAGCGCTCCAGAGCGCCTCGACATCTGCCTGCGGGAGGATTACCGGGAGAAGGCCTGCTTTCAGGGAATTCCCCCGGAAGATATCGGCAAATCTCGATGAAATTACTACTCTAAATCCATAGTTTTGTAGCGCCCATACCGCATGCTCTCTTGAGGATCCAGTGCCAAAATCAGCGCCTACAACCAGAATGCTAGCCTTACTATATTCCGCCTTGTTTAGTACAAAGTCAGGATCACTTCTCCAGGCAGCAAATAAGCCATCTTCAAATCCTGAGCGGGTAACGCGCTTTAGATAGACAGCCGGAATTATTTGATCGGTATCAACATTGCTACGCCTTAGCGGAAGAGCGCTTCCAGTATGAGAAAGAAACTTTTCCATAGCTATATCCTTCAAAGATCTGCCGGTGATGAAAGGGTTCCACGTAGGGCAGTGGCGGCAGCAACCAGAGGGCTTACTAGATGGGTCCTTCCACCTTTTCCTTGTCTTCCTTCAAAATTCCTATTGCTAGTTGATGCCGATCTCTCACCTGGAGTTAATTGATCAGGGTTCATACCAAGGCACATAGAACAACCGGCGCTGCGCCACTCGGCCCCAGCTTCCAAAAAGAGCCTATCCAGCCCTTCCTCCTCAGCTTGCAATCTCACCCTGGCAGAACCAGGAACTACCAACATGCGCGTATTGGCAGCAACTTTCTTCCCCTTGATGATTTGGGCCGCCGCCCTTAGATCCTCAATCCGACCATTGGTGCAGGATCCAAGGAATACCGTATCAATCTTTATACTCTTCATCGGGGTTCCCGCCTTAAGATCCATGTAGACCAAGGCGCGCTGGGCTGCGCTAACTTCCTCAGGGTCTGCGAAATCCTCAGGGTTTGGAATCGCTCCATCTAAGGCAATTCCTTGTCCCGGGTTAGTTCCCCAGGTAACAAAGGGAGAGAGTTGATTGGCATCAAGAGTTATCTCTCTATCAAATCTGGCGTCGCTATCGCTTCTTAATGCACTCCAGTAAGCAAGGGCTCTATCCCACTCTTGACCCTTTGGGGCATGTGGGCGATCCCGAAGATATGCAAAGGTGGTCTCATCAGGAGCAATGAGCCCAGCTCTAGCCCCTGCCTCAATTGACATATTGCAGATCGTCATTCGCCCCTCCATTGATAGGGCTGTAATGGCGCTTCCGCGATATTCAAGGATGTGCCCCTGTCCACCACCGGTTCCAACTTTGGCGATGATAGCAAGGATGATGTCTTTGCTGGTCACTCCAGGTTTTAGCTCTCCTTCAACACTGATGGCCATGGTCTTGGGCCTAGTCAATGGCAGAGTTTGAGTAGCCAGGACATGTTCAACTTCACTAGTGCCAATTCCAAAAGCAAGTGCGCCAAATGCTCCATGGGTTGAGGTATGAGAATCACCGCAGACAATAGTCATTCCAGGTTGGGTCAACCCCAGTTGCGGACCAACTACATGGACAATTCCCTGCTCTACATCTCCCAGCGAGTGGAGTCTGATGCCAAACTCTTGGCAATTCTTTCGCAGGGTATCAACTTGTAAGCGCGAGATGGGATCGGCAATTGGCTTATCGATGTCAAGGGTTGGAACATTGTGATCTTCAGTAGCTAAAGTTAAATCAGGCCTACGTACTGCTCTCTTTGCCAGGCGCAACCCATCAAAGGCCTGAGGACTTGTTACTTCATGAATTAAATGAAGATCGACATAGAGCAAATCTGGCTCACCATCTGCGCTTCTTACAAGATGGTCGTCCCAGACTTTTTCGGCCAGCGTCTTTCCCATAGTCTCCTTACTTCTTACCCCTTACTACTTGCTTCTCAAATGATGAGATGGCAATATTGGATTATGGACAAGAAGATTAGCGGAGTTGGCGTCTTAGATAAAGCGGTAAAGATCCTCTCAGTTCTAGAATCTGGGCCTCACTCCTTAGGTGAGCTAGTTGCCGCTACAAGAATCTCACGCCCAACGGCTCATCGACTGGCTGTGGCCCTGGAATTTCACCGCCTACTTGCCCGTGATTTGACCGGGCGCTTTGTTCTTGGAGCAAGGTCCGGAGAGCTTGCCGCCTCAGCCGGTGAGGATCGCCTCCTTGCCGCGGCGAACCCAGCGCTAATTGCTCTGCGTGATGCCACCGGCGAGAGCGCCCAGCTCTATCGCCGCCAAGGTGAGATGCGAATCTGTGTTGCAGCAGCCGAGCGATTATCAGGGCTTCGTGATTCAGTTCCAATTGGAGCCGCTCTTACTATGAGTGCTGGATCTGCAGCTCAGATTCTTCTTGCTTGGGAAGATGCTGACAAATTACATCGCGCACTAACTGGCGCCAGATTCAATGCTGCAACCCTTGCTGCAGTGCGCAGACGCGGATGGGCACAGAGCGTTGGTGAAAGAGAGCCAGGGGTCGCTTCAGTATCAGCCCCGGTACGTGGGCCAAATAATCGAGTAATTGCTGCAGTTAGCATCAGTGGGCCAATTGAGAGACTTGGAAGACAGCCGGGGCGAATTCATGCTGCAGCTCTAGTTGCAACATCCCAGAAGCTTAGTGAATACATCTCAAGGAAGAACTAATACCTGGTAGCTCCGAGGGGATTCGAACCCCCGTAGCTGGCTTGAGAAGCCAGAGTCCTAGGCCACTAGACGACGGAGCCAGATTCATTTCTTTACTGGAAAATTACTATTAAGTTTTCTTCCGCTGGGGTACCAGGACTCGAACCTAGACAAGCTGATCCAGAATCAGCTGGGCTGCCAATTACCCCATACCCCAAAGCACTTACTCTTAAATAGGATTTAAGCAAAATAAATTACTTAACTTGTCTACAAGAGGGTCTTAAGAATACCGTGAATCTCCGGCTCTATCGAACTGCAGCATTTAGACGCGAAATACAGCGCTGCTTTCCGAGCAGCTCCATAGATTCAAATAGCGGAGGGGAGATGCGGCTTCCAGTAACTGCGATTCGAACTGGCGAGAAGGCCAGGCGTGGCTTTAGGGCCATCTGCTCAATTAGAGCTCCACGCAATTTCGCCTCAATGGCCTCATGGCTCCAATCACTAAGTCCTTCCAAGGCCTCTAAGGACTTAACAATGACTTCCTTGGCTCGATCTTGGGATAGCGCGGAAATAGATTCTTGGTCGAAGGAAAGCTCATCGGTAAAGAGGAATTTAAGCATGGCGCTGACTTCATTCATCCTGGCAATACGCTCTTGGATAATAGGAAGTGCGTGGCGGAGAATTGCAATTTCTTCCTCCTTACCGCTTACTACGCCATCTTTAAGCAGGAAAGGTAAGGCCCTTGATAAGAAATCATCGAGGCTTAAACTCCTAATCTTCTCGCCGTTTATTGCTTCAAGTTTTTTCATATCAAATCTGGCTGGTGAGCTACTAACTCGTTCCAGAACAAATAACTCCGCTAATTCACTCATCGAGACATTTTCACGATCATCGCCAGGAGACCAACCCAATAGAGCTAGGTAATTGCAGATTGCCTCAGGCAAGAAGCCTGCCTGGCGATACCAAGCAATTGATACCTCGCCATTACGCTTGGAGAGTTTGGCATTATCTTGACCCATAACAAATGGCAAGTGAGCAAAAACTGGAAAGTCTTGAGGCGCAACCCCCATTGCTTGATAAACCCTAATCTGCCTAGGGGTTGATGAGAGCAGATCCTCTCCCCTAAGCACATGGGTAATCTTCATGAGTACGTCATCGACAGCAACAGCTAGGGTATAGAGCGGTGAACCATCAGCTCGCATTAAGACAAAGTCTGGAACATATTTATGTTCAAAGCTGACTTCACCTCTGATTAAATCGGTAAAAGTTGTAACACCGCCTGCCATGCGCATACGGATAACCGGAGCTCTACCCTCTTTGATAAATCCTTGAATCTCAGCACTAGCAAGAGAACTACACTTTCCGTCATATCCGGGAGCTTGATTCAACTCTCTCTGCTTCTTGCGCCGTATCTCTAACTCCTCAGTTGAGCAGTAGCAATAGTAGGCATCGCCATTCTTGATAAAGAAATCGGCCCAATGTTGATAAATCTCAAGCCTCTGAGATTGCAGATAAGGCCCATGTTCTCCCCCAACTTGCGGGCCCTCATCCCAATCAATTCCCAGCCATTTAAGGGTCTCTACGGCGCGCTGGATATATTCATCGGTAACTCTCTCGCGATCAGTATCTTCAACGCGAAATATCAATTTTCCCGAGCAATGTCTGGCATAGGCCCAAGCAAAGAGAGCTGTGCGGACATTTCCCAGATGGAGATCACCTGTTGGAGATGGCGCAAAGCGCGTTCTAACTTCTCGAGTCGATGGATTAGCCACGGCTACTTACCCTATTCCGGAGCGTTCCAAGTCCATCGATGGAGACGCTCACCTCACCTAAGGGATTCATCGGGCCAATTCCTGAGGGAGTACCAGTGAGTATTACATCTCCTGGAAGCAGGGTCATGACTTTCGTGACAAATTCAATGATAAATGGCACATCAAAGACCATATCGGAGAGCTTGGCGCTCTGCTTTAGTTGACCATCAACATGAGCAGTAATCAACTGTTCGCCTGGAACGAATTCTGTATCAATCCAAGGACCAATTGGGCAAAAAGTATCAAAACCCTTGGCCCTGCTCCATTGCCCATCTTTCTTCTGCAGATCTCTAGCGGTTACATCATTGGCCAACGTGAAGCCAAAAATCACATCTCTTACCTTTTGTCTTGGAACTTCTTTGCAAATCTTGGAGATAACCACGGCTAACTCTGCTTCATGATCAATCCGCTCACTGGAATCTGGCCATTGAATTAGATCCTCCGGTCCAATTACTGAAGTATTTGGCTTGATGAAAATGATCGGCTCTGCAGGAACCTCGCCGCCCATCTCTGCTGCATGATCGGCATAATTCTTTCCAACACAGACCACTTTGCTTCTTGGAATTACTGGCGCAAGGAGTCGCACGTCTTTAAGTGCAAAGACTTCCTTTTGCCTAAAGATTTCAGCATAGAGCGGATCGCTAGCAATAGCCGTGATGCTCGCGTCATCCTCCAGGATGCCAAAGTGAGGATCGCTTCCTAATTTAGAGCCGGTAGGAGGAGAAAATCTAACGATACGCATTAGCCAACTCTAAACCTCTTTGGTTGGAACTTGATCAGCTGGGCGCTCAACTAAGAAAGTTGCAATGCGATGTCTTCTTCCAATAGGACGCTCTGCAGTAATGACCCAACCTTTCAGCGCGACAGTGCTTCCTGGAATTGGCACTCGTCCTAGGCTTTTGGCCACAAATCCACCAATTGTGTCTACGTCCTCCCTTTCATCTTCGCTTAATTCGAATTCAAGTTTATCTGCCAAATCTTCTAGATGAAGTCTGGCCGAAACCCGCACTTGAGAATCACTAACCCATTCGAACTCTTCTAAATCATCATCGTATTCATCAGCAATTTCGCCAACAATTTCTTCCAAAATATCTTCAATAGTAATGAGTCCGGCAGTTCCGCCATACTCATCAACTACGATAGCTAAGTGGATCTGATCCCGCTGCATCTCCTTTAATAGCTCAGATGCAGCCTTGGTTTCAGGAACAAATGTTGCTCCTCTAATGTGCTGGCCGACCAGTTCGCTCAATTCGGCTTCGCGATATTCATGGGTTCTTCTGGCTAAATCTTTCACATACGCAATTCCTAGAATCTCATCAAGATTCTCCCCAATTACTGGGATTCTGGTGAAACCTGAGCGAAGAGCAAGTGAGAGACCTTGTCGTAGGTTCTTTTCGCCTTCAATCCAGACCATTTCAGTCCTTGGAACCATCAACTCTCGAACTAAGGTATCGCCTAATTCGAATACAGAGTGAATCATCTCGTGCTCCGACTCTTCAACCAATCCACGTTCGTGGGCTTGATCAACTAGATCTCGAAGCTCTGCCTCATTGGCAAAAGGGCCAGATTTGAAACCTTTTCCCGGGGTGATGGCATTACCAATGGCAATTAATAGAGCAGTCAGTGGACCCAATATCTTTGACATTATTACCGCAACCACACAGGAAGGAATTATCCAGCGTCCGGCATTCTGTTTTGCCAAAGTTCTTGGACCAACTCCGATAACGACATAGGAGAGCACAACCATCGTGAACACTGCAAAAAACATAGCTAAGGCAATAGGATCAAAAAAAGCGATAAATGCCTGAGCAACAATTACCGTTGCGGTTAACTCAGATGCTTTTCTTACAAACAGAATCACATTCAAATAGCGGGCAGGCTCATTAATAACTCTAGCAACCCAAGCAACTCTTTTGGAAGACTTGACTTCTAGCTCTTCTACAAATACTCGAGAAATGGAGTTAATGGCAGATTCAGAGCCAGCTAAGAAACCAGCAAGAAGCAGTAGGGCAACGACTGATAAAACTTCAGTAACGCTCACCGCTTAACTCTCCATTCGGTTAGATATCTATCCTGCAGGGTAAACATCACTTCTTTCTCATCCGCTTCAAGGTGGTCATATCCTAGAAGATGGAGGACTCCATGGACCGTCAACAATTCCAATTCATCTTGGAGGCTGGAATTAACCTTTTGCGCATTTTGCTTGGCATAGCTTGGACAAAGAGCGATATCTCCGAGCATTGCCGGGCCTAGCGCTGCCGAATTCGGTTGAACTTCATCCATCGGAAATGAGAGAACATCGGTGGGACCATCTTCATTCATCCAACGCAAGTGAAGTGCGCTCATCTCTTCTTCATCAAGCAAGGAAATACTTAGCTCTGAATCAGGATGAGCTCCCTGGGCCAAGATCGTGAAATGGGCCAGAGACTTCAGGCGCGCTAAATCGCAATTAGAATCAGTTAAATTGCTAAGTTCTATATTCATCTCGCACTTTACCTAATAGGTCAAGTAAGTTAGCGGTCACTCCTTAGGGATCGTGGTTTATTCTCTCGTCTGCCGCCTATATTTTCACCTACCAAAGTATCAAAACGGCCATACGCATCAACGATTTCACTAACCAATCTGTGGCGAACCACGTCCTCTGAAGTCAAATCCATAAAGGAGATATCATCGATACCTTCTAGAATATCGCGCACGATCTTTAAGCCCGAATCCTGATGGCTCGGAAGATCTATCTGGGTAATATCTCCAGTAATGACCATCTTTGATGAAAATCCCAGTCTGGTCAAAAACATCTTCATCTGCTCAGCAGAGGTGTTCTGCGCTTCATCCAAGATAATGAATGAGTCATTGAGCGTTCTTCCCCGCATATATGCCAGAGGCGCAACTTCAATAGTTCCTGATGACATTAGGCGAGGAATGGCCTCTGGATCGAGCATGTCATGGAGAGCATCAAAGAGAGGACGAAGATAGGGATCGATCTTTTCATGCAGGGTTCCAGGCAAGAAGCCAAGTCTCTCGCCTGCCTCAACTGCTGGCCTTGTAAGAATAATTCTATTTACCTGCTTTGATTGCAGAGCTTGCACTGCTTTTGCCATCGCAAGGTATGTTTTCCCAGTTCCTGCAGGTCCGATTCCGAAGGTGACCGTGTTCTTGGCAATGGCATCTACATAGCGCTTCTGATTGGGAGTCTTGGGGCGAATTGTCTTGCCACGATTGCTTAAGATATTGAGAGTCAAAACTTCAGCAGGTGAGCTTCCATCATTAATCATCGCTATGGAGCGTCTAACTGCATCATCACTTAGGGGCTGACCGGCACGGATGACGGTGAGAAAACTTTGAATTAGCTGTTTTACTCTCTCGCATCCTTCAGGGCTTCCCCGAAGAATTACTTCATTTCCTCTAACGGTAATTGCCACATCACGAAAGGCGCCCTCAAGGGACTTGATGTAAGAATCATTAGGACCAGTTATGGAGACGCTGGAGATATCGCTAGGTAGCGTTAGAACGATTCGATCCATTACACCAATTCTATCCAGGCGGCCAGGCCAATGCACGACCACCTAGGAGGTGCAGGTGAGCGTGGAATACGCTCTGGCCGCCATCAGCGCCAGTATTGAAAACTGTGCGATAACCATCTAACTCACGCTCTTTGGCAATACTTGAAGCCATCTCAAGGCACTCGATTAGAACGTCAGGGCTTGCACTTGCTAGCTCCGAGGCATTTTCATAGTGAATTTTGGGAATTACCAGCACATGAGTTGGTGCTACCGGATTGATGTCATTAAATGCTATGACGTTATCGCTCTCTTTGACTGTATCGGCAGGGATCTCACCGCTTACAATCGAGCAGAAGAGACATTTCATGGGTTATCTCTACCAGATACCAAGGCCAGTTTGCACTGCTGCAAGGGCTGCAGCCCCGGCGTGAGCTGAACGGAAGATTGGAAGTCCCATGGCAACAGGGAGAGCGCCGCGCTCTAGGAACGCTGAAGCTTCTTCATCGCTGATTCCACCTTCAGGCCCGATGATAAGTAAGACCCTATTAACCTTTCTTTCGCCCTGAGCTCTAGATAGCAGTCCTGACAACTTTCCCCCATCAGATTCGTGGAAAAGTAGCGCTAGGTCAAAATCTGCTAGAACTTCACTTGCGCCTACTCCGCTTTGCAAGGGAGAAATCTTTGGAAACCAAGCTCTCCTTGATTGCTTTGTAGATTCTCTGGCCCAATTACGCCACTTATCCAGAGAATCTTGCTCATCTCTAAATTGTCCAATAGAGCGATTGGCGCACCACGGAACAATCTCATCGACTCCAGCTTCTGTTAATAACTCAATTGTTTCCCTTGCCCTATCACCTTTGGTCAAAGCTTGCATGACCGTGAGCCAAATCTTTGAAGGGGGAAAGTCTTGAACCGTTAAGACTTTGGCAGAAAATGACTTCCTACTAATCGAGGTGACTTCAACACTGACTTTACGACCCTTGCCATCGGTTAGCGCAATGATCTCATTGACCTTGATCCTGGTTACATTTATCGCATGATGGGCTTCATCCCCTGAAACAAGTAACTCGCCCTTATCTGGTAGCTCATCGACGATAAATACTGGGATCATTAGTTTCTAAAGGCTTCTTTGAATTTACCAAAAAAGCCACCGTTATTCTGGCCAACTTCTTTATTGGATTTCATCTTATTTGAGCTCTTATTTTCACTGCGCAGTTTGGCAAATTCCCTTAATACGTCGCTCTCTTTTTTCGATAACCTACTAGGCACTTCAACGCTTACATGGGCGTAGAGATTGCCCCTGCCACCGCCACGCAACCTAGTCATCCCCTTTGCTTTGACTACAATCATCTCGCCACTTTGAGTCCCAGGCTTTATCAAGATATCCATCGGGCCATCGAGAGTTTCAATAGTCATGTCACTTCCTAGAGCCGCTGCAGTCATTGGAACCGAGACTGCGATATGCAAGTTATCTCCATCGCGAACAAGATACTCGTGTTCTTCAACGATCATCTCTACATATAGATCCCCAGCAGGTCCACCCCATGCGCCAACTTCTCCTTGGCCAGATAGTTGCATGCGATTTCCAGTCTCAACCCCAGCAGGGATTTTTACGGAGACATTTCTGCGCGCCCTCACCCGGCCATCTCCAGAACACTCGGTACAGACTTGTGGAATCATGGTGCCAAAACCCTGGCATGTTCCACATGGCCTGGAGGTCATAACTTGGCCAATAAAGGATCGAGTGACTTGTTGAATCTCGCCTCTTCCCTTACAAATATCGCAAGTGCGAGTCGTAGTTCCCGGCGCGCAGCCATCTCCACCACACTTAGAGCAGATGATGGCCGTCTCAACTCCAATTTCACGCTCTGTTCCAAAGCATGCCTCAGACAGAGTAATTGTGGTGCGAATTAGCGCATCTTGCCCCTGACGAGTTCTAGCTCTTGGCCCTCTGGGATTTCCGCTTCCACCAAAGAAAGCATCCATAATGTCACTAAAGCCGCCAAAGCCCCCGCCGAAGCCAGCAAAACTATCTCCTCCGCGATCATAGTTACTGCGCTTTTCTGGATCACTTAATATTTCGTAGGCAGCAGTAATCTCTTTGAAGCGATCCTGCACCTTAGGATCTGGATTGACATCTGGATGAAGCTCGCGAGCAAGTTTGCGATAGCTCTTCTTTATCTCATCTTGTGAGGCATCTCTATCAAGGCCAAGTGCTTTATAAAGATCACTCATCATTGATTATCCATCAAGAATCTTCCAACATATCTGGCAACGGCATTAACCGCAGACATGGAGGACGAGTAATCCATTCTGGTCGGTCCTATAATTCCTAGCGCTCCAAGTGAATTGCCATCTACTCCATAGCCCATCGATACCAAACTGGTGCGCTGCAGACCGCTTTCTGACTGTTCCATTCCAATTCGAACTCGCATCGTATCCCCAGCATCACTTAGCAGCCTTAATAGAACTACTTGCTCCTCAAGGGCCTCTAATACTCCATGAATTTCTGATGATGACTCACTATTTGATCTGGCTAAATTAGCCGTGCCTGCTAATACAACTTTCTCCTCTGGTCTCTCAATTGCCATCTCAATTAGATTTGAAATTATCAGAGCAGTAGAAGTCCTCTCATTCTTGCCAAAGTGAGCCAAGATTGCATCAAGGTCCTGCCCAACATCTGACATTGCTTTCCCAACCACTGCTCCATTTAATCTCTGACGCAAATCACTCAAGAGAGCATCGCTGAGATCATAAGGAAGCTCTAGTACTCGCTGCTCGACCCGACCAGCAGTAGTGATGAGCACCAACATCAAGCGAGATGGGGTCAAAAGCACTAGCTCAATATGTCTTACTCGTGACTTGGTTAGCAGTGGGTATTGAACAACCGCCACCTGCTTAGTCACCTGAGCAAGGAGGCGAACAGTTCTCATCACGATGTCATCTAGATCATTGGCGCCCTCTAAGAAGGTTTCAATAGCCCGACGTTCAGCAGTTGAGAGAGGCTTAACTGTGGCGATTTTATCGACAAACAGACGGTATCCCTTATCGGTGGGGATCCTTCCGGCACTGGTATGTGGTTGAGTGATTAATCCAGCGCCTTCAAGGATCGACATCTCGTTTCGAATAGTTGCCGAAGATATTCCAAGGGTGCTCTTTTCTGAAATTGTTTTGGAGCCCACTGGCTCTTCAGTAGCCACATACTCCTCAACTATGGCCTTTAAGATTTCAAGTTGCCTTCTTTCCATCCTCTAGCAATTCCCTTTCGATCTCATTAGAGCGTAGCAATACCTAAAGTGGCCAAAATGATTAGCAGCATGGCTGGAAATCCTGTGCGAATCTTATTCGCTTTGAAGTGAAAGAAGATCGCCCCCGCCATAACAAACCAGATAATCACATATCCATAGAGTTTCAAATCCGAGTTATCAAGAGAAAAACCGACTATTAGAGCAGATGAGGCTAGGGTTTCAAAAATCCCCACCAACCTTGCCAATCCATCGGGAAATCCCACATCCCTGGTTCCAGATAGTCCGGCGCTACTACCACTGGATTTTGAAAGCCCTGCGATGAGGAAAATTAAGGCAAGCAGGAGGGTAATGACGGTATGCATAGTGGCCATAAGGCAAAGTTACTACAAGACTAACTCGCGCACGATTCTATCGGCAATCAGGCGCCCGTTTCTGTTCAATACCAATCGCAAATCGCTCCAACTTGCGGTGTCTAGAAATCCAGAGCAAAGAAAATCTTCAGCTTTACTCAGCTGTGAAGAATTCAAACGACTATGCATGATTCCCTCACGCCTTCTCATTTGAAGCATTATGAACTCATCTAGGAGATTACCTGGAGTCAATATCTCATGACATGATTCTGGGCTTTGACCCAGTGAAATCCTTTCTTGATAAGAACCGGGGTGCTTAACGTTCCACCAACGCTTACCTTTGAAGTAAGAATGAGCGCCGGCTCCTACTCCCCACCAAAATGACCCATCCCAATAGGCGATGTTGTGGCGACATTGCCCGCCAGGCTTACTCCAATTACTTAGCTCATACCAACTAAACCCTGCCGCCTCAAAGAGTTCATCTGCTAGCAAATACTTATCGGCACTCTGATCATCTGGAGGCATTGTTAATTCACCGCGATTAACTTGAGCAGCAAGCTTTGTGCCCTTCTCAACGATTAAGGCATATGCGCTAATGTGATCGATATCTAATGAGAGTGCATATTCCAAACTCTTCTGCCAATCCTCCATAGTTTCGCCAGGTGAGCCATAGATTAAGTCGACGCTCACATGCTCAAATCCAGAAGCTCTTGCCATAGTTACCGCTTGGCCAACACTTTCGGGATGATGAGTGCGACCTAGAGTTTTCAACACCGAGCCAACTGCAGATTGCATCCCCATAGAAATCCGTGTCGCACCAACACTCTTGATTTCATCTAGAAATGGCCTACTTACCGAATCTGGGTTCACCTCAAGTGTTATCTCAACGCCTTGCTCTATGGTGAAGTTACTTCTAATTGCGCCAATTACCCGCGCTAATTGGGCTGCAGGAAGAAGTGAAGGTGTTCCCCCTCCAAAGAACACTGTGGGAACAACAGCCGGGCCAACAACCTGAGAGGCCATCTGGATTTCCCTTATTGTCGAATCAATATAGCTAGATGAGAGAGCATCTAGATCTCCGCTCTTTAACTCACCTGGGGTGTAGGTGTTGAAGTCACAATAACCGCATCTTTTTGCGCAGTAAGGGATATGCACGTAGAAAGAGAGTTGCTGGCTCATGCTACTTCTTCGCCTTTCCGCTCTCTTTATCAGAATTGGTTGAAAGTGCCGCAATGAATGCTTCCTGTGGGACTTCGACTCTTCCCACCATCTTCATTCGCTTCTTTCCCTCTCTCTGCTTCTCTAAGAGTTTACGCTTACGAGAAATATCTCCGCCATAACACTTTGCCAAAACATCTTTGCGGATCGCGCGAATTGTTTCGCGAGCAATAATCTTGGCCCCAATGGCTGCTTGAATCGGTACTTCAAACTGCTGCCTTGGAATTAGCTCTCTAAGCTTTGAAGTCATCATCACTCCATAGCTATAAGCCTTCTCGCGATGCACAATTGAGCTGAAGGCATCGACTTTTTCCCCTTGTAGCAAGATGTCGACTTTTACTAGATCGCCTTCCGCTTCACCAATTGGTTCGTAATCAAGTGAGGCATAGCCCCTAGTTCTAGACTTTAATTGATCAAAGAAATCAAAGACGATCTCAGCAAGTGGCAAGGCGTAGCGAATCTCGACGCGATCTTCAGAGAGGTAGTCCATGCCAATTAGCGAACCGCGCCTTTGTTGGCATAACTCCATAATCGTTCCGATGTAATCAGCGGGGGAGAGAATTGTTGCCTTGACTAAAGGTTCTCGCACCTGAGCTACTTTTCCATTGGGATATTCGCTAGGGTTTGTGACCACAAGTTCCTGGCCACTCTCAGTGGTAACGGTGTAAACCACATTCGGTGCGGTAGAGATAAGTGTTAGATCGAATTCTCGCTCAAGGCGCTCTCGAACGATTTCCATGTGAAGAAGTCCCAAAAAGCCACATCTAAAGCCAAAGCCAAGCGCTGCCGAATTCTCTGGCTCATAAACGAGAGCAGCATCATTTAATTGCAATTTATCTAAGGCATCTTGTAGTAGTGGATATTGATCGCCATCTATGGGAAATAGTCCGGAAAAGACCATTGGTTTTGGATCTTCATATCCAGATAGAGCTTCAAGTGCTGGTCTATGGAAAGAGGTAACAGTATCTCCGACTCTTGATTGGCGAACTTCCTTGACTCCGGTGATTAGATAGCCCACCTCGCCAACTCCTAGACCCTTACTAGATACTGGTTCAGGTGAAATCACTCCAATATCTAATAGCTCATGCTTAACTCCAGTTGAGAACATCTGTATCTGCTCCCTAGGTGAGAGGTGACCATCAAATACTCGAACATAGGTCACTACTCCACGATATGTGTCATAGACCGAATCGAAAATTAGCGCCCTTGCTGGCCCCTCTGAATTTCCTTTGGGAGCTGGAATCTGAGCCACAATTTGATCCAATAGCCCTTCAACGCCGATTCCTGATTTTCCAGAGACTCGTAAGCAATCCTCCGGCCTGCAACCAACAAGCTTAGATAACTCGATCGCAAACTTATCAGGTTGAGCTGAGGGCAGATCAATCTTATTTAACACTGGGATTACTGTTAAATCATTTTCCATGGCTAGATGGAGATTAGCTAGCGTTTGGGCTTCAATTCCTTGTGCGCAATCAACTAATAGAATGGCCCCTTCGCATGCTGCAAGAGAGCGTGAGACTTCATAGGTAAAATCAACATGTCCTGGAGTATCAATCATGTTGAGAATATATTCCTGGCCATCAAGGCCGGAGCGCCAAGGCAGTCGAACCGCTTGGCTCTTGATGGTAATTCCACGCTCACGTTCGATATCCATGCGATCTAGATACTGCGCACGCATATTGCGCGCGTCAACAACTCCAGTTATTCCCAACATCCGATCTGCCAGAGTGGATTTACCATGATCAATGTGAGCAATGATGCAGAAATTACGGATCTGCTCAGGTCTGGTGGCAGCAGGTTGCGGCGCTTTACTTAAGTCGATTGCAGGCATGCCTATCGCCTACTTTGTCTAAATGAAGTGGCTGGATTAACGAACGCCAGCTTTATGGGCTGACTTAGCCATAGCTGACTTCTTATTTGCAGCCTGGTTGGCATGGATTACGCCTTTTGATACCGCGATATCGAGTTCACGAGAGGCATTTGATAACTCAGTGGCAATCACTTTGGAGTCCCCTGCGGCGAGGGAATCACGGAAGCGGCGGATAGCCGTCTTAAATGAGGAGCGCACTGATCTGTTTCGCAGGCGAGCCTTCTCATTGGTCTTGATTCTCTTGATCTGGGATTTGATATTTGCCACGAACTTAAAGCCTTCCATTTGAGTGAATTACAGCGTGGCAGGGTATCAGCCAGAGTTATCTGGGCTCAAACCGAGATTTTCGCCTGCCTTAAATAACCCCTATTTTCGCCCCACTCTGGCGGCAATGGCCATTACGCTTCGCTCTAGGGCAAAAATTGGGTCAGCTTCAGCTCCTTTGATAGCAACATCGGCTTTTGCTAACTCACCTACTGAAAAAGCGATTAGAGAAGGGGTCCACTTTCCTAATTGGCGCCTAGCCTTATCTATCTGCCAGGGAGCAAGGCCAAGGGATCCAGCAAGTTGAAAAGCATTAGCACCACGGGGGGCTCCCGAGACTTTTGCCAGAGCTCTAATTGATGAGGTAATTGCCGAGAGAATCATGATCGGTTCTGTTCCAGAATCGAGCGCATTTCTTAGTGAAATCAGCGCAGCTTTACTATCTCCAGCTAAGGTTGCATCGGCGACATCAAAGCCTGTTGCTTGAACTCTTCCTTGGTAATAAAGGGCAATATCTTCTTCATCAATTACTGTCTTAGCAGCATTGGTGTCAAAAGCAATCTGGCTACAGGCAGCGGCTAACTCTCTGGTATCACTTCCAGTGGCATCAACTAGTGCGCTAATTGCTGCAGATGAAATCCTGCGACCCCGTCTTTCAAACTCTTGAGCAACGTAGCTTGCCTTATCACTCTCTTTCTTCATCGCCTCGCAGAGGATTATCTCTGGCTTCAACTTCTTAATCCTTTCAAGGAGGGCTTTTCCTTTGACTCCACCTCTATGAATAAAAATGATGTGCAGAGAAGGGTCAATCTCCGATAAGTAATTCTCAACTTCTTCTTGAACTTCACTACTTAAATCCTGTAAATCCTTTAGAACAACAACGCGCTTATCGGCAAACAGTGAGGGAGCGATTGCTGAGGCAAAGCTGCCAATTTCTAATTCAGAACCTTCTAACACCGTTTTTTCACAATCTGCCCGTTCATCGAGGGCATCAAATAAAGCCCGATCTGCCAATACGCTTTCAGCGCCATGGATAAGTAGGAGGTTAGCTATAGCCATTGAATCTGCCACCACTTCCTTCCTAAGTTCCTAGCGGTGAATATATAGCCCCTGGCGCTGTCATCAAGCCTCCAGGCCAGCGAAATTGGCCCATCTTTATCGCTTCGATAAACCCTAGAGCCCATAAGGCCTAGCTTCTCCAATAGCTGCGAGTCGGGATGGCCATAGCTATTTGCCTCACCCACGCTAACTAGTGAGATCTTCGGTGAAACTTGGCTAAGAAATAGATCGCTTTGAAAGCGCGATCCATGATGGGGGACTTTCAAGATTGAAATGCCAGATAAGTCAAACTTCCTTGCAATCTCTTCTTGCACTTCAGGCTCTATATCACCAGTTATCAATATCTTCACCTGCCCTACTTGGGCAAGGATTACCAACGATCGATTATTCTCCTCGGAGCCATCTCCTGAAAGGTTCGAGTATTGCGCATTATTGGCAGGCGGCCAGAGAACTTCTAGCGATACATCATCGATTATGGCAACATCTCCAAGGCTCACCTTTGATACTAAGTAGTTGGCGAGCTCATCTCTAATAATGTTGCCATTGCTCCAGATCTGGCCTATCTCTCTATTTCTCAAAGCCCCGCTTACTCCATAATAATGATCAGCATGATTATGACTTAGGACGATGAGTGGTAAGTGCTTAACTCCAAGGATCTTCAGACAACGATCAAGGAGGGTCGGATCAGGGCCAGCATCGAGGAGCAGCGCACTCTGCGAAGAAATCTTTATCACCAGAGCATCGCCCTGACCAACATCACACTGCACTAGCCTCCAATCGCTCCCCGGGAAGCTAGCTTTGCTAAGCGTTCCCAATAGAACAAATACAACGAGGAGTGCAATGGCAACTTTTCTAAGAGGTGCTATGAAGAAGACTGTAAGTATAAGAGCAAGAGTTATTGACAGAAGTTGGGCGGAAAGTGCGAGAGTTGGAGTTGCATCAGATAGCGATGCAACAAATGCAATCCAGCGGGCAAGAAACTCGGCCACGACCAGTAAGATCTGGGAGATAGAAGGAATGGGAAGGGTGAGAACAGATAGAAAGCCGACAATCGTCACCGGAGCTACCAGAAGATAGGTAACGACATTAGATGGAATGGCAAGAAGCGGGGCCTGAGCGGTAAAGGCGATCAAATATGGGGTGCATAGCAGGGTTGCAGCGGTTGAGACTGCCACAACCTCTGCTAGCCAAGAGGGAAAAAACCTAATTAGATATGACTTAATCCCAGGTGAGAGAAATATCAATCCAGAGGTAGCAAGGACAGAGAGAATAAAGCCTGGGTCTTGCCCCTGAAAAGGATCAAAGAGAAGTAAGACAATCACTGCCGTAGATAGAGCCGCTGACGCATTTGCCCTATTACCGGTGGCAATTGCGAAAAGAACGACAAGCGTCATGATTCCTGCCCGCAGTACCGAAGGTGATGGCCTGACTAGTAAGAGAAAAAGAAAGAGAAATAACCCAGTAGCACCAATTCTTACAGCTAGCTTTGGAATGAATAGGCGCAGAAGGAAGAAAACTAGCGCGCTGACAATTGCAAAATTTGCCCCGCTAACAGCAGTTAGATGAGCAAGGCCCGAGCGGCGCATTTGCTTGGTAAATTCCTCGCTTTGAAGCGAGGTATCCCCCAGGATCATTCCTGGAACTAGTGCTCCAGAATTACTACCAAACTTTGCTGCTTGATCTCTAAAACTAGATCTGACCTTAGCTAATACTTGACCTAATGCTCCCGCCTTAGACAGTTGCACCAAGTCCTCTTCGGCAATTAGGAGTGCGGCAACCCGTCTTTCTTTACTCTTTACAAGCCTTCCTTCTAGACCAATCAAATCGCCAGGGATTAACTCTACTTTCTTGGGTATTAATACTCGAAGCGCAAGCCTTGCTTCATAGGATCCACTTTCACTCTCTATTCTTGAGGTTCTCACCAAGAATGAACTCTGCGAAGGATTGATTTTTGAACCGCGGACTTTTTCAAATGTGAGCTTAGGGTCACCAGTAACTCTTGCGATTACTTTCACATCGGGAGAGCTGCTGGCCAATTGAGCAATTACGCTGGTTTGCAATATCTGGCTGTGAATCGAGAATAAGCCACTGCCTACCAGAAGCGCTGAGGCAATGATCCAGAAGCGTCTTTTTAAGAGAAAGGTAGAGGATGTGATTACCGCACTTACCACCAACGCTGACCAAGAGAAATAGGTCGCACCTAATACCCCAGCCCAAAGAGCTAGCGCAAAGAGCAGTGCGCGGTAATCACTTCTTACCCTCTGGTCTACAGGCTCAAACGTGGGCGAATCCGCTCCAGAGTCTTGCTACCTATGCCAGAAACTTTAAGCAGATCGTCTATAGCCAAGAAAGGTCCATTGCTATTTCGATAATTGACTATTCGAGTTGCAATAACCGGCCCTATCCCAGTCAGTGAATCAAATTCAGCTTTTGTAGCTCTATTAATATTGATAATGCCAAAAAATCTTGATTTGCCACTCTTGCTGGCGCTGCTGCTTGCACCAACTTTTGCAACATAGCCCACATAGACTTGTTCGCCATCCACCAAGACTCTCGCCAGGTTTATATCGCCTAGATCAACTCCCTTATTTGCACCCCCCGCAGCTTTGATCGCATCAGAGACTCTTGAGCCTGCAAGAAGAGGATAAACATCAGGACGCTTAACTTTGCCTGCAACATGTATCAGTATTGTCTTGGTTACTGCCGGCATAGTTAAAGTTGGTTTAGCAGATTCCTGCGCAACTGCTCTACCCCTAGTTGTGGTGAAGAGAAATGTGGCAAAAAGTATTGCGACCAAAGAGAGAACTAAAAGGGCTCTTCTCTGAGAGTAGGTGTAGTCTTGAAAATCTTCCTTCAATTTTGCAAAATTCATACCCTGATGAAATCAGATTTAGATGCTAAATAATTTGAACTACTGAACCAATAGTGGAGAAATAGGTGTTGTGGATAAGGCTATAGAACTACATTCACAAACTTAGGGGCCTTGGTGATTACTTTCCTTGGGCTTGCTCCCCCCAGATCGGCTAACAAGGCTGAATCACTCAAAGCCATCTTCTCTAGAGCCTCATCTGAGATATCAGGTGATACTTCAACTCTGGATTTGATTTTGCCATTTATCTGGAAAATAGCTGTGACAAAATCCTGGGTCAATAACTCAGGATCAATACTTGGCCATCCCGCCCTTGCAACTGATGGCCCATGACCCAAGACCTCCCACATTTCTTCAGCGGTATAAGGGGCGATAAGAGATAGAGAAATGGCCACTATTTCAACGGCTTCCCTAACTGCCGGATCGGCTGGACCAACGCCTGAATCTATGGCTTTTCTAGCAGCGTTTACCAACTCCATGATTCGAGCAACAACCACATTGAACCTAAAGGATTCAACTGCAAATGAAATGTCTTGAAGCGCTTTATGCGAGGTTTTTCTTAAAGTTAGATCGCCTTTTGTAAAATCAATTCCTGGCTTGCTTTCAACATCTCCTGCAAGACGCCAAGCGCGATGTAAGAACTTAGATGACCCAGTTGGTGAGACATTGGCCCAATCAACATCATCCTCGGGAGGACCGGCAAAGACCATTGATAAGCGAATGGCATCTACACCATGTTTTTCAAGTTCTTCTGAGAGGGCAACTAGATTACCCCGACTCTTACTCATAGCAGAGCCGTCCATCAAAACCATTCCTTGATTAAGAAGCCGTGTAAAAGGTTCTGAGAAATTTATATATCCCATATCCTTCAAGGCTTTGGTGAAGAAGCGCGAATAGAGCAAATGCAAGATGGCATGGGTAACCCCGCCCACATACTGATCAACTGGAAGCCAGGTATCAACTTCTCTTCTATCAAAGGGTTTATCGTGAGTATCAACGCTGGTATAGCGCAGGAAATACCAAGATGAATCAACAAAGGTATCCATGGTGTCGGTGTCTCTCTTAGCACTAGCCCCACATCTAGGACAAGCCACATTGACCCAATCGGTTGCGGTTGCAAGCGGTGAAGTTCCCTTTGGTCTTAGATCTAAGGTTTTGGAATCAGGTAACTTAACCGGGAGCTGAGCATCACTAACTGGCACCTCGCCACACTTAGGGCAGTGAATAATAGGGATTGGGGTTCCCCAATAACGTTGGCGCGAGATGAGCCAATCTCTTAGGCGATAATTATTCGAAGCTCTAGCTAGATTCTTTGCCTCAAGTTCTTCAATTATCTTTCCGATAGCCTCGCCACTATTTAGCCCATTTAGGCTTCCAGAGTTGATCATTACCCCAGCGCCGATGGATGCAACTCCGCTTACTTCAGGGTCTTCCTCGCCCTCGACCTTAACTACCTGCCTTATCGGTAGCTTCATCGCTTTGGCAAAGTCTAGATCCCGCTGATCATGGGCTGGAACCGCCATGATGGCACCTGTCCCATAATCTGCTAGCACATATTCACTTGCCCAGATGGGAATGCGTTCACCGTTTACTGGGTTTATGGCATAACGCTGAAGAAAGATTCCACTCTTAGCTCCATCTGTTGCCAATCTTTCGATATCACTTGCTGACTTAACGCTTTCGAAGTATTGATTAAAAGCAGGTTCAACGCTGGTATTTTCAACTAACTCTCTAGCTAACTCGCTATCAACGGCTACCACCATAAAGGTTGCTCCATAGAGGGTATCGGGTCTGGTGGTATAGACGGTTAGCGCTTCAGCCCTGCCCTCGATTGTGAAGTTAACTTCAGCACCGACGGATTCTCCAATCCAATTGCGCTGCATAGTTAGAACTTTCTCAGGCCACTTGCCTTCAAGTTCCTTCATATCATCAAGCAATCTCTCGGCGTAATCAGTAATCTTGAAATACCACTGGTTAAGCTTTTTCTTCGTTACTGTATTATCACAGCGTTCACATAGTCCTGCGATAACCTGCTCATTTGCCAAAACAGTCTGGCAATCAGGACACCAATTAACCGCGGAGTCTTTGCGATAGGCCAGGCCCTTTTCATACATCCTCAAGAAAATCCACTGATTCCAGCGGTAGTAATCGCTATTACAGGTGTAGAACACCCGGTCCCAATCAAAGGAGCAGGCATAACGGCGCATCGAAGCTCTCTGCCTATTTATGTTCTCGTAAGTCCAAACGCTTGGATCTTCATTTCGCTTAATTGCAGCATTTTCAGCCGGCAGTCCAAATGCATCCCAACCGATTGGATGCATAACGTTGAAGCCCTTCTGCACCCAATATCGAGCAATCACATCACCTAAGGCATAAGCCTCGGCATGGCCCATATGAAGATCGCCGGATGGATAGGGAAACATATCCAGCACATACTTCTTCGGTCGGGGATCGTTTGCATCACCTGATCTAAAGGGAGCTAACTTGTCCCAGATTGGCAACCACTTCTCTTGAATGAAGTGGAAGTCATTGGCCGGAAGCATTGGCCTAGATTACCGCCAATTAACTCCAGTTAATTCACTACTAACGATCCAGAGATTTCGTGCCAAGCCTTGATCATAGGCAATCGAGCGAGCTCTAGTTGCTTTTGGAGAACCGCGCATCTCCATCAATCCATCAGGACCAATAAATGAGGCGCCGTAGAGATTTGGAAATGTGGCAGCGCATAGGATCGGAAGAGCTCCCCTTGATACAGATTGCGCAAAGACGGCATTAGCAAGAGCTGCGCCGCGCTGCTCGATAATATTTCCGCGCATCTTTGGCCCTACGCTCTGCAAATTCGTGCTTGCATAGCCAGGATGAGCGGCAAATGCGCTAAAACCATAATTTGCTTTTCTAGCCAAGCGCTCTAACTCAAATGTAAACAGCAGGTTGGCCAACTTGCTAGCTCCATATGCCGGCCATGGTTGATACTTATTCTTACCAAGGCAGATATCCCTAATTGCCTCTTGGCTCCCTTCGCCAAGGTTTCCCATTCGATGGGCTGCACTTGATACCGAGACAATTCTTGATCTAATTTTCTCGACTAGCAGGCCAGCGAATGCGAAGTGACCTAAGTGATTGACTCCCATTTGAAGTTCAAAGTCATCAGCAGTCTTTGTAAAAGGAGTTGCCATAACCCCAGCATTTAGTATCAAAACATCTATCTCATCTTTTACATCCCTGGCGGCTTTTCTCACGCTATTTAGATCTGCTAAATCAAGTAGCAAGACTTTGGCTCTCTGACTTGATAGCTCTTTTACTACCTTTGCACCTTTTTCAGGATCTCTTGCTGTAATAGTTACTTGAGCCCCTGCTCTAATTAGTTCTCGAGCGCTCTCAAGGCCAATGCCACTAGTTGCTCCAGTAATTAGAAAGTGTTTTCCACTTAGATCGCCCATATCAAGCGCGCTCCAGCCTTTTGGAATCACTTGAAGAACTAGTGCACTTCTTTGAGGGTTACTGTCCATAACGTGGAGCTAAGGGGACTTGAACCCCTGACCCCCTGCATGCCATGCAGGTGCGCTACCAGCTGCGCCATAGCCCCGAACTTTTCTCACCGCTTATCTTTCAGCCCAGACCTTACCTCACACTAGGCCCCGCTTTCCTCCCCATAGATCGGCTCAGGTAGAGAGCCAGAGTTATGTTCCACTAAAACCCAACCTGAACGGTGAAGTCCATTTTCCAATATCGACCATGAAGCATTTGAAAGTCCACCAAGTGATGACCATTGCTTCATCGGCATATCTAACATCTTTCCTAGAATACAGCGCGCAGTTCCGCCATGGGTAGCAACAATCAACGTTGAGACATCGCCACTTAGACCCTTTTGAATTGCTCGGAGAGCCCTTGTGGCAATCTCACTTCTCTTTTCGCCAACTTGGCCCGCTCGCTCATCATCGCCATCTAGCCAATGAAGAAATCGATGATAATCCTCGGCTCTATTCTGCTCCCCAGTTTTTCCTTCCCAATTACCGCCGTTGGTCTCTCGAAGATCTGAATCGATATGGACCTCGAGGCCAGCTAACTTAGCTAATTCCTCGGCGGTCTTTCTTGCTCTTATCAGATCACTTGAGATAATCTTGGAAGGCTCTAGGCTAAGTAATAGTGGGGCAGCGTGCTGGGCTTGTTTTATGCCCACTTCATTCAGGGGAATATCTGAGTGTCCTTGAAAGCGATTAGCAATATTCCAATCAGTTTGTCCATGGCGCCAGAGAACTATCCGTTGTCCTGGCATAACTATTCTCTTGTCGTAGAGGCATCGGCGGTGGTGAGCGCCTCTAATTCAATAATGGGACAATCATTCCAAAGCCGATCCAGGCTGTAATACTGGCGAGCTTCCTGGGTTTGAATGTGAACCACTAGATCCTGATAGTCAAGAAGAATCCAGCTTTCAGAACTTTCTCGTCTACTTGGTTTCTCGCCCAAGATTGCTAGTTGACTTTCAACTTCGTCGGCAACAGCATCGATTTGTCGCTCATTACCTCCGCTAATCAAAAGGAATACTTCGCTAAGTAGCATTTGCTCTGACAAATCAATTGCTACTAAGTCACTTCCCAGCTTGTCGATAGCGGCAGCAGCAGCTATCTGGGTGTGTTCTAGGGTGGATTTACGCGGCGGCATAGATCCCATGGCTCTTGATATAGGCGACGACTCTAGAAGGAAGGAAGGACTCAAAAGGTTTTGATTCTTTTATCAGAGTCCGCACCTTGGTTGAGGAGATATCAATTGCCTTTATCTCTATTTGGCTATAAGTGATGAACTCTGGAATGTTCGCTATCTCTACTTGCTGGCCAGGGCGATTGACGACTAGGAAGTCAACATTTCTTCCCACTTGCTCTATCACTTTCCAGGTATCAATCTTTGCAAAGGCATCGCTACCAATTACCCAGACCAAATAATCTCCAGGACTTCGCGATCTAAAGTGCTCAAGGCTTTGATAGGCATAACTTGGTCCAGAGTTATCAAGTTCAAAAGTGCTTATCTCTAACTCCCTGTATTCCTTCATAATCTCTTTCAAGGCAATCTCAACCATCGCTAAGCGCTCAGCGCCACTTGCCACCGCTTTTTTTTGCCAAGGATTTCCTGCAGGAATAACAATGAACTTTTCAAAACGGCCTGAGCTTAAAAGTGCCTGTATTACATGGAGATGGCCGTTATGGATGGGGTCGAAACTTCCCCCATATAGGGCGATTGACTTAGTCGCGATCAAGGCGTAGCGCTAGATAGAGCATCAGCATCAGGGTGGCAAAAGTAAAGACTCCAAAAAAGACTGGAGAGGCAGGAAGCTCTCGCTTCTCCTCGCTAAAGTTCTGTATCAGTATTGCAATTGAGAATAGTTTCACCACGCTCTTATCCTAACGCCTTGGCCCATTGTTCAATAATTCTATGAAACTTTTCTCATCGAGTGTAGAAACACCAAGGTCTGCGGCCTTGCTTGCCTTAGATCCTGGTTCCCTTCCCACAACCACGTAATCGGTTTTTCTAGAGACCGAAGATGAGACCTTTCCGCCCCGCTCAAGGATGGCCTCAGTAACGCTATCTCTGGTAAAACCATCCAGTGATCCGGTAACTACCAAGGTCAATCCCGCCAGGGTCTGCTCTTTTTCGCTTGATGTTATTCCCTCCATTCTGACTCCGGCCTTCGCCCATCTAGCCACAATTTGAGCCCGCCAATCTTGAGCAAAGAATTCATTAACGCTCTGGGCAATCACCGATCCCACGCCATCAACAGCTGCTAACTCATCACTACTGGCAGAGGCAATCTTAGGAATTGAGCCAAAGTGATTGGCCAGTCCCTGGGCTGCGGTTGGCCCAACGTGGCGTATAGAGAGAGCAACCAGTATCCGCCAGAGCGGACGTCGCTTAGCTGCATTTAGCGCCTCTAATAACTTCTCAGCATTAGCACCGAGGGTTCCATCTTTCTTCTTGAAGAACTCACTTTTCAGTAATTTCCCGCTATCTAGGTCAAAGAGGTCTGATTCATCAACAATCAATTTATCTTCTAATAGCGCACTAGTTGCTTCATAACCAAGAACATCAATATCTAAGGCTCCCCTTGATCCGATGTAATAAATTCGCTCTCGAAGCTGAGCTGGACAACTTCTAGTATTGGGACAGCGTATATCAACATCTCCCTGGCTCATCGCCCGAAGTTTGCTGCCACATTCAGGGCAATTACCGGGCATCACAAAAGCGCGCTGACTACCATCGCGGCTTTCAAGAACAGGACCAAGAATTTCAGGTATTACATCGCCAGCCTTTCTAAGGACCACAACATCGCCGATGAGAATTCCTTTACGTACAACTTCTTCCATATTGTGAAGGGTGGCATTGGTTACTGTAGAACCTGAAACTCTTACTGGTTCCATAAATGCAAATGGGGTTACTCGCCCAGTTCTACCAACACTAACTTTGATATCAAGCAGCTTGGTAGTTACCTCCTCTGGCGGATACTTATAAGCAATGGCCCACTTGGGAGCTCGTGAGGTAGAACCAAGAGCCTTTTGAGCCTCTAGCTCATTTACCTTTATTACTACGCCATCTATTTCATGCTCGATTCCATGGCGATTCTGCTGGTAGTGTTCAATGAATTGTCTTACCTCTGCCCTACTTTTTGCCACTTTGAAACGTTTACTAACTGGCAATCCCCAACCCTTCATTAGCTCATATCCCGCGCTCTGAGTCTGAAGAGTTAGCCCTTCAAGTGCCCCGATTCCATGAACCACCATGGATAGCGGCCTTGATGCCGTAACCCTTGGATCCTTCTGGCGAAGAGATCCGGCTGCTGCATTCCTGGGATTGGCAAATATACTTTTCCCGGATTCTTCAAGTTCATCATTTAATTGCGCAAATTTATTCAAAGGAAAGAAGACCTCCCCTCGGATCTCAACTGTCTTAGCAACTCTTTCACCTTTTAATTGATGAGGAATCTCTTTAATGGTTTTGATATTGAGCGTTACATCCTCACCTGTTACTCCGTTGCCTCTAGTTAGTGCTCTAACCAGCCTGCCCTGCTCATAGAGCAGATTTATCGCGAGGCCATCAACTTTGACTTCACAGAGCCAGGTATTTTCCTTACTCTCCTTTGCAACCCGTTCAAACCAGGCGTCGAGTTCTGATTCATCAAAGGCATTATCAAGGCTCATCATCTTTTCAACGTGATCAAATGAATCAAAGTGAGTAGCAAAGCCTCCCCCAACTTCCAAAGTGGGCGAATGAGGATCTCTCAGCTTGGGATTTTGCTCTTCAAGCTTTACTAAATCTTTCCAGAGTAGATCAAACTCGCTATCTGTAACTACTGGCTTATCTAGGACATAATAGCGATATTGATGATCGCGAATTTCTTCAGCAAGTTCGGCCATCTTGGCTCTAATTGCGCTATCGCCTGCCATCACTTTGTTCCTGTAATTGTTGCAGAACCGACCACGCGATCACCGTCATAAATAACCATGGCCTGCCCCGTTGCAAGGCCATGAATTGGCTCATCCACAATGGCCTTGAGCTCTGGGACAGGCCCACTTCCCTCAAGAGAGTATTGGCAAGGATGGGGACTGCCATGGGCTCTTACTTGGACAAATCCCCGGTTTCTTCCAATTGGCCTTGGGCCACACCAGATGGGATTCCACCCAGATATTTCATGGATTGCTAAACCTGCTTTAGCTCCCACAACTACGCGATTATTTGCCGGCTCAACCCTTAATACATATCTTGGCTCACCGGTTTTCTCAGGAACGCTCAAGGCAAGTCCGCGTCTTTGACCGATTGTGAAGGTGTAAGCCCCTTTATGTTCTCCTAATTTATTTCCGACCTCATCAACAATATCTCCAACTTGGCTCCCTAGTCTTTCTCTTAGCCACCCAGCATTATCACCGGATGGAACAAAGCAGATGTCATGGCTATCTGGTTTTAGCGCTACCGATAAACCTCTTGACTTCGCCTCAAGGCGGACATTCTCCTTAGTGGTATCACCTAGAGGAAAGTGTGCACCGTTTATCTGATCCTGATCAAGAACTGCTAGAACATATGACTGATCTTTTCCAGAATCTATTGCTCGATAGAGCGATCTCTGCCCATCCCTATCCCTAACTTGAGCATAGTGACCAGTGACAACTCCATCAAAGCCCATAGCCTTTGCTCTATCTAGAACCGCTGCGAACTTGATCTTCTCATTACATCTCAGGCAAGGGTTTGGCGTATTGCCGGCAGCGTATTCAGACAAGAAGTTCTCCACTACTTTGTCATGGAATTCATCTGACATATCCCAGATATAGAAAGGTATTCCAATAACATCCGCTGCACGCCTGGCATCATGGGAATCTTCAATGGTGCAGCAGCCTCTAGCTCCCGAACGATACTTCTTAGGATTCTTAGATAGCGCAAGGTGCACTCCAATTACCTCGTGCCCTGATTCTCTTGCCCGTGCTGCAGCAACAGCTGAGTCAACTCCTCCGCTCATAGCTGCGATGAGTTTCATAACTGAATTATCAACCTCGATAGGCGGCTCGGGCGCGATCTACTACGCGCTTAATACATACTTCAAGATATTCGATTTCACTCTCACTATTGCCAATTCCCAGTGAAAAACGCAGAGAGCCACGCGCTTGAACCTCACTTCTTCCCATGGCTAGCAGCACATGACTGGCCTCTTGGACCCCAGCGCTGCAAGCAGAGCCTGTGCTACAAGCGATTCCTTCGGCATCAAAGAGCAGAAGCAGTGAGTCACTCTCGGTTGCAGGAAATTCAATATTGGCAATACCAGGCAAGATCTCACCACTTAGCGGTGAATTGAGTTTGACATCACTTACTTGCTCCTGAATCGTGGAAATCAACTTCTGCCGTAGCGAAAAAATCTTTTGATAATTACTTTCCATATCTCGCATGGCAGAAGCTGTTGCTGAGATAAAAGAGGCAATACCTGCAGGGTTAATCGTTCCACTCCTAATATCTCGCTCCTGTCCTCCGCCATGAATCAATGGCGTGATATCAACGCCTTTTCTTAGAACCAGCGCTGCTACTCCAATTGGCCCTCCCACTTTATGGGCGCTCACTGTCATGGCAAATAACCCTAGGCCTTTGAAAGAGAGCTTGACTTTCCCAAGGCTTTGAACCGCATCGCTATGAAGTGGGATCTGATAAGCATCTGCGAGTTTGGCGATCTTCTCAATTGGTTGAATGGTTCCAACCTCATTATTGGAGTGCATGACGCTAATTAGAGCTATCTGCTCATGGCGAGCCTTGACAACTTCTTCCATCTGCTCAAGATCTATATAGCCATCTTTGCTGACCTTAATCATCTCAATCTGAGCTTGCCCAGTTTCACCAAGCCAGAGGGCCGGATCTAATACCGCGTGATGCTCAAAGGTTGAAATTAGAATCAGGTTTCGCTTTGGATCTTCGGTTGCCCGGTGCCAGAAGATTCCCTTAATTGCAAGGTTATTGGCCTCGGTTCCTGATGAGGTGAAGATAATTTCACTTGAGTGGCAGTCAATCAAGCTGGCTAGAGATTCTCTTGATTCCTCAACTCTCTTTCGCGCCAGCCTCCCATAGCTATGAAGGCTGGAGGCGTTTCCCACCAAACGTGATTGTTCGATATAGCTCTCCAGCGCCACAGGTGAAATGGGCGTAGTTGACGCGTGATCGAAATAGACCTGAGGCATATTGCTAATTCTAAATGTCTTTAGGAAAAGCGCTCAATGAGTCCCTAGGCGCGTTTAGCCAAGATAGCTTGACCGGCTTGAGGCAGAACTGCAAAGAGATCTCCAACTACTCCAAAATCTGCAACATCAAATATCGGGGCCTCTGGATCCTTATTGATCGCCACAATCGTCTTTGAGGTCTGCATCCCTGCCCGATGTTGAATGGCACCAGAGATGCCACACGCTAAATAGAGTTGTGGACTAACAGTCTTTCCGGTTTGACCAACCTGATGAGTGTGGGGATACCAACCAGCATCTGTAGCAGCCCTTGATGCGCCAACTGCTGCGCCCAGTATATCTGCAAGGGCTTCCACAGGTTTGAAGTCCCCATTAGTTCCACGCCCGCCAGAGATCACAACTCTAGCTTCAGTTAGTTCTGGCCTTCCACCCTTGACCGCTGGCTTAGTATCTGTGATGGTAACTAGCTTGGCCTTATCTGAGATCACTACATCCATTCTTTCAAATGCTGGTGCGCTACCCCCAACTTCAGCTTCGATAGCAGAGGGGCGAATTGTTATCACTGGAATTCCCACTCTGACCCTTGAAGAGACAGTAAATGATCCACCAAAGACTGATTGGGTTGCACTTAGATCTGATGCAAAATCAACAGCATCAGTAATGACTCCGCTATTTAGTCTAATTGCCAATCTTCCTGCTATCTCTTTGCCAGCAGAAGTTGATGGAATCAAGATTGCATCAGGTCTAACCTTTTCAACCACCTGAGTAATTGCATCAACAAGGCAAGCTGCGCCATGTCGAGCAAAGTCATCGCTTTCAACTGCAATCACTTGATCTATAAGAGTATTTGCTAATTGCTCACCTAAAGCTTGGCCCTGCCCGGCCGGGGCCATGATCAGCCCCACGCAATCCCCGGCTCGCTTGGCAAATGTTGCTAATTCCCCAGTAGTTTTCGCTACTTTTGCCGAAGTATGATCAACCAGAATCAATACTTGTGCCATAGCTAGATCAATCTCCTTTCTTGGAGGAACTCAGCAAGCTTTAGGCCACCATCACCACTATCTTCAATCTTGATTCCCTTATCGCGAGGTGGGCGAGCTTTAGCATCAATCACCGCGCTCCAGGCACCGCTCATCCCAACCTCACCTGCTGAAAGTCCAATGTCGCCAAGGCTCTTGGTAGTAATGATTTTCTTCTTTGCAGCCATGATTCCTTTGAAGGAGGGATAGCGAGGCTCATTAATTTTTTCAATTACGCTAATCACACAAGGTAGCGCTGCTGACATTACCTCTACGCCGCTCTCGCTCATTCTTGCAATCTCGACGCTAGATGATGCAGCATCGACTTTTACAGTTCCTGCGAAAGTTAGCTGTGCCCAACCAAGTCTTTCCGCCAACATCGCTGGAATCACACTCATGCGTGCATCTGTTGATTCGGTTCCACAGAAAACCAAATCAAAACCACCTTCGCTGATGACTTTTGCTAAAACCTTTGATGTAGCGAGTGCATCAGAGCCAACAAGGGATGGATCGCTAACTAGTATCGCCTCATCTGCGCCCATTGATAGGCCCTTGCGAATTGCTTCACTCGCCCGATCTGGCCCCATAGAAATTAGCGTGATGCTATGAGTTGCGCCACCGGCATTTAGCGGCTCAACAATTCGAAGCGCTTCTTCAATGGCATATTCATCTAATTCATTTAGAACTGCATCAACGCTGGCTCTGTCAAGTAGGCCATTTAACATTTTCTTCTCAGCCCAAGAATCAGGGACTTGTTTGACGCAGATAGCGATTTTCACGACAGGTATGTTACTGGGCAGTAACCTTGCTCTCCACTCCAAATAACTAAGGGTGGAATCTAGGACTTAAGGAGGGTGCTTGAATACTAAAGTGAAGCCGGCCAATCCCCATATTCTCGGCAGTCAGGTAGGAGACGGCGGCACCGACTTTGCCATCTGGGCCGGGGATGCATCTAGCCGCGTTGAACTCTGCCTATTTGATCAAGTAGATGGCAGTTTCCAGGAGAGACACTTTGAATTAATCCATAGAGATGGGGCTATCTGGCATGGCCATATCGAAGGTGTTGGAGTTGGCACCAGATATGGATATCGCATCCATGGGCCATGGAAGCCCGAGATGGGCCAGAGATTTAATCCAGCAAAACTTCTGATCGATCCCTATGCCCATCTGCTGGAGGGCGAGGTTTCATATCGCCCAGAAATATTTGGCCATAAGGCCAGAGATGGCCATGGAGCTGGCGATCTGGCAGCAAGAGATGATCGCAATTCAGCAGGGCTGATTCCTCTCTCGGTGGTCACTGCAAATAGACCAAGAATTCTTGACCGGCCTAACACTCCTTGGAAAAGAACTTTGATCTATGAAGCTCATGTAAGAGGTTTGACTGCTAAGAATTGTGCGATTGAAGAAAGTGAGCGCGGAAGCTATAGGGCGCTCTCTCATCCATCAACAATTAGTTATCTGAAGAATCTAGGGGTAACGGCCCTAGAACTGCTTCCGATCCATCACTTCGCAACTGAAGTCTCAGTTGCCACTAGGGGGCGAGTAAATCACTGGGGCTATAACCCGATTGCTTTCTCAGCTCCTCACCGCGCCTATGCTGCAACAAATGATCCCATTGGTGAATTACAGGCAAGTGTCGATGCACTCCATGCAGCAGGCATAGAGGTAATCCTTGATGTGGTTTATAACCATAGCGCCGAGGAAGGGTTATCAGGGCCTACCTATAGCTTTAAAGGTATTGATAATCGCTATTTTTATCGCCATAGTGATGATTCAAATTACGAGGACCTCACTGGCTGTGGCAATACCTTAGATACTAGAAACCCCTTTGTCACCCAGATCATAATTGACTCGCTTCTTTGGTGGAGTCAGGTCATCGGCATAGATGGCTTTAGATTTGATCTAACTACCGCTATCAGAGACAAGAATGGCTCAGATTTGATTTCAGCCATATTATGTGATCCGATATTGAGCCAGAGAAAGTTGATTGCAGAGCCCTGGGATATCACCAGTTATCAATTAGGCAGCTTCCCCCGCCCCTTTAGAGAGTGGAACGATGCTTATAGAGATGGTCTGCGGCAATTCTGGCTCGCTGATAACGCTAGTAATACGTCATCTGGGGTATCAAACCTTGCCAAACGAATAGCTGGATCTGATGACATCTTTTCATCTCGTGGGCCAACCTCATCAATCAACTTCATCACCGCTCATGATGGTTTCACTCTAAATGATCTCACCTCTTTCTCTCAGAAGAATAATGAAGTAAATGGCGAGGATAATCATGATGGAAGCAATGAGAATAGATCATGGAATAGCGGAGTTGAAGGGCCTAGCAGTGATTTAGAGATCATAAGGAAAAGAGAGCAGCTACAGAAATCAATACTTGCAACCCTTCTACTCTCATCCGGAGTTCCCATGATCGCTATGGGTGATGAGGTATCTAGAACTCAACATGGATGCAATAACGCCTATTCACTCTCTGCAAGCCATCCGATTGATAGCAAAGAGAATCTCTATGGCTCTTGGGCCCTTGATTGGACGTTAAATGACTTTCAAGCCGAAGTTAGAAAATCCCTAGCAAGGCTCATTCAGATTCGTTCAAACCATCTAATTGATGCCACTGAAGATTTCTTCACTGGAGATCTAGACCAAGAGAGCCTTCGAAAAGATATTGCCTGGTTCCAAAGCGATGGCACTGAGCTCAATGAGCAGGGCTGGGCTGATACCAGCCTTCGCTATCTTGGCTTTGCTATCGATGCCAGAAACGCCCAAGGTTTGTTTGTAGCTATCAATGGCGGCCTTAAAGATTGTGAATTTAAGCTCCCTGGAGCGAGTTGGGGCAATTTCTATAGATCTATCTTTGACTCAGGTGAGAGTATTGATGGCTTCGCTCCGGTATTAAGAAAGCCTGATGAAACCTATCTGATTAAGGCTTTAGCGTTGCAGATCTGGTTAATTGATCGGAGTTAATCGACTTTAAATACCACCGAAACCGTTGAGGTTATTGTCTTATCAATGGTTTGGGTGTCATAGAAGCCACCAGATGAAATTTCTACCGAATCAGGAGAGGTGACCTGGAATGGACCTGATCTAACGCTCATTACCGCTCCAACTTTGCCACCTGTAGCCCCAACAATTGCTTCAGCTCTTATCTTGGCATCAGCCATCGCTTCTTTGAGTAGCTCTGGGCGAAGCTCACTTAACTTAGAGACATAGAACTGTGGTCCATAATTGGTAACACTTATTCCACTTTGAAGCAGTGATCCTATTTGATTACTTAGCCTGGCAATTAAATTCACATCATCGCTTCGAACTGTTATTGATCTTGATGCTCGGTAGTTGAGGATTCGACCAGTACTATTTCCATTTGAATATTCTTCTTGAGGGTATGCAGAGACTGATCCGAGCTCTATTGCTCCACTTGCAACTCCCCCTTCGGTTAAATAACCGGTCACAGCCAGAGTTGTAGCCTCAACTTTTCTCACCGACTCAGAAATCGTTGGTGCTATTTGCTCTGCATTTAGAGTCCAAACTGCTCGATCTGCTTTGGCATCAACGCGAGCAGAACCAGTTACGGTGATTCCCTCGCTAGTCCTTGAAGCAAATCCTGAACCGACTTGATTCAAACCAACTCCGATTGCAAGAGCCAACACCACAGAGGCTGCAATTAGAGTTATGGACTTTTCTCGTTGGCTCTCACTCATACCGAAAGCCTATCAGCCACATTTGTAACTGCCTGAATTTCTACTTCACGAAAGGGTTCAAGTGCGATATCCCAAGGTTTTCCCATCAATTTCTCAACAGCATCTCTTAAATCCCCTTGAATCATGTCTTGAGTGATAACACTATTTAACAAGTCTTCACTAACCATGATCTGTCCTTGGCTATTTATTGGACTCCTATAGAGTCCAAGTTCTTTGGTATATAGATAGAGAGAGCCTTCAAAGGAATTGAACTCTGATAGTTCAAAGATCAGATAGCTCCATGATTTCAGAGCGGTAACAATCTTGGCCCCACTTCCAATCCCATGGCTATAGCTAAGTGACCCTCGATAGCCACCAGGCCTAAGTGGTTGCCTCTGCCAATTAAGCACTAGAGATTGGTTGAGCTCACCCTCCATTACTGTCTGCACATGCTTTGTCAGCGCTTTGGGGCATGAGTAGATATGTAGCCTGCCATGGCAGAGGCCGATATCCATAGGGGTATAGGTGATCAAGAGCAACTCCTTACTAGATAAGGGCGTATCTACCTCCTAGATGCGACCTTCCCCAGCCCATCTAGCGGTAGCGCTCTTGCCAGAGGAGAATTCTTGCCCTATTTCCACCCTCATTTCAAGAGGAAGGCAAGGTGAGTGCTTTTCTAAAAACCCTGCCTTCAGGGTAGGCTCTTACCCAGTCCAACGCTTATCAGTACCCGCTTGCTAGCTCTCGCTTGAATCGGTATCGCTGTAGAACGGAAAGACTGGCGAACGTGGAATTCGCGTTTGTCCCCATAAATACCGAAGGAAAGTAATAAATGGCAACAGGTACAGTTAAGTGGTTCAACTCTGAAAAAGGTTTTGGGTTCATCGCTGTTGATGGTGGCGGACAGGACGTATTCGTTCATTACTCTGCTATCCAGGGAAATGGCTACAAGACCCTTGAAGAGGGTCAGTCAGTAACATTTGAAGTTGTCCAGGGGCCAAAGGGTCCTCAGGCAGATGCAGTTACCGCTAACTAATTACCCTAACTAGTTATAAAAAGCCCCAGAGAAATCTGGGGCTTTTCTAATTCCCGGCCTTGGCCTGTGCCTTAGCAACAGCTTTTGCCGGAGAGAGATCTTTACCCGCCTTCCAGGCATCTAGATACTTCCACGGGGCTATGACTCCACGTCTAATCTGCCAGTCCCCTGGCTGGGTTTGATAAGAGATTCCAAAATGTAGATGTGGGCGAGGAATTCCCCGAGCGCTGCCACTGGTGCCAATTTCACCTAATTTCTGGCCAACCTCAACTCGAAGCCCGGGTTCAATTCCCTTCATGACTCTTGATAGGTGGGACCCGTAGTAGCGCACCCCATCATCACCGATTAGAGACACAGAGCGACCGCCACGATGCTGGCCTAAGTTAGTCTTGCCACTCCAGAGATCTTTTCTACTTACATCTTGGATAACTCCACCAATGGGTGCCACAAAAGCACAACCAAGTTCTGCCTTAATATCAGTAGCTGGATAATCATGATGGTATTTGCCATAGATAGTCTCACAGCCGACTACCGGATAAGCATAAATTGGCGCTGCCCAGGTATTACTCATCGAAATCATCAAGATCGTTAGAAGCAGAATCGCCTTGCGCAGAGCATTCACCTCGATACTGTACTGACTTCCTAGACAGTGCTCTGATGCTATGCGCTAAGTGCCAATTTCTGTGGGAAGTAAAGCCCACCTTGAAATTAGTGGCGATATCCAATTGCCAAGTATCATCGGAGGCTGGGGGCAGTAGCTCAGTTGGTTAGAGCCCCGGACTCATAGTCCGATGTTCCAAACTCATCTTGGTTACTCGTTTGCAAATAAGAACGCTGGCCAGGAAGGTTCTTGGCTCAATGGGGTGCACATGTGAATCCTCATTTAATGGGTGAACGCACATTTGGGGTCGTGAATTCGGATCCTCTTAACCTCGGCATTTTTTAGGCGGGTATGAATATTATTCGGATGAAATTGGTATTTCTTAAGAAGGCGCCTTCCTTTGTATGGATAGGGTCTTCTTGATTCTTATCAAATACCCAACTATGGCACGCACTTTGCAATATCTGAGGAAGATGGACTATACGCCAACGATGTGACTTGGTAGCGCTTTCCTCCAGTTTTCTATTTATTTCTACAAGAGAACGGCGGATAGTCAGTGTGCTAGTAGCAACACTTAGATCCCTTACCTGAAGCCCAACCAACTCTCCCCATCGAAGACCACAAGGACCTAGAACTAGAACCACATCCCGATAAAGACCTGCATACTCTGCCACCTTCACGAATTGACTCAAAGTCAGATAATGGGTGGCAATCTCAACGGAAGGTGCAGTAAAGCCTGCAAAAGGGATGATTCAGTTGGCCTAAGAAATCTGCGCTGCTAGAACTTGTGAGTCCCAAGCGTCAAAGCCTGAAACCACCATGCCATTTTTCAACCTGTCAATGCTTACGCCATCGACCGAAATTTTCTTACCAGTTGCTGGTTTATTAAGGTATTGTCCCAAATGAGTTCCAGTTAGCAGCCATCTAGATACCACCACATCATTTTCGGCAACCAACTCCTGAATGGCAAAATTTATATCAGGAAAAGCTATCCGCCATTTGCGCCATTGAGCCCGGAATGACTCCCGGCCCACCCCAAATTTAGGGTCATTGCCGATTGCATCTTCGGCTATGAATCTATCTATAGCACTTTCATCGCCTTGATTCCAAATCTGCTCAAAGAATTGCCGAACGATTTCTTTATTTTGATTTACATCAGACATTAAAGCTCATTTCGGTTGGCAAGCAGGATGGGTGCCAATCAGTTTAAGACCATCTGGCCAGGGTATGCAACCCTAATTCTAAATCACAACTCCGAAATTGATCGACGTGGGATTCGCATCAGCTCTCTCTGATAATTCTTGCTTTAGATAACATATGTAGGAATAGGTTGATTGGCCATACAAATGCTACAAAAGCTCAAGCAAATGCTGGATTTTCACCCTGTGCCAAGACTGTTACACATCTATTCAATGGCATACCGAAACTACCAGATGAAGGTCTTAGTGATGCTGCATTACAGCGCAAAGATGTGATCATTCAAATTATTGTCTACGGAGTTCATGTTGCCGACGATTTATTGGCTAGAACATTGCCAAAGGTTATAGATAGATTTATCATCACCAATGATGTTGCTGCAGGATTAGGTTCTGGAAATTTCACTTTTGGCGAGATCAATGTAATCACCGAAAATGGTCAGGCACGCAGCATTGACGGAATGTTAGCCGTTTCTTTGCCAGCATGGATGATTCATTAGATCGACTAGAGAAACTTGGAGTGCCAAGGGAAATCGCACTAGCTAGCGCTACCACCAGAGCTTGTGATCTGATTGGGGTCTTGTATAGCTCAGTAATTAGTTATTTGAACTAACTTTTCAAAAACCTGATCTATTTCTCTTTTTGTTTCTCCACTTAGAATAGTCCTTACTGGTCCTCGTTGATGGGTTGAACTAAATATTCCTTGTTTAGCTAGTAAGTACTTTTCAACTGCGACATAGCTATCAATGTTTTGTTGGAAAGAGACTAATTGAGCAACCACCGCATGAATTGCAATAGCCTTATCAAATTCATTTTCTTCTAGTGCCGACCAAAGTTTGATAATCGCCCAAGGAATTTCGCTGCCTGGCATTGTGCCCATTAGTCCCAACGGATGTGTATCTAACAAATCTAGACCACTTTGTCCTTCAAATATCTTCGCTTTTCCCTGTGCAATTTGTTGTAATGCCACCGCTCGCTCCTTTACCGGTTTGGCCTCAGGTTTAAATTGCACTCGATCTGTTCCATATTTTTGAATGAGATTTCCATAGAGCTCAAGTTCTAAAGGTTGCCCCATATAATTGCTAGCGTCCTGCACAATTAGTGGAATCTGAATGGATTCAATTATCGCCGCGTAATACCCATATATCTCAGATGAGGTCGCTGGAAAGATGGCAGGTGCAGTGGCCATTAACGCGTTGGCACCATCTAATTCAGCCCAGCGAGCAAGCTTAGTTGCGATCGCAGTACTTTCACCACCAACGCTCACAATGAATGGAACTCGGCCATTTATGTACTGCAGGGCCAATTTCCACTGACTTCGTCGTTCGGCTGCGGTAAATCTCATTACTTCTGACGCCATAGCTAGGACTAGACCTTTAACTCCACGCTGGATGAGCCAATCAATTTCTCTCATGAATTCTTGTTGATTAATACTGTCATCATCATTAAGTGGTGTTTGCAGGACACAGTAGACGCCTCGCTCCAAGGTGCACCTTCCTTCTTCGACTAAATTGAAATCTTTTCTGACTGGTCCTTAAAATCCTGATCTGTCGAGAATGCTAGTTGAGTACTTGCCGAATATTATCTAGATCTCTTTTCCGCATGGTATCTAGCAGGTAAAAATCGATTTCACTAACTCCTAATCCAACTAAGTTTTTTACCTTAGCTGCCAAGTTTTCAAAAGTTGTGCAATCTGGAAAAGTCGGTCTCAATATTGCATTGATCTCATTAGCAGTATTTTTGAGGTAATCATTGGTAAGTGCGACAACTTGATCACTCTGTCTGCGATAAATTAGGGGTGCAAATCTATCTACGAACTGCTTAATTTGGGAGTTATCTATCCCAACTTGCCAACTATTTTGGCTAGCATTAGCCGAATCCAAATCAAGAAGTGGAGCTTGATCCACAAAAGTAAATGATACTTCCAATTCTTGTGTAATGTCCTTTATCTTTCGATAGAGATTTGAGACCGATTTTTCTCTGGTTAAGAGATAATCTAAGATATTCGGGCCAATTATTTCGGCTAGTAGCTCTTTGCTCAGTTTCTTTCCAATCCATGGATCACGGTCCTCAAAGACATGTGTCAGCTTAGATTTGACTGACTGCACCAAGTTTCCAAGCTCTGAGTGCTCAGCTTGATAATTTTTCTTGCAATGATCACAAAAACAAAGTGCGAATAAGAACTCACTAACTTGACTAAGTTCAATAAAAAACCTTTCATGATGCTCACCATGCCGTGCCCCATGAAAATGCAGGGATTCTGCCCTGATTCCAGCAATTCCTAAATTGCATAGATCACGGGTCATTCCCAATGCGTATCCTGCTACCTGCGGATTTGCTGGGCAGAGCTCTGACAAAAATCTATTGCCAAATACGTTAGTAACTACCGTCTCAGGGTGAGCCATACCGATCGCTGAGTTATGTAGGTAAACCGCCCAAGCGTTGACCTGAAAGTCATTTGTCTTAGCCACCAGAATGACTGAATCAATCAAATCATTACTGGGTGATTGATCTCTTAGATCAGGTTTGAGTGCATCACCAGAGTACATTTGATAATTTGATTTATAGTAATGAAATCCATCTGCTAGATACTCTAACTGCGGGCCTTGGCGCAATAACAAGTCTCGGCTGCTGTGGTAATTCAAGGCCAAATTGATTCCAGAAAAGCCGTACTGCTTTAGCTCTGGAATAACTTTCTCAGGTGGTTCTCGAAAAAATGTATAGGGTAAGGTGAATGCGTTTGACTGAATCGAAATCATTTGACGCTACCGGCTGTTAACCCACTTACTAGATACCTCTCAATGACAATAAACAAAACTACTACTGGTATGATGGCAATGATAGTTGCGGTGAATAGATACTCCCAGGCAATGTCATATTGGCCAATAAATTGAGTCAATCCCACAGGAAGTGGTTTTTTGTTAATAGAGCTTATGATTGTTAATGCAATAGTAAATTCATTCCAAGCAGCAACAAAGGTGAAAATGATTGCGGTGACTACACCAGGAAGTGCAATCGGAATGGTGACTCTTCGCAGTGCTTGAATTCTAGTGCAGCCATCAATTAAAGCCGCCTCTTCGATTTCTATTGGGATACTGGAGAAGAACCCAGCTAAGAGCCAAATGGAAAAGGCAAGGTTAAATCCAGCATTTAGGATGATAAGAGCAAGGTAGGAATCTAGCAGGCTAAAGAAATCTACCTCTCGGAAAATTCCAATTATCAATGCTGTTGGCGAAAACATTTGGGTGGCAAGAACTAGTAGCAAGAATGCACCACGGAATTTAAATCTATATCTGGCTAAGAAGTATGCCGCAGGTAGCGACACTACTAATGCCAATATGGTGGCTGAAATCGATATGATCAAACTAGATTTAAGAAAATTGGCAATTGGGGCGTTGTCCCAAACATCTAAGTAATTTCGCCATTGCCAGGCTTGGGGAAGGTGAGTAGTTGGATGGGCATATAACTCTTCATGTGATCTAACCGAAGTTAAGAACATGTTTATGTATGGGTACAAGAAGAACCACGCTATGAAATAGGCACCAGTCATAGTTGCGACCTTTTTGACGCTAATTGTTTTGGACTTAGTATTTTTCACAGCTCAGTCCTTGTCGCCTTAGTAACCTTCAAATACAAACTAACGATTAAGAGGATTACGATGAAGTTGAAGACTCCCAAGGCCGTTGATTGACCCATATTGGACTCAATAAATGCCAGCTTATAAGCAAAGGTCGTGGTGGTATCGGTTTCATATCCTGGTCCACCCCGAGTCATAATCCAAATAATTGGGAATGAATTGAACACATTAATCAGATTGATAATTGTTGCGATTAGTAATGAATTTCTTAACAAAGGAAACTTTATCTGACGATAAATCTGCCAATGACCTGCTCCGTCCACCGCAGCAGCCTCGATAATGTCATTAGGTATGGATTGCAAACCTGCCAGCAATACATAGGTGGTAAAAGGGATAGAAACGAAAACTGCAACTGCCATTAAGACATAAAAAGAGTTCCCCGGATTGTTTACCCAATCCACGGGTTCGGTGATTAGTCCAATTTGGGTGAGGGTTAGATTGAATTCACCTGAGTAAGCATCCAAAATCCATGTCCAGATCATAGATGTCATAACTACTGAAGCTGCCCATGGGAAGATCAGAGCCCAGCGCACATATTTACGTCCTGGGAAATCTTGATTTATCAATTGTGCCAGTGGCAAAGACAATATGACGGTAGAGAAAACAATCCCAAAAACCCACAGCAAAGTTCTACGAGCGACTGGATACAAATCTGGATTGGCTAGTAACTCTCGATAGTTGGTAAATCCATGGAAATCCAACAAACTACCTGCAATGGTGATGTCGGTAAAGGAAATTCTCACTAACTCAACTACCGGCCAGATCACCACCAAAGCAATCAAGATAAGTGCAGGCCCGATCCATGGGAGTGCGCTAGTTAACGAAACATCATGAGTTGCAACAGATTTCTTGGTTATTGTTGCGTTGTTCTTTATCAGCAGTTTGCCGCTCAAGGTCCCTCATTTCAAACTTAGTTAGTTACCTTTAACACTACCTAATATGTTATGAGCGGGACCTGTGATTACTCGCCAGGTCCCGCTCATAAGTCTTACCTTTGAATTACTATTTCAGTAATTAATTGGTACCAGCACTCTCAGCAGCCTTCTGCAACGAATCCAAAACTGTCTTTGGATTCTTGGTTATGCCTGTGCCGATTTGAGTTGTGATCTTGGCGACGACAGGACCCCAGGCACCTAGTGTTCCTGGGTAGAAGATAGCGTTTGGAAGTTGCTCAATGAATGGAAGCAAAGATGAATCCACTTCAGTTGAAGCGGACTTGGTGGCTGGGATAAATCCACCAGCAGCCTTTAGGAAGCCTGCGTAGTTCTTACCCTCAAACAAGAAGTTTAGATACTTAGAAACAGCATCCTTGTTTCCTTCCTTCTTGAAAGCCATGAAGTAATCCTGGACTCCGAGAGTGATTGGCTTCTTGCTGGCATTAGCAGATGGGAATGGAGCAACACCGTAGTCAACCTTGCTCTTGTAATCCTTCAAAGTTGAAGGGAAGAACACGGAGGCGTTGATCATCGCCACTCGGCCTTGGCTAAATAGCTTAAATGCATCAGTACGGTTTGTTGATGCTGGGTTTGGTTGTGTGTAACCAGCTTTTACCCATGCTCTCAATTGATTAAGGGTCTCTAGGTTTTCCTTTGAGTTGATAACCCACTTCTTGTTCTTCTCATCGAAGTAACGTCCCCCATTTCCACCAGCCCAAATTTGGAACTCAGCTTGAGCTTCCTCTGAGCCTAGTGGGATAGCCAATGGGTAGACTTTTGAACCATACTTTGCCTTGATTTTCTTAGCGGCAGCAGTTACGTCAGCCCAAGTTTTTGGGATCTTGGTATTGCCAGCGCCATAGAACAAAGCCTTGTTAATAAAGAACATTCGTGCTGAAGCCAAATCTGGGACAGCATATTCAACACCGTTGTACTTTGAGTTATCGCGGAATGCGGTAACAAAGTCAGAAAGTTTTGCCTCGGTGAATAGATCGCTGGTCTTATATAGAAGTCCCTCAGCAGCAAACTCTGAGAATGTATTTAGGTTCAATACATCTGGATATGACTTGGTTGAAATAAAAGTACGACCCTTAACCAAGATATCATCCCAGCTTAGATTCTCATGAACAACTTTGATAGTTGGGTTAGCAGCCATAAAGCGTGCATTTAGATCCTCATAGTATGCAGGCATGGCATCTGTGTAGTTTGGAGTAACAACCTTAATTGTTACGTTAGCTTGAGCTGGCGCAGCTGCCAGAGCAGCTGCTACCAATCCAAGTGAAGCCAGCGCAGCAATTCTGCGCTTGGTTGGTCTTTTCATTACTTATTCCTCCGGCCTCTCCACTGATTGTGGGGGATCTAGCCCATCACTAATTCATGAAGGAGGCAAGTCAGAATGATAACTATTTGATATCAAAACCAGCGCCTAAGTCGGTTAGCGGGCTTTTCGCAACCCAACCCCTGGGGTGGCTTGGGTGCGCTTGCCATGGCGCAAAGTTGCAATTCCTGATACCCAAACCATCTCAAATCCAGCGGCAGCAACCCTTGGCTCTTCATATGTTGAGCGGTCAATTACCGAATCAGCATCAAACAAAACCATGTCAGCTTTCATGCCAACTTTAATAAATCCACGATCTATTAGCCCAAGTCTTCTCGCTGGCCGCCCACTCATTCTGGCAATGGCACCATGCAAGGTTAAAACTTTTTCATCCCGAGCATAAACACCGAGATATCTGGCAAAGGTTCCATAACCTCTCGGGTGCGGTCGGTTACCAGTCAAGATTCCATCACTACCAACCATATGTCTTTTATCTTGCATTATGGCCCGAACATTTGGTTCATGCCCGGCAAATATCACACAGGATGCCTTCAACTGCTCATCCACAATAAGATCCAAATAAAACTCCTCTACTTTCCTATTAAGTAACTTCGCTGCCGAGATTAGATCCATCCCAACAAATCTAAGGTTGTGCGCTTTTTCCACACCAGCGATAGTGATTGCCGCCCAATTAACTACTCCGCCATGATTTCCATCGCTGCCAGTCAAAGCTAACTCAAAAATAACCTTTTGGCGACTTTCTCTGGAGTTTAAGCGCTTAATTGTCTCCGCCGCTCCACCTGCCTGCACCCAAGATGGCAGTAGGGCGTGTAGGTAGGTTGAACCCGCTAAGTAAGGATAGGTATCTAAAGTCACATCGACTCCACTATTTTCTGCCAAATTAATTTGTTCAAAGAGTAGATCAGTTCTACCATGAAAACTTGGGTGACTCATATGGCAGTGGGTTAGATGTAGTGGAGATTTGGATAGTTTTGCAATCTCAAAGCATTCATTTACCGCATCTAGAAACTTAGCCCCGTAGTTGCGATGATGTGGTGCGTAGTAACCGCCAAATTCGGCTACCACCTTACATAACTCCACAATCTCTAGATCATCTGCATACATTGCTGGGGTGTAGGTCAGGCCAGCTGACAAACCAAAGGCTCCTTGCTGCATTCCCTGATAGGTCAGATCCTTCATTTCTTGCAGTTCATCCGCTGAGGCAAATCCGGGTTCATTACCTCTGACCAATAATCGAACTGTGCCATGTGGGATTAGGTAGGCAACATTTACCGCACACCCCTGATCAACTTTCTTAAGATAATCCTCCACAGTGTAAAAATTCCAATCGAAATTTTTTGGATCAGAGTTCCATCCAAACAACTGCTCCCGAAGGGCCAGTTGGCTCTCTGGATTACTTGGCACATAGCTAAGACCATCTTGGCCCACCACCTCCAAGGTGACCCCTTGGGTAACTTTGGCTAAATGTTGCTGGTCAGCTAGCACCGCAAGGTCTGAGTGGGCATGCATATCAATAAACCCTGGTGTCAAGGTTAAACCAGAGCCATCAATGACTTTCCCTTCCTCGGCACCTTTTAGAATCGAACCAACTGCGGCAATCACTCCATTACTTACTAAAATATCTTGGCGAATAGCAGGGGTATCACTACCATCTATGACATTTGCCCCACGGATAGTGAATGTATTCTCACTCACTTTATTCAATCTGAGCCTTCAACCATCTTAAACATCGGTGCATACCCAGCTAGAAGCCCACCATCTACCACAAACTCACTTCCGCTAATCCATTGCGATCTATCTGAGAGCAAAAACAAAACTAATTCAGCAACATCAGTTGGGGTGCCAACCCGTCCCAGTGGATACCAGGGTTTCAATTTTTCAAAGATTTGTGGATTACGATCCACCCGCTCCTGCCAGGCATCGGTGGCAATAGTTCCTGGAACTACCGTGATGCAACGAACTCCATCGCCACCATATCTAACTGCCACTGTCCTGGTTAAGGCATGAATTCCAGCTTTGGCAACACTGTAGGAATCACTGCCAATCATCGCTTTGGCATTAACCGTACCCATGTTGATGATGCACCCTTTCTTGCGCCTAATCATCCCCGGCAGGGTCGCTTTAATCGCTAAGAAGCTGCCAGTTAAGGTGACCGCTAAGGTGCGATTCCACAGCTCCAATGAGGTGGCTAATAAATCCTCTGGGTCATGAATCATGGCGTTATTTACTAGACAATCAATTTGGCCAAAATCTTTTTCAATTAGCGCAAAATTCTTATTGATTTCAGATTCATTTGAGATATCGGTCAAATAACCTCTGGCATCAATTCCCATAGCCACCAACTCATTAACGGCAGAGTCCAGATTTTCTCTGATCAACTCAACTAATGCCACCATAGCACCGCGCTCACCAGCACCTTTAGCGATCTGTCGACCGATCCCTCGCCCTGCTCCGGTAATTACTACTACCTTGCCCGCCAAATCCTGCTCTGGTTTCATATTAATTTGGTAGAGCAACTACGAAATCAATCTCAACTAATATATTTATTAGATCAGATCCCACGGTGGTCCTTACTGGATATGGTGCAGAAAAAAACTCCCGGTAGACCGCATCATAGGCAGCAAAATCACGATTCACATCTTGCAGATGCGCGGTTACTTTGACCACATCAGAAAACTTAGCGCCTTTCACATCCAATATCTTTTGTAGATTTTTCAAGGTCTGTCTAGTTTGCTCGGCCACACCACCTGCCACCACTTTGCCGCTTACTGGGTCGGCTGGTCCCATGCCACAGGTGTAGAGAAAACCATTTGCCACTACCCCGTGTGAATAAGAACCACCAGGAGCTGGGGCACCAGGGGCGGTTACATGTTCGACTTTCATAAGGCCTCCATTTATGATTGATTTAGAAGAATGTATACAAACAATCTACAACATCATAATTGTCTTTGACCAGTGGGATTAACCGCCACTTATCAAAGGTAGTACACGGGTGAGAAATACCCAACCCAATCAACTCTGAAACTGCAAAGCTTTGCTTGCTGCGCAAGTAGCCATGCTGATCATTGAGCTTTTCCACCGCACCGGCAAAGGCGGTTAGTTCGCTGCCAAATTTGGCAAAGGGGATGGGGTTGTGCAGATCATTACCAATATCTCTTTTCCCAAGATTTAGCACCCCAAAACCAGCCTCTGGCGTGGTAATAATCTGCGTCCAGACCTCAATCGCTGGCTGAAAACCTTGTTTAGAATCTTTAAAAGGATAGATATCCTCATAATACTTACTATCATGCGTAACATACCCACCACTTCTAAGCAGCAAGATCTTAGGTTGAGCAAACTTATTTAGCTCCGTTGCCACAATTTCAAAGTAGGCACTTCCCCCGGCGGAGACGATAAATTCTTGTTCCGATCGGTATGGATAAGCCAGGTTGGCGGCTGCCACAATTTTTTGGCAAAACCTAATCAAACTCCGCTCACCTTTTCTACTCCTAGCCGCATCCGGTACCGCTCCTTCAAAGCCAGTCACACCGCGCAACTTCAATCTGCCATCTGCCTTAACTTCTTGGGCAATTAGCTCCACCTGAGCTAGATTTCTTACTCCCCCACGACCTTTCTCTGTGCCGATTTCAATAAATAGATTTTGCTCACCATTTTGCGGTGTGTGTTCTTGAATAATTTCTAGACCGGCAAGTGAGTCAACATAGAAAATGATCTCAGCCTGCCCAGCTTTGTTTAACTCTGAGATTTTGGCAATTGCAATTGAATCTAGAACCTCATTTGCAATTATCAATCGCTTAAACCCAAAATCTAGAAATACTGATGCCTGCCAAAAATTGGCAATGGTTAAACCAAAGGCCCCAGCCTGCATTTGCATTTGCGCAATCTGCGGAGACATAGTGGTCTTAACGTGTGGGGCAAGTTCGGCGCCCACTGATTTGCAAAACTTTGCCATCTGTTCAATATTGTTTTTCAGCGCTCCCGCTTTGAGCACCATGATGGGAAATTGAAAGTTTGCGGCAAAAAGATTTGGCTTAGTGGCTAAAAACTGCTTAAGGGTTTTCCCATAGGAATCTATTGGAAAACCTTTGAAGGAACTTTCAATTACTCTGTTGCAAAAACTTTGCTCCACCCTGAAACATTAGCAAAGCCTTGGCGATTGCCTCTGACCAGGAGGAGCCGGAGGTATCACTTACCCTCCTATCTTGTAGAGTATGGAGCGCTAGGGGCAGTAGCTCAGTTGGTTAGAGCCCCGGACTCATAATCCGGTCGTCGTAGGTTCGAGCCCTACCCGCCCCACGTGATCAAATTAGATGGTGGACTATCTACCGCACTTGAAAATAATGGCAACAAACTAACCACCTCACTCTGGACTGGTGAATTAGTTCGAACAAACCCTGCTGAAATTACCAAAGCTCATTTGGATTTCATTAATGCTGGGGCCCAAATCATTATTACCGCCTCCTATCAACTCTCCTACTCAGGTTGTGCTCAAAGTGGCTGGAGTGAAGCAGAAACTGATCAAGCCTTGATCTCATCAACTCAATTAGCAGAGGATGCTGTTGCTCAAAGTGGTAAAGATGTAAAGGTGGCAGCATCAATTGGCCCGTATGGCGCATCCCTTGCTGATGGCTCTGAGTACAAGGGAAATTACGGTGTGGGTAAGTCCGTTCTAAAAGGATTTCATGCCAGGCGTCTTGAAATCTTGATTTCAACTTCACCAGATTACTTAGCACTTGAAACTATGCCAGATACCTTTGAGGTTGAGGTATTAGTGGAGTTATTAACTAATTGCCCAATTCCATATTGGATCTCATATTCCTGCAAGGAGGGTAAACAAACAAATGCTGGGCAAAGTTTTCAAAGCGCAGTTGATCTAGCCGATAGTGCAATGGCAGTTGGCATAAATTGCACCAAACCAGAGTTAATTACAGATCTATTGCGCTCTGTAAAATCAAACAAGCCTTATATTGTCTATCCCAATTCCGGAAGAGTTTGGGATGCAAAGAAGAAGATCTGGACAGGGAGTAGCGCATCTGGATTTAGTAATCGGTTGGTTCAAGAGTGGTTTGATGCGGGTGCTGAAATTATTGGTGGCTGCTGTGGGATTGGACCAATTGAGATTAACCAGTTGAGTATAGACAAGTAACACTTGGACGCTAGCACTCTTTGAGATTTCTAACTAGAATTTGGTGATGAATCTTGATTTAGTTTTAGCTAGAATGTTTTTACTTGAGAATATATCAGCCTATGAAAAATTTAGTTCAGCTGCTTTGGTTGTACTGGTAGTTACAACCGTAGCAGTAGCATCAGTTTATCTCAGTAGTAGGCAGAGTGGAACTCCTTCTTCTAGTTACCAACAATTAGACCCAAGCCAAGGTACCGATATCGGTAAATCTTGGAATCCACCTCGAAATGTTGAATGCGCCACGATCGTAAATGCGGAAGTTTCCGTACAAGTTGATAACTCTTATACCAACCAAGATGAAACCAAGGCTAAGTTATTGAAAATACCAAGCTTGCTGCTGCTCGATTATCAGTGCTTGCTCAAAAATCACTCGACAAAGATATTGCTGCTTGGAGCTATAAAACAGCGCTACTCTTAGTGCAGTTTCCAACCTAAATCCAAAGTCAAAATCAAAAAACTGTTGCATCCTCATATGATGAAATCGGAAAGATGGTTACTAATCCCCCAAGAACCTGTGATAACACCCTAAATTCAGCGACTTGAACTAAGGCACTACCACATACTTTACATCGCTTTGCCCTGGTGGTTTGTTTAGGATTTCTGGTACTTCTAGCAAAGATAAAGTACGAGAAATAAGTGGATCTAGACGCAATTTTCCGGAGTCAACTAAATCAGCGGCTCGCCGTTGTGTTAGGGGATTCAAAAAAGAGCCTTGGATACGTAATTCTTTGATCACTAATTGAAATGGATTAAAGTCAACCATAGTTTTCTCTGGAGTTAAGCCTAGAACCACAATTGATCCACCTCTGCGAGCAATTTTTTGAGCCAAATTAAATGTTTCCACTACTCCGGCACACTCAAAAACCACATCGTAATTTTGTAATTTGGATTCGACCTCCTTTTCTACCGGATCAACCGAATCTGTAGCACCTAGTGAGATGGCCAGCTCTCGTCGAGCACGTTGTCGGGTTACCATAGTAATCTGTGAGGCATTAGCTAGTGCACTTAACTGAGCCACAATCTGGCCCATTACTCCTCCCCCAAGCACCGCTACTTTTTCACCACCTTGCATAGCTGCAATATCCAGGCCTCGAATACAGCATGCTGTGGGTTCAATAAATGCTAAATGCAACGGATTAAGTGCATTACTTACTTTATGTAGTTGAGTATCTGGGACTAATGCGTACTGCGCAAACCCGCCATTCATATTGACACCTAAAGCTATTAGTGAGGGACAAAATGCGGTTCGCCCTGCCAAACAATCTATACATTTACCGCAGACTATGTTGGGGTCCACTGAAACTAGATCCCCTGCGGAATATTTGCAGTCTGGACTGGGGGAGTTTATTACGCCCCCAAATTCATGCCCCAAAATCACTGGCTTATTCGATGGATACTCGCCTTTATAAATATGTCTATCAGTGCCACACAAACCAGAGGCCAAGACTTTGATTACCGATCTTCCTGGTTCAGGCTTTGGCGTAGGTTGCTCTGCGATGGCAATCTGATTAATGGCTGAGAGCAAAAGAGCATTCATAGTAATTAGTTAGGCAGCACAATCGTCTTGCGCCCCTTGCCAGACTTAAAGGCTAATAATGCATCCTGATATTTGTCAAGTGGATATTGATCGGAAATCATTACCTCAGCATTTAAAACGCCCGTGCTGAAAAGTTCTACCGCACGATCAAAAGAATGCAGTACTGCCATCGAGCCGACGATGGTGATTTCCTTGTTATAAATCCAAAATGGCTCAATCTCTACCTTAGCCCCTTCGTTGGCTACGCCAAACTGTAGAAAAGTTCCACCAGGCATGACATGCTTTAATCCATCCTTTATTGCGGCGGTAACTCCAGTGCAATCTATAACTACATCAAATCCTCTCGGTTGATCAAATACATCAGCAGAGGAAGCAGTATTGGTAAATCCTAAAATTGTCGCAGTTTTTAGTTTTTCTAAGTTGAGATCAACAATCGAGACTGACGCAGCACCATTAATTCTGGCTAGCTCTGCCATCATCAATCCCATAGTGCCAGAGCCATAGATTAAATAATGAGAACCGGGGTTTCGTGGTAGTTGATCAAATCCCCTAACTGCACAGGAGAGTGGCTCGATCAAAGCAGCTGATTTCAAATCAACTCCCTTTGGTAACTTATGGATATTTTTCTGGGGTGATAGTAAAAATTCTGCAGCAGCTCCTGGGAATGTGACACCTAATGCATTCCAATTTTCACACAAATTGCCGCGGGCACGGCGACAATAAAAACACTCTCCGCAATGCAAAGATGGATCGATCGCAACATAATCTCCAACTTTGATTCCTTTGACTCCTGCACCAATAGCCACTACCTCTCCGCTCATCTCATGGCCAGGAATTATCGGTAGTTTCGGGGCAAACTCTCCTTCAAAAATATGTAAATCGGTGCCACAAATACCAACTGCAGCAACTTCGACTACTACTTCAGAGTTACCTGGGGTGGGATCGGCAAGTTCAATCAGTTCCAATTGGCTTGGAGCGGTAATAGAGATCGCTTTCATGCGGCAATCAAACCATCATGGGAAAGTAGAGACCAGCCTGAGTAATCACAAAAACGTTATTGTTTCTTAACCAAAATGGCTTGCCGGGTAGATAGCAAGGGGCAAGAATTCATGCTTGCCCGTCACTAGATTTAAGGAGCATTGGGATTGGTTCGTAATTTAGTAAGTATGGAGAGTGTCTCAAAACGTTATCCCGGCGTTCTAGCTTTGGACAAAGCACGGTTTGATTTGCGCCCAGGAGAGGTGCATGCCCTGGTTGGGGAAAATGGTGCTGGCAAATCTACTTTAGTCAAAATTCTCTCTGGAATTGCCACTGCCGATAGTGGTGAGATTTTATTGGAAGGCAAACCACTCCACTTAGATGGCCCAAGGAGTGCCCAAGATTTGGGAATCAGCATTATTCACCAAGAGTTGAATTTAATGCCGGATCTAACAATTGCCCAAAATATTTTTATTGGCAGAGAACCTCGAAAATTAAAGTTTATCTTAAACGATAGTGGACTAGCTGCTGAAGTTAGTAAGCTGTTCAAGCAGTTACACCTTGAATTAGATCCAAATCGAAAAGTTCAAGGCCTATCTGTTGCCCAGCAGCAAATGGTAGAGATCACCAAGGCTTTATCTTTTAACTCAAAAGTTTTGATTATGGATGAGCCAACCGCTGCGTTAACCAATAATGAAATTAATAAGTTGTTTACCGTCATTCGAGGTTTAAAAGCTAAAGGGGTTGGAATTATCTATATCTCTCATCGTCTTGAAGAGTTGAAGCAGATATCTGACCGCATAACTGTTATGAGAGATGGAAAGTATGTAGATACCCTAGATACTAAAGAGGCGGCCGTAGATAAGATTATTTCAATGATGGTAGGTAGAACTCTCTTTCAAGAGTCTCCTCACATACCCTCGACCACAAAACAACCGGTAGTGCTTGAGGTTAGAAATCTCAATAACGGTAGATTTGTAAAAAATATTTCATTTAAGTTGTATAAAGGTGAAATTTTGGGATTTGCTGGACTAGTCGGCGCGGGTAGAACTGAGGTACTAAGAACAATCTTTGGTGCTGATCGATTAGTTAGCGGGGAAATCTTCATCAACAATCAGAAAGTTGAAATTCACACACCGCAAGATGCGCTTAAGCACGGTATTGGATACCTATCTGAAGATCGCAAACAACTAGCACTAGCTTTGAGCCTAGATATTGAAGCCAATACGGTGCTAGGTGTCTATAAAAAATTCGCCAAATTTGGATTAACTGTCAACAAGAAAATTCAAGTTGCAGCAGAACGGCAGGTAAAAAATCTCTCCATCAGAACACCAACAACTAAACAGCGAGTAGGAAATCTATCTGGTGGCAATCAGCAAAAGGTAGCTATTGGTAAGTGGCTGACCACTGATTCACGAATAATAATTTTTGATGAGCCCACTAGAGGAATTGATGTTGGTGCTAAAAGCGAAATCAACAAATTAATGAATGATCTAATTGAACAAGGTAAGTCGATCATCATGATTTCCTCGGAACTTCCAGAAATTTTGCGGATGAGCCATAGAATTTTGGTAATGTGTGAAGGAAGAATTACTGGAGAGCTTCTCAATAAAGAAGCCAACCAGGAAAGCATCATGGCATTTGCCACGATGAGAAACTAGTCAGGAGGAGATGTGCAAAACCGGGGATTTTCGAGGTCTCTAAAGATTAGATCTGATGCACTGCAACGAGTATTGGCTTTTGGTTCCTTAGTGATAATGATTATTTTCTTTTCATTTGCCTCTGAAAATTTTCTAACAATTCCAAATATTAATGGAATCTTGTTAGCAGCTACGGTTAATGGGGTATTGGCTTTAGGTGCCACTTTTGTGATCATCACAGGTGGCATTGACCTATCAGTGGGAACTATGATGACTGTTTCGGCGGTAGCAACTGGAATTATTATTACTAACTGGGAGTTACCGATCTGGTTAGGAATAATTGTCGGTATAGTAACTGGAACTTCAGGTGGGGCTTTTAATGGAGTTTTGATCGCAAGACTAAAAATTCCACCCTTTATTGCTACCTTAGGCACTTTATATATTGCAAAAGGACTTGCCTTAGTAGCTTCAGGTTTAAAGCCAATTTATTTCAATGACACCCCAAGATTTAATGAAATTGCTATGGGAACTATAGTTCCTGTGCTGGAAATCCCTAACATAGTGCTGATTTTCTTCTTTGTTGCTTATCTTGCCCACTTGTTACTCACTAAAACCACCTTTGGCCGATACACATTTGCCCTAGGATCTAACGAAGAGGCAGCGCGTCTCTCTGGTGTGAATGTCAATATGTGGAAAATATGGGTGTACGTTTTTGCAGGAGCAACTGCAGGTTTAGCCGGAGTATTAATTTCTGCTCGGCTAAATTCAGCTCAACCCTCTTTGGGTATGGGATATGAATTAGAAGCTATTGCAGCAGTTGTAATTGGTGGTACTTCACTTCGAGGCGGTGAAGGAAAAATAATCGGTACTGTAATCGGAGCACTGGTTATCTCTACTCTGACAAATGGATTACGAGTTCTTTCAGTCCCACAGGAATGGCAGACGGTAGTAACGGGGGCTATCGTCATTTTGGCCGTTTACCTCGATATCGTTCGTCGTAGACGTGAGGCTGTGGCCTCGGCTCGACAAACAACTGGAGATAAATAGATTCAGATAGTACGTAAATCTGAATCATCTATGTACGGAAAGGAATAAAGTGAAAGCAATTCACAAAGTCGGAGTTGTTGCTTCAGCAATGGCTCTAATTTTGACTGGTTGTTCTTCAGGCGGTGATAGCGCGTCTGGCGACAAGCCATATGTTGCCATCATTTCTAAAGGCTTCCAGCATCAATTCTGGCAAGCAGTACAACTGGGTGCCACAAATGCTGCTGAGGCTAACAATGTAACTATGACCTATGAAGGTCCAGAAAATGAGTCACAGGTTGATAAGCAACTTGAGCAACTTCAGGCAGCACTTGCCAAGAAGCCAGCTGCAATTTGCTTCGCTGCTCTTGATTCAAAAGCTGCAAATTCACTACTAGAAGAAGCTAAAGCTGCAGGTATTCCTGTAATTGGTTTCGACTCTGGTGTAGATAGTGACATTCCAGTCACAACTGCTGCTACTGACTCAGTCGCTTCCGCTGCACTTGCTGCAGATAAGATGGCTGAACTAATTGGTGGCTCAGGCAAAGTGGCAATTGTTGCTCATGATCAAACATCACGAACCGGTATTGACCGTGTTAAGGGATTCACTGATCAAATTAAGAGCAAGTATCCAAACATCAAGATCGTTACTACCCAATATGGTGGTGGCGATCAACTTAAGTCAACAGACATCACAAAGGCAATCATTGCTTCAAACCCAGACATCAAAGGCTTCTTTGGTGCTAATGAGGGATCAGCAATTGGTGTCCTAAATGGTGTCAAGGAGTCCAATAAGGTAGGAAAGATCACCGTTATTGGATATGACTCAGGAAAGGCACAAAAGGATGCGATCCGTGATGGATCCATGGCCGGTGCCATTACTCAAGATCCAATTGGAATTGGAACAAAGTGCATTGAAGCTTCAGTGCGTGCAATTGCTGGCGAGACATTGCCTAAATTAATTGACACTGGATTCAAGTGGTACGACAAGACCAATATTGACGATCCAGATATTGCAGCCGTTCTATACGACTAATAGCAAAATCTGATCTTCTGTAGATCAAATAGGCCCAGCTATTGCTGGGCCTATTTTTATTTCCTAGATTTCCAAACAGAACCCGTGTTGTAGTCATAATCAATTAAAGATTGCTGCTTAATTTCAGCTCCTGCACCAGGTACCAGTGGTGCAACATAATTAGCGTTTCTTATCTGAGTTGGGATAACAAAATGCTCATGTAGATGGTCAACAAACTCAACCACTCTTCTATCATGATGTCCAGTCACAGCTACTGAATCAAACATAGCTAAATGAGCCACCATTTCACACAACCCTACTCCCCCGGCATGTGGACAAACTGGTACACCAAACTTAGCTGCCATAACAATAATGGCCACATTTTCGTTAATTCCAGCAGTACGGGTGGCATCTAGTTGGAGAAAAGACATAGATCCCGCTTGCAACATTTGTTTAAACATAATTCGATTATGAACATGCTCTCCCGTTGCAACTCTGGTTGGAGCAATTGCCTTTGCAATTGTTGCATGTCCTAAGATGTCATCTGGGGAGGTAGGTTCTTCTACCCAAAACAAATCTACGTGACTAATGGCTTTTATCCAACGGATTGCCTCTTCTACATCCCAAACTTGATTTGCATCACAAGCTAGCTTTATATCTTTACCAATGGTTTTGCGAATTAGCTCTAAACGATGAATATCATTTTCAAGCGAACGTCCGACTTTCATTTTGATTAATTCAAATCCCTCTGCCATCGCCTCTTTTGCTAACCTGATCATGGTTTCATCGCTGTATCCCAACCAACCCGGAGTGGTGGTATATGCAGGTAAACCTTTTTGTAAAAGTAAATCCTCATTAACTTTCTTGTTTGCCTGAGCGCTCCTTAGAATTGCCAACGCTTCAGCTGGTGTAATGGCATCAGATATGTGTCTGAAGTCAATTAACTCCACCAATTCCTCTGGACTCATATCTGCTAGTTGTTTCCATAACGGCTTATTGTTTTTCTTGCAAATCAAATCCCATAACGCATTTATCACTCCACCGGCTGCCATATGAGGTATACCTTTTTCAGGTCCAAGCCAACGAATTTGAGAGTCTCTAACTAAATCTCTGCCTATTTGGCCGATTCGCTTTTCAAGAGTCCCAACTTCCTCACCTATGACTGTCTCGGCTAGTTGCGCAATCGAGTTGCACTGCAAATCATTTCCTCTACCAATAGTAAAAACCAAACTATGTCCAGTAAGTTTTGGATCATCCGTCTCGAGAGTTAGGTAAGCAGCAGAATAATCTGGATCTGGATTCATGGCATCGGACCCATGTTTTTCCGTCGAGGTTGGAAACCTAATATCTAAAGTTCTAAAAGCCGTAATCTTAGCCATGACTTGCCCTTCTATTTGTAGCCCCTAGCCTATATGCTCTTAATAATTCTAAAGGAGTGCCATGGCTAAGGTTGTAGTAATTGACCTAAGTAATTCCACTCATAATGTGATATGGGTAAGTCTAAGTAATCCTTTACTGCCGATTGCAGTGCCACTCTTATCGGCTTTAACTGATTTGGTAAATGGCAATAATTTTGTTGTCATATCAAGAGGCATATTGGGAGGAAGATATGGGGTTGGACTTTCAGATGCAACAATTTCAGCAGTATCCCCCCAATCTGGCGGATTAATTGAATCCAAGGTACAAGGTCGACTTGCCAACTCACTCTATTCACTTGATATTGATGCCGTGGCAGTAATTAATCAAGCCTCTTCAATTACTGGTATAGAGATGGAATTAGAGCAAACACTGAGTGTTACTTGCCAAGACGCAAGAAAATTCAAAGGAGCCACGGTCTGGCAAACCACAAAATCGGTTTTGAGTCACAACACTTTATCAACGCTTGCAATTGGCGATACAGGTGAGAAAGAAAATATCTCTTCGTCAGTAGTTGGCGATTATGGTTTTGCGACTTCCCAAGGTGGTCTTGGGGCGGTATTTGGTCGAATGAACATTAAGTACATAACATTCAAAGGCAAGTGTAATAAGGATGTAAGCCCTGTGATAGCTGATGTAACTAAGCAATACCTTTCTGAAATTTCCAATAACCCACTAACTAAATCAGAGTATGACCCTCCTGGCTTTGGACTTTGGGCAAATTCTTCCTTAGTGGGTTATATGGCAGGAAACAACTTTGGCTCAAACCTTCCTACAAGCGTGGAAATTTTTGAACCTGAATCCTTTATTCCTTACTTAAAGGATGTGGGAACGAATAGCTGTCCAGGATGTCCTCAACAATGTTTTAAGTCTTATCTGGTTGATGATTCTCCGATTGATGGGGGTCGACAACACCAATTAAGTATCGCGGCACTGCTATCTCAATTTGGCGAGGCTAATACCGAACAGCTAATTCAATTTAATTCGTACTGCAATCAGATAGGAGTTGAACACCTATATATAGCCTCCCTGCTAAGTCAAGAAAATTTAGAATCAAATGGATCAATTATTGAGTCAGTAGATCTGGTAAAAAGGAAGAAACTACAAACAGGTTTCAATCAGATAAAAGGCATGGCAATTCCACCATGGGATCCAAGGGGCAATCAAGGACTATTCTTAGCTATGGCGTTAAATCCTTCAGGTCCAAGATATGATGTAATAGAACATGACATAGATTTTGATCCAAATTGGGCTTGGAGTAGACATGTCGAATATGGTGAAGAGTTTGGCATTCCAAAGGGTGGATTACCACTTGGAACTTTAGATTCAAGACGAGAGCAAAGTATTGCAGACCTGTGGCTACTATGGTCTGCACTGGATGCCATCGGTGTCTGTATTTATGCAGCTCCACCAACCCGTGAATTGAAGTTAGCTGACATTCTAAAAATCTTAAGTTTTCAATTAAATAAGCAAATAACTAGAGCAGAGTTATTCGAAATAGGCCTTATGCGCTTGGCTTTTCAGCGAGATATGAATGATAAATTAGGAGTGTCGGTAGAGAGCGACACCTTACCCGATTTATTTTTCAACACCTCGATAAATTCAAAAGGCGCTAAATTGGATGGCGCGGTCATAAATAAAAAGCAATTTGAAAATATGAAATCGCACATATTGAATAGATTATTTTGGAATGAAGAAGGTGGGGTGAATAAGTCGACAGAAATTTGGCGCAAATGTGAGGTGGAGTTTGAGATTGTAAGGAGTAAGATACTGTGACTATGCGAATTGATTCACATCATCACATCTGGGATTTAAAGGTCCGTCCACAAACTTGGATGCAAGGGGAAGCGGTAAAACCCATCGCACGAACTATTTTAATGGATGAATTTGAACCTGAATTAGCAAAAGCAGAGATTGACTATACGGTCATAGTGCAAACCGTACCAACAGTTGATGAAACTCCTGAATTCTTAGATTTATCCTTGAAACACCCAAAAGTATGTGCTGTGGTTGGCTGGCTAGATTTAGAGAGTTCAGATATCAGACCCCAATTGGAAAAGTATCAATCTCATCCAGGTGGAAAAAACTTAGTTTCAATTCGAGATTTAGCACAAGATAAATCGGATCCAAATTGGTTTCTTCGTGATGATGTACTAAAAAATATTAAGCGAATAGCAGAATCGGGTCTAACTTTTGATATTCTAACTAGGCCTCCTCAGCTGGCTGCTGCCGTTGATATGGTTAGGCAATCGCCTGACAATTTTTTTGTGCTTGATCATATTTCAAAGCCTTTCATGGCGCAGGGAATTATGCAGCCTTGGGCTGATCAAATAAGTGAGATTTCGAAATTTCAAAATGTATATGTAAAAGTTTCTGGTCTATTTACTGAAGCAAAATGGGATAACTGGACCAATAAAACTTTTCAACCATATCTGGAGCATGTACTGCATAGTTTTACACCACAACGAATGATGTTCGGTTCAGATTGGCCTGTTTGCTTGTTAGCTGCCACCTATAGCCAAACTATCGAATTAGTTGAATCTTTCGTACAGTCTCTCTCGATATCTGAACAGGAGTCGTTTTGGTCGGGAACGGCCAAACGCGCCTATAGACTTACAATCTAAAATGAAAAGACAGCTGCCAAGATAGAAAACATTAAACCATTACTAGGTTGGTCTTTGCCAAAATTTCCCAGGCTGGGCAGGAAATTGAATCAAGCAGTCAATCTGCCAGAAATTAGGTTGCTAGCTAAAAAACGAGTACCGAAAGCAGTTTTTGATTATGTTGATGGAGGTGCTAATGATGAGTTGTCTTACCTTCGCAGTCAACAGGTATATGCCCAAATTGAATTT